>CAZVFX010000048.1:0-49534 GCA_964626565.1 uncultured Myxococcales bacterium
ATCGACATTTGTCGACGATCGCCTTTGGTGCGGCCATCGGTTCGGATTGAGAGCAGATTTCGGGCAGGTTAACGCCCCCCGTCCCTAGCTGTTCCGGGGCAAAGTCTGGCCCCCCGTCCCTGTCTTTTGGCCGTCTGGTTGTGCGGAGGTACGCGGGGATTGAAGTTGTTTGCCGGCTAACCTAATATAGCCGGGGGTGGTTGTGTTGTGCTGCCGGGAGTGTTGCGCTGAGGTTTGATGGTTGAGACCACATATGAGAATGAAGGCACGCTGATCCGGTCGGGGTGTTTTTTTGAGTTCAAGCGGTCCGGTTTGCAGGCGTCGTTGGCTGCGTTGTCGCTTGAGTTTGCCACTGGTGGTGAGAGGCGGCTATTGTCGTTCGAATTGGACGACGTGGGTTCGCGCTTGGACATGGATGGGTGGCATCTCCGATTTGTCGAAGGTCGGCTGGCTGTGACCTTGGACATTGCGTTGCCTGCCATCGGGCAATACTCGGTTTTGTCGCTGGGTATCGAGAGCGATTCGCCGGGGCCGGTCCACCTCCATTCTTTGAATCTGAAGCTTGACTTCTCGCTTCGGGAGGGGGTGGTCACCGGCAGCGACAGGCTGAGCTGGTTCCGCAACGGCTGGCAGTCCTGGAGTTTTGCCGGGGCCGTGGATATGGATGCCGCGGATATACCTTCGCCCCGGCTGCCCTTGATCTACGGCATGAAGGAGGACCCTGTGGTGCCGCGCCGGGAGGCCTGGGCGGTATCGGACATGGTGGCCGTAGCCAAGATTGGTGACGAGGGTGTCCTGGCCGGAGCCGCGGACCAACGGTACTTTCAGCGAATCCGGTTTCAACCCGAGACCAAGGGTTTCTCGTTCACCCTCGTGACGGATCTTGACTCCGCTCCGCTGCCGCCCTACTCCCGACTGGAGGTTGGCGGGTGGCATCTGGAGGGTGAGCGAACTGCGACCATTCTGCTGAAATGGTGGGCCGGGCGGGTAGCTGAGGAGGGTCGGTCCCGGATTCCGGCCAGCACTTTCCGGACTTTCCCTCTCGAGCACCGCGGTCTTCCCGGCGACGAGGAGGAAAGCGCCTCGCACGGCGAATCAGCGGCCGGCTTGCAACCGGATGCGGGCCGAGCTGCAAGAGAACGTGTATTTGGGTGGTGTTCCTGGTACGAACGGCAGGGGCGCATCAACGCTAAGTATATCCGAGATACCCTTCGGATAATCTCCAACCGCCCGGAATTGGAGCCGGTTGACGTAATTCTCATAGATGACGGATACCAATCTGCGGTGGGCGACTGGTTGGAGACATCGCCCCGTTTCGGCGGCAACCTTGAGCAACTGGCGGCCGATATATCAGCGACCGGCCGTACCCCCGGCATCTGGCTCACGCCGTTCATAGCGGAGGCAAAATCTCGCTTGCTCGCTGAGCACCCGGGGTGGTTTCTCCACCGCGGCAGGGGGTTGTTGCGGGGTGGCTGGAATCCGCACTGGCGCAGCTCATTCTTCGCCCTTGACCTCACTCATCCCGAGGTCCAGGAGTGGCTGGTGAAGCTGTTTGGCAAACTGCGGTCCTGGGGTTTTCGATTCTTCAAGCTCGACTATCTTTATCCGGCGGCCTTGCGGGCGCAACGCCATGCCAGCGGGGTCGGCCGTTTCCAGGCGCTCCGTGAGGGCCTTGCTCTCGTTCGGGAAGCTGCGGGCGCAGATGCTCGAATTTTGGGCTGCGGCTGTCCTCTGGCACCGGCTGCAGGGATGGTTGACGCGATGCGTGTGTCGACCGATGTGGAGTTTTCATGGGAGTCTCCTGCCTGGCTGGCTTCTGCTACCGGCGACCGAGAAATCAAGGGCATCTATCCGGCGGCCCGCAACACTCTTGGTCGCTTGCCTTTCGCCCGTTTTTTCTGGCAAGTGGACCCCGACTGCCTGCTGGTCCGACGCCGGCACAGCAGATTGAAGGAAGGTGAGCAGGAGCTCTTCAACACATTGGCGGCCACCGCCGGCGACGTGATCATGATCGGTGACGACCTCACCCGTTGGGGCGAACGGGATTTCCAGGATTTCTCTAGGATCGCCGGGCTCGTTCCCGAGCGTTCGATGCCACTCTACACCTCTGACCTGGTTCACCCTGCGTGGGTGCAGACTCGAAAGGGTTCTTCGGACCGCGTTGTGGCGTTCAATCTGGGGGACTACAAGGAGATGATCAGCCTGGCGAAGGAGCGTCTTGGTCACTCGGTCATCGTGGAGGCGGTGACTCCGCTGTCAGGCGAGGCTGAAGTGCAGGTGGACGACGAGCGGGTGAGCTTCTGCCGCGTAGAAGCTCACACCCGGTCAATCGCAGACCTTGTCCTATCCCGGCTGCCCCCGGACGAGTGGGACATGCTCACCACTGAGGGAGAAGATGAAAGCGGTTTGGTTTGAGGGGGGGGAAGCTACCTTCCGCGATATCCCGGTACCCATCCCGACTGATGGTGAGGCGCTTTGCAGACTTCGTGTCGCCGGGATCTGTCGCACCGACCTGGAACTCCTTGACGGCTATATGGGTTTTGCCGGGGTGCCGGGGCACGAGTTTGTGGCAGAGGTAGTTGAGGCTGCGGACCAGGAGTTGGTTGGTAGGCGGGTCGTAGGCGACATCAACGCCCCTTGCGGCGCGTGCCGTCTGTGCCACGAGGGCCTCCCGCATCATTGTCCGGCCCGGACGGTGCTGGGAATCAAGGCCCGCCAAGGGTGTTTTGCTGAGTACTTCACGCTGCCCGCGGCCAACTTGTATCCCTTGGAAAAGGGTCGGCGGGACTACGATGCGGTGTTTGCAGAACCCTTGGCGGCTGCACTTCAAATCCTCGAGCAGACCACGCCATGCGAGCGCGTGCTCGTGGTGGGCGACGGCAAACTCGGCCTGTTGGTAGCAATGGTGCTACGCCTTAGCGGCTCATCGGTATCGTTGCGGGGTCACCACGACGACCACCTGGAAGCTGTCCGGAGGGTGGGCGTGCATCGAGACCCGGGCGGCACGTTCCCGATGGTGGTGGACTGCACGGGCGCGCCAGAGGGCTTTCATCATTCGCTTGAGCGGCTGATTCCTGGCGGCACTCTGGTACTGAAGTCCACCTTCAACTCGCCGATTTCATTGGACCTCGCCTCGGTTGTGGTTCAGGAGGTGAGCATCGTCGGCTCACGTTGCGGACCGATGGATAAGGCTCTCGAGTGGATGAAGAGGAGAGACGTTTATGACACCCTGTCCAAGTTGAGGACTCACGAATTCCCATTCGAGGACGCGCTGAAAGCGTTGCACCAGGCGGGAAAAAAGGGCACTCTGAAAGTAGTCTTAGACAACCTCGGCTAAGAAAGGGGCAAGTATCATGCGGACCCGATACACAGTTGCGGTGCCGGCGTTGGCCGGATTGATCCTGTTGGCCGCCTGCTCGAGCAGCAGCACCGGCGGAGACGACTCCGGCGGCGACAAGGAGATCAAGTTCATCCAGGACGCCGGCGAAGAGCCGGACATCGTCACTCCAGATCAGGCCGGAGATGTCACACCTCCCCTTCCGGACGCAGCGCCGGATATTGCGTTTGACGCAGGCGGTGACCAGGAGTCCGAATTGCCTCCGGTGATTCCCCCGGATGTACAGGAGGAGGCCACATTTCCCGACATCTCCCCCGAGGTTGAGGAAACAACGGTGGAACCTGACGTGACGGTTGAGCCGGAGGTCGAACAGGAAGTGGTGGAGCCGGACGTCCAGACCTCCTTTGGTGCGATCGACGAGGATTTCACCACGGCGCTGATGAAGGATGATGAGGACACATCGGCGCAGTGGGGGAGTACTGGCTTGCTCAAGCCCCAGGCGATGGGTTTTGGTGATGGCAGCGATGGCGATTTCGCGCCCGAGGCCGACATCGAGTTGGATACTTCCCTTTCCCCGTACCAGTTTGCTTCGGTGAACATCCCGGGTTGGGTGCGCGTCACGGCTGTGGGCGACCAGCCTCTGGAGCTGCTTGTCCAAGGCGAGGTAGTGATTGAAGGAGAGTTGAGCGCCAACGGCGGAGATGGCGAGGACGCGCTGGGCGTTGCCGGCGGTAACTCGCCGGCAGGTGGGAAGGGGCAGGCCGGTGGCGGCGACGGCGGTGACGGCTCCCCCGGCGGAGTGGAGCTCGGATTCGACGGGTTTGGAACCGGCGGAGGCCAGGCGGGTGAACCTGTTGATGTCGTCACCTTCGTGGCGTCAGGTGGCGGGGGCGGCTACGGCGCTCCTGGTGACGACGGTAGCGACTGGAGTCTGAACAACCAGTACGCGGGCGTCGGCGGGAATGACTACGGAGACGAGGAGTTAGCTACGATTCTGGGCGGTTCCGGAGGCGGGGGCGGCGGTCCTCTTGACAACACGCCCGGTGACCCGGCCGCGTTTGGCAACGGTGTTCTCGATACGGTGGACAAGCCGGGCGCCGGAGGAGGCGCCGGAGGAGGGGCAGTCGTTGTCCGGGCAGGCGGGCAGATCACTCTCACAGGCAAGGTCACGGCCGTTGGTGGTGACGGAGGTATGGGCGATTTCTCCGGCGGCGGCGGTGGTGGCTCAGGTGGCGCCGTGCTGTTGGAAACCGCGGGCAAGATCGTTTTCGAGGCGGGCCTGGTTTCCGCCAGCGGTGGCAAGGGCAACATCTGCACGGACAGCAACCAACTGAAGGAGTCCTTCGGAGGAGACGGTGCGGGCGGCCGCATCGTATTGCGCACGGGGATTCCCCTGACTGAAGGAATAGTGCTGGATCCGGACCCGATTCCTCACTGGGGCCAACTGGTGGATGCCATCGAAGGCGGAGACGGCAGCGACGGCGCATTCGCCCCGCTGGTCGACGTGGAGTTGAACACCGATTCCGGGCCGTTCTACTACACCAGCGTGAGCATTCCTGAGGGGGTGACAGTCACGGCCTCGGGCTCACAGCCGCTGCAGATATATTCTCAGGGCAACGTCGACATCCTCGGAATTCTGGATGTCAGCGGAGACAAGGGTGGCACGGGCTTTTCGGCCTGCTGCACCAACGACGGTCCGCCGGTTGCCGGTGACGCGGGGATGGGCGGCCCCGGAGGTTACGCCGGAGGCGCAGGAAGTCCCAACGGCGCAGGTGGGGAAGGTTTGGGGCCGGGAGGCGGCGCAGGTTCTTCAGTGGGTGCGGCTTTCTCGGGCGGTGGTGGTGGAGGGGGCTTCGGAACGGCTGGTCAAGTTGGCGGCTGCCCTGAGGAGGCCTCGGGCGGCGAGCCGTACGGTTCCGACGACCTGACCCCTCTGGAAGGTGGCTCAGGTGGGGGCGGGGCGGGATACAACAGCGTGGCCGGTGACAACCCGGGCTCCGGTGGCGGTGGCGGTGGCGGCGCGGTGTTGTTGCAGACTTCGGCTGCGATGCTCATGTCCGGCACGTTGCGCTCCAACGGGGGCGAGGGCGGAGACGGCGACGGAGCCGGCACCGGCGGTTCTTTCGGGGCCGGCGGCGGGGGAGGCAGCGGCGGTGCGATACTGGTTCGAGCTGCCTCGGTGCGCTACTTCGGCATCTACGAGGCGATCGGCGGGATAGCCGGATATCTGCCCCAGGGTGGCGGATGTTCGTCCACCAAGGACGTTCCCGGGCAGGGCCGGGGCGGAAGGGGCGGCAAAGGTAAAATCCGTTTCGAGACGTCGACACCGCTGGGTTTCGTGTACAAGCAACTGGGTTCACTGTTTCTCGGTGCATATGAGGCGTTGTTCGGCACCACCGCGGTGTCGTTGTTTTACGACACAGGGGTGGAATGCCCCGACTATCTGGATCCCCAACTCGAGCCCGCGGGTCTGGGCTCTGCCGTTACTTTGTCCTTTGAGGGTGCTCACGACCTGGGAGGAGCGCCCGACCCCGCCAGCTTCACGGGGTGGCAGCTATCACCTGACGAAGCGGATTGCCACCGATATCTCAGATTCAAGGTGGAGTTCAAGAGTTGGCCTGCCAGCGACCAGCCTCCTGCCCTGGACAACCTGGCGATTCCGTTCAGCTTCGACGAGTAGCGGGAACCTGGCGCGCTGAGCTCGAATGAACCCAGGGTATGCTACTTCTTGTGCTTCTTCTCGTCTTTGCCCAGCTCGCCGTGGGATTTCCGGGCGTTCTCCCGGATCTGCTCTTCGTCGGGGTACTCGTCTTCGATCTTCGTAGTTGCGCAGCCACCGGCAAACATGAACAGGGCTGCAAACAGCATGATTATCCGTCTCATTGGCTCTTCTCCTCTGTGGAAAAATCTCCCAGGATTGCTTTGCTCAACTGTTCGGCGAAAGGGACTACGGCCCGATCGCGAATTTCGTACATGGCTTTCATCCGGGCCGCTTTGGGGTCCGGATGCGACAGTCTCTCGGCCCAATTCACCTGGGCGAGCACCTCGTTGTCTCTGGTTGCCGACAAGGAGACCTCGTAGAACAGCCTGACGCCGTTTTCGGCCGGCTGCTGGTCCATCTTCATGTCTGCTGAGAGGGCCACGGCCCCGTCGGCTTCATCCACCACGACCAGCCCCCGGCGGCGTAGCTCCTCTTTCACCTGGCCGGCCAGCTCGGGAGATGGGGAACGCACCACCACGGGGTAGTGCTCGTTTAGCAGGTTGTGCAGGCGAACCGCCATGTCGTCGCGACCGGTCAGGGCGGGCCGAACTTTGCGGTCGAGCACTGCCAGCCGCGCCGCCAGTTCATCGTGACGAACGGAGAGAAACAGCGCCTGCGCCAGGTCTCTGATTGCGGTGCCGGGTTCTTTGGCCTCTTTGCTCTTGATCTCAAACTCTTCGATTTCCATTTGCAGCTTGCCAAGTTCCCTGGCGAGTTTCCTTGAGGCCCCAACCCGGTCCAACACTGCCAGGGAGTAATGTCGCCCCGTGACCACAACGCGGTCCTTGATCTCGATGCCGTCGATTTCGGCTCTGCCGCGAACCCGAGCGAAGGTACGGGATTCGAACTTCTCAACCACCTTTGTCTCGCCGCCCTCGTCGGTCTGGGAGTAGTCGTGCTCATCGGTGGTCACGGTAACAACCTCGGAACGGAAGTACTTTGCCACCTCTCCCATGGCCATATTGTCCGCGTCCCTCATGGTGTCCCCAAACCCGACGCCGACGACATACCTGCCGGCAGGATAGTCGGGATGGGCTCCGCTGTTGAGCCAATGGTCGCTCGACCCTCCAACGGCTGCCGAGCAAGCGACGGCCAACAGCGCGACCACGGCCGCGGCGGCTTTAGAAACAGACCGCGAGTAGAAACGTCTTCTTACCATCTTTCACTTTCACCCCCGGGAACCTCCGGACAGCTCTGTCGTATCCGTCGGTCCCCACGTGGTTTGCGAGCACCTCGTATTCCCCTTCTGGGCACACGAGGCGTGTCATATGTATTTTTCCCGGCAGTGCGTGCCAGCCCCGCACATCTGCGGACTCGCTCGCCGAGAGTGCGGCCTGGGTGACCACTTGCACCAGAAGGCCGACGCCCTGATTGCCCGAGGCTTTTTCGCCCAACTTGCCTGCGGCGCGGGCGGTGACAAACTTGAGCACGGCGCGGGAGACAATGCGGCTCCACTGCCGGGACATTCTGTCTTCCAGGTTGAGGCGCGCGATGAGGGAGACGTTCTCCACCAACTCACTTCTGGCCCTGCCGCAGCCGGGTATGTCCACAATTCCCTGGTGGCAGGCGAGAGCCGGCTGGTCGAACACCGGATAGGCTATTGTCACCTGGGTCGTAGTCGCCAGCCCCTTGGCCACGGACAGCGTCTTTCGCACCTGGTTCTGTTCTTCGCTTTGTATCTCCATGGATTGGACTATGGCGAACCCCTGCCCGAGGCTTACCTCTACGATGTGCTCCTTTTTTCGTGGCCCGGGCCCGACGTAGTGCACCACTACGACTTCGCCGCCCCCGTCGTGGGATGGCGCCTCGATTCCGTCCAGGTCCAACTCGAGCTCTCTGCCCAGGCGCCGGGCAAGACCGGTGAGGTCGTTGAGCAGTCCTCGAGGAGGGGACACGCGAAAGTGCGGCTCTTGCTCCAGGTAGGCCTTATAGGCCCGCCGATAGGAGATCAGGGCATCGTCAAGTTCACCTGCGTTTTCGTAGAGCATGCCGCTAAGGTAATGAGCAAACGGGTCGCCCCCGTATCGCCCCACACCCTGCTGTGCGAAATCCCGGAATTTCACGTCGGCTCGTCTCACCTCGACCAGCGCCTCCTCCGGCTGCCCCATCATGGCATAGTTCAGTCCATTGAAGACGTTGATAAGAATGTGTTCGAACTCCTCTCCGTAGTAGGGGAGATTCAAGTCACTGGTGAACAGGGAACCGGCTTCGGCGGAGAGGCTTCGAGTGTAGAGGTCGAGGGCCAGGCCGTCGGCGCTTTCGAACTGGCTGGCCGAGGCTGCAAAGTTGCCTGAAACGTGAAGGGCGAAACCAAGGTCCAGGTGATACAATAACCGGTTGCGGTCCCCGTAGACTTCTCTTCCCGCTTCCTTCACCAATTCAGCGGCTTCGCCCGATTCGGCATGGCGCAAGGCGTGGTCGACTTCCCGATAGTAGCGCTGGTCAACGCTGCCGCCGCAGCATAGCTGAAGAGCGAGGAGAGAAAGGAACCCGGAAGTCAGGAGGAATTCAAAGGAGGTTTGGATGCGCCTTCTCAAGATGAGACTCGCCTCCGTTTATCAGTCCCACTCGGACCGCTCCACGACCTTCTTGATCTTCTTCTGCCCCATCCATGCCTTGACGCCGGATTCGATGTTCAGAAGCTCCAACTCGATCTGGAAGTACTTCACGGTGAGCCCTCCGGCCCGGTCCACGATGGAGTTGACCTGGCCGACCAGCAGGAAGTCGGCGCCGAGCTCCCTTCCCATGGCCTTCTGGCTTTCCAGTGAGGCCGCCTTGGCCTGGTGGGCCTTTTCCGCGTCGAGCTGTCCACGCTGGGCAAAGGACGCGACGACGGTGGCCTCACCGGAGTTTATGAGCTCCCTTTCCAGATCCTTGGTGAAAGTGTCCACCGGAATGTGATCGTGGCTCTTGTTGGCGACCCGGCCCACGACGAGGCTGGGCTTGCCGCCGCCCTGGCCGCGGAACTCCTCGATCCACGGCTTGCCCAGGAGGTCCTTTATCATGGACTCCGAGACCAACCTCGAATCGACATCGTTCCACTGGCCGGAGAGGTCGATCTCCTCGGAAACAGAGGTGCGGTGCACCACCGGTCCCGTGGGGCCCGCGTAGCATGCAAGTTGGCAGATTGAGAAGAAGGCAAGAATGACCGGTAGCTTTTTCATGTGCAATTCCGACGGTTTGAGATTGCGGGTCGACTAGTGACGGTCTTCTTCCGCGCGCAGGCGATCGAACACTTTCTCCGCATTCTTACGCACAAAATCCCGGGTCTGGGCATCCAACTGCTTCATCTTTTCGAGGGAATCGCCGAATTCCTTGAGATCGAGCCTGGCCAGCGCATAGACCGTGCCGTCTGCCGGATCCCAGAAGTGGTCGACAATCATGACGCCGGACAGGGTGGCGGACGAGAAGGTCTTGACCGCCTGCTCGACATGCTGTTCCTCGGCGGAAGCGTCCATGGCACCGGCAGTGGTGGAGGCCATGTAGTCCCGCATCATTGACGCGGAGTAAGTCCGGAAGATCTTGGCCAGTTCGGCCCGGCCCCGGTTTTCCGCAGTAGAACGGGCCAACGCCCGGTTGGCGATGCCGCTTACCATGCCGACACCGTAGAAGATCTTCTGTCCGCCTTCATCAAAGGCTCCGCTGCCGCGAATAACCCACTTCGGTTCGCCGTTGTCTCCGTAGTAGTCGCCGGAACCGCCGCACGCGGCGAAGAACATACCGAGAGTTGCCAAAACCATTGCCCATTTCATCAGGTGCCTCCTCTTGAGAAAAATCGCAATCCCCGGCAACGATCCAAATACATCGCGGCCGGAGATCCGATTGAGAACGAATATATCCGCCAAATATTCAAACTTCAAGTCATCTATTCCACCGTCCCCGTTACCTGGGTGAATCCGGAGACCCGTTCCAGTAGCTGCGGGAGTACCGACAGCTTCGTGCCCGGCGGCACCCCGGGGATCAAGGCGGAAATGTCGATTTCAGGCAAAGCCAACCCACCCACTGTGGTACCAGCCAGCTTGCCGAGCGCCTCCTCCATCAACTCCTCGGCGGCCAACTCTTCCACTATGGGAATCAGGTTCTCAAACCCTTCAGTGATAGATACGATCTCATACTCGAAAACGCTGATATCTTTGACAGTGACCTGAAACTCGGGTCCCTCATCTCCCTCGGCCAATTCGATAGAGGCGTCGCCCGAAACAGAAGCGAAGATCCCCAACGAAATAGGTTGGTTCACCATCTTGAATTTGGCCACCATGTAGACATCACCGACTGCGAAGCGCAGCGCCTGATCTTCGTTGCAGTCGGAGATAAGCGGTGAGAGGAAGTAATCCAGCGAGACAGTCGGTTCAGTAATGCCATAGCCCTCCAACTCTTCGGCCATGGAGGCCAACGACTCCTGGCCCAATTCGACGTTGAGCGCCCCACCCCACCAGGCGGCGAAGAGGATCTGGTTGAGAAAGTCGTCATAGAAGGCAAAGGCAACTTCGTGGTCCAGGTTCAGCTCAAACTGCTCGGCATCAGGCCCCGCACAACTCCCCCGGCCCATGGAGCCCAACGGGTTGTGTACCACCTTCTTGGGGGAATAGGCCCGGGCGTCCAGATGCATCACGATACCGGAGGGGTTCACGTCCAGAACGGAGTACCTTGTTTCCAGCGTTACCGAGGTTTCCGCACCCCCTTCCACGAGGGGGGGGACGGTGATGGTCTCATCCAACTGAAACTGGGAGAAGATGTCTGCGAGCAACTCCGGGAGCATACCTTCCAACTGGTCCTTCAGCGCATCCTGGATATCCTGCTCGAACATTGCAATCACTGCGTTGGCGATAGGCTGTAGCAGATTCCCGGCCAACCCTTGAAGGTCGAGTTTCACATCTTCCACACCCAACACCAACTCGGATACGCTGACCACGGGGGCGCCGTCATCGTCCAACCCCACCTGGAGGGACGCAAAGAGCGCAATCTCGTCAATGGTCAGTTGACCGTGAACGTCGGGGCACAGATCGACGAACAGCACGTTGCACGAACCAACCGCGTCCACATCGGCCTGGAAGTTGGTAAACGCGGAGTTAATGGTCATGCCGCCTTCAATGAGGTTCATTTGTACGGAAGGCGAATTGAGTTGGATGTTCTTGACGAAAACCTTGTAGTTGTTGGCGTCGTAGACCGGGTTGGAAATGAAGGCGCCGAAGTCCAGGGACTTGAGAACAAGTTCCATGAGAGTCGCAAGGTCGTCGGGTTCGGTCATATTATGGTCGCCGTCGTCGACAAAACTCTCTGCAAGGAAGAGTCTCATTGCCTCGGGGATGAAAGCCTCGTCGTGGTCTCCCGCGGGAGAGTAATACTGGTCGGAGTAGGCAAAGGACCGCACCGTTCTGGTGACTTCGCCGCCCTGGTCGACCGCCTCAGCCACCAGCAAGTTCAGCGCGTGAACTGCCTCCACCGGATGTGTGAATTCGCCATCCTCCTGGACTTCAACGTGAACTGAGTTGATCACGAACGACTCAAGGCCGGAGACCTGGTCGCTCACAGTCCCGGTTACCGACACCTGGGCCGCGCCGTCGACCGTAGCGCCGCGTTCTGGGTAATCTACGGACAGCAGCGGCCCGACACCGTCCACCACCACCACGGTGTCAGCCTGAAGCAGGGGCGGGCCGGCAAATTTCACCACAAACAAGTACTGGTTGATCTCGGTAAATTTGAAATTCCACGGCTGCAGTTCCACCACCCCTTCGGCCGGCTCCACCGACACCGGCAGCAGTTCAGCGTCGGGGACCAGGTTTCCAAACTCGTCAACCACGGAAACCTGAAGCACAATCTTGTCCAGCACTTTGTAGGTTTGCTTGTGGGGGACCACCTCGAGTTCGATCCCGGCGGGCGTGGCGGGTACCACGTGAAGCATGGCCGGGTAGAGGGAAAACAGACCCCAGTCCAGCGCCTGTGGCACGCACTTCACTTCGTAGTCGCCAACAATCCAGGCGACGATGGTGAGTCCCGTCAGCTCAACTTGCGTCGGCACTGCGACCACCATGGGAAAGCCTGCGACCTTGTTTTCCCACAGGTCGGTGGCCCGGCAGGTCAAGCCGGCGGAGTCGCCGGCGGTGACCACGTCTTCCGTAAGTTCGGTGTAAACCTTTGCGGGCACGTTGGGGACTACGTCAAGGGACGCCGGATACTCACCCGCGTGCAACCCATCGAGAACGCAAACGACTTCGTACTCACCGACGATGGTGGGGGTAAAGGTGGTGCCTGCGATGGAAACGCCGGTCTGGGGGACGACGGCCACAATAAACTGACCGTAGATCTGGTTATCGAACTCGTCAAACGCGCTGCAGTCCACCGACACCTTGGTACCCGCCTTCACCTCGTCCACAGAGACGCTGGTCACGATCTCGTCCGGGACGCCGGGCAGCACCACGATCTCGGCGGGTGTGACATCTTGAAGCTCCCCGTTTTGCCCTTCGAAGGTGCAAGCTACTTCGTACTTGCCGGGTTTTTCAAAGGTCACCGAGTGTTTCTCGAGGTAGTAGTCTTCTCCCTTCTCGCCTGCCACCAGGAAGTCCATTCCTTCCGGGGTCCAGTCGTCGCACCCTTCGAAGGCACATTTGACGGTCACGGTTTCGCCCGCGAACACTTCGTACTGGGACAGCAAAGTCACCAGTTCCGCCTCTTCGGGCCGGCACGCATCAGGCGCCTCGTCTGCGACGTCTGCGACGTCTCCAGCACTATCCGACGACACGTCACCGGCGTCACCGCTGCCGCTTCCTGAACAGGCATAGAGCGCCGCGCACGACAACAGGAAAAAAGCCGTCACTCGACTTTTCATCTACTCCTCCAACCAACTTGCAATCAACTGGGGACACTATACTGTAACCGGTACCAAAGGTGAAGAGGGCCAAACGAATTGACCCAGCCGGCAGGCTGGGATAATAGGTTGGCTATGTTTACGTCGCGTTCCGCCACCCGAGTTTCAAACGCGGCCGCGCTCTTCATGAGCGTTGGCCGATTCCATATCGTCGTGATTGCAGCTCTCGGCCTGTTCACTTTCGGCTGGCTGTTCCTGGGCGCATATCCGTGGCTGCTGACCGCGGTTTGCGCCCTGGACTGGTACGTGGTTAACCTGCTGAATCGCGTGGTAGACCTTCCCGAGGACGAAGCCAACGAGATTGCAGGCACCGACTTCGTGGCTCGCAACCGCCGGGCCCTTCTCATCATCGGCTTCGGCCTGCTGCTCGGGTCCCTTGTCGTGGTGCATTTCCTCAACCCTGCGGTCACGCCGCTAAGGATCGCCTACCACTCGCTGGGACTCGCCTACAACTGGCGGTTACTTCCCGGGGGGCGACGGATCAAGCAGTTGTATTTCTGGAAGAACACGGCCTCGGCCATAGGATTCATGCTCACTGTTTTCGGCTACCCTTTGGCGACGAAATGGAGCCAGGACGGGCTGACCGACTTCCCGGCAGGCATCTCGACGGCAACCATCGCTTTTACCGCCGGATTCTTCATCCTGTTCGAACTCAGCTACGAGGTGTTCTACGACCTGCGCGACGTCGAGGGCGACGGCCGGGAAGGGGTCCGCACGTACCCGGTCGTCCACGGCGCCGCAGCAGCAGTCCGCATCATCGACGGGCTGATTTTTTCCTCTCTAGCCGTGCTGGTCACCGGCTACGCCACCGGCCTTGTCCCCTGGCGCATTTTCATCATGGCCGCAGCCCCGCTGCTCAATCTGTTTTTCTGCAAATGGTCGTTGAAAAGAGGAGTCACCTCGGGCCACTGCATCGCAGTCACCTGGCTGGGTGCAACCTTGTTGATTCTCTACCACGTCTGGATCGTCCTGGACCTTCCCGGCGCCGGAGCCTGAACCATGCTACTACTGGAAATCGCTGCGTTCCTGATCGTCGCCACCTACATCTCGGTACGACTGCACCTGGAAGGCGGGGACGGGGGGCGTCCGAAAGACGGGGACGGGGGGCGTCCGAAAGACGGGGACGGGGGGCGTCCGAAAGGCGGGGACGGGGGGCGGACAAGTGGTCGAGCCAGGTTCCTGGTGCGGTTGTTTGTGACCGCGGTGGCGGCCTGGCTGTGCGAAGAGACTTGCATCCGGTTTTACGGTTTCTACTCGTATCACGCCGACTGGAGCATATTCGTTGGCAGCGTGCCTCTCATGGTGCTGATTATCTGGCCGGTGGTGATTCACTCTGCGGGCGACCTGGCCGGCCGCTTGTGCCGCACCAACAGGTGGGTCGTTCCGGCCGCGGGCGCGCTGGTGTTCACCGACGCCGCCCTCATTGAACCGGTAGCTGTCCAGGCGGGTCTCTGGCGCTGGACCGAGCCCGGCGTGTTCAACGTACCGCCCATCGGCATCCTGGGCTGGGCCTTGTTCGCAGCCTTGTGCGCCGCGGTGTTTTCCCGCAACCAGAGGAAAGGTCGAAACCTGTGGTTCGACCTTTCGGCCATCCCCATCAGCCTGGTCGGCTGCCACCTGCTGCTCCTGGCAGCCTGGTGGTTTGCACTGCGGTGGGTAAACGTTTCCCTTCCCTGTTGGGGGTGCGCGAGTGTTGCGTGGGCGGCGGGCCTGTACCTTACGTGGCGAGCATGGCGCGCCCGCGCCGGAAACCGCGTTGGACTCATCCCGCTTCTGGTCAGAGTCCCGGCGGCACTATTTTTCATGACGCTGCTGGTTATGTACTGCACCGAAGTTCCTTATCTTGTACCTTACGTGTTGGCTTTCGTGCCCCCTTATCTGGCGTTGACGTTTACGGCGAGAGTAAAATGAAGCGGCTTACGAGTTTCGGTATCAGCGACATCGCGTTCTACGTACCGGCCCCGGCCATCGAGCTTGCAGGCCTCAAGAGCTTGCGGGCCGCGCGTGGTGGACCGGTGACCAAGCTGGAACGTGCAATCACGTACACCGGTCAGGTTGAAATGCGAATTCCCGACTGGTACGAAGACACGGTGACTATGGTGGCCGAGGCAACTCACAGCCTGCTGGAGCGCAATCCACGGGTGAGCCCCTCGTCTGTGCGCCACTATTGTTGCGGAACCGAGACCCCCCAGGATTACGCCAAGCCGGTGACCAGCTACTGCCAGGGCCTGGTTGAAGTGGGCGGTGAGTCGATCGGTCCCAACGTGTCAGTCTACGAGGTGAAACACGCTTGTGCGGGGGGGACGTATGCTTTGCTGGGAACCCTGTCCCACCTTCGCTCCACCGACCACTGCCTGGGGGTTTCCGCACCCGGCATCGTCACGATGGGTGACGTGGCTCTCTACGAAGAAGGGACCACTGCCGAGTTGACTCAGGGTGCGGGGGCTGTGGCGCTGCTGGTGGAGAAGGATCCCCGTTTGCTGGCCATCGACGACTGCCTGGTTGGCACTTATTCGACCAGTGTGGACGATTTCTTCCGCTCCATCGGTAATTCTTATGCGAGCGTGAAGGGACGTTTCTCCGTGGAGTGCTACAAAAAGGCGCTCATCGGTGCCTACGAAGATTTCAAGTCCAAGGCTCTGGTCAGTGAATTGATTTTGCGCCCCGAGGGTAAGCACTTTCTTGACGCGGTTGACTACGTGGTGCTCCACGCCCCTTTCCACTCCATGCCCGGAGTGGCCATGAAGGAGTTGCTGGTTCAGCGGCGCGGAATGTCGGCTGAGCGGGTGGCCGAGGAGATCGATCGTCTGCGCCTGTCCGCGGGTCTGAATGCGGTGCGTCGAATCGGCAACCTGTACACTGGCTCTCTGTACTTATGCCTGGGAGACCTGCTTGCGGACGAATACAGACGTCTGGGCAACGGCATCGAGAACAAGCGAGTGTTGCTCTTTTCTTACGGAAGCGGCAACACCATGGTCGCGTTCAGCGGCACGATTGTCCCCGGTGCGGGCAAGGCAATCGAGCAGATGGGTATGTGGGAAGCCATCGAGGCGCGCCGTCGGCTCATCAGTCCCGAGGAGTATGAACAGCTAGTCTCGCTGGACAAGTCGGACCGCGTGTCGTTCAACAAGCACTCTGCTCGTCGACAAACTGAGGGGACGGGGGGCCGGTACGCGATGAGCAGTATCAGAGAGGACGGCTATCGCCTCTACTCGCGCAGATAGGCGGACCCGGCCCCGAGTTCAATCGCCGTGGACAAAGAACACCGCACCAGCTAAGGTAAAAGAAAGATCATGTTGGGAGGTGTGATACATGCAGATAGATAGCCGAAAGAGATGGGTGGTGGGGGCACACTTTTCTGCCTTCCTGCTGGCCGTGTACTTCTCGGCGGTTGCTCCGCTTTCTGCCGGCGAGAAGCCCACCGGCCCCAAGCGGGCACTCATGCTGGCGGTGGAGGCTGGCGCACTGGCCGAGGCCACCCGGCTCATTGACGACGGCGTGGCTATCGGTTTTCAACGCGAGGACGGGAAGTCGTTGTTGCACCTCGCGATTGTGGGCGGGCATTACAACGTCGCGGGCTTGCTCATCGCCCGGGGCGTTCCCATCGACCTTCAGGCGGAGGACGGGCGGACCGCAATCATTCTGGCTGCCATGGCGGGTCACCGCCCGACCATAGCGCTTCTTCTGGAGAAGTCCGCGCGGCTTGACGCCAAGGATCGGGCGGGCCGCACGGCGCTGCACTGGGCCTCCTATTGCGCCAGGCCGTGGCTGATTCGCAAGCTGTTGGAAGCGGGTGCGAAGACGGGAATCGACGTCGGGGATGCGAAAGGGATGACTCCGCTTCACCTGGCGACCAGGTTCGGCAAGTGCCCGCCGGTTGAGGGGGTTGACAAGTGGGACCTTGCTCCCGACGTGGAGACTTCGGTGGAGGTGCTGGTAAACGCTGGTGCGGCCATCAACGCCGGGGATGCGCTCAAGGCCACCGCGCTGCACTGGGCGGCCTTTGTGGACCGCGCTGAGGTTGTGCCCTTCCTTCTCTATAGCGGTGCGGACGCAACTGCCCGCCAGTTGGACGGGCGCACGCCGCTGCAGATGGCCAAGCGGCGGGGCAGCAAGAAGGTGGCCCGGCAGCTCTCCGCGGCACAGAAGACGGCCCGGGAATACGAGGTCAGAGTGTTCAATCGCCAACTGTTGGCTGCGTGCTCCTCGGGCGACGCCAAGTCTGCGGCCCGCCTGCTCAACAAGGGTGCAGAGGTAATGACGGTGGACGAAGGGCAGCGCACACCGCTGCACGTGGCCGCTGCCGCGGGCGAGACGCGCATGGTTAAACTGCTGATAAAGAGGGGAGCGGTGGTGAATGCCAAGGACCAGGAGGGCAAGACTCCTCTTGATCTGGCGACCACGGGTAATCATCCGAAGACCTCGAAACTGCTCAAGAAGAACGGTGCCACGCCTGGTGCGGAGACCCCATGATCCGTCTAGGGATCAACCAGGACCCTTTCTGCATGAGGGGCGGCGGTTTCCCCCCGTTCGAAGAGATGGTGAGGGGTGTGGCGGACATGGGATTCAACCTGTTCGAGTTCTGTCCCGAGTACCTGGAGCAGACACCCGACGTGCTCACGCCGTCCCGGCGCCGAAAGGCAACCGCACTAGCCAACTCACGGGGCCTGAAGATGGCTGTCCACGCGTCGTACGGGTCGCTGAATATCTGCTTCATAAACGAGCACACGCGGGCCGAGTCGATTCGCCAGTTGAAGCGGGAAATCGAGCTCGCGTGCGACCTGGAGTGCGATGCAATTACGGTACACCCGGGCTTGCCCACCGGGTTACGGCCCTGGTACTCCCGCGATTATTTCTGGGACATGATGCTGTGCTCATATGAGGAGCTACTGGCTTTCGCGGGCCCCAAGGGGGTGACCATTTGCTGCGAAAACGTTGACCCGCTTTTTGTGGGACGGCTGGAGCATTTCGACGCGTTGTTGGGCCACTTCGACAGCCCCGGATTCGGCGTCACGTTCGACTTCGGTCACCACAACCTCATCTACCGTGACCTGCCCGTAGAGAAACGCACGGTCAAGATGTTAGAACTGTTCAGCCGTTTCGGTGACAGGATAAAGGTGCTGCACATCCACGACAACCGGGGCGGGCGTGACGACCACGATCAGTTGGGTACGGGTGAAATCGATTTTGCCCGGGCTATTCCCGGCCTTGCGGAATGCGCAGTGGACGCGTACTGGAGCATGGAGTTGACGTCGAAGCGTTCTGCGGTCAACTCGGCTGCGACCCTTCGCAAGCTTGCCGCTGAAGCTGGATTCCAGGTATGATGACTCCCGGAGGGAGAATGGTCATCAGACTCCTGGGACCGGCTGCGGCCATGGTCATACAGCTTGCGCTCAGCGGCGCGGCGCTGGCGGCCTACCCGGAGACCTGCCTCGGCCCAAACGTCCCTTCGGCCGCGGACTGCGGCAGTCTCGACTACTACGGCTGTTGCGACGCATCCGGGCGGGTTGTCTATTGCCAGGGCGGAGAGCTCTACTGCATCGATTGTCCGGCGCTGAGCCCGTCTTGCGGCTGGTCATCGGGCAAGGGCTACAACTGCGGCCAGGAGCCGCTGCCTGACCCGAGTTGGGCGCACCCCATGGGTTGTTCCTTGTGTGACCCTCCATGTGCGGAAGGGAAGTCTTGTGTGGGCTTCGAGTGCATCGATTGCACACCCGATTGCCAGGGTAAGGATTGCGGCCCCGACGGGTGCGGGGGTTGGTGTGGAGATTGCGGGGCTGGCGAGTGGTGCGGCGTTACCGGCACATGCGAGCAGGTTGCCACCTGCCCAGCCGGGGAAGTACTCAAGTGCGGTGACACGGTGGAGGGTCAGGCGGGGGAAGGGGTAAACACGCACACGACGTATCCGTGTACCAAGTATGAGTTCCCTGCTCCGGAGCCGGCGTACAAGTTCACCGCGGAAACGGATACTCAGATCATTCTCGAGCTGGCTCCGGAGGCTGGAAAGCTCCTATACATGATGGTCTCCAAGGGCGCGTGCGCGGCTGAGGCCTGTTTCGTGTCCGGTGTAGAGTACCTCTCGTTTCCCGTCTCGGAGGGGGTAGAGTATTTCATCCTGTTGGAACAGGACCCGGGTCCACCGATACCCTACTCGCTGACTCTCAAATGTCAGTCCGAGTGCGTCCCCGACTGTGACGGCCGGGAGTGCGGAGACGACGGCTGTTTCTCCACCTGCGGAGATTGCGCCGAGCAGTTCGGCTGTGTTGAGGGGATGTGCGAGCTGAACGATGGCTGTTGGGGTTGGCGCCTGCCAGGTTGCAACGGCTGCAAGTGCCAGGAGTGTGTATGCGAGAAGGACTCCTGGTGCTGCGACATGGACTGGGATGAACTGTGCGCCAACCGGTGCCTCACCGAGTGCGGTGGGTGCTTCCCACCAGATTATTGCGGGGACGGTAAGTGCAATGACGCGGACGAGGATTGCACCAGTTGCTCCGCTGACTGTACGTGCGAACCACCCGGCGTTTGCCTGCACGGCAGTTGCTGCATGCCCGACTGCGAAGGCAAGCTGTGCGGCGACGACGGCTGTGGCGGCTCGTGCGGAGATTGTGAGCCTGACGCGTCTGAACCGGACCCCGAACCGGTTCATGTCGAAGAGATCTTTGACTGCGGCGGCGGGTCTCTCGAGAGCGTCGAGCCGGTGACCGTGGCGCCGGAGCAGGCGCTGGGAAAGAACTCAGGCGGCTGTAATGCCGGCCACTCGGAAGCCGGTGCAGTTCCGGCTGCGTTTGTGCTCTTCTCGTTGTTCTGCGTTGCGATTATCAGACGCGGCGCAATTTCCTTACGACCAGACCCAGGAAAGTAAGCAGTACGAGGTAGCCGGGTGAAGGGGCGGCCCCATTGCTGTTGCACCCACCATCCCCCTTTTTGCCGCCCGAAACCACCGACTCCACAGTGCCGGGAACAAGGTCACCGGGAGCCACTGCTCCGCCGGTGTCGGCCGGGCTGCCGCCCGCGTCAATGACAAAGCCGGTGGAGACATCCTCCGCCACGTAGACATCATCGTCGACGCGACCCACGTCTTCTCCGGCAGTGTCTTCTCCCGGTTCCACCGGCGGTGCTGCGCCTTCCACCAGTTCCACGATTCCAAACAGGGAAGGGTTCTTGCCCTCGCCGATGCCCGGCGTCCACTCAAGCCACCCTACCCGCTCGCCGCCGTCGTTTTCGTTGACGATGAGACTAAACCCCACGGCTGCTCCGGTTGCGACTGGAATCGCCAGTTCGTAGAGAGTGGAGTTGGCTTCCCGAACCACCGCCCGGTCCACGGGGCAGCCTTCCTCGCCCGCGGGCACATGCCAGCAAAACGCGGCCGGGTCGACGCCGTTGAGGAGCGCTCCTCCGACCTCCCAATCGTCTCCATCATAGCCGAATTCGCTCTTGTTGTTGGCTGCATCAACAGCCACTTGGACGCTGTCTCCCTGCCACATGTCACCTTCGGTAAATGGACAGGTGTGGTTCTCGTCGTGCACGTCCACCGCGACATAGATCACTCCATCATCCCAGGCCACCTTGAAGTCGGCCGACAGGTCCAGAATTGACGGAGGTTCACCGGCAAGTCCGACCCAATCCTCCGGAGCCTGCAGCGCGACCGAGGGGAGGCTTTCCCATTCCGAGAGATCGCCATCCACGCTGACTGCGAGACGTTGAGCCTGGTAGGTTTTGGGTGGTGGAGGAAGGCAGTCGTCGAGGCACTCGCATTGGCCCTCAATGCACTGCTCAAGAGGCGCGCACTGGCCACAAGCTCCGCCGCAGCCGTCGTCGCCGCAGACCTTGCCCAGGCACTGCGGATCGCAATCGCTTACCACACCTCTTACCAGGTGGACGTTGCCGCCATCGCTGTAGGCGAAGAACACTTTGTTGCCCAGGGCCACCATGGCGGGTGCGTTGCGCCCTTCGGCATCGCCTCCCTTGTCCGCCACCTTCTGAGTCGGCGACCAGGAGGAGCCGCCATCATCGGACGAGGTCACCCGAAATTCGCCTCCGTCGGTTGTAAGGTACCCCACAACCACGGTGCCCCCGGACGTCACCGCGATACGCCCGATACCGAGGCTCAGGTGCCAGCCGGTCAACTCATCCGGCGCGGTCACAACAGTGTCGAACACTTTGCCGGTACCCTCGAATCTGGCGTAGCGGACCGAGGGCCCGCCGACGTCCGCATCGGCGGCGCAGCCATACACGAGGTGAACCAGGTTGTCGGGCCCCACCGCCGCGTCGGGTTGCCCTACCCGGCCGTTGCACGGTTCGGCTTCAACATTGCCCAGCCCTGTCCACGTCTGGCCGCCATCGGCTGAGTGAGCATACAATATGTTCCCGCCGGGGTTGGGCAGACCGACGAACAGGTGGCGTTCACCCGGGGTGGGACCGGAGATGATGTCAAACCGATCATCCACTCTTGAGGCAAGTAATTGTATGCTCTCCCCGACAATCGAGCCGTCGACAACTCTGTAGGCGTTGACCCACTACCCGTTACCCTCCAGTTCGTGAATGACAACCGTGGCACCCGCACTGTCCGCAGCCACTTGCGGGGCATAGCCCCGTTCCTTGGACGACTGCACTTTCAAGGGCGGTCCCCAACCGCCGCCGCCTTTGTAAGTTGCCAGGTAGCCATCCATCATCCAGCCACCCAATTCAACGCAATAAGCCAGGTGGCGAACTCCGGAGGTCTCTACCGCGACACCGTTGCTGAACAACCATCCGTTGCCCACCCCGTCCCAACCTTCAGACACGTCGGACAAGACGTTGCCATCAGAATCGAAGACCGCATACCGGGCAGAACCTGCCTTGTAGGTTACGTGCAACTCCCCGCCGGACAGATGAACGGCCGCGTCGGGGGCGGTGCCCTTGGCGCTCCACGTCTCACCCTCCAGAACAACGGGTGCGGCCAGCACGGGAACCGCGGCGATGAGCACGGCGACGGTCACCAGCGCCATTGCCGGCAGTCGCCTACCCCCGTCTCCTCCTGAATCTTTGAGAATCATTGGATACCCCTCCCCGCCCGGGTTTATGGCTCGCCTTCCTCAGGCTTGTCTTGCACCATCACGTGCCATTTCGGCCGCTTCCAGCTTTTGCGAAACTCTTCCAGTGTGGATTTGACCGCGCGTCCCCCCTTTTCGTAACCGTCAAAGAACGCAATGAGGTCGAACTGCTGTGCGTCGGTCCCGTAGTTGCTGTCGAATTGCTTCACGGCATCGTTGGCCGGCGAGACTTTGTGGCCCAGAACATCCACGATGGGAAGATTGAGTCCTTTGAAATCTTCGGTGGGCTGGAACGCCTTGTATACCAACTCGGTACAAACAAGATCTGAGTCGGTGAGGAAGTCGAAGTTGAAGTCGTAGGGCCGGCCACGAAAATGGTACGACTGCAATATCCCTCGGGCGATCTCCCACTTCTCCAGTCGAGGTCTAAGAACCGCCAGAGAGTCGCAGTCGGCGGAATGCTCAAGGGAGGTGAAGATCACGCCTTCGCTCACAGCCTCGAGGAGCCGGTGGGTATCGCCGTGGCTGTCCTGCCCGAGGCCAGCCTCGTATGCCTCGGGGTAGCGATGCCTCAGAAGCGCCTCGAAATCGCCGTCGGGCTCACCCTGCTCTCGCACCCAGGCCGCGGTGCCTTCGTCTCCCCCAAAGAATGCGGCCCGCTCCTGGCTGGTCCCCAGGTACAGAGCGACATGGGGCCAGAAACCGGGCAGTCCGATGTTGGACAAGTACCACTCCCGGCGCTCGAACAGAATGTCCCCCGGCAACAGGTCCGGCTGCAACTCAGCCAGTTGTTCAGGGCTGACCAGGGAACGCCCCTTTCGCTTCACCTTGGTGTCCCCCATCCACTCGGAAACCCCTGCCTGCACAGGGAACCACGCGGTCTGCCCCGCAGTTTTGACGACGTTGAGCGCGTTTTTGAAGGTCAGTTCGTGGCCGCGCCCCTTGCCCATCTCCCAAATGAACGCGGTGTCTTCCTCAAGGCCTTTCTTCAGCACATCCATCTGCTTCGCCGGATAGGCTTTGCGAACGGTCTCCAGGGCCGCGAATTGCGAGGCCGTACCGACGTTGAGAAACCTGAACTTCAACCCGGCATATGTGCCCTTCGGCAGCGAAAGCTCAGGCACTTTTTCGTTGAGCACCACGTCTATGGACGGATCCGGGTCCAGGGCGGATATGTAGGCCAGTGCAAACCGGTATTGAGCTGCAAACGCGGCGTAGTGGACGCTGAAACAGCGGCGCCTCATCCGTCCGTCCTCGATGTGAATGAACTTGGCGTGATACTGTTTTATGGACTCCAGCGCCATGAAATAGTCTCGCATGGCGCTCCAGGTGTTCCAATGTACCTGCTTCTGCTCCCGGGTCAGCATACGGCCGTCTGCGACCTTTTTGGTTGGAAATACATCGGGCTGTGAAGCGATGAACGCCATGCCTGATTTCAAGCCCTGGCGATATCTCTCGACGGCCAACGCGTCACCGGCGATCTTCCATTCCCGGTCCATGGAATCCAGGCGGTGGATGGGCGTGATTCCGCCCTGACTCGCACATGCGGAAATGGCGAGCAGGGCGAAGACGAGGGGCGCGAACGAGTGATAAGGCATGTCGAAACTCCTATCCCGGGTACGGGCCGAGTTTAGGCTAACTGTGGCTGTGACTCAAGCGCTTGCTTCCCACAATCCCGATCGGTAGGGTTAACCGGTTCAGGAAATCGAGACTGAGGGAGATCGCGATGAGAAAGGCCCAAATGAAGCGGACGACACTGCCGGTCTGGTGTGCAGCGACGCTGCTGCTGGTTGCGTGCGGTGGCGGGGGCGGAGCCGACACGAGCGGATCTGGCGACGTTGCTGAAACTGCGGATGTGCAGGAAGGTGCTGACATCGGGATAGACTCGGTGGAGGATGCCGACGAGCCTCTGCCCGAAGATCTGCTGCCGGAGGCAGTCGACCCGGACCTCACCGACGCGGTTGACCCTGAGACGGACTCCATCGAACCCGACGCAGACGACATCTGGCCCGATGAGTCGGACGTGCCGGAAGACATCTTCTGCGAATCGCCGCCCATGTACCCGGACAACTGCCTGGAGGTGTCCGACTTCCAGTGCGGATTCGAGGCCCAATGCAGTGAGGGCGTCATTACCATCCTGTGGCACGAGCATGTTTTCTGCGGAGATGTGGAGGAAATCGTCGATTACACTTGCACCTACGAGTGTCCCGGCGAGTGTGATGAAGCGGTGTCGGAGGAGTGGTTGGAGAACGGCAAGCAGGTGTTGCTGTATTGCCAGGAGGGCGGGTGTGCGCCTCCTGAATCCTATGCCATCGTGCCGCTGGGGGCCATTCTGGCGGAGCCGGAAGCCTTCGACGATACGTTGGTAGCGCTGGAGGAGGTGGTGGTGGCAGGGGCCGCCCCCATGTGTACGCTGGCTGAGTGCACTCCTGAGGACCCGTGCTGCAACGGTTGTGCGGTGGACTACTCCATAGCCGGCGCCGAGCAGTTGGTCACCATCGTGGCCGGGGACGTGTCCAACGTGGGGTGCTCAGGCACCAACTGCGACTTCCTCGACAACTGCACGCCCTTCGCCCTGGACCAGACCCACCTGCTGTGGGGCGGCCTCCAGTCCAACGGCGGACAGATAACCATCTACCTCGACGGCTACTGCGAGAATTGATCGTGCGTTCTTCTCCCGCACGCACCTTGCGGCCGCGCTTCCCTGCGCGGCAACAATGCACTATACTCGACGCATGAGCGTTGGTTCAGACCCCAGCTATGACTACGTCATTATCGGCTCCGGCTTTGGTGGCAGTGTCAGTGCGCTGAGGCTTGCGGAGAAGGGCTACTCGGTGGCGGTGCTGGAGGCGGGTAAGCGTTACGGTGCTGATGATTTTGCCCATACCAACTGGAACGTATTCAAGTATCTCTGGGCCCCCGGCTTTCGTTGCTTCGGCATCTTACGCATCACGATGTTGTCCGATGTGCTTATTCTCAGTGGCGCCGGTGTCGGCGGTGGCAGCCTGGGGTATGCCAACACCCTGCTCCAGCCGCCGGATCCGTTCTACGAGGATCCACAGTGGGCCGACATGGCGGACTGGAAGTCGATTCTGGCGCCCCACTATGAAACTGCGGGCCGCATGCTGGGGATTGCGCGCAACGAACGCATGACCCCCGCCGACCGGGTGCTCAAGGACGCTGCCGAAACGCTGGGATACGGCGACACTTTCCACATGCAGAACGTGGGCGTCTTTTTCGGGGAACCCGAGGAAACCGTGCCCGATCCGTTCTTCGGCGGCGAAGGCCCCGAACGAACCGGCTGCCACTTTTGCGGCGGCTGCATGGTAGGCTGCCGCCACAACGCCAAGAATACCCTGGACAAGAACTACCTGTACCTGGCCGAGCAGAAAGGGGTGACGGTATTTCCTGAGACAACTGCCGACCTCATCCGGGAGCGCGAGGGCGGCGGCTACTTCATCGACACACACCGCACCACGTCATGGTTCAACCGCGGTCGCCGCACATTCGAAGGAGCCAACCTGGTACTGTCGGCCGGCGTGCTGGGAACGCTGAAGCTACTGTTCAAGTGCCGGGAAGAGGGGACCCTTTCCCGCCTGTCACCCACTCTCGGCGCCAGGGTCCGCACCAACAGCGAGACGCTGACCGGGGCCAGCGCGCGCAGCAAGGAGGTCGACTATTCCGAGGGGATCGCGATTACTTCCAGCGTATACCCCGACGATGTTACCCATGTTGAGCCGGTAAGATACCCTCGCGGTTCCGATGTCATGAGCTTTCTTTCCACCCTCCAGACCGACGTTTCCCACCCGCTGGTCCGGCCGTTCAAGTGGCTGTGGAACGCGATTACCCACCCCCTCGACTTCCTGCGGGTGATCTGGCCCTTCGGCTGGGCCCGGAGTTCGGTGATCCTGCTGGTAATGCAGACCCTGGACAACAGCATCCGCGTGTTCAGAAAGCGTCGCTGGTGGTGGCCGTTCACCAAGGGGCTGGTGTCGGAGCGTGAAAACAAGCACGAGGTCGCGCCGGTCACGATTCCCCAGGCTCAGCCGCTGACTAGGGAGTTGGCCAAACAGATGGGCGGCATTCCCCAGAATGCAGTGAACGAGATCATGCTGAACACCGCGATCACTGCGCACATCCTGGGCGGCTGCCCCATCGGGCCGAATCCTGAAACCGGCTTCATCGACGGGCAGAACAAGGTGTACGGATACGAGGGGATGTACGTTGCGGACGGCTCCATGATGCCCGCTAACCTGGGCGTCAACCCCAGCCTGACCATTACGGCCTTGACCGAGCACGCCATGAGTCATATACCAGCACGGGAGGAACAGAAGTGAGGAGATGGGCCCAAGTCATCGGGGTATTGACGACAGCAATTTGTCTGGCGATGCCGGCAGCCGCCCTGGCGCAAGCGGAACCGGACCCGCGGGAGAAGGCCACCTGGCACTTCAAGGCCGCTAAGGCTGCGTTCCTGGCCAAGAAATACGACAAAGCGATCAACGAATTGAAGACGGTAATGGAGTTGGACCCCCAGCCGGTGGTCATGTACAACATGGCCCGGGTTCTGGAGGAGAAAGGGGAAAGGGCCGCGGCAGTGGAGTGGTACCTCAAGGCGCTGCAATCGGGATTGAGCGGCGAGTTGGGGGCAGGTGCAACGGCCCGGGTGCAGGTGCTCTCCAAGATCGTGGAGACTTCGGCTGCGGAGAGCAAGAAGATGGCCACCATTTCGGTGGAGATCGAAGAGCCCCAGGCGTGGGTTTACGTAGATGGTGAGGTGGTGGGCCAGGGGAGTCTCAGAGAATTCGGCGTCAAGCCGGGCAAACATACCTTTGGTGTGGTTCACCCCAGTTATGAAGAGTGGGGCAAGGAACGTGAGGTGCGAGCCGGCGAACGGATCGTGCTGGACGTGCAACTCGTGCGCCTGGAGAAGGTGGGCAAACTCACGGTGGAAAGCCCTGTCTCGGGCGCGACGCTGGTGGTAGACGGCCAGCCGGTAGGCGTGCTACCGGTGGCAGACCTCCCCCTGAAACCGGGGAAGCACCGCCTGCACGTTTCAGCCGAGGGTTACGTGCCCTACGTCACCGAAGTGGAGTTGAAAGAACAGCAGACCGCGCTCATTAACGCGGCGCTGAAAGAGACGGACAAGTCCGGGCGGCTACTGGTGGAAACACCGGTAACCGGGGCGCGGGTGTGGGTAGACGGCAAGGAGATCGGCCTCACTCCGGTCAAGAGAGTAGAGTTGCGGCCCGGCCTCCACAACGTCGTCATTGAGGCTGACGGCTTTCGCAAGTTCAAGGCCGACGTGAACATCCCCCCCACACAGTTTGTGCTCCTACCCGCCCAATTGCAGAGACTGGAAGAGGGTGACAGCTTCACCGACTATCCGGACGATCGGCCGCGGAAGCGACGGTCACAGGCAGACTACGATTCTTTCGTTTCCGCGTTCCTGGGATGGGAGTCGATTCCCGCCATGGTGGAACACGACAACCCGGACAACAACCAGCATTTCACCCGTGACAACCTTCTCATGGGCGTCGCTTACGTTCCCAACGGCCTGGGAGCCGGCGGCGTCTTCGGTATCAACTTCGACATGCGCTTCTTCGGAGCCTATCGCGTCCCCGTTTCCATTGACCCCAAGGGCACGTTGGCTCCGCACAACGCGGCCGGCGGCGGCGGTGCATTCTTCCTCAATATTGCGATCAAGCAGATGGTGGGTATCTACGGTAGTGCGGGAGCACAGTACTACTACAACTTCGCCACTGCGAAGAAGCGTGACCACATGCTGCTCCCCGAGAAGCATCACGAAATGGCATTTCCCTTCGGCGGCGGAGTGTCAGTGCGGGTCTGGAAGATGATAGTGGTGAACCCCGAGTTCTACTACGTTCTGGGCGCACCTGAGATCATCGGCCAGGACCTCGAGCCCGCGCTCGCCAAGCGCTCTTCCTACGTATTCAAGCTGGGAGTGGGATTTGCGTACGACGGGTTCGGTGACTAGAAGGAATCCTCTTCCATCGGCACCTTTATCTTCTTTTTGCCTTTTCCTGAAATCGTGACGGTAACGGTCTTGTAGCCTGCCCGGCTCAAGGTCAGTTTTCTCTTGCCCTTCCGCTTCACCAGGAGGGTTTTAGGCGTCTTGCCCAACTTTGTCCCCCCTTCGCTCACCAACACCCCCGGAGGCGACGAGTCGACCACAATTTTCACCTCCCCATCCTCGTCGGGAGGCGGCGGCACTTTCTCGAGGCGAACGGTCCGGGCGCCGTCCCCCGCCCGAACCTTTACGCTTTCGGTGACGTGTCCCTTGAGTTTCAAGCTCAACCGCACAGTTTCGTCGGGCATCACAGACACATCAACCGGCGCTTTGCCAAGGTTCTCTCTGCCCCGCCACACCGTCGCACCCTTCGGGTGGCTCTTCACCGTCACCGTCACCGGCTCCGGCGCGGCCACCTCGGGTGGTGCGACAACTTCGGGCGTCGTGGCGACCTCCTGCACAGCCGGCACATCTGGTTTGACGGACACCTCCGGCTGTCTGGCCACTTCGGCTACGATTGCCACCTCAGGCACACCTGCCTGCTCCGGACGATGCACCACATCCAGAGAGGCTGCTACCTCCCGGGCCGCCGCCACGTCCGGCAGGGCGCTCACGTCAGGCTCTGCCCGCACCTGAACATCGGCTGCGGCCGCCGATCCTGCGGCCGGCGGTTCAGGCCCGTTCGTCGTTTTCTTCTTTCCGAACATGAACAGCCCCCCCGCGGCCAGCAGCAACGCCGCGGTCACAACCGATACCCAGAAGAGAGGCCCCCTGGAGCCACGCACAACGGATAGACCGGTGCTAAGCTTGGGCGCCGAGCGCGGCGTCGCCGGCGTCTCGGGCGCTGCGGAAGGCTCTTCGTCCACGTATGCGGCGGTGCCATCGGGGAGTACTGCGTCCATGGTGGAGCGAGTCGATACGGGCGGTACGATGCAAGTATCACCCAGCCGCTGCCAGGCAGCCAACATGTCGGCCGCGCTGGCGTACCGATCCTTAGGTTCGCAGGCGAGGGCGCGCTCGAGAAAAGCCCATTCGGCGGGCGAAAGCTCCGGCCGCTGAGGCCGCACCCGGGAAACGGGATCATGGCCGGGTTCAACCTTGACCATGAACACTTTCTCCTTGGGGATCCCTTCGTAAAGCCTCAGCCCGGTCCACATTTCGTAGATGAGTACGCCCACGGAATACAGGTCTGAAGCAGGGCCGATGTTCACGCCCATGACCTGCTCCGGAGGCATATAGTCGGGGGTGCCGGTGATGATGCTGGTCCGAGAACCGTCGGCAACAAACTTGGCCAGGCCGAAGTCGACCACTCTCACGAAGTTCGGATCCCCGACGGTAGGCTGCAGCAGGATGTTCTCCGGCTTGATGTCCCTGTGCACGATGCGCTCGGCGTGGGCAGCCCCGAGAGCGTTGAGCAGTTGCATGACGATGTGCTCCACGATCTTCCGGGGAATGAGGCCCTTGTCCACCCGGTGCTGGTGAATCAGATTGCGGAGCGGTTGCCCTTCTACCAACTCCATGACCATGTAGGGGCGCCAATCAAAGGTGCCGTAGCGAACCAGTCGAACGATGTTGGGGTGGTTCAGCCTCGCCAGCGCCTCAGCCTCGGCCCTGAATTTCTGCAGAAACGGTTGTGCGTTGGGGTGCCCTTCCATCGATTCGTGAATCAGCTTCAGCGCACAAGGAAGGTTAATGGGCTGCTGCAAGGCAAGATAGACCGAGCCGAACCCACCGCGGCCGAGCCGTGACACGATGAGATACTCGTCGACGTTGCGCCCGATCACGGGGTCGAGCGTGCCGTCCCCCAGCTTTTCGAAATAGCTTACGGGGATGTGGTGGTAGCCCAACTTCATGCACGCTTTTTGCGAACAGGCGCCGCCTACTGGACCAGTAGACTCACAGGCCGGGCATATGCCCCTCTCCATTTTTCCTCCGAAATCGCCAACGCTATTGCAGCCGGGCATATGTTAGCACACGTCGATTCCGATGCAATGAGAACACCCAAATCGTTTAGAGTTTTCGAGACCGGGGGGGGAGACGGACGCTCACTCACCTTCGGGTTCAGCCAACCAATCGGTGTGAAAGAACTCCCCTCGAGGCTTGTCCACACGTTCGTAGGTATGGGCACCGAAGTAGTCCCGCTGCGCCTGCAACAGGTTGGCCGGGAGCCGGGCGCTGCGGTACCCGTCGTAGTAGGCCAGGGCGCTGGAGAACGCGGGAACCGGAACTCCCATGGAAACTGCCCGGGCCACCACCCGCCGCCAGCCGTACTGATTCTCCTCCACCGCACCCACGAAATACGGCGCCAGCAGAAGGTTGGCCAGATCGGGAGTTGCGTCGAACGCCTCTTTGATGACATCCAGAAAACGGGCTCGAATGATGCAACCGGCACGCCACATCAAAGCAATCTCCCCGAATTTCAGGTCCCAGCCGTACTGCTCAGACGCGGCCCGCATGAGCTGGAATCCCTGGGCATACGAGCAGATCTTGGACGCGTACAGGGCCTGACGGATGTTAGCCACAAAACCGGAGCGGTCGTCAGCGACCCGCGTGCCTGAATCACCCAACTTCTCCGCAGCCGCGACCCTCTCTTCTTTCAAAGCGCTCAAGGTCCGGGCAAACACCGCTTCCGCAATTGTCTGGGCCGGCACGCCAAGGTCCAGGGCTGCCTGGCTGGTCCACCTGCCGGTCCCCTTTTGACCTGCGGTATCAAGAATCACGTCCAGTAGAGGCTTCCCCGTCTCCGGGTCCTCGACCCCCATGATGTCCCTGGTTATCTCGATGAGGTAGCTGTTCAGTTCCGCGTCATTCCAGCGGCCGAAGATCTCGCCCATCTCCTTGGGAGACAGACCCAACACTCGATCCATGAGTGCGTAGGCCTCGCAGATCATCTGCATATCGCCGTATTCGATGCCGTTGTGAACCATCTTGACGAAATGGCCGGCCCCACCGTTCCCCACCCATTCGCAACAGGGAGAGCCATCGGGAGCCACAGCCGCAATGGACTGGAAAATCGGTTTTACCAGGGGCCACGCCTCGGCCGCCCCGCCCGGCATGATCGAAGGGCCGTTGAGCGCTCCTTCCTCCCCTCCGGACACGCCGGTTCCGATGTAGAGCAGCCCTTTCTCCTTCAGATAGGAACTGCGACGCTCGCTATCCGAGAAATGGCTATTGCCGCCGTCGATTACCACGTCCCCGTCATCAAGGAAGGGAAGCAGTTGCTCGATGAGGTCGTCAACCGGCCGGCCCGCTTTGACCATCATCATGACTTTGCGAGGCTTTTTCAAAGTCCCCACCAACTGCTCCACACTCCGGCAGCCGGTGACACTCTTGCCGTCCGCCCGCCCCGCCGCGAACTCGTCCACCTTGCTCACGGTGCGATTGTACACCGCTACCGAGTACCCGCGGCCGGCCATGTTGAGCACCAGGTTCTCTCCCATTACCGCCAGGCCGATTAGACCTATGTCGCATTCGCCCATCCCGTCTCCCTTTGTGTCTGCGCACAGCATACCCCATTGTCATCGGTATCTTCAAGCATGGTCAGTTGCCGAGATGCGGGCCTACTTCGCCTTGCGGATGAGGCGGCGGGCGAGACCGCGGCGGGGTGAGATGGCGCCTTCGGGGCAGACTTCCTGGCAGCAATAGCAGTGGATGCAGGTTGGGGGAATGATGCGGGCGGTCTTGCGCTCGCCGGAAGGGAGCATTTCGATAGCGTCGGCCGGGCACTGCTGGTGACAGATTCCACAGCCGGTGCAGGTCTTTTTGTCCACCACCGGGCGTACCTCTACAAGACGGCGGGTGAGTCTTTGGGCCCAACGGGGAGAGTAGAAATCGCCCACGTGTCCCATGAGGGGGTGGCTCACTCCGGTAATCTTGTGTGCTGCCGGGTCCGCACCTACATGTTCGATTAGCGCGGGGTCGTGGATTCCGACATCGAGGATGCGGGCCGCCTCGTGGGTATGAAAACGGTCGAGGGGGAGGCTGAGAACCTCGCACATGGTGCGGTCGAGGGCTACAGCATCTACGGACGCCATGAGGAGTCCGAGATGCCTCGGGTCACCGGAGCCGGGGCCGTTTCCTTCCATCATGGTAATGCCGTCGAGGATGTTCAGGGCGGGACGAAGTCGATAGTGGAGGTCGAGGAGCATGGTTGCAAAGATCTCGGCGTCCCTGCCCGCTTCGAAATGCCACGCCCCTTTGCGCACCCCGACCACGCACCCGAACATGTTCTTCACCGCGAGGGTAAGAAACATCTGTTGGTGGGTCTTCACTTTGGCGAGGTTGATGATCTTGTCTACTTCCAGGGCGGTTCGCTCGAGTTCGAAGCGCTTGTAACGGATGCCGTCGGGGTTTTCCACCACGGCTGCCCGGTTGAAGTCCAGCAGTTCGAGCCCCGTTTCCCGGGCCGGTGCTGACAGACCGATCTTGCGCGCGACTCCGAGGCCTGAGCCGAATCCCGGACTGTCTCCCACCAGCACCTTGGCCGCACCGGCGTTCAGCGCGGCCTCGCCCACGGCCAGAATTACTTCCGGATGAGTAGTCACTGCCTTTGCAACCGCTTTGGAAAGGAGAAAGTTTGGCTTGATCAGCACCACGTCTCCCCGTGAGACGAAGTTCTCCATTCCACCCAGCGGTTGCAGCAGGTCGGCCAGACTCCGTCGCACCACCGCGGGTTGGTAGGAGTCAGCCAGGGCGGTGGATACTCGAGTGCGGAATTTGTTTTCCATGGCGACCACGTTACTCCTTTCCTCCTTTCCCGGCTGCCAGGCATGCCGCACAGATCAGCAGCAGGCAAGCGACATGCGCGGCGTAGGAGAACAACAAGGCTGCGTAGCTTGACGTCATGGAACAACTCCTTCGATTATGCGGGGAAGCCTGTCATCGCCGGGATCATACTCTGCGACGAAGGGCAGAACCATTCCGGGAAAAGGATATACTCCGGGATAAGTCCACGCAATCCTCACCCGCCCCACCTTGCCGGCTTGCCCGGGTGCGACGGTTGCCGCGGCCGCTGGCAGAGCCTCCAGAACGCTGACTCCGGTCACCGAAACCACTCTTGCAGAGGTTCCCTGCTCCGGGTTGGGTACGAAAGGCTCCAGCACCAGCGCACCATCGGAAGGGACCACGAGCCGGGTGCGGACGTGGAATTCCTTCCAGTTGCGGGGCCCGGCCAACCCCATTTGCTGGGGGTATCCCCACTCGGAGTGGGTACGGTCGAGGTGCGAAGCCGCGGGCCGGAATTGTCCGTCACCGTAGGCGACCTCAAACTCGCTCCAATTCAACGCTTCGGGCCAGGGTGCGAGGTACAGCCAGCGGTTCTCTGCGTAGGGTAAAGCCTGCCACCCCGGCAACATTTCGGGGGGCGGTTGCGTGGCGCTTCTCACCACCAGCACTGTCGTGCCCGCGACCTCTTCTTGCTCCGGGTCGAGAAGGTAGACCTGCAGTGCGGAAAGCAGGTGAAACACGTTGGGAGAGCGCACATGGGCTACTGCCTCACCGTAGGTGTCTACGCCAAATTCGGGCAACCTGGCCGCGACGGCTTCCGCTTCGCCGAACGAATAGAACTTGGGCGGCGCTTCCGGCCCGGGCAAACTCAGCAGGGCAGCCCCAAGGACCAGGCCGGTAAGCAGGAGGCCGGGGGCTGAGGGCACCCTGCGGAGTCGAGGGAGCCGGGCGACTATCTGTTCCCGCCAAACCGCATCGACCAGGGCAGCAGGGAGCAACGTTACGGCGGGCAACATGAACAGCAAGTAGTAGGACGTGGAATGCCGGCCCGTAACTGCGGCGAGCACGACCAGAAGCAGAAGTGGGCCGACGGAAAGTGCGGCCACAGTCTTGGCGCCGGCACCGCCGGCGGGTCCGCGGCCGGTGCGGGTGGCAAACAAGAACAAGGCGGCGCACACTGTGCTCCACAGCAGGTAGGGCCAGAACGGGGTCGCCGCGGGAGGCGGGGGTCCCGGGGCCGGGCCGTGTGCGTGGCCGGCCCCCAGCGTTGCGACTGCGTAGACCAGCGCATCCCAGGAGAGGGACGCCAGGGATGCGGCGAAGACAGTCAACGCTGCGAGGAGGGTTGCGACTTTGCGCTGCGCAGGCGGGAAAACGAGGCATGCCCCGGCGGCAAGCGGCAGCAAGGCCAGAGTCACCGGATGCAGTTGGATGAGCAGCGCAAGACAGAATGCGACCGCGACATAGTAGAGCGGCCGGCGTGTTTCGACTGCCAGCATCGTGGAGAAGAAAAGGCCGGCGGCGGGCAGAGGCACGAGGGTCGGGTTCCATTGTGCGTTGACGGCCGCCTGCCACTGGCCCAGGAACCAGAGGTTCAGCCCCGCGGCCGCCAGTCCGGCTGATGAGCCGAACATACGTGCGGCCATGGCCGCGGCCATAGCCACCGACAGCGCGATGGCCATCATTGACACGAGGCGGATGCCGGCCAACCCGAGGCCCAGGCCGTCCAAGACGCTCAAGTGTGCGATCCACAGACCCCCGTGATAAAGCTCGGGGACAGATGTGGAAGGACCTTTCAGCAGGCACATGTCCGCGTTACGACAGTTCCGCGCGAGCCCTATATCCCTGGAGGTGTCGGGTGCGACCTCAAACTCAACCGGAGCCGCGACCCACAGCAGGGCAAACGCGACTGAGAACACAGCCAGAAACCTGGCCGGATTTATGAGGCGGGCGAAACGCACGCTACCCATTCTGTCACCGGAACTACCTTGAGCGCAACGAGAATCACCCCGGGGTCCGTGCCGTATCCCTTCCTACCGCCTACAGCCTACACCCTGCCGCCTCACAAAAGAGATTGACAGGTTGAGTGCGTTGTGCATAATACCTTTCGCTTTGTTGAACTATTGCGCTGTTCGTAAGGCGTTGGAGGAAGCGATGGTAAAGAGGACCTATCAACCGCACAATCTCCGGCGGAAAAGAACCCACGGCTTCCGGGCCAGAATGGCCACCAAGAGTGGACGTGAGATAATTCGCCGCCGGCGCGCCAGAGGTAGAAAGAAGCTGGCAGTCGAGATTCCGCATAAGTAGATGGTGCTAAAGGTTCGCTTTGGATTTCCAAGGGAGCACAGGATCATTGCCTCAAGCGGGTTCGCTTCGGTCCGAAGGACCGGGCGTCGTTTCGTCACTCGCAGTTTCATCTTGTATGTTGCTCCTGCCAGCCAGAAGTCGTCACGGCTGGGTATCATCGCTTCCAGAAAAGTCGGGAACGCAGTAGCGCGCAATCGGGCCAAAAGGGTCCTCAGGGAAGTATTCCGTCTGAACCGAGAACGACTCGGGCTCCCTGTGGATGTGGTAGCGATCGTGCGAAGAGGTTCCCGCCGGCCGGAATATTGGAGATATGAAAGAGATTTCCTGCAAGGCATCTCTCTATATAAAGCTCGTTCTGGGACTTCCGGGAGCAGCGGCTAGGATAGTTCTCCTGGGGCTGTTGCGATTCTACAAGGTTGCCATTTCGCCCCTGTTGCCGCCCAGTTGCCGGTTTCAACCCACATGTTCCGATTATGCTCGAGAGGCCGTTGAGAGACATGGTGCTGTCAAAGGTGCGGCGCTTGCAGCGAGGAGGCTGTTTCGCTGCAACCCCTTCTTCTCCGGCGGGCACGACCCAGTGCCTTAGGGCGCTGACTGATTCTGGAGGTTGCAGTATGTTGGCAAGGTTTTGGGCGCTGATCGTCCTGTCGGCTGTAATCGTTACCTGTTCGGCTTCGCCGCTGGCTGCGCAAGAGTGCGGTGCGGATGAACCCGGCCGAGCAGAATGGGTGGTCAGCGACGACACGGGGCCTCTGTACCGGGCGGTGTTCACCGGCCGGGGTGGCACTCTGGCTTGTGTTCAACTGCTGAATCCGCAATTCGAGCGACGTGAGGAGAGCAAGCTTCCCGCCGGCGTCCCGGCGTGGCTCGGCAGGGTGGGCCCTCTCGATATGGTCACCACGTGGGACACTGAATTCCTGCCTTTCTCCATTACTTTCCGGCAGTTGGGAACGGGCGATCCAATTGAGCGCAAGGTCAAACGCCCTCTCACCGCGGCGGTCCAGAAAGAATGGAAAGCGGGCGAGGTCCGCCAGGGCCAGCCGATGGAAATCCACAGCCTCGACCCCACCTATACCCTTGTCAAGGCGACGGAGGACGAGGTGGTGTACGTGTGGCCCGACCCATCGGATGACAAGACCGATTTCTTCGTGGAGAAAACCTATCGGCGGCTAAATGGCGGCTATCGCCTCAACCTCTCGGTCGCGCTGTACAATTTCGGGTCGAAAGCGCTGTCCAACCAGCCGGAGCTGACCTTGTACGCCTGGGAAACCGGCGCGGAGACGGGCGGCCTGTTTTCGCCTCCGCCCAATGTCCTCGAAGGATTGTGCATGGCCGGGGGGGACCTGGAGCGGGAGGACGGTTCGTCCCTCGTTGAAGAGGCGGTGAACCCTCCCGGAGAGGCGTTGTGGGCTGCAGTGGGCAACCGGTATTTCGTAATGGCTGCAATTGCCCGGGCGTTGACTGAGGCGCGTTGCCATCTCACCGCATATCCCAACGGAGTGGTGCAGGCTTCGCTGTACCGTATGAACGCGTTCTCAATCGACCCGGTTGAAGGCGCCCGTTGCTACCCTGACTGGTACCAGCCCGAACAGGCGGACCTGATGCGCTGCGGCGAGTTGTCAAAAGCCCTGCAGGTTACCGGTGACGATCTGTTTTTTGCAGCCAAGGTGGATCAGGCCTTCAAGAACGCCAGGGAATCTCTTCCCGAAGGGAAGGCGGAGCTCTACCTGAGCATTTTGAGGGATATGTCGGGCAGCACCGGAGCCGGCCTGTACCTCTACGAATTCTACATCGGCCCCAAGGATGTGGACTTTCTCGAGGAGGCGGAAGTCGGCCTGGAAGACACCATCGACTTCTGGATCGTGGGAATTCTCTCCAAGCCGATGCTGCACGTGTTGAGATGGTTCCATTCGCTGGTACCCCACTGGGCCTTCGCGATCGTAATGCTGACCATCCTGGTAAAACTGGCTTTGCTGTACTGGACGCAGAAGAGCTACTCCCAGATGCAAAGGATGGCTCAACTCAAGCCGCTCATGGACCAGGTGAAGGAGAAGTACGGCAACGACAAAGAGCGGATGAACCAGGAGATGATGAATCTGTACAAGCGGGAGAAGGTCAACCCGCTAGGCGGCTGCCTGCCCATGCTGCTGCAGATGCCGGTATGGATCGCTCTGTACCGGACGATCTACTCTTCCGTAGAGTTGTACCAGGCTCCGCTGGCTCTGTGGATTCAGGACCTATCGGCGCCGGACCCCTACTATGTATTGCCCATCCTGTTGGGCATATCGATGTTCGGGCAGCAGAAGCTGACCCCAACGACCATGGATTCCGCTCAGGCCAAGATGATGATGTACTTCATGCCGGTGATGTTTACCGTCATCATGTTGTTCCTTCCCAGCGGACTCAACCTTTACATTTTCGTGAACACCCTGCTGTCATTGGCCCAGCAGTACTACTTGCGCCGCAAATTCGGCGCGGCCCGGCCCCAGGCAGCGGCTTGAGAACAAGGAGGATTTAGGTGAGCAAGGTCAAATTTACCGGAAAGAGCGAGGAAGACGCAGTCCGAAAGGCAGCGGAAGTGCTGTCCCTATCTCCGTCTGACGTGAAGTACAAGATCGTCAGCCGAGCCAGCGGCTTGCTAGGCATGCTGGGCCAGACGGTGACGGTGGAAGTCTCGGTAGGAGAACCGGAGCCCGAAGCCAAACCAGCACCCAAACCCAAGCCGAAATCGAAACCAAAGCCGAGGTCGAAGCCCAAGGCCAAGGCCACGCCCAAGGAGGCGTCGGAGCCGGAAGCCGGGTCCGAACCGCAGGCCGAGGAAGCACGGAACGCCAAGCCGGAGCAGAAACGCTCCGGAGAAGGCAAGGGGCAGAAGCGTGAACGTTCCCGGGGCGACCGCAGCCGGCGGAAGCGCCGCTCCCGCCGGGGCCATGAAGATGCGATGGAGACCCAGGTAGTGGACGAGGAAGTGTTCGAACAGAAGCTGGCTCAGGCGCAAACCGTGCTGGCGGACGTAGTCCGCATCGTCGGCGGCGAAGCCGAGGTCAAGGCGGTACGGAAAGAAGCGGAGATCTCGGTGACTCTTTCGGGCCAGCTTCCCGACTGGATGGGTCGCGGACGAGGACGGGTTATCGAGGCGCTGCAATTCCTTGCCAACAAGATCGTCAACCGGTTCCCGCCCCGCTACCGCATCGTCATCGACGCGGAAGGGGAAAAGGAAGAGCGGGTGCTGAAGCTTGAGAAGATGGCGAAAGATCTGGCCCAACGGGTGCTGGAGACGGGAGAGCCGGTATGGATTCTTCCCATGTCGGCCAAGGACCGGCGGACGGTGCACATGGCCCTCGCAGGCATGGCGGATCTGGCCACGAAGAGCAGTGGCGACGGCTCCAGCCGCAGACTGTGCATCCACAAGGCCGGGGCTGAGCCGGTAGCAGAGCCACCCCAGCCGGATCTGAAACCTACGGAAGAGCCCGAAGATCCTCCGCCGCCCACCCGGGATCCCATGAGCGACGAGGATCCGGAAGACCCGCCCCAGCCGGAGTTTGACCCAGCCGCAATAATCGATGATCCGCCCGTAATTTGAATTCTTTCCCAGTCCTGTTAAGATCATACAGTTATCTAGGGAGGGATCCATGCGCGGCTTCAAGCGATTGACGTGTCTTCTGCTGGGAGTGAGCCTTGTGCTTCTGTCACTTCCGGCCAACTCGAGGCCGCGGGAGCCGCTGCCTGACCAGGCCCACCAGCTCCACGTCTTCATGAAGAAACGCCACAAGATGAAACCGGCCCGCTTCGACAAGAAAGTGGTGAAGAAAGTGCAGGATTACCTGGACACCTACCTGGTGGCCTACCCGTGGCGCGGCGAGATCAAGAACCTCTCGGTGGTGCAGGTCGTTCCATACGACATGGACGAGGACGAGGGGGACGAACTGCTGGTGGTCTTCGCAGGCGGCCCGGAGCGCCGGGAAGGCCAGGCAGACTATTTCGTCCTGTTGCTGGACTGGGTCCCTGACAAATGGCTGTTCATGCCGGTCTTTCACCTGGGGTGGGAGCGCGCTGCCGACGCCCTTGCCAGTGACGTGGGAGAAGTTTCACGCAAGCTGCAATACTGGGGGCTGAGATGGATGGATGGGCGGCCGGTTGCTGTGGGCCACCGGGTCGCCAGCCAGAAGGGCCCGGGGACGGTGGAAGCCTCATTGGAAGATATGGTTTTTGCCTGGTTCGATTGGAAGAACCGTGAAGTGAGCAAAGCCGTGGAGCTGAGATACATGCGCACGGGCTCCACTGATTGCGCCGAAATCTCGGAGAAGAAGAGCAGCTACGAGGCGTTTCTGGATGTGGACTGGGACCAGGACGTGGAACTTATTGTGTATCACGTCAACCTGGAGAAAGAAACCAAGCGCACTTCCAACGAACGCCCCTGTGAGCTGTTGCCCAAGAAGCCCACCAAAGAGGAAACCTGGATAGGCCCCATTATCTACGACCTGAAAGACGGCCAATTTCACGAAATCAAGTGGGACGACGCCAGAAAACTCCTGTTGAGGGCCGGGCTCATCGAATGGTTGGACGCGGAACCGTGGTTCGCGGTGTTGGGCATGTTTGAGGACTCATCCACAGCCTTTGTCGCAAAGGAGGAGATCCACAACTCCATTGCGGACACCACGTGGCTGTTCCGCGCCGGCAAGTTTGATACTTTCTCCGGCGACCGGTTCTTAGTGACATCGGTGCCGTCATTCGGCAAGAAGGGAGCGGAAAGGCTGTGCGCCAGGCTGAAGGGGAAGATTTCGGCCTGCGTTCCGGTACAACTGGGCAAGCCGGTGGCGGAAGACGTGTATTCCCGCTTCCCAATTGGAACCGCCACCGGTGAGGGGAATAAACCGGAGGGCACCGAGTCAAAGTAGGCCCAGCGGTTGAACGCTGGTGACAACGAGGAGAAAGACAATGAGAGAACGGTTTGTAGCCGCTCTTGCGATACTGGCCATGACGGTGACGTTCGGGTCATGTGAGTTTGGTCCCCTGGGCGATGGTGCCAGTGTGCTCATTCCAGACTATGACGAGCCGACCATCACGGTGGGAGCAATCGCGCTGACCGAGAACCCCTCGGTTTTGAGCCTTGCCGCATACTACTGCCCCCGTTTTGCCGATGACTTGATTACTCGGGGGCTGTGCGAGTTGAACCCGGAGCCAACGCCGGTGGCCAGCGAGCTCTTGTTCAAGTTCGTGGTTCCGCTGCAAATCGAAAACCCCAACCCCTTCCCCCTGCCGGCAGTGGAGTTGCTGACTGCGCTTGAGGTGTTTCCCGGCGAGACCAATCGAGAACTGGGTGCGGTATGCATTGCGTTCTGCGACGAAAATGACGCTGATTGCCTCGACCCGGTAGAAGGCGCCTGCTCCTCGGACGAGCCGGAAATCAGAACTGCCGAGGACTTTGTAGAGGCGGCAGCAGATTTTCTATCCATCTACGTCACCACTGTCGCCACCGGCCAGGTGCCTCCCGAGTTGAAGATCAAGATGATCCAGCCCGAGTCCAGCGCCACAGTTGTGGTAGCATTCTCCATCTCTCCCGACGCGCTGCTGGAGACTCTGTGGATTGCATTCTCGGAGCACAGCGACGAGGTGTTCAACGCGGACGAGTTTACGGTGGTAATCCCCTACGCAGTGCGAGGGGCACTCTGGTTCGTCATCGAGAACTTCGGCAAAATCGGCGTCAACTTCGGGCCGGTCGAGGGTGAATGGGAGATATAGACGGTGGGTGGGCGGACGGCTAGAGCTTGATTTCGGTTGTCCAACCGGTAGTTGACTCAGTGGTCTTCCGGTATTCGTCAGCGTATTCTTCGAACCCTTCGCGATTGAGAATGCCAAAAGCGAATTTCTTGCCTGCCTCGACTCCCGGCTGATCGTACGCGTTGACGCCGTATAGTTCAGCGGCCAGAACCGTTTCCAACTCCAGGGCGAACAAAAGGGCGCCGAGGCGATCTTCCGAAATCCGGTCGAGGCGGACGTGCACCGTTGGCCGGCCTTCCCCCGTAAGTGCGGCGCGCGTGCCCAGCAACTCAGCCTTCAGGAGCGCAGTGAGCGACTTGCCTCCCAGGTAGGAGAAAGCAGGAGGGACGTCCTGTTCGCCAATGGCGACCTCTTCACGACTTTCCTCCGCGCTCCAGAAGGTGATTACCTTGTCGCGGGGGCCTTCCATGTATAGCTGCAGCTGGGAGTGCTGGTCGGTGACACCGATGGCGGTGGCCGGCGTTGAACCGGAGTTTGCGTTCTTGCCCAGGCTTTCGCCCCACAACTGCTGGAACCACTCTGCGGTTGCGGAGAGGGCAGCGCGATAGGGCATGGTGACTCTGATGGGCATACCCCGGGCGTGATAATGTACGTGAATGGCGGCGCTGAGCGCGGCCGGGTTGTCTGCTGCGGGTGCGGCGAGAAGTGAATCCCGAGCTTCAGTCGCGCCCTTCAGCAGGGCCGTGGTGTCGATTCCTGCCAACCTCGATGGGAGCAAGCCCACCGGAGTAAGTACCGAGAACCTGCCGCCCACTCCAGCCGGAATGTCGAAGGCCTTGACCCCGTGTTCCCCGGCGATCTTGCGCAGCGGGCCTTTGTCCGGGTCGGTCACGATCACCATCTGCTTCTTCCAATCCGCGCCGGGCGTGTTGCGCAGCAGGTCCCGAATCGCGATGAACTGGGCCGCGGTCTCCACGGTGCTGCCCGATTTGGAAACCACCAGAAACAGAGTGCGGGCCGGGTTCAACCTGTTCAGCACGCCAAAGGCTAGTTCCGGGTCCACGTTATCCATGAAATGGATGGGCAGTTGCCGGGCCCGTGACCACAGCAGTCCCTGGTTCATGGGCACCGAAAGCGCCTCGATAACGGCCCGGGGGCCCAGGCTCGAGCCGCCAATCCCCAGCACCAGGACCGACTCAATGTCCCCGGGCAAAGCGGCCACGTATTCGGCCAACCCGGCGTCCGCACCGCGGGATGAAGGCAGCGCGACGAACCCCGGCGCATCTTCTCCACTGCCCAAACGGGCCAGCGCCCTGTCAAGGGTGTCCAGCGAAGGTTGCAGGAGTTCAAGCGTTACACCGTGTTCCGTACCGATGTTGTCGGCCGCACATCCGCTGAAATCATAGACGATCCCTTTCATTGTTGCCTCTCACCTCTTGTGGAATCACGAAGGTTCAGGAGACGTCTTCTCCGTTGGCCTGCTCCGGCTTGCTGCAGACGACATCCACCTGCTTACCGCGGCGCGGTGTCACCTCGATAACCATGTCTTTCTTGCAGTTGCTGCACCTTACCACCTGCTTACCGCGCACTTTCGGTTTGTTCAACACCACGTAGGTGGCTTTGTAGCAATGTGGACAACTTACGATAACCATACCGCACTCCCGACTCTGGGACCGCACTTATATCAGCGGGGGACAACGAAATCAACGCAATTTCAGTCGGTGTCGACCCCGGCTGGGTGAGTCATGGCCACGGGGTCCAGCACCCGCTCCAATTCTTCGGCCGGAAGCACGGCCAACTCCCGGGCGACCTCTCGCACTGTTCGCCCGCTTTCGTAGGCCTGCTTCGCAATTCGGGCTACCGCATCGTATCCGATGTGCGGAGCCAACGCAGTCCCCATCGCGAGGCTGCTTTCCACGGCTTTCCGGCACACCTCTTCATCGGCCTCAAGGCCGTTGATGCACCGGGTGGTGAACAGGTCCACCGACCGGGTCAGCAATTCTACGCCCTGCAGCAGATTGTAGGTCATCATAGGCATCATGACATTGAGTTCCAGATTCCCGGACATGCCGCCCGCGGTGACCGCGGCATCAATACCGATCACGTGTGCGGCGACCTGGCAAAGGGATTCGGCCATGACCGGATTGACCTTCCCGGGCATGATAGAAGAGCCCGGCTGCACTTCAGGCAACTTGAGTTCCCCGATACCTGCCCTGGGGCCGGAGCCGAGCCACCGAATGTCGTTGGCTATCTTCATGAGGCTCACAGCCACCGTCTTGATTGCACCGGAGGCCTCTACCAGCGCGTCCCTGGCTCCCTGGGCCTCGAAGTGGTTGTCCGCTTCCCTGAAGCCGATTCCGGTAGACCGGCTGATCCAGTCAATGGCCAGGGAAGGGAACCTGGCGTCGGTGTTGATGCCGGTTCCCACCGCGGTTCCGCCTAGCGCCAGCTCCGACAGGTTGCGTCCGGCGGAATCTAAGCGACCCGCGGCGTGCTCCACCATGGAACTGTATCCACCGAAAGCCTGCCCGAGACGCATCGGGGTAGCATCCTGCAAGTGGGTGCGTCCGATCTTGAGCACGTGGTCAAACTCCTTCGCCTTGCTCGTGAGCGCGACTTCAAGCCTTGCGAGCGCCGGCTCCAGATCGTGTGTGAGTCCCTCGAGCAACGCGATGTGTGCGCAGGAAGGGAACACGTCATTGCTGGACTGACCGAGATTCACGTGGTCGTTGGGATGGATCGCTCCCTCATCGCTGGATTTCACACACAAAGTTTCATTGGCCCGATTAGCGATTACCTCGTTAGCATTCATGTTGGTGGAGGTGCCCGAGCCGGTTTGGAAGACATCCACCACGAAGTGGCGGGCCAGCTCTCCTTCCACCACTTCACCGGCCGCGGCAATGATGGCATCGGCCCTTCTCGGGTCCAGGAGTCCGAGTTGCCGGTTGGCCCTGGCCGCGGCCTGCTTCACCAGCCCCAGGGCGCGGATAAACCGGGGCTGAAGCGTAAGCCCGCTAACCGGGAAATTCTCCACCGCACGCTGGGTCTGTGCCCCCCAGTAGGCGTCCGCAGGCACTTCCATCTCCCCCATGGAATCTACCTCTACTCTGCGCTTTTTGTGTGCATCCATATTGGCCTCCCTTGAGGACAATATAGCAACGGGAAGAGGTTGCGGCCAATGGTATAGGAGTCAGCTTAGAACCAATTAGCAACAAGAACGCAGACTCGCTGGAGAAAGCGCTGGTCAGCATCGGTGAACGGATCGGGGTCATGGGAGTCGATATCCAACTGGGCCACAAATCGACCGTCCCGGAATACCGGCAGGACGATTTCCGAGCGCACCGAACTCGAGCAGGACAGGTAGTTGTCCTCCGCGGTCACGTCGGGGATCACCAGAGTCTCTTCCGACAGCGCAACCTGCCCACAGATTCCCTTGCCGTAAGGAATGAGGGTGTGCTCAGTGGCATCCCCGGCAAAGGCGCCGAGCCGCAACATGCGGTTTTCCGCTTCGGCCAGATAGAATCCAACCCAATGGTAGTGCGGTACGCCATCCGTCAGGAGCCTGCACAGCGCCTCAGGCTTGTCCGGATGAGCGCTCCTGACGAGTGCTTCAATCTTCAGCCACAGAGTGGAAAAATCCATGTCGATCGGGGTCATGGAGCTAGCTTATTCCGGCAGCGCAACGTTGGTCATACGGACGATTCCCTTCTTTCGGTCCAGGGTTACCAGCACGAAGCGGCCGGCGGTGGCGCCCGCCTCTATTGCGACCACCGATTGGTTCGGGTCCACTTCGATGGTTTCCAGCACCTTGAAGGTGGTGGTGTCGACCAGCGTCACGAAATGAACATCCTTCTTGCGAGTGAGCAAGGCAAGAATGTCCTTGTCTCCATGTCTCAGCAACTCTCCCACCGGCTCCAGGTCTCCTTTCTCCCGAACGAGGGTGGAAGAATCGGAAGCGGCGTAGAGCAATTTGCCCTTCTTGTCCATGGCGACAAATGCCAGGGGCCTGCTGACCAGTTGACCGGTATACATGTCGAAGTACCGGAACAGGAAGTACATGTTGCCGTCGTGCGGGCTCACTCGTACGAAGCGGGTGGATTCCACCAGCGTGCCGTCCATTTCGTCGGGCTTGATGGTGAACCGCTTAACAAATCTCAGTCGATTGTCGAGGAAGGCGAAAGTGAAATAGCCGGGGCGGCGCATCTGGGAAGGCTGCGGGTAGCGATGGACAACGAACTGGTTTGAGGTTCCTGCCAGCGGCCTGACGTAGGACATCGCATATCCGAAATCTTCGTCGTATAGGAGGCGGCCGTCAGTGAGGCTCACGGCATACATGCTGGCCTTTGATTGCGCACCGGGGGCGGATTGGCATACCAGCAACTGCTCATCGGGGCCACACAGAGAAAACCAGCGTGTGACCTTCTGCCGGGTCTCCATGACAATCCGGTCCAGGTCTACGACGTTGAGCAGTTCCAATCGGGATCTTTGATGTGCCAGGTAGAGCAGGCGCCGCTTGTCTGAATTGATGAAGACGAGTGCATCTCGATCGCCGGGCGCCAGGGCGTGGAGGACAAACCCCTTACCCCGCTCCAGCCGGGCTTCAGGCGGAACGGTAGCAACGCAGCGAGGCCGCAACTCTCCGGTATCCAGTACCAGCAGCCGGTCTTCGGCGAGAAGAAACAAGTTATGGCTCGTTGGCCCGGATGAGACCGCGAAGGTATTCTCCGGCAAAAATTCACCGATTTCTTCGTCGGCGGAATCCCAATCCGACCTTTCGAGGGGCGCCGTATCTTCCAGGCGCGTGACTTCCAGAGGATAGCGGGTCTCGATTCCCTCTGAGATGGTGCGACGCAGTTCGTCTGCCCCTTCCACGGAGGCCCCTGCCTCGACCCGTTTCTCCAACTCCCGCCGGGCGTCGAAGTAGGCCTCTTGCCCGATGAGGCTCTCGAGCCGCCTTTGGGTAGATGCGGTTTCCTGCTGCCGGAAGAGGCCTTCTTTGAGCACCTCGGCCCGGGCTGCGGCTTCGGCCGCCTGGGCATAACCTTCCACGTTGGCGACCCGCTCGTACAACCGGGCGGCCTCTTGACTCTCGCCCGCCTGTTCGGCCTCTTGCGCGCGGGTCATCCACTTCTCGGCCTTGCCGAGCCTGACTTCCCGGCGGCGTCGCTCCAACTCATCCCGGATCCTCTCGCCGTGAGGCAACTGGTCGACAAGGGAACCGGCCCGAGCAGCCTGCATCCGGGCCCCTTCGAGGTTGTCCCCCGACAGTTCTCGGTGCGCAGCGTACAAACTCTCCAGCGCCTGCACCTGGGAGGTGGACGGCATCTTGCCGAGGTCGGCCAGAAGCTGACCAGCCATCTCGAAGAGCACCGAGGCTTCGCCTTCCGCACCCGCGGCACCCGGATCACGGTCCAGGGCCCTCATATAGTAGAGAATGGCGCGCTCGCAGTTGTTATCGGCGTAAGCGGAGTTGCCCATTTTGACCCAACGCTCCACTTCGCCCTGCTCAACCAGCTTGCTCAAGTCCGCTATTTTGCTGCTCAGGTCGACATTCTCCGGGTCCAACTCACCAGCCCGGCGATACGCGGCCAGGGCGTGATCAAGTTGGCCTTCCTCTTCAGCGGCCCTACCCTTGGCCGCGAAACCGGCGGCCTGTTCACCCAGTTGCGCCTGCTCCAGCCGGCTCTTGAGCTGATAATATCGTTGCGGATACCAGGGTTGACCCGAGATTTCGTCCAGTAACCGGGCAGCAGATTCCCGGCCATCTGCGACCTCCAACGCTGCTTCCAAGCGGTCCAGAGTGTCGCTCAGTTCCCCTTCGGCCTTCTTCTCACACTCGGCCTTAAGCACCCGGGCCTCAGCATCAGCGCCGTCGAAAGATAGCGCTCTGTCGAGGGCGGCCACCGCGTCGGGCCAACGCCCCATATCTTTTAGCAGGGCGCCTTGCCGTTTCCAGGAGAGAAGATCGCCACCAGACTTGTTGACTCGACGGTAGACATCGAGAGCTTCCTCCCTTCTGCCGCTAAGGAAGTAGGCCCGGGCCAGCAGCCGATCTCCTTCCCCGGCAAACCCGCACGCCGGAGAACTGAGCAACCGCACCGCTTCATCGAAATAGGCGAAGTCGTCCACCAGAAAAGTGGCCAACCGGCACACGGCGTCGCTATCCCCCGAGGAAAGCCACACAGCCCCCTTGAAAAGGACGAATGCGCGCTCGTAGTCGTAGTCGGCCAAAGCACCGTCAGCACGCGCCAGCACGTCGTCGACATCCGCGCCTCTGACCTCCTCTTTCAGTGCCTCTTCCAGCCCCCCCAACGCGTCCAACAACTCCTCGTCCGACACTTTCTCTTTTCGTCGCTTTCGGCTCACCCTCACCCCCCAAAGGCCGGTCAGGCGATCATTATAGAGCTTGAGCAAACATCTTGCCAGCGATTGATGCCGTAGCTACTATATGTGACGGGCAACGCGCGGTTTCGGCGCCGCCCCATTTCGAGGTCTATTGATGGTTGACAGAACGATTAGAGGTCATTCGGGCAACCGCCTGTCGGGTGCGGCGTGCGTTCCGGGAGACAAGTCCATAGCGCACAGAGTACTGCTCCTTGGGGCCATAGCCCGGGGCACCACCTTTGCCAAGGGAGTCCCGGAAGGGGACGATCTGAGTGCGACGATCAGATGCCTTCGGGGGCTGGGCGTGAAATGTGAAACCTCCCGCGACGCTGTGAGTGTCGTTGGCATCGGGCGAAACCGCTTCTCGATCCCCTCTCAGCCGCTCGACTGCGGTGGCAGCGCGACGTCCTGCAGATTGTTGATGGGCGCCATTGCAGCCAAAGGCCGGCGAGCTACCCTTACCGGCAACGAGTCTCTGCGCGGGCGCCCCATGGACCGGGTGATCGAGCCGCTAAGCCTCATGGGAGCGACCTTCGACGCGGCGGAGGGAAACCGGTATCCCCCGGTTACCATCGTCAGCCCCGATTCACTTCAATCGGTTGAGTACGTCCTTCCGGTCGCCAGTGCACAGGTCAAGAGCGCCATTATCATGGCCGGCTTGTCCGCCGGTCCCGGCCGAACCGTGATCCGAGGCGCCATCGGCAGCCGGGACCACACCGAGCGGATGATCCCCCGAATGGGCGGGAACGTGGTCGTGACTCGGGATTCCATTGTGGTGGAGAAGAGCGAACTGAACGCAATTGCATGCACCATTCCCGGGGACCCTTCTTCGGCAGCCTTTCTTGCCGCGGCCGCCGCAGTGATGCGGGGCTCCCGCGTTACCGTTCATTCAGTAAGCACCAACCCGACCAGGACAGGGTTCCTGGAAGCGCTCACCTGGATGGGAGCCGACATCACTGTCGAAGAGAAAGCGGACGCCGGACCCGAACCCTTCGGTGACATAACAGTGAAAGAAAGTCCCTTGAAAGGGATCACCATAGAAGCGGACGCGGTCCCTTATCTTATTGATGAAGTCCCCCTGCTGATGATGGTTGCCGCCTTCGCAGAAGGCGAGACTCTGATCAAAGGTATCGGTGAACTACGGGTGAAGGAAACCGACAGGGTAAGCGCCGCGGTGGAAGGGCTGTCCCGCTTCGGAGCGGTGGTTGAAGCTGGTGACGACTGGATCCGGGTGGAAGGGGGCCATCCCCTGAAGCCTGCCGACGTCGATTCCTGCGGCGATCACCGCATGGCCATGATGTTCACCATTGCGGCCCATACCGTTGCTGGAGATTCTCTGATCCGCGGGGTGGAGAGCGAGTCGAAGTCCTTCCCCGGATTCTACGAGCAATTCAACGGCATGATGCAATAGGGCGAGCGCCAATTGAGCGGAAACGACAACGAATCGAAACTGTTCGGATTGGTGGGGCGCAAGCTGGGGCACTCTCTGTCCATGGCTATGTTCGCGGACATACTGCCCCAGGTGAAGCCCGGGGGCGGCTACTTCCCCTTTGAGGCAGAACCGGCCGACCTGGGGCGCCTGGTGGATTCGTTGCGGGCGTTGAACGCAGGCGGCGTCAACGTCACCGTGCCCTACAAGGAATCGATAGTTGCGCATCTGGATGGAGTGGAAGGAGACGCAGACGCGCTTGGCGCGGTGAACTGCGTTGTCTCCCGGGAAGGCCGCCTGGTCGGCCACAACACCGACGTGGGCGCGTTTGCAGCAGCGCTAGGCCAGCTCGACCCGTGTCTCGACTCCTGCCTGATCCTGGGTGCGGGAGGCGCAGCCAAGGCGGTAGTGCTGGCCTTGCGCAGAATGGGTGCGGGCCGGATCCAGGTGGCCGCCCGCCGGTCGTCGTCGGTCGAGGAGAGTTCTTTCCTTGACCGGCACGCCGAATATGTTCCGTGGAGTCGTAAGCAGATTTCAACTGTCGCTGCCGACAGTACCGTAGTGATCAACGCAACCCCGTTGGGCATGACTCCCGATATTGAGTCCACTCCCATGGAAGACGGGTTCCACTCCGGCCAGGTCGTCTCCGATCTGGTCTACTCTCCCCGCCCCACCCGGTTCTTGCGGATCGCGGCCGGGGCTGGCGCCAGGACACAGGACGGGCTCGAGATGCTGGCCAGGCAGGCCGCAGAGTCTTTGCGCCTGTGGACCGGTGCTCAGGTGGCTTGGGAAAAATTCTTCGGTATCGCTGAGAAAGCGCTGTAAACCATTTTGTCTGCACCGAGCGACGCGTAGCGGATTCGAACGTGATGAAGGCTTGGGGGGGTGAACTCTAGAGAGACGATCAGCTAAACAGCATAGCCAGGATCGACAAGCTACATAATC
>CAZVFX010000049.1:0-49324 GCA_964626565.1 uncultured Myxococcales bacterium
TGCGAGTAGTTCAGCTCAAGTTGTCGTTTTGCACAAAATAGACGGCATGACTAACCAATTCTGCCGCCGACCTGACTTTCAGCTTGCTGCGGACGTGTGAGCGGTGGGTTTCTATGGTCTTCACGCTCAGGCACAACTGGTCGGCAATCTCCCGAGTTGAATAGCCGTGTCCGATGAGTCGGAAGACTTCCAGTTCGCGGTTGGTAAGCTCGTGCAGGGCGGACTCGACTTTCTCGGTGCCGGCACCCACAAACTTCTTGAGGATCCGAGAGACCATGCGCTCGCTCACAAAGATCTCTCCTGCAAGGATGCCTCTTACTCCTTTCACTACCTTTTCCGGCGGCTCCCGCTTCATAACATAGCCGCGCGCTCCGGCGCGCAGCGCACGCTCGGCGTACAAGGATTCCTCGTGCATAGAGAAGATCAGGATCAGCAGGTCGGGCTGTTCAGACAGCAGATCCTTGATCAAGTCCAGGCCGCCGGCGCCCTCCAGTGATAGGTCAAGGACCGCCACCTCCGGCTTTAGATCCCGGACCAAGTCCTTGGCCTCCCGCGCAGTTGCAGCCCTTCCGCAAACGGTGAAATCAGGCTGTCTGTCCAACACTCCGCAGATTCCCTCCAGGATAACCGGGTGGTCGTCAACCACCACCAGCCGGTGGTGCTCGACCGCGTTCGTCTCCGTCTTAGTACACGTCATCAGCCACCTCCCCTCAGGGTGACCCAAACCGCAGGCCTACTGCCAGTTATGCTGCCCCTCAGCACTTCCGGTAAGTTCAGCGATCGTATGTTACGACATAGTTGCACCGTTGTTTAGAGAAAAAAAAGAGACCTGACCCTGGCGTCAGGGAAAGCGGAAATCTTCAGTCAGGGGATCCCTGACTCCGCCAGAGATGCGCCCCAGATGGCGACAGACCTCGACCCGGCCATTCGTAACTGATGTTCTCGTCGGAAGTCGACATCCACAGGCCGCTTTCAGAGCGCCTTCCTGAGATGGCGACGCGGCGAGAAGATAGCAAGCTGGTGTCCATTGTGGGGTTTTTGCCTTGACCGCCGACGACGGGAAGGGTGTACTAGTGACCTGGCAACTTAAAACCATGGAGGATGCTATGAAGACTAGAGTTACTACATCGGTTCTCATCAAGAAGGGTCACCCCCGGGGTCTGGTGTTCGACAAGATCAAGCGCTTGCAGGATCATCCGAAGTTCATGCCCGATGTCAAATCGGTGAAGATTCTCGAGCAGAGCCGGGACACCGGCGCCAGCGAGTGGGATGTGGACATCGACGGCTGCCCCCTCAACTGGAAAGAAAGAGATACGTTTGATCACGACAACTTCGTATTCGAGTTCCGGACGATCGAGGGAGATTTCGACACTTTCGACGGCCGGTGGGAAGTGCTGGACGCTCCCGACGGAGTCAGGGTGGTTTTCACCGTTGAGTATCTGGTGGGCATCCCGGTCATCGAGGACATTATCGGCCCGATCCTGAAGGTGAAGATCGAGAAGAACACCCAGAAGATGCTGGACAGCCTTCGTGATGAAGTTGAGAGCACGACGCTCACGGCTACCGAGGCGGCACCCGAGGTAGCAGCGAGTATGTAGTCTCAACGCCGGGGAGCCTGCTTTGCAGGAGGACAGACATGCCAAATAGTGAGCACCGACAGCCGGGGACGTTTGCCCTGGTCGGGCCTCCCGCCGATGCCAGGCACCTGTATCAGATCCTGGATTGGTACAGAAAGGGAGAGAAACGTTTCTCGTCAGACATGACGCTGTTGAAACTGTTCCAATGGCTGCCTCCATATAAGGCTGCGGAGTTTCCTTCCATTCGTTCAGCGACGGGAATCAGCGTCCGGGGTTTTCACGTGATGTGCCCGATTCTGCCGGAAATGGTGACCGCACTGGGAGACTCGTCCTCGTTTCGAGACCATGTTTTTCGCCGGGTCCTGGAGTCGTGCAAAGTAGCGGCGGATGAGGGTGGCACGATCGCGACCTTGGGGGCCTTCAGCTCCATCGCGGTGGTGGGAAGAGAGGAAGAGATTTCTAAGGCCGCAGGCATCGCAGTGACCTCGGGAAACACTTTTACGACCTGGTTGACGCTGAAGGGAGTTGGGCGTGCTGCGAAACTTGCAGGGCTGGATCTTTCGACGGCGAGAGCCGCGGTCCTCGGAGCTTCGGGGGACATTGGTCGGGGCTGCTGCCGGAATCTCAGCCACACTGTCGGGTCGCTGACTCTCACCGCGCGCAATCTTCCCCGCCTGGAGAAATTCGCTGACGAGTTGCGGCAGGAGTCGGACGTGGCGATTGAGGTGACCGGTGACAACGCCGCGGCCGCGAGGAATGCGGATGTTATCATTGCCGCGGCTATTTCTCCGGAGCCACTCATTACTTCCAAGGACGTGAAGCCCGGCACCGTGGTGTGCGATGTAGGCTTCCCGAAGAACGTGTCCGAAGAACTGGAAAAGCGGTCCGACGTCTTTTCCTTTTCAGGAGGGCTTGCAGCGCCGCCCACTGAATTGGACTTTGGATTCGACGTTAAGCTACCTTCACCGGAAGTACTATACGGCTGTTTTTCCGAGTCGATCATCCTGGCCATGGAAGGGCGGCGCGAGAACTACTCGACCGGCCGAGGCGACATCTCCGTGGAGAAGATGGAGGAAATAGGTGCGGCCGCGACGAAACACGGTTTCACGGTTGCGCCGTACTACTCGGGCAACCGGTTACTCACCGAGGAGCAGATCATCGTAGCTGGGAGGAATAGATGAGCGAAAAGAAGACCGCAGCCGACGCGCTGGTGGGGGTTTTGGAAGACGAGGGAGTGGAGTTCGTTTTCGGGATTCCGGGCTCCCATATCCTGCCGTTCTATGATGCTCTGACGCGGTCTAAGAAGATCAAGGTCATACTGACGAAGCATGAGGGAGGAGCTGCCTATATGGCCCGAATGTATGTGAGGGCCTCCGGCAAGCCGGCGGTCTGCGCGGCTACTGCAGGTCCCGGTGCGACCAATCTTGTCACCGGTGTCGCTGACGCGTTCTGTGAGAACGTTCCGGTAATCGTAATCACGGGGCAAGTGGCGAGCGGCATACACGGCAGGAACGCTGACCAGGAGGCTACCGGCGAGTACGGCACTCCGGACCAGGCGGCCATATTCCGCAGCTTTACAAAGAGCTCATCCCAGGTTTTCAGGAGTGACCAGGTGGTCCACAAACTGAGGGAGGCCTTTCGGCTGGGCTGGAGTCCTCCGTATGGACCAGTTCACGTCGCCCTCCCATCGGATGTCCTCGCGGAGGAAGTCGAGTACCTTCATCAGGAGCCCGGAAGATATCGTGTGGTGTCCTGGAGCCAGGTGGACAAAGGAGCGGTTGAGGCCGCGGCTGAGAAGCTCTGTGCGGCTCGTAGACCAGCAATGGTGGTTGGCCCCAGAGCGCTGCTTCCCGACGCGTCGGAAGAGGTGAGGAGACTGGCCGTTGATTTCGATATTCCCGTGGCCACTTCGGTGGCGGCGAAAGGCCTGATCGATGAGTCACACCCGTTGTCGTTGGGAGTTCTGAATCTGTTCGGGCACCGTTGCGCTGACTTGTATCTGAGGGAGGCAGATTGTGTAATCGCGGTCGGGGAGAGCTTCACGGAAAATTCGTGCAACTACTATGAGCAGGAGTTGGTGCCTCCCGACGGCCTGATCCACATCGACTACGACCCGTCGCAAGTAGGCAGGATCTACCCGGTAATGACAGGAATTATCGGCAGTATACCGGCGACATTGAAGGAACTTGACGGCTCATTGCGCCGGCGAGACTGGCAGGGTCCGTCATGCCGGGAGCGAATCGAGGAAATCAAGACCGCGACAGCACATTTCGCCGAACCGGAAATGGACTCCGAGGCGTCTCCGATCAAGCCACAGCGATTCTACAGTGGACTGAGCCACGCCCTGCCGGAAAACGCGGTGGTCCAGATAGACATCGGCCAGAATTCTTTCTGGAGCCTGCGCTACTTCCAGGCCCGCCAAGGAGGCTATTCCGCCACGTGGGGGTTCAAACCGATGGGGGTTGGTGCGGGCGGAGTGTGCGGCCTCAGTTTGGCTTATCCGGGCCGACCGGTGGTTTGTGTCTGCGGCGATGGTGCAATGCAGATGAATGGGATGGAAATTGCGACCGCGGCGAACTACTCGTTGCCCGTCACCTGGGTCGTGTTCAACGACGAGCGCTTGAATATGGTACACATGGCGCAGGGAACCTGCTATCAGGAGCGATACCTCGCTTCGGAGATGACGAACCCCGATTTTGTTGCCTGGGCGCGCAGTTACGGTGCTTTGGGCCTACGAGTAGAGACTCCTCAGGAACTGGACGACGCGCTCTCCAAGGCGTGCGCCGGGCCGGGTCCGGCCGTTATCGATGTCAAGATAGACAGGGAGGAGCTACTCCCCATGAAGCCGCGTACAGTGCTCATGGCGAAACGAATGGGACTCGATATCGGCGATTCACGGACCGCCTCCCGGGTATTTCGGAAGGTGCTCGATGAAAAGTAGCTCTTCTCGTCGCCCTTTGAGGACGACGATGCGCCCTTTGCTTTTGTTTGTGGGCTGTGATTAGATACCATGGGGACCCCAAAGAGAGAGGCAGGCGCCATAGAAATGGATTCCGTCGAGCAAGTTGGGCCGTACCAGGTTTTGGCGAAGATCGGCCGTGGCGGCATGGGAAGGGTTTTCAAAGCGGTGGACCCCAGAGAATCGGGAACGCTCCCCCTGGCACTCAAGATCCTCAGGAAAGGCAGTGCCGGGATGGAGGCTTCAGACATTTCTTTGTGGGGCCGAGAGTTGGAGGCCCTTTCGGGAGTCGGCCACCCCAACATCGTTCGCCTGCTGGATTTCGGGGAAGATGAGGACAGCCATTATCTCGTGATGGAGTTTCTTGATGGACCCACTCTGGACGAATTCTGCAAGGGGGGAAATCCGGGGATATCGGCTACGGTCAGGTTGGCGAGGCAGATGGCTTCAGCTCTCAAGTGTGCTCATGAGAGGAACATCATCCACTTGGATCTGAAACCGCAGAACGTGGTCCTCACCGGCACACCGCCCTCGCCCAAGATCCTGGATTTCGGGCTTTCCCGTTACGTCACGGATCTTGCGGAGGGAAGTGGGAGCGAGGTGTCCGGCTCGTTTGCCTACATGGCTCCGGAGCAGTTGCGTGCGGAGCGTGCAGAGTTTGGTCCCCACACCGACCTCTACGCGCTGGGCGTGATCCTGTTTGAGATGCTCGCGGGCGAATCGCCTTATGAAACGCGAGACGTAGGTGAGTTGGTGCGCCGCAAGATTGCAGGTGATCATCGCAGGCTACCAGATATCGTGGCGGGTTTACCAACTGCGTTGGACCGGATCGTCAGCCATCTCCTGGATCCCGATCGGCGTCAGCGCTACTGCACGGCCGAAGGGTTGTTGCACGATTTGGACCGCTGCCTGGAAGCGCTGGAGCAGGGCGAGGCGGAATTCGACTTTCCCATCGGCGAGCGTGACGTCAAGCCGGTCTCGGCGCTGGATGTCCGTTTCATCGGCCGCGCCGCTGAACTCGCTCGTCTGGTCGAGCTATACGGCGAATGCAGTCGGGGCAAGGGGCAGGTGGTGTTCGTCACCGGGTCTGCGGGCATTGGCAAAAGCCGCCTGGTGGCCGAGTTTCGAAATGTCGTCAGGGCCAAAGGCGCCAGGGCTGTTGCAGGCAAGGGCACCCGCAACACTCGAAACATCCCGTACTATCCCATATTGACGGCCATTGGGGACTACCTGGACCGGACTGCAGCGGCGCCTGGGCTACGCCGGGAGGCGGGCTTTGCCCGGCGGCGGGAACAGTTTATCTCGCTGTTGGACTTGCTGCAGGGCAAGCAATCGTCCGGAGAATTGCAACCCGATATCGAGCATGGCCGGGAGCGTTTCTTCCACCTTATCATGAACACTATCGCCGGAATGGCCTCCCCAGGCAATCCGCTGGTATTGGTCCTCGATGACCTGCAATGGGCAGACCATGGAACCATCGAGTTCATAGAGAGGGTCGCAGCTCGTATGGTGAGCGTACCCGTCATGGTCGTAGGATTATTCCGGGATGACGAGTTGGACCCCCAGCAACAGTTACCGCGGACTTTGCGGAAGATCGACAAATACTCATGCGCGGTTCCGGTGACCCGGCTGAGCAGATCGGAGACAGTGGAGCTTATCGTTGAAATGCTGGGAGCCGAGCCGGACCACGTCGATAGCCTTGCCTCGTTCCTGGTGGAGCACGCCTCAGGCAATCCCTTCAATACCGTGGCACTCACAGCTTCGCTCGTAGAGGAAGAGGTGCTAACCCAGGCGGCCGACGCCTGGCGGATCGACAACTCCAAGCTGAACCAGTTCGTATCTCAGGGCAAACCTGCGCGCTTCGTAGAGACCCTCATCGAAGTGCTTTCTCCTTCAGCGCTCAAGATGCTCGAATGGGCCGCGGTGTTGGGTCACGAGTTCGACAGCCGAATGCTCCACCGGCTCATCGAGACTCCGCCTGAAACGTTGAGCGAACTCCTCGGGGTCGCCAGAAACCAGGGAATCGTCCATCGGCTTGAGGGGCAGCACTACTGCTTCGCACACGACAATTTCCGGGAACACGTCTATGAAAAGATCGCCTGGCCGGAAAGGCGCACGCGGCACCAAAGGGTGGCGGCGCTCATGGAGGAGATCCTCGATGCGGAAGACAGCAGAGTGGTTCTCGACCTGGCTGAGCATTACTCTCGGGGAACGGACGTGGAAAAGGCTCTTGACTACGCCATTCGAGCCGGCGACATTGCGCGGCGCTCCCACGCTCACGACTCGGCCAAGCGATACATGAAGAGCGCGCTCATGATGCTCAGGGCGGTAAAATGGGGTGAGGAGAAGAAGAACCACAACGTGATTGTGATCAGACGGACCATGGGAGACGCCTACGCCGCCACGGGCGATTACGATCTGGCTCTCGAGCAATACTCCGTTGCGCAGGAGTTGGCTGGTGAGAGCATTGTGCAGGCGGAACTTGGGGGACGCAAAGCGGTTGTCTACTTCATGCGCGGGGAATTAGAGGTCGCGGCAAAGCAGATGGAAGAGGCGCTCGGACTTCTGGGCGTAGGTTTGGCGCACGGACGAGTTGGGACCGTGCTGTCTATCCTGTCCAGCAGTGCGCGTCTATCGCTGACGTCCCGCAGAAGTACCGAACTTGCGCAAACGGTCGCACCGCAGTTAGCCGATGATATGGACCGGTTGCAAGTAATGATGCTGACAAAACTGACGTTCATCTACTTCTTTTTCAACATAGAACGTACGCTCGCCATCCATCTTGTCTCCCTCTGTCTCTCTGAGAGGATCCGACCTTGCCCTGAATCGGTGGAGGCGATAGGGCAGCATGCGGTACTGGCGTGTTCCGTTCCGTTGCACAAGCGCGCCCTGCGGTACGCTACCGCAGTGACGGAGATGGCCGACCGATTGGAAGAACCGGGGGCCAGAATGACCGCTTCTTTCTATGCTGGCGCCTGCCACTCCTTTCTGGCGCGGTGGAGTGATGCCGAGGTGTGGCTGCGTGCGGTTGTGGGGCTGTTCCAGCAGACAGGCGACATATTCACGTTGGAACTGGCCCACGAGAACTTGGGCTCTACGCATTTCCACCGCGCCCGTTTCGAGACGGCGGCGTTCCATTTCCGCAAGGCGTTGGACCTGAGCCAGGAGGTGGGCGACCACCGGGGAGAGGCTGTGGCCCACCTGTTTCTGGCTCGCATTCACCGAATCAAGGGGAATCTCGATTCGGCTCGGGAGAACGGAGCCCGGGCGTTGAACGCGATCAGGGAAGTCAAAGACAACTCGCTGGAAGCGGGGGGACTGTACGCTTCGGGCGTAGTGACGCTGGCGCTGGACCAGCGCGAGGAAGGCCTCGACCTGCTGGAAAGGAGTCGTGAGCTGGTCGAGAAGCACAAGCTCATGCAGGAATACGTCGCGCCTGTGTATGCCACTTTGGCGGAGGCTCTCCTCCTTTCCGAAGTCGAGTTTGCCGCCTTGCCGCAAACGGAGCGGAGACGGATCACCAGACGGGTGAAGCGTTTGCTCCGCCGGTCGCAAGGTTTCGCCCGCAGGTTCCCGGCCCACACCGGGCCGACCCTCAGGGTCCGGGGTGTGTTGGAGCTCCGCCTGGGAAGACCGGGGAAAGCGCGCCGGTTCTTCCGGAAATCGGCAGCGGTGTTGCGCGACCTGGACATGCGCTTCCAGTTGGCCAGAACCTATGCCGCCTGGTCGGCAGCTTACGAAGAAGGCGATCCGGGCCGAGCGGGCACCCTGAACATGGCGCACGCCCTGGCCAGGGAGATAGGCGCCGCGGAAGCCGCGGCGGGTTTGACGGATCGACCGGAAGAACTCCCTGCCGACAGCAGCCAGGAAGGAGCCGCGTTGCCCGGGGCCGCCCAGATAGGCTCCCTCATCGAAGTGGGCAAGGTGCTGGCTTCGACGTTGGAGCTTGAGGTGCTTTTGGAAAAGACCATGGTTTCGGTCATGGAGGTAGCGGGAGCGGAGCGTGGATTTCTGCTCCTTGACGAAGGTGGCGGGGGCGAATTGCGGGTGGCGGTGGCTCGTCATCTGGACGGCCCGAAGGAAGACGCGGGCAAGGACTCGTTCAGCAGTTCCATCATCGAATTGGTGATTCGCACCGGCGAGCCGATCCTGGTGAGTGACGCGATGATGGATCCCCGTTTCATGGCCGCGGAGAGCGTCTTCGCACACCAGCTTCGCTCAGTGCTCTGCTTCCCGTTGACGGTACGGGGCAGAGCCAGGGGAGTCATCTACCTGGAAAACAACGCTGCCAGCAACTGTTTCGGGCAGAGCCAACTCGACGTAATTCGTATCTTTGCGGCCCAGGCGTCCATCGCGCTGGCCAACGGCCTTGCGTACCGGGAGATAGAAGAGCTGAACCGGGAGTTGGAGGCCAAGGTGGAGCAGCGCACCGCCGAGCTCAGGAAGACATCGGATGACCTGCAAGACAAGAACGTCGAGTTGGAGGACACCATTACGGAACTGCAGGAGACCCGGGACCGGATGGTGCAGCAGGAGAAGATGGCCTCGTTGGGGGAGATGGCCGCGGGCGCCACTCACGAGATAAACAACCCCCTCAACTTCATTCAAGCCGGAGCGTTTTCGGTGCGCAAGAAGTTGGCTGTGCTGAAAGACTCCCTGCCGACCGGCGGCTCCTTTGAGGAAATGGAAGGCAGGCTGGACAATCTCATCGACCTGAGCGACGTGATTGGAGACGGCTGCCGACGTATCGAGGCGATTGTCGATGGCCTGTGGGCCATCACTGATCAGCGCCGGGGAGAACCTGAGTCGGTGGACCTCAATGACGGGCTGGAGAGTACCGCGAAGTTTGTGACATCGACCCTCGGCAATGGTGTCGAACTGGTGCTTACGCCCGGTCGGATACGGCGGGTAAGGGGTTTTTCCGGCGAGTTGAACCAGGTGCTGCTGAATCTCGTTTTGAACGCTGCGGAAGCGTTGAACGGGCCGGGGCGGATTGCCATGCGCACCTACGGCGAGAATGATGAAGTCTGTGTTGAAGTTTCCGACTCCGGGCCAGGCCTTCCTGCAGGAGAACCGCAGCGGGTTTTCGACCCGTTCTTCACGACCAAGCAGGACGGGCGGGGACGGGGGCTGGGTTTGGCCATATGCATGAGAATAGTTGAGCAGCATGGCGGCACGATCATGGCGGGTAGCAGTCCGGCGGGAGGGGCTGTTTTCACCATGCGGCTGCCCGGGATGAAGGGCATAGTTGCCGGGAAGGAGGAAGAGAGGTAATGAGCAGAGCGCGGATTCTGTTGGTTGATGACGAGGCCAACACCCTGTTTGTGTTGAGGGACCTCCTCGAGGACGAATACGACGTCTTCGTGGCCGAGAATGGAGCAGAGGGGCTCCGGATATTTGGAGAGGAGCAGATCGATCTGGTCATCGCGGACCAGCGAATGCCCGGCATGACGGGGGTGGAGATGCTTACCCGGATGCGAGGCGTGGACTCTGATTGCCTGCGCATAGTGCTCTCCGCATTCGCGGACTTCGACGCGGTGGTGGACGCGGTGAACCACGGCCAGATCTACCAGTTCGTGCTCAAGCCGTGGAACCCGGAGGAGATGTTCGTAACCATCCGCCATGCACTGGAGCACCAGGCAGCTCAACGAGCGCGGGCGCGGCTGTTCGAGGAATTGCGTCAGAAGAACGCCACCCTCGAGCAAGCGACCAAGGAGTTGACCGAGGCTCAAAGCTCCCTGGTGCAATCGGAGAAACTGGCTGCAGTGGGTAAGTTGGCTGGGAATCTCGTACATGAAATCAACAACCACATTCAGGGCGTGAGGATGTACGGCGGAGGGCTGAGGGCGAAATACGCGGGCGACCTTGAGTTGAAGCGCTATCTGGAATCGGTGCAGAAGATGAGTGAGTTGGTTCACAACATGCTCGAAAGCTACCGCTTCTATCTGCACGGAGCCGAGATCCCCTTCCACATCCAGCGCCACGACCTTCCTGGCATCATCGAGGACGTTGTTGCGGTGTCGAGAATGGCGACGTACGGCCGGGGCCGGTCCATCTCCTGCCCTTCCTCAACCCCAACGTCCATCGACATCGACGACGAGAAGTTGACCCAGGTGCTGGTGAATCTGGTCAAGAATGCGTGTGAAGCAACAGGAGAGGGGGGCCTTATTGTCATCGACTACGAGCCAGATGAAGAGGGTGTGCTCATCAGCGTGTCCGACAACGGCCCTGGAATCGAGTCGGGTCTGATAGCGAAGATCTGGGAGCCCTTTTACACGACCCGGGGGAAGTCGGGGTTGGGTCTGGGGCTTGACATCTGCCGGTCGTTTGTAGAGGGCCTCAACGGCGTTATCGAATGTGAATCGACGCCGGGAGAAGGTGCGGTCTTCAGGCTGCGCTTTAGAGGCTCTGCCTGATGGGACCGGTCTGATTTGCCGAGGGTTCCGGGAATCTGACCCTTACTTTCCGGATTTCCGGAAGGGCATCGAAGAACGCGTTGAGTACGACTGGATCGAAGTGTCGGCCTTCCTGCTCCTTCATCATCCTGAGGCTGTCTTCCTCACTGAAGGCCGGTTTGTAGACTCGCTCGTGGGACAGAGCGTCGAACACATCAGCCACCGCAACGATCCGAGCAAATTGGGGGATCTGTCCGCCGCGCAGCCCTTGGGGATACCCGGTGCCATCCCATTTTTCATGGTGGCAATGTGCGATACGCTCCGCCATCATCACCAGGGAGATTTCCGACCCTTCCAAGATGCACTTGCCGATTTCGGCATGTGATTTCATGACGTCGAATTCAGCGTCGGTAAGTTTGCCCGGTTTGGTGAGAATGGAGTCTGGGATTCCGATTTTGCCCAGGTCGTGCATGGTTGCGGCCAGTCCGATGAGGGTCTGCCGCTCTCCGGAGTAGCCGAGGCTTCCGGCGATCACCTCGCAGTATTCTCCCATGCGGCGGATGTGGGTCGCGGTTTCGTCGTGGCGATACTGTTGGGCTGCCACCAACCGCAGTATGATTTCCCGCTGGGAGGCGGCTGCTCGAAGGGTATGCCGCCTGATTTCAGCCTCCAGCTGCTTTTGGTGCTGCTTGTTTGCCAGGACAAGGTCGCGGTGATGCAAGGCGCCGGCAACCTGAACGAGCAGCTCATCCCTCCCGAACGGTTTGACCACATATCCGTGGGCGCCCATTTGCACGGCTCGAATGGCGAGGTCCCGGTCGTCCAAGGCGGTGACCATGACTACCACGGTCTCCGGGAATCGCTTGCGCAGCAATTCAAGGAAATCAAAACCGGTGGCGTCGGGCAAAACCATGTCCAGGACTACAAGGGCGTATTCATCCTTTTCGAGACAACTCCAGGCGTCATCCGCGGTTCCGGCCGCCGTACATTGATAGCCGTCAGCGGTGAGCAATCGGTGGAGTCCCCGGCGAACGATCTCTTCATCGTCGACGACCAGGAGGCGGGCAGGAAAGACGTCGGTGGCGGGATCCTCTGACATCATGATTCAAGGATACGCCCCGGTGGGTGCCCTGTCAATTGGGAGCCGGCCTGATTTTACCGTCGGGAAACCCCCGACTCTATCTCAGGGTTTGGCTTGGAAGAAAGGAGGGTTTCCCCCTAGGGATCGGCTTGCGCACCACCTGCAAACTGCTCGGCGCGGTAGCTGGCCCGCACCAGTGGTCCGGCGGCCACGGAGGTGAATCCCATTCGACGAGCCGCCGCCCCCAGGAGCGAGAATTCGTCCGGCGTCCAGTAGCGTTCGACGGGAGCGTGCTTTGGCGATGGCCTCAGGTACTGGCCCAAGGCCACGTGACGGGCCCCGGCTTCGTAGGCATCGTTGAGGGTGGTAAGCACCTCCTTCTCGTCTTCTCCCAAGCCCAGAAGCAGTGCCGTCTTGACGGCAGCCCCCCTGCTCGCCAGATAGCTAAGAACCTCTAACGAACGATCGTAATCGGTGCGAGGGTCGCGGACCGCCGCGGTGAGGCGGCGAACGGTTTCCAGGTTGTGGCCGACGACATCGGGGCGGGCAGCCACAACGATGTCCAGCAGGCGGGGGTCACCTGAAAGGTCGGGGATGAGCAGTTCCACTCGGGTTTGGGGGCAAACTTTGCGTACTTCCGCCACCGTTGCGGCAAACTGCCCCGCTCCGCGGTCGGCCAAATCGTCCCTGGTCACCGAAGTGACTACAACATAGCTAAGGTGCAGTTCAGCGACGAGTCCGGCCACTCTCCCCGGCTCGGAAGAATCGGGAGCTGCGGGCGATGAGGAGGTCCCCACCGCGCAAAACCGGCAGCCGCGGGTGCAGTCGCCTCCGAGGATCATGACCGTTGCAGTCCCCCGGGCCCAACATTCGGCCCGATTAGGGCACTTTGCACTGCTACACACGGTTTTCAGGTCATGCTCCCGCAGCGTGCGCGCAACCCGCTTGAGGTCACCGTCATCGCCGGGCAGGGCGACTTTCAGCCAGTCTGGCAGTCGCAGGTTATTCGATTTCGAACCCTTCGGTGAACAACTCATAATCGACCGTGTCGCCCCCCTGTTTTCTCGTGCCGGTGATGTGGAACCTGTATAGCTCACCAGCCACAAGTTGGTTGGTGGTGGGAGTGTTGCGCTTGGCGGGCATGATCACCTTCCACAGGAAATCCCTGTCCTGTGACTCCTTGTCTTCGTTCCAGGAAGGGATCGTATCGAGTGAAGTTTCCATCAGGTAGGTACGGTTATCCCAGGGCACCTGATTGTGGCACAGGACTGCATCCCACTCATCGCCGGTCTTCTGCTCAAGAGTGACCATTGGAGTGCCGAACCAGGGGTCTCCGCCGTGCCAGGTCACTTCGGCCGCGCCGGTGAGGGGAACCTTGGGGCCGGGCTGCAAAGCTACATCGGCGGCCGCGGATGAGCGCATGGGGACATAGGGCGGACCGGCGATATTCAGGGGTGGAAGGAAGCCGACGGGTTCATATGGGAGCACATACTCAGAGTCCATCAGCTTGGCCGCGACATGGTAGACCAACTCAATGACAAACTCCCCCTGGTTTGGCCCCCAGGCCGATACTGTGGGTTCGTATCCGCCCAGCAGCCAGTCGTAGGCTTTCATTACGTAGCCCCAGTGATCGTTGGCGTACCCGATAACCGCGACATCCTCAAAGCCGGAAGCTTCACGCACCCGCTGCGCGGCTTCGAGAGACAAGTCGGTATGGGGCTCCCCGGGAATGGTGAACATCATGAGTTCGCCGATGTGCAACGCGGTCAGCGTGATCTGCTTCATGGTGAGTTGCTCAGGCAGGGCGAGGCACCCGTACATATACGGGTCTTCACCTTCCTCATCCCAGCAATGACTGTCCTGGTTGGTGCCGCACAGCATGCCCCCTGTAGGATATGGCCATTCCCCTTCCTCGTAGCCCATCAATTCCCAGTGAAAGGGCAGGCGCAACGTGATCGAGCCGAACTTCACATCCTCTGCAGTCGCGATTTCAGGCAGCGCGTCCAGCACGTGACCGGTCGCGGCCAGACCGATGCGTTCCATGCGGTCGTAATCCCCGGGTACGGTGTCGTTCACCGGTTCCACGGCAGGCGCCGGTGCGTCTCCCGGGGAGACGTCCCCACCCCAGCTCTGCAACATGAACACCTCCACCGGCGTGTCGAAATTCTCCTGGAGTTTGTGCTCTATCATTCCGGGCGCTTCGGTGGAAAGGACCGCGTCCTCCCAGCCCAATACCGTGCCGTGGATGGCGAAGTTGAGGATGATCGCTTTCAAGGAGCCGTCCGCGCGCTCGAGCTTCAGCACCCACATGGTGGAATCCAGCAGTTCAGGATTTTCGCAGCGGCGATCGTTGTGGCACTCCGGACACTCGGTTTTGCCATAGCCGAATTTCCCCGGTTCTGCGTCTTTGATGGCTGCGATGGCAACGTCGGCGAGGCTGTCCAGGTAGACATTGTAGTAGTGGGGCCACAGCGTGTAGTTGGCGAAGTCCCCGACCGAGCTTTCCCAAATTCGTCCCGGGCCCTGGTGGGTGTGATTAGAGGCAAGTACGATCTTGCCGTCCCAGGAGCGGCCGGTCATTGTATCGAGCCGCAGGGTGAGTTCGTCCATCAGGTTGGGGGTGGTGCCGATCTTGTCGATACGGATGATGAGCAACTCTGCCAGGCCCCTCCTGAAGTATGCGGCTTTAGCCAGCATAGGTGTATGCTGCTTCACCGAGGCGACAAAGGAATCGGTGAACTGGCTGTGAGGATGGTCGCCACTGTACGATTGTCCGTAGCCTGCGGTTGGAATTCCGATGGGCGCCGGGGTTTCGGCTACTGCCACTCCGATGCGGAACAGGTCGTCCTCGGGTGAAATGGCCACGTCCACCTGTTCTATTTCCTTCTCCACAATCTCCGCCGGCGTTACGGTTTCAACTCCCATATCGGCAGTGATATCGGGGGCCGTGACCGCATCCGCCTTCGAGCTGTCGCTTGATGAACAAGAGGAGACACACAGCATGACTGTGATTGACAATATGAATGTAAGTCGTTTCATTTATGACCTCGCAAAGAACTGACCGACACGCATGTTACCGATTCCAATTCATTCGGGCAAATGGTATAAACGATGGGGGACGAGGGGAGCCAAAATGACATCTTACGCCATTGCGTTTCTACTGGCCGGGATGCTGGTCATCGCCTGCAAGCAGGCGGGGCCGGTCGAAGACGGAGACACTTACGCCGACGCGCGCAGCCGGATGGTCAAGAAACAGTTGGCCCGGCGGGACATCGTCAACCAGAAGGTCCTCAAAGCGATGGGCAAGGTCGAACGTCACAAGTTCGTGCCGGAGCGACTGGTTGACCGGGCTTACGAAGACCACCCTCTGCCCATCGGTCACGACCAGACCATATCGCAGCCCTACATCGTGGCTTTCATGACGCAAGCGATCAAACCGAAACCGGAACATAAGGTCCTTGAAATCGGCACCGGCTCCGGTTATCAGGCCGCGGTGCTCGCTGAGTTGGTCAAAGATGTGTACACAATCGAGATCGTGGAACCGCTGGGCAAAGAAGCCGCGCTGCTCCTGGAATCGCTGGGATACAAGAACATCCACGCCAGAATTGGCGACGGCTACGACGGATGGCCCGAACATGCCCCCTTTGATGCGATCATGCTCACTGCGGCCCCGCCGAAAGTGCCGCAGCCTCTGCTGGACCAGCTAAAAACCGGCGGCGTTCTCATCGCCCCGGTGGGCACCCACTATCAAGAACTGAAGCTTTACACGAAGACCGAGGACGGAGTCATTTCGGAAGACGTACTCCCGGTCCGCTTCGTGCCCATGACCGGCAAAGCTTTGGAATAGCGACTAGACGAAAAGCTGAACGCTCGCTTCGGCTGCGAAGTCGAGGAACGCGGCGGCGCCGGCGATGTCGGCTCCCTCGATGATGTCTTCTTCTGCGATGCCCATGACTCCCAGGGTAGTGGAGCAGGCAAACAGCTGCACCCCCTGTTCGAGCGCCATGCCGAGGAACTCGGGGAGGTCGGGGAGGTTGGCGTTATCCATCCACCCTTTCATCATTTTGGTGGCCATCGCGGTCATACCCGGCAATGCACCAATGAGGTTGGGCATAGGTACGGGCATGGCCGGGTTGGCCAGCGGCGGGACCTTCAGTTTCGTGTGCTTCTTCTTGTGGATAATGTCCAGGCCGTAGAAAGTGAAGAAGATCCCGGCTTCCCAACCCATGCTGGCCGCGGTTGAGGCCAAAATGAGGGGCGGGTACGCCTGGTCCAGAGTTCCCTTCGACGCGACCAGCGCGATGCGTTTTCGCTTGACCACCGTATCGTTGCCCATTACTCCCCTCCCTTGCGAATGAAGAACACGTGAACGTCATCCTCATCCGCGGTGGCCAACAGCTCGTGCTCGGCTTGCTTGACGAAAGCTGGAAAATCCCGCACCGAACCGGAGTCGGTACTCAACACCTTCAGCACATCCCCGGGGCTGAGCCGTTTCATGACCAGTGACGCCTTGTAGATGGGCATGGGGCACAGCAGCCCGATGCAGTCCAGGGTTTCGGTAACTTCGATGTCTAGCGAACTCATTGCCAATACCTGTCATGACGTTGCAAAGTAGACGAGACACGAACAACGCCCGCGCCCAATCAATACTATGGGAACTGTAGACTTTGCGGCGCAAAAGTCAAGGGATGCGAGTCAGTTCGCCGCCATTGTGCCGCGAGCCTGATAATGGTACCTTTGTCGGTAGAAAACTGCCATTCGTCGCATGGCAAACCGAAGGTATTGATATGCTGAACAGGATTTACGCAGTAGCGTTGGCTGTAACGATCGCGCTCGTCCCGACAGTCACGCTGGCCGAAGGTCCCGAGGCGTCCACCGCCGAGGGGAAGGTCGAGTTGGATGCTGAATACCGTGTCCAGTCCATCTTCATCGACCCGCTGGAGCTCAACGGACTCACCGCGGGGAGGGTCAACTACACGGAACAGCGCTTCCGGCTGGAGACCGCTTTCAAACCGGTGGAAGAGGTTCGAATTCTGACCCAGTTCGATTTCCTGGATGGGGTGCTGTTTGGTGACAACGGCTACTACGGTCGTGAAGGAGCGCCGCAGCCCGGCTCCGGCATGGCGCTCACCTCCCGTTGGCCCAATGCGGCCACGTGGGACGTGGGGCTGGTAGACGTCGACCGTCCGCTTGATCCGGACAGCTATGGCCTGGTACTTACCGACGCCGAACCGGTGAAGTTGAATCGCGTGTACGGCGAAGTGGTACTGCCGTTCGGGCTGTTGCGAGTGGGCAGGCAACCGTCCTCCACCGGTCCCGGCATCAACACTCACGATGGCTCGGCCGCGAACCGCTGGGGGGTGTCGAAGTACTCGGCGAGTGCGGACCGCATTCTGTTCGCCACTAAGATATCCGAGGCGTTCAAGATGATGTCTGCGGGCAACGGGTACACTCCCGACCGTTCCATGGATGACGGTGTTTTTATTGGCGGGGCCTATGATGTTGTAGTGGAAGACGACATTGGTCTGGGGGCCGACGACCTGAGTCAGGGAGTGGGGCTCATCCAGTGGAAGGCGAAGGAGCCGAACTGGTTCGGCTGGGAGTGGGAGAGCTTCCTGCTCCAGGTGGTGGTAGGGGGAAGGTTCGGCGATGAGTTCGATACTGACGTGATCGCGGTGCCTGTGACCGTGGAGTTCGAGGTTGGCGCGGTGCACTTTCTCGGGGAGGTGGTGGCACTGTCCGGCTCAACCACGGAGATCAGCGAAGGGCTGGCCGCGCTGCGGGAGCCGGACGAGAAAAAACGCGTAATTCACAATCAAAAGATTGAGGCGCTCGGTGCCCGAGCCATCGTGGATGTGGAGCTGGGGCCGATCACCGGCACCCTGGAGTTCGACTACGCCAGCGGCGATGCCGACCCAAGAGACGAGACACCGCTGACCACGTACAACTTCGCCCGGGATGCCAACGTAGGGCTGCTGCTGTTCGAGCACGTGCTGGCTTTCGAGAGTGCGAGGTCGGCCCATGTGGGCATCAAGAACCTGGAGAATGCCGGGCTCAACTCATTTCCCCTCGCCGACCTGGCGAGTGATGGGCGGTTCCACAACGGCAAGGTGTTCTTCCCTCAAGTGCTGTACAATCCTACCGACGAATTGGGGATTCGCTTCGGTTCGATGTTCGCCTGGGCTGCCGAACCGGTGACTGACCCGATCATGACCGCGTTGAACGAAGACGGCGTTGAGATCGAGGATGACGCGGTGAACTGGCACGGCGGGAAGCCAGGCAGCTACTACGGCACTGAGTTGGACCTGCAGGTTGAGTGGAAATACAGGAATTACTTTGTGTGGACGGTGGAAGGTGCGGTGCTGTTCCCGGGCGACGCTCTGGAAGACGAAAGCGGCGACGCGGTGAACAGCTTCCTGGTCCAGAACCGATTCACTTTTATGTTTTGAGGAGTTTGTTATGAAATGGCTCATCAGCCTGTCCGCGCTGGTCATGCTCAACGCGTGCACATACGACCCGCCGCCGGAGGTTACTTTGGTGCCGCCGGCGCACAAGCATTTCGTCGTTGGCGAGGTGCTGGTGCTGGAATTCACCGAACCGGTGTGTGAGCGTTCGCTGGAGATTCTCATCTGGCCCGGCCGGCAGGACCTGTACGATATCGAGGGAGAGCTCCTTGACGATGTTGAACCGCTGGTTGGCTTGTGCAAAGCAACCGACGAGGCCTGTGGCGAAGACGGGGGCGTCAAGCTGACCCTCGCAGGGGGAAACAAAAGGGCGGAAATAGAATTCGCCAAAGATGCGGTCCCGCTGGGAGAGCCGCTGGTGCTGGAGGTGACCGGCGAGTTGACCGACCTGAACTGTCACAAAAAGGGTGTGCCGGTGAAATTCGACTTCCAGGTCGTATCCGACGCTTCGTCGCCCGATTCCGACATTGTGGAAGGAGATGGCGGTGACGCGGTCACCAGCGAACCGTTGGGGGCGGAGGAAGGAGGGTTCCTCTTCTTCGCTGAATTCGAGCAGCCCATGAAACTCCCTCAGCAGTTCTGGTGCGACCTGCAGGTGAACCAGGAGACGGGGCGCTTCGTGATTCTCATGACCGACGGTGATCCCGTAGATGGCGCGCCTTCCAACACGGCCAAGCCCGAGGAACTGAATATCGACACCGGAGAGGAGGGCTTCATCTTCACCGTAACTGGAGAGATCCGGCGCAACGAATCCGGCGGTCTGACCTTCGAGGGGGAACCTTTCACCCTGGGGCTGAGCCTCGGCCCCATTACCTTCGAAATCAGGGACGCGGTGGTGGCCGGCAGCATCGTAGAAAATCCCGCAACCGGCCTGTCCGTCTGGGACGGCACAATGGTCATAGAAGAGCTTTACCTTGCGACCGGGGCCAGCGAGACGACCTACCCCTCCGACCAGGCCAACTTCCAGATGACCCAACTCACCACCGAGCAGATTCCCGCGGACATGCCGGTGGTTTGTGAGCCGGATCCGTGCACGAAGGTGGGTGGCAATTGCGACCTCCTCGATGAATGGCCACCAACCGACGTCTGCGAAGAATAGAAGGAGACAAAGAGTATGCTCAAAAACCAGGAACTGGACCTCATTGCCATCGACACAAGGTCTCACCGGCTGCTGAATCGGCTGCTGGACGAGAATCCGGAGTTGGAGCGCATAATGCGCAACGCTCGTAATGAGACTGAAGCGCTTATCGGCATACGAAACTGGATTCAGGAAGGGCTGGCGGACGCACCCCACGTAATGGACTTCTATCGCAGCAAAAGCCCGGCCCGGGAGCGGTTTGAGAAGCTGACCTGGAAGGATTACGCGGCGGTGCGAATTCTGGACTACGTGGACAACGCAGGCCGGGAATTCAAGGACCTCAACCTGCGGGGAGAGATCGCGATCAGCAATCCGATCCGCATGATCTGGCTGGCCGTAGCCCATGGGACGGGTGGTGCAAAGCCCTACTTTTTCGAGGACATGCTACACCTGTTCCGGCAGCTTCGAGGCGAGGAAGATGTGACCCCGCCCACGTTGGAGCAGGTGGAACAATGGATGTCGCGATTCCCTTCCGGGCTTGACCCTCGCATCGTCAAGCTCAGAGAAGAGAATCGAGAGCGAATCATCAACATCATCGTCGACAAGATCGACCAGGGAGATTACAAGAGTGACAGATTCTCCTTTGACGAAGGCATGTCCAGGGAACAGAAGTTCCTGAGGGTGCTCGATTGGTGGGACGACTGGCGTTTTCACCTCCGGTTTGCAGTGCGGGACCCGGACCTGCTCAACGAAATGCTGGGCCACTCGCTGGACCCGGATACCATGAAGATCCTGTACGATGCCAGAGAGGCGGGTATACCGTTCTTCGTCAACCCCTACTATCTGTCGCTGCTGCATGTGCGGGTTCCGTATTTCGCGGTGGGAGCGGACTTAGCGATTCGCTACTACGTGCTTTACAGCCGGCAGTTGGTTGAGGAATTCGGCCACATCGTGGCGTGGGAAAAGGAGGACCAGGTCCGTCCCGGCGAGCCCAACGCGGCGGGGTGGTTGCTGCCGTCTCACCACTCGGTGCACCGGCGCTATCCCGAGGTTGCGATTTTGATCCCTGAAACCGTGGGGCGGGCATGCGGGGGCTTATGTTCGTCCTGCCAGCGAATGTTCAACTTCCAGGCGGGCAACCTCAACTTCAACCTGGACAAGCTCAGGCCGGACGAAACCTGGCCGGAGAGGCTGGCGCGCTACATGGAGTACTTCGAGCAGGATGCTCAACTTCGGGACATCCTGATCACCGGCGGCGACGCGCTGATGAGCTCCGACAAGAGCCTGAAGCAGGTCCTCGATGCAATCTACGACATGGCGGCCCGCAAGAAGAAAGCCAATGAGAAGCGCGCGGACGGAGAGAAGCTGGCCGAATTGTTGCGGGTGCGCCTGGGGTCCCGGCTGCCCGTCTATCTGCCCCAACGGGTGACCCCCGAATTGTCCGAGATCCTCGCCGAGTTCAAGAAGAAGGCTTCGGCCATCGGCATCAAACAGTTCATCATCCAGACCCACTACGAGGCCCCGCTGGAAGTGACTCCTGAGGTGAAAACCGCGGTAGGCCGGCTGTTGGATGCCGGGTGGACCGTCACCAACCAGTTGGTGTTCACTGCGGCGGCCTCCCGGCGGGGACATACCGCGATGTTGCGGCAGGTTTTGGGCGAGGTGGGCGTGCTGCCCTACTACACGTTCTCGGTCAAAGGTTACATGGAGAACAATTTTCACTTCTCTCCCAACGCCCGCGCTGTGCAGGAGCAACTGGAGGAAAAACCCCACGGCCGACTGCCGGAGGAGGTCTACAAGCAGGTGCGGGAGTATCCGGAGAATGCCGCGGACATTCCTGCCCACATAGCAAAGCTGCGCTCAAAGTACGATTTGCCATTTGTCGCCACCGACCGGAACGTCCTCAACCTTCCCGGAGTGGGCAAGAGCCTCACCTACCGGGTCGTGGGCATCACCCGGTACGGCCGGCGCATACTCGAATTCGATCACGATGCTACCCGGGTCCACAGCCCGATCATCGAGAAGATGGGCAAAATCGTGATTATCGAATCCAAGTCCATTGGCGAGTACCTGGAGCAGCTCGAATCGCTGGGGGAGGAGAAGGAGGCGTATGCTGGTCTGTACGGCTATTCCATCGGCGTCACGGAGGCCCGCCTGCCCCTGTACGAGTACCCCGACTACGAATACGAGTTGACCAAAACACTCACCAACTTTGAACTGCCGGAGTAACTGACTACAGCGTCGCAGGGTCGAAGGCGCGGCCCATGAACAGGTAGCTGGGGATCACTTTGCCGCCGTGGCTGCTGAACATCTCGGTCTGGAAAGAGGGCCCTGAGACGCCAGTCACGTTGTCCGGGTCGTTGGGATCGGGGTGTGAGTGACCACCGCCGTTGCAACTGTAGTACCTGATTCCCGCGATCTCTCCCCCTTCTTCAATCCAGTTCACAAAGATCACGGAGTGGCCCGTGCCGTTGGTGCGGGAGAACTCGACAAAATCGCCGGTGAGGGCGAGGTCCCAATCTTCGGGGTAGATGTTGGTGCCGATGCCTGCGTATTCCATGGCGTCCCCGGAGCTGGAGTAGCTGGCGACTCCCCAGCCGAACCAGTGCTGGTAAAAGGGTCCGATGTCTACGTCATCCAGGGTAAGGCCTCCGAAGCCCACCGTTTCCGGCACTCCGTTGTCCAGTTGATAGCGGCGATAGGCATCGAGGAAGATCTCCAGCGTGTGGCCGCAGCAATAGCACTTTCCAGTGCCCTCGAAAAGGTGCTCGCCCATGTAGAAGCCGTCGTGAACCATGCCGAAATAGATAGGCACGTCGGGCTCGCAACTCGAGTTATTGAAACAGTAGGTGTAGCTGCCGTCTTTCGGATACTTCTGGCCGTCATTGATGGCGTCCACGACATACTTGTTGAATCCCGCCTGCTCAGGCAGCAGTCCTCCCCCCGCCATCCACACGTCAAGTTCGTATGGCCCGGGATATTCGACGCCATCCCCGTCCACCCAGGTGTCTACCGCTATCCAGTAAAAGCCGGGCTCGACGTAGTGATGTAACTTGGCGTGCCCCCTGGCCAGGCAAGACGATGGTACGGGGTCGGCAAGGAGGTGAACATCCATGTCCGTTCCGTCTCCTTCAACCTCGTCCAGTTGGGCATGCAGTGTCCCCGGCTCGGTCACTTCCAACACATAGATGAACTCGGGGCCGGTCTCATTTGTATCCGGCGCACAAGGGGAGTAGAAATCAAACTCATCGGAAGGTGCGAACTGGCCGTTGCGGGCGTCGTTGAAAGGCAGTGATGGGATGAGAATCGGGTTGCACACTGTACCCTCATCGCACTCTTCGAGATCGGGGGGCGTCGTCACGTCTGCGGGCGGAGCGATTATCTCTTCGGCCGGGGCTGGCAACTCCCCGGCCAGATCCCCCGGGGCGAGAACATCCCAAACGGCCGAATCTTCCTCGTCCGGCCCCCAGAAATCCTCGGCAGCTATTTCCTGCTGGACTACGTCCGGTTGTCGTGGGGCGGCGTCCTCAGTTTTCGAACTCTTGGTCGATGAGCACGCCGCCAGCAGCACAACGGCCATGAGCGGGAAAGAAAACCTCGGCATGACATCCCTCCAGTGCGAACAGGCCTTCAGCCTGTGGTGATGACGGGCATTCAGCCTGTCCTTTCCCCCTTAATATCAGGGTTTCGGAATCGATGTGGCACGTTTTTTTTCAAAAAAGCGACATTTCGGCCCTATTCGCCGATCACAGATTGGTACCGCCCCTGGTAATATCGGAATTTTCCGCCAGTCATTCTACCGACGTACAGTTTCCACATCGCGGGCGGCAGCTCCTCCTCCCACGTGTTCCAATCCCCCACCAGTTCTCCGTCCCAATAGACTCGAAAGACCCCTTCGTCAGCGGCCCCGCTGCGGGAGCGGGAGCGGATATACTCCATGCGCAAGGCATGACTTCCGGAAGTATAGTTCTTGCCCTCCACGACCGATGCAACGTGATCGGAATTGCACAGTTCACCTTCTGTGAGGTCCTCGTCGCAAATGTACACCGGGTCGCCATTATCCTTGTACTCGCCGGTGTACACCTTGAAGGACGGGTAGAGCGCGTGCCCGCCACCCAGCACCGGGTTCTTCAAAAACCAGATCTTGCGGTTATACAACCTGAACAGAATCGGGTCGTTGCCCCACGGAAAGATGTCCAGGAAGGAGCCCTTGTCGTAGGTGAAATAGCGCTGGCCATGGCTGCCGGTAAGCCCGGTCATCCACGCCTGAATCACCCAGTCGTTGTCGTAGGTCAGACTCACCGGTATGGTGTTCTGCTCGTTGCCCTGCAAATGATTGTCTATGCCGTCGGTGCCCGGGGTGTCGGGCAGATCAAGTTCCGCCTTCCAGACGATCCCTTTCTGCAGTGCACTGATGGGGGTGGATTCAGGGGCTCCCCACGCCAACCCGCCGCCGTTGAGCAGTTTTCCATCGCTGCTCTGCCGGATATGCCAGCTTTGTTTCTTGTACTTGTATGCGGCCAGGTCGGTCTTGCCATCGCCATCGTAATCCCCGGGCACGGGCATGGAGTTCTTGGGGCCGAAGTTGATCGCTCCCCCTTCCAGCATGCCGCCGCTGCTTTGCAGCACGTACCAGTCCGCCTTGGCGGGATGGTAGACCGCAAGGTCGGTGCTGCCGTCACCGTCGTAGTCTCCCTGCACCGGCACAGTTTCCCCCCAGCCGAACTGGAGGAAATCGTTGTCGCCATCTGTCAGCTTCTCCCCTGTCGATGACAGCAGAATGTGCCAGTTGGAGTCGGGGAGTTTCAGCACGGCCAGATCGGTCACCCCGTCCCCGTCGTAATCGCCCGGCACGGGGAACGAGCGCTTGGGTCCGAACTCTTTGGCGCCGCCGCCCATAACCTGCCCATCACTGCTCTGGCGGATTTTCCACTGTCGTGTTTCGGGGCGGTAGATCGCCATGTCGGTGGCGCCATCGCCGTCGTAGTCCCCGGGCACGGGGGCCCAGGGCCAGCCACCAAAGCTAACCGGATCGGGGGTGAGCATCTGTCCATCCGCGCTTTTGCGCACATACCAGTCGCCTCCCTTCTGGAAGTAGACTGCGATGTCGGGCATGCCGTCTCCGTCATAATCCCCCGGCACCGGTACGGCTTCCCTCCACCCGAATTCGTGAGCCCATTCGCTGCCGTCTTTGCTCAAGCGCAGAGACCACTTTCCTCCGACGGGGTAGTAGGTGCCGATATCGGACTCCCCGTCCCCGTCGAAATCGAAGGCCTGGCCGTGGTGCAGGCCGGTTGGTTTGAAGGGCGCGGGAATGTCAGGGACAATATCGGCGGGCGGCTGAGGGGCGTCGAGGGTGAGGTCAGGTGCTGTGTCCGGGGGCAAGTCGACGGCCGGGAGATCCGGATCCGGGGTTCCGGAATCCGCTCCTTCCAGGTCGGGGAGCCGCGTCAACTCCGCGGAAACGTCACCTGCGATCAGCTCAGGAGTCTTGTCCACCACTGTGGAGCACGACGCCAGCGCAACCACCGCCAACCCGATGAGACATCTCATTCTCCTTCCTCCTTGCCCACACCCACACCACGAGCACCATCAGCGCCGGCCACGCCGGGGAGCCGGCTGCACCTGTGGAGCAACCGCCGCTGCCGGCCGGACTGGAGACCTCGCCGGGATCTTCGGCCGCCGCACCGGCCAGGTCCGCGCCGCCGCCGTCTCCGGGTGGCGCATCTTCCCCGGCCTTCACGTCTTCCGAGGGCGCGCTTGAGTCTTCCGAGGGCGTCCCCTCATCGGCGATTTCGGGACAAGCTCCTTCATCGACATCATCGTCGCAGTCGTCATCTACGCCGTTGCACTCCTCCACCATTTCCGGATGGACGTTTGCGTCGGTATCGTCGCAGTCGTAGCTTTTCGAAGTCATGCCTTCCGGGCACTCGCAGAACGCCTCTGCGGCTGCAGGGTCTCCGAAGCCGTCGCCGTCACCGTCGGGGTAGCAGATCTGCTCCGCGGACTCCACGCACTCGCCGGGCGGGGCCAGGGTGCAATCATCCAGACACACCTGCTCCTGAATTCCGCACAACCCACAGGACAGGTTCTGCACCTCTCCTGCCACGCACTCCCCTTCTCCCGCGCATTCCGACCACGGGCTGAATGCGCACGCCTCGTCGCAAGTCCGGACACGCGAGCCGCACAGTCCGCACATCTCCTCGGCCACTTCCTCAGGCGCACATTCCCCTTCGCCCAGGCACTCGGCGCCGGCCGGCCATTGGCCTTCCTCTGAGCACTCCAGAATCGACTTGCCGCAGTTGCCGCATGGGGTCGCGTCGGTTGCTCCCGGGGTACACTCTACCTCTACCGGCTCAAGGGCCGCCAGGAACGCTTCAAGGTAAACCTGTTCGCCTTGCAGAAAATCGTAAATCGATTTGGCAATGGAGTAGTTCGTGTCGATGAGGCTCACGCACGCGCTGTATTCCCCGAACTGGCAGACGAAGGTGTTGGGTACGGAGCCGGAGTCCTTCCAGCCGGAAGCGGTATTGTAGATATAGGTGGCAGGTCCCAACGCGTCCTGCACCTTAGCGTACTGCTGGGCCATGTGTTCTTCCAGGTCATAAATGACCAGGAGATCCTGCTCCAGATCGAGCCATAGTCCGGCTTCTTCGGCGCAGAAATCCTGCATGTCATCAAGGTCGTATTTGAGGTCGTCGGCCTGGTTGCCGTAGAACGCTCCGGAATTCCAGATGAGAGTGAGGTCCCCGATGATGAACCCATGGGACCAGTTGTTCATGAGCGTGCTCATGTCGCTATACATCTGGCTCATGGTTCCGGCTTGTTGCGCCACGTCGGAGATGAGCAGCACCCATTCGAATCCGAACGTCGGCACGCTCAGGGTGCCGACGAACATGACGGTCTCCATGGTTCCCTGGGCGAAACTGAACGCAGCCTCTAGATAGTCGGACGCCCAGGGGTCGATGCCGTCGCCATCTTGAAGGCCCTCGATGAGGGCGACGTACCCCTCGTAGATTTGCGAGCGGGCGGTGGCAAGGTCTGAAAAGGTAGCCGGCGTTGCGGGGTCTCCATCATCGGCGCGGGCTACGGGGCTCTGCCAGCACGCCAGGAGCAAAGCCAGTGCGAAAACCACCGTCCTCCGGCGAAGGCGGCCGCGGCCGCCGCATATGTCCATTCGATACCTCCTCAAGTCATGAGTGCCACCGTCCATTCTACGAGATTCGTCGGCCTTCGTCCAACTGATCGCTGACGACGGACGGCGGAGAGCTGCCTTTGTAGTTTACCTCCCGCCCAACAAGAGCTACACTTGTGTAGACGAAGACCTTTACCCCGGAGTAGGCTATGTCGTTCACCATCAGAAACAACCCGAGGAAGCCGGAGGCGGAAGTTGACCGGATGTACATGGATCGGTGGTCTCCCAGGGCTTTTACGCACGAGCCGGTCGACCCGGAGGATTTGAAGGCCCTCTTCGAGGCGGCCCGGTGGGCGCCGTCGTGCTACGGAGAACAACCGTGGTTGTTCGTCTATGCCGACACGTGGCAGGACCGGCAGCGCTTCCGGCCGCTGCTGTTGGATGGCAACCGCGTGTGGGCGTACCACGCTCCCGTGTTGGTGTTCCTTTTTGCCCGGAGACAGTTTGCCCGCAACGGCAAGGAGAACCGGTGGGCCGGTTTCGACGCGGGTGCGGCCTGGATGTCGCTGGCGCTCCAGGCGCGGCAGAAAGGTCTCTTCACACACGCCATGGGCGGATTTCACGAGGACCGAGTTTACGAAGAGCTGGGCGTCCCCGAGGACCAATATCGGGCCATGGCAGCCATTGCCATCGGCTACAAGGATACACCTGACATTCTCCCTGAGAAACTCCAGGAAATGGAGCACCCCAACGACCGCAAGCCGCTGGTCGAAATCGCGTTTGAGGGAGTTTTCAGGGCTGCGGACAACGAATAACGTATTCAGCGTCCCGATGCCAGTCGTCTTCGGTACCTTCGAAGATATCTGCAGGAGCAACAACCAGCTTGCCGCCGTCGAGGGACGAGATACGGAACGTCCCGCCCGACCCATCGGTGGTCAAATCGGTCCATTTTCCTTTCTGCAGCTCCTCAACGGTGGGACATTTTCCAGTCTTTTGCCGGGCTGCCACGATGTCTGCATGGAGGCGCAGGGTTCTGGTGTAGAAATCGCGCACGGAGTAGCGGGGGACATACCTGAAGAAGGCGGGTGCGCCCACCCCCTGAAGTATGTCGATGATCCATTTGCGGATTTCGGGGCCGGGATCTTTCTTGAGCATCACTTCCAGCGTTCTGCCCCACTGCCCTTCCGCGGCCTGATCGATCTTCTGTTTAGCCACGGCTTTGAGCCCCCGGTAGCAAGCGGCCGGTGCGAGGTCGGAAGGGCACGCTTTCTCCAGGGCATCCATGGAATGTTCCGTAGCGATCCATACGAGCCCCATTTCCTGGGCCCGGTCCAGTCCTTCCATGGGCTTACCGAGTTCCTCGAAATCGGCCTCCGGGTCGAAGTCGTCGTCGTAGCCTCCCGGCGGCACCCAGCCCTTGCCTTTGATACGGGGCAATACCATCTGCAAAGACAGGCCGTAACGTTCGTAGGCGAAGAAGGAGCCGAAGGTCGGCTCAGTGCTTAGCAGCGCGGTAAGTTCGGATGAGAGGGCGGCGAGGGCGGCGGCCGGGATCCCGTCCGGCTCGTTGAGGATGGTGCGAAGCCCCCCTTGGGCAAGGGTGGACACAGAGGCAACCCCGACCATGGCCGCGATGAGGGGACCGCCCCCCCTGGACAGGTCCTGGATGAGGCGCAGCAGGTCGAGAGTCATGTGAAACGCGGCTGAGGGGTCGCCATTTCGTGCGGCGTCAATGGCGAGAACCGCCACTGCCTTGCCGTATCTGATAAGATGAATCATCCTGGTCAATCCTCGCCGGCCGGCGAGGAACGGAGAGCAAGCGTCTTCGTGCCGGACCGCCTGTGACACGAGACCGGGAAGAGTTGCACATGAAACCAGCACCTCCTTGACGTACGCCGGCGGCTTGTCGGTGGGCTGGGCAAGGTAGTCGCTGATTTTGTCATTGTGTGTTTCGACCTGTTTCAGGCATTCCAGCAGCGCGGGGTCGGTGGGCGCCAACAAAGCGAGGATGTCCTCGTCGGCCCGGCCCGGCAGCGGCTCCCCTCTGAGCACCGGCCGGAGGCATTTCTTTGCTCGGTTCTTCTCCACCTCGGCCATGAGATTCTGCTCCAGCCCCTCGAGTTCTGCTTTCGAGACCAGTTCGACTTTCCGTGCTGCGGCCGCCGGCTGTTCTGCTTCCTTTTTGTTGCAGGAAACGCTCCAGGTAAGAAGTGCTCCCATAAGTCCCACAAGGGCTATCCTGTGCATCAGCGTGCCTCCTCGCTGCTTGAACATCGCTCCATGGTACGAAAAACGGGTTGGGTTTCAAAGAGATTTGGTGTTATACTCCGGACACATCTCGAATGATATCAGGAGGCAGTGCCATGAGACGATGGTGCTTACCGATTTTGACGTCGTTGCTCTTCGCCCTTACGGCCGGGTGCGGCAATGGTGATTCAAAGGACCCGGTTCCGGATGCCGGGGACCTGGTGACCGATATGGCTGACGGAGTCGACCCGGGGGACGCGCTTCCCGATCCCGGTCCCGGCGACCTTTGCTGCCCGGATATTCCGGGGGACGTAAAATCGGACGAGGTCGAGGTCGATGTTGTGGTGCCGGTGGACGTGGTCGATGCTGGCCCTGACGAAGTCGAACCGCCCGTGGATGTGGTCGATGTACCTGATGCGGAGCCGGAGGTAGACGTCATCGAACCGGAATTGCCCCCCGATATTGCGGAGGAGGATCTGGCGCCGCAGCCGTGTGAGTTGGACTACGATTGCGAGCCGGGAGAAAGCTGCACGCTGGGTTTCTGTGGGCCGTTCGTCCCGGAATGCGACGACGAGATGGATTGCCCGGAAGGAGAGACTTGCCTCGAAGGGGTATGCCTGGAGGAGGGCATGAGTCCGCTGGCCGGCAAGATCCTCTTCAACGAGGTACTGGCCGATGGTAATACCGATGGCGACCCCAATGAGGACGGCAGCAAGGATCCCACGGAAGACGAATTCGTGGAGTTGGTGAATGTGAGCAACGAAACGCTGGATCTGTCCGGGTGGATGCTGGTGGAGACGGACTGGGAAGAGTGGCTACCCCGATACACCTTCCCTGAGGGTACGACCTTGGACCCTGCTGGCGCGGTGGTATTGTTCGGAGGCGGTGACGCACCTGAATCGACGGATGCTATCTACTATGACATATCAAACGCCGAGGACCCGGGCATCGCCTACGGTCTTGACCTCGACGACGCTGGCGATCTGGTTCGCCTCATCGACGGCGAATTGCTGACCGTTGCGGCCTTCGCCTATGGCGATGCCGGGGGAAATCCAGGCGTCAGTGACGAGTCCATGACTCGGGACCCGGACCTCACCGGGACCTTTATCCCCCACTCGTTCGCCGACGGTGCCGATGGCGCCATTTTTTCTCCCGGCACCCGGGTGGACGGAACCGGGTTCTAGCGAATCCTGCAGCTTTTTTTCGAAACCTTTTCGGCGCTTCCGGGCTCTATGGAGGCAGGAGCTTGGTTGGGAGGTGACGCCATGCGAATGGAAGTGAGCTACGTTGACGGAGCAAGGTTTGAGATCGGTACCCGGGGCCACACCGTGGTTTCGGACCAGCCGGGGCCACACGGTGAAAACCGCGGCATGACCCCGCCGGAATTGCTGGCGGGTGCATTGGGTTCCTGCATCGGTGTGTTCGCGGTGGAGTACCTGAAGAGAAACAAGTTGCCGGTGGCAGGCTTGAAGGTGGAGCTTGACTGGGAACGGGCGGATAAGCCCAAACGCATCGGCTCATACACCGCCCGGGTCTCGGTGCCGCATACCCTGACCCCGCGACAGCAGGCGAGCCTCTCCCGTATCGTCAAGGCGTGCACGGTTCACAACACCTTGTCCCACCCTCCTGAAATCGATGTCGAGCTGATTAGTCCGGATCATTGACTCTCCCGTAACCGTACCTATAATGCTCTACAAGATACTACGCGTCTTAAAGGAGGCGAGATGCAGATAGCCATAATACCGGTTACCATGTTTCAGTCCAACTGCGTTGTCGTTTGGGACGAGGAGACCCTTGAGGGGGTTGTGTTCGACCCGGGCGGCCAACCGGAGAGCATTCTGGAGCAGATAGAGAGCCGGAAGATCAAGGTGCAGGCGATCTTTTTGACCCACGGTCACGTGGACCATGTTTCCGGGACCAACAAAATCAAGGAGGCAACCGGCGCCAAGACCTATCTCCACAAGAACGATTTTGAGACTGCGGCCCATACGGCGCGGCAGTGCCTCATGTTCGGGATTCCGGTGGAAGAGGCCCCGGAAATTGATGAGGAAGTTGCAGAAGGGGACAGCTTTGAGTTTGGCGCCTTGAAGTTGGAGGTGATGCACACTCCGGGGCACAGCCCGGGGAGCGTGGTCTACCTGTTCAGCGAAGATGAGCCCCTGCTGGTTGCCGGCGACCTGCTGTTCGCCGGCTCCATCGGTCGCATGGATCTGCCCGGCGGCAGCGAAGCGGAAATGACAAAATCGTTGGAACGAATGAAACAGCTTCCGGATAGCCTGGTGGTGATTCCCGGGCACGGTCCGCAGACCACCATCGGCCGGGAGAAAGCAGTGAACCCGTATCTCACCGGCGGCGCTCCCTTAGGCTGGTAGGAGGACATAACCCGCATCATGGCAACGAAAAAGAGACGAACACCTGAATACACCAAAGAGTTCATCCGGTCCCTGCCTAAGACCGATCTTCACGTACACCTGGATGGCTCTCTTCGGCTGGAGACCCTCATCGACCTCGCCCGCCAACATGAGGTGGAGCTGCCTGCGTACACTGTCGAGGGCCTGAAGAAGACCGTGTTCAAGAAGCGGTACCGCAACCTGGAGGAGTATCTGCAACCGTTCAGATATACGGTTGCAGTGATGCAGACCCCGGAGGCCCTTGAGCGCATTTCGTACGAGTTCGCCTGGGACAACATAGACGAGGGAGTCTACTACGTTGAAGTGCGCTTCGCACCCCAGCTTCACGTTAACGAGATCCAGGATATGGAGACCGTGCTCAAGGCCGTGAACAGCGGCATGAAGCGGGCTCAACTCGAGCAGAATACCGAGGCTGAGGTGCTGGCGGGTGAAAGACCCCGGTTCGAGTACGGAATCATCGTTTCCGCGCTGCGCCAGTTTCAGGCGGTCTACTCGGATTATTACCGGCAACTCTATGAGGTGCACCGATTTACCGCGCCTCGAAACATCTATCCCCTCGCTTCATTGGAGCTGGCCAAGGCCGCGGTGCAGTTGCGTGACAAGCATGCGCTGCCCATCGTGGCGTTTGACCTGGCGGGAGAGGAGGCCGGCTACCCGGCGGAACACCACTGGAGGGCTTTCGAGCACGCGCACCGGCACTTTCTGAAAAAGACGGTACATGCGGGAGAGGCGTACGGCCCCGAATCGATTTTCCAGGCGATCACCGACTTGAACGCGGACCGGGTTGGCCACGGTTACTACCTGTTTCAGGTGGGCAGCATCCAGGACAAGAACATCCAGGACCGATACAAGTACGTGCGGGATCTCGCCGAGTACATCGCAGACCGCCGCATCACCATAGAGGTGTGCCTCACCTCCAATATGCAGACCAATCCGAAGCTGAAGAACCTGTCCGCCCACGCGTTCAAGCGCATGCGAAGAAGTAACCTTTCGACTACGTTTTGCACTGACAATCGGACCGTCTCCAGCACCTCAGTTACCGACGAGATACACTTAGGCGCGAACACGTTTGAGTTGAGAAAACGCGAATTGAAGGACATAATTATCTATGGCTTCAAGCGGAGTTTCTTCCCCGGCTCCTACCAGGAGAAGCGCAACTACGTGAGAAACATCATCAACCACTACGAAAGGGTTGAGATGAACCAGTTCAAGAGGATTGAGCCCAAGCTGTAGGATGGTCATGGCCAACGAAGTAGCACTGATGTTTTCCGGCGGCGTCGATTCTTCCGTCGCCGCGATCAAGCTCCAGGAGCAGTTTGACCGGGTGCACCTGCTGACCTTCTCCAACGGCTATGGCCACTACGGTTTCAAGAGGACTGTGCGCAGGGTAGCGGAGCTGGAGGAACGCTATCCCGGCAAGTTCGTGCACTTCACCTCCAGCATCAAGGACCTGTTCGAAAAGGTCTGCCTCTCATCGATCATCTCCGACTACCGCAAATTCAACTCCGCGTTCATGTGGTGCATGGGCTGTAAGCTGGCCATGCATGCCCGGTCCATTGTTTATTGCCGGCAGAACGGTGTCGAGAACATGTCGGACGGCTCCGCCTCGGATAGTAGCGAAATGGTGGAGCAGAGCCTCTTGTCCGTCTCCATGATCCACTGGTTCTATGCGGACTGGGACGTAAGATTCTTCGTGCCGGTTTACAGCGTCGAGCGGGATGACAAGCGGGCCATGCTGAAAGAGATGGGATTCCGGATGGGAATTCCCGTCCGCGACCGTTACCTGGGCATCCAGCCTTCCTGCATACCCGGCGAGCTTTACTACCTGCCCTACATCCTGTTCAACAAAGATCCCGGACACGAAGAGAACACCGTGGCAATGTACATCTCGGAGAAGAGAGAGCAACTGGACGAGTATATCGAAGCAATGGCTGGCAACAACGCGCTGGCCGGCAGCCTGGAGGTGTAGACCATGGCGGTTGTCAGGGAGAGAGGTTGGTGTCTTGAGGGGGCAGCGCCAGCCGTGTCGAAGCCACCCACCTCCATCGAGCAGGTGTAAAAATGGCAGGATGTTGTGGAGGGAAAGATGCGGGTAAGCCGATCGGATATGGGCGTTACGCTCTGGGGTTGGCTTTTTTTGTCACCTATCACGGCGCAGTGCAGATCACTTTGGCTGCTGCGTCGGCGGTAAGCGGGAGGTTCGTGCCGGTGCGTCGGTTCCACAAGGAGTATTTCAGTCACCTGCTGAGTGAGGCGTGGGACCGCAAGGGGATCTCACTTGGGAAGCAGGCGGAAGACGATGCGTGCGAGGTGGACCTCACCGGATGACGAAAGCCGACCGTAAGTCGCAGGAATTACCCCTGCTTTGTATCCCTTCCAACCTCCAGGATGACCTGGTGGATCTGGTTGATTTTTCCAGGGTAAGTGAGGCTTATGGAAAACTGCGGGAGGACCCGCTGGGCGGCGGCCGCTCCAGCGTAGTGCTGCCGTCGGTGTCGGATCGCCAGGCTCGCCGTCACATCCGCGCGATCCGGGACAAGGGTGTATCGTTCAACTACTTGCTCAATACCTCGTGTCTGGACAACCTGGAATTCACGCGCAAGGGGCGTCGTCGGATCGAAAAAGCCATCGCATTTGCGGTAGATGCCGGCGCGGACGTTATCACGGTGGCGATCCCGCAGCTTCTGGAAATCATCAAGACGCTCGAGCCGCAGATGAAGGTGAGTATCTCCACCATGGCCGGTGTGGACTCGGCGGAGATGGCTTCTTTCTTCGAGGGGTTGGGCGCGGATCGTATCACACTGTCGGTGACGGACGTCAACCGTGATTTCGAGCGGCTGGCGGCCATTCGTTCCCGAACCTCTCTCGAATTACAGGTGATCGCCAATCTGGAATGTCTGAGGGGGTGTCCCTTTACCCGCTACCACGCCAACCTGAACTCTCACGCTTCTCAGCAGGGCCACGTGTCGGGCGGCCTGGTCATCGACTACTGTTACTTGAGTTGCTCAATCGCCAGGCTGGAAGACCCGGAGTTGTTCTTCATGGCCGGCTGGATTCGACCTGAAGATCAGCATCATTACGGAGCGGTTGGCATTGACACCATCAAGCTGGTCAACCGAGCCATGACGTCGGAGCAGATTGCCCATATCGTAGCTGCGTACACCCGGGCAAAGTACGACGGCAATTTCCTCGACCTGTTTTCCCATCCGACCAACAACCTTGCTTACACGAAGCGCAATATATTTCAGACCGCTAAGTATCTGCTGAAACCTTCGAAGATCAACGTGCTGAAGTTGGCCCGCTTCGCGGACATGTTTCACTGGCCCAAGCCGTTCATCGACAATGGCAAGCTCGATGGCTTCATCGACTATTTTGTAGACGGCAAGTGCAATATTGAGACCTGCGGCGGGAGGTGCCGGTATTGCATGGAGTGGGCAAAGCGCGAGTTCAAGATGGATGACACCGCCCGCCGGGAGGCGCTGGCTACCCTGAAGCAATTCAAGGGCAAGCTCATCGGCGGCGACTTGTTCAGGTATCCGTAGGTGGCAAAAGCTCTCCTCATAAATCTGCCTTTCCAGGCACAGGTGGAGGCGGTGGCCCAGACTTCCGTCGGCCCGCCCATGGGGCTGGCGTACGTGGCTGCGGTGCTCTTGCGTGAGGGACACGACGTACGGCTGCTGGACGCCAACGCACTGCAGCTCTCCTTTTCTGATGTTGCCGCAGAGATGAAGAGTTTCGAGCCCCACATGGTGGGCACCACTGCTGCGACACCTTCCATCGGCCTGGCTGCCAGACTGGGAGAGGTGGTCAGGGAAACGCTGCCCGCGGACGTCCCGTTGGTCGTCGGCGGCGCGCATGGCTCGGCGTTGCCCGCCGCTACTCTGGAGGAGTTTTCTGCCATCGATGTGGTGGTGACGGGAGAGGCTGAAGCATTTGCCGCTGATCTTCTGTCTGCGGTGGCCGGCGGCGACGATCTTTCAGCGATACCGTCGTTGGCTTTTCGCAGTGACGACGGAAAGGTGCAGGTCACCGACCGGGCTTCGCCGGTGCACGACCTCGATACTCTCCCGTTCCCGGCTCGGGAGTTGCTGCCCAATCACCTCTACCGCACCATCGATAGCTGGCCAATGACCTGCATCATCGCGATGCGCGGTTGTCCGGCAAAGTGTATCTATTGCAACGTTCCGGTACTGGCCGGTCGCTCCATGCGCCGGCGTTCGCCTTCCAACGTGGTGGCGGAGATGGAGTTGTGTTTGTCGGAATGGAAGGTGCCGTTCTTCTCGTTCATCGACGACACGTTCACAACTTCCAGGAAATGGGTCCAGCAGTTCTGCGAGACGGTCAAGGAGGCGGGTCTGGGGCGAAAGAAGATTGCGTGGTCGTGCCTTACGCGTCCGGACATGGCCGATGTGGAAATGCTGTCGGCCATGAAGGAGGCGGGCTGCGTCAGGGTGGAATTCGGCATCGAGAGCGGCTCGCCGCGGGTGCTGGAGTTGTTGGGGAAGGGGGCACGCCTAGAGCAGATCCGCAAAGCGTTCAACGCCGCGCACAAGGTTGGGTTGGCTACCCTCGGATTCGCCATGATCAATGCGCCGGGGGAGACCCCGGAAGAGATGGCAATGACTCGGGACGAGGTGATGGCCATCGACCCGTTGTTTTTGCAATTGAGCTTCTGCACTCCCTACCCCGGCACACCACTTTATGATCATTGCCTGGAACACGGACTCATCGAGGAGCGAGACTGGTCGGACTTCCGCTTCCTGCGCGAGCCGATGATTCGCAACAGCCATCTTTCTCCCGACGAGGTTAAGGCAAGGCACCGGGAGATTTTGAGGGGTTTCTACTTCCGCCCCGGAAAAGCGTTACGGCTGGCCCGGTACGCTCTGGCCAACAGGCGGACGGCATCTTCCCTTGCCCGCACATCGTTGCAGGGGTTGGGACACCTGCTCGGTGGAGCCGGTCGCAAAACGGGAGGTCCGGAGTGAGCGGGGACAGGTTAAAAACTCTGTTGGGCATTGTTTGCGGACTGGTGTTCCTGGGGCTGGTGGCCAGAGGCGTAGACTGGGGACAGGTGGGAGACACCATCGCCAACAGCCGTCCCATTTACCTGCTGCCCATCGCGGTGCTTCTGGTGTTCCACTATTTCTCCAAAGCGATGCGTTGGCGGGTGCTGCTCTCCGGACACACCGACATCGGGCCGATATTTGCCTATCGTCTTACGATGATCGGGTTTCTGATGAACAACATCTTCCCCGCGCGCATCGGTGAATTGGGAAGGCCGTACTTGTTGTCGACGAACCGGCCGGGCATATCCTTTTCCTTTGCGCTGGCGACGGTGGTGGGAGACAAGCTGTTTGATCTGCTGTTGGTAATCGCCTGCCTCATCGTGCCCGCGTCGGTGTTGCCGCTTCCCGACTTCGCACGCACCGGTATTCTGGTGTTGGCGGTGGTGTGCCTCTCTATTGCCGGCGCCGCGATTGCGGCCTCATTCTGGCACGCCCGGGAGAAGGGTAAGCCGGTTGAGCAAACCGGCCTGTACCGGCTGTGTTCTCTGTTCGGGCGGAGGGGCAAGCCGTTGTACGAGACCATCGGCAATTTCGCTGAGGGTTTGGCGACGGTGTCTTCGGCGCGACGCGCATTGGCCGCGCTGTTCTTCTCGCTGATCTCGTTCTCTCTCCTGGCTGCGGTGGTCTACATGACCCTGCTGATGGTGAACCTGGAAGGGGACGTCATGACTTGCCTGTTTGTCATCGGTATGATAGGCATAGGATTCATGATTCCCGCACCACCTACCAGCGCGGGGAATTTTCATTTTTTTGCCAAGGAGGCGCTGGTGCTGGCGGGAGTGGCGGCCGAGGCGCCGGCCCTGTCCTTCGCCATCGTCGCCCACATCAGCCAGGTGGCCATCGTCACGCTGGTCGGAGTCGTTTCACTGATCGGGCTTGACTGGCGCAAAGTAAGGGAGATGGGGGCTCAGAAGAGATGAACTGGCTCGTTTACCTCTACTACATATTTGCCCTGGCCTACGTGTTCCTGCTGCCTTCCTATGTGGTAGGTAAGACGCTGTATCCCAGGGAGAGGTTGGCGGTGCGTATGGGCCTGGGCATGGTCTTTTCGGTGACGGTGGTCCCAGCCTTGAGTTTCGGTCTTGCCATGGCATTGTCGACCCACTTCTCAGAGGTTCTGCTTTTCACTGTTGCATCGATTGTAACCCTGGCCGGGCTGGCCGTCCAGGTGGCCCGGCTGAAGAAGAAGACCCGCCGGCTGGAGGAATAGGTGTTTCTACTTTCCGTTCACGAGGACACCAACTCGAACCTGGCTCTGTTCAGGGACAAAGAACTTGTATTCGCCGCGGCTGAGGAGCGCATTACCCGTAAGAAGTTCCAGCAGGGATTTCCCGACCGGGCACTGGCGTACGTAGAGGAGCATTTTGGAGTGGGACTCCAGAGTGCCGACGTACTGGTGGCGGGCAATCCCCACCATTTCCTCTCCCGGTTGCCCGGTTTTCTGCCTGAAGGCGAGCACGATTTTTTCGGGCCGGCCCACCGCCTCTATCTGGGGCTCCAGGACCGGCTCCCGCGTAGCGGGCTTCTGTCCGCCCTGACTGCGGGGATAAGTTCAGCCGCGCTCAGGCACAAGGCGGGACGTAAGGTGGAGTTCGTTGACCACCACACGGCTCACGCCTACTCCGCGTACATGACCTCGGGCTGGAATGACGCGGTGATGATCAGCGCGGACAACATGGGCGACGGCTTTGCGGCCAAGGTGTTCGATTGCACCGGGGGCAAATGCAACGAGCTTTACGGCTCCACTGCGGTGAAATCCCCGGGCCAGTTTTACGGCGAGATCACTCAGTTCCTCGGATTTCACTGCCTTATGGCGGGCAAGGTAACGGGCCTTGCGGCGTACACCGACTGGAGGCCGGCATATCCCCTCATCTCCAAGCTGTTTTCGCTCAACGAGGAGGGCACCGATTTCGTGGTCGCCCCGCTGTGGCAACGTAACCGCCGCAAAGGCGTTTTCGCGGAACTCAGACGGTTCTCTCCCGCCCAGATTTCGGCTGCCACCCAGCAGCGTTTCGAAGATGTGATGGTGGGTTATGCGAAGCGAGCGTTGGAGATCACGGGCCGGCGTAACGTGGCCCTGGCCGGAGGCATTTTCGGCAACGTCAAACTGAACCAGCGCATTATGGAACTGGATGAAGTTGATGAGGTGTTCGTGCATCCGGCCATGAGCGATCAGGGGATCGCGGTAGGTGCGGCGTACCACTACCTGGCTCACAACGGTGGGATGCAACCGAAGCGCTTGAAGCACGTCTTCTTCGGACCGGAATATGGGGAAGAAGAAATGGGCGCAGCACTGGACCACGCCAGGCTCACTTTTTCGCGGCCCCGGGACTTGGAAGTTGAGGTTGCGGACAAGATCATAAAGGGCAAAGTGGTGGCCCGATACGAGGGAGCGGTTGAGTACGGTCCCCGGGCGTTGGGGCACCGAAGTCTGCTGGTGAGACCTGACGACCCGTTGGTCAACGACTGGTTGAACCGTCGCCTCAAGCGCTCGGAGTTCATGCCGTTTGCACCGGTTACCCTCGAAGAGCACGCTCACGAGTGTTACGACATGGTGGAGAAGGGGCGCTATACGGCGCGGTTCATGACCATCTGCTTCAACTGCACCGATGCGATGAAGAAGTCATCGCCCGGCGTGGTGCACATCGACGGCACGGCGCGGCCGCAGCTCATCAACGAAGAGTTTGATCCAGGCTACTACCGCATCGTGAAGCTGTTCCACGAAAAGACCGGCATCCCTTCCATCATCAACACCAGCTTCAACATGCACGGCGAGCCCATAGTCTGCACTCCCGCAGACGCAGTGCGGTCCTTTGTCAGCAGCCAGATCGACTACCTGTCAATGGGGCCGTTCCTGATTGAAAGACAGCAGTGAGTTCCGGCCGGCCGCTCATCGCCATAACATCGTGCTCCCAACGCAAAGGTCTCGAGTTTCGCGACGAGTCGGTGAGCCTGTCTCTGGACTACGCGCGAAAGGTGGCCGCCTTTGGCGGTACTCCGCTGGTGGTCCCCAATCTTGAGTTGGATGCGGCTGCGCTCCTGGCCCGCATCGACGGCCTGATACTCACCGGCGGCGGTGACGTGGAAACCTCGTTGTTCCAGGATGCCCCCGGCCCATACGACGACCTGGCTACCCTTGTCGACCTGACCAGGGACCGCTTGGAAATCGACTTGTGCAAGCAGGCGATGGAGACCTGCCTGCCCATCTTCGGCATCTGCCGGGGAATTCAGATCCTGAATGTGGCAATGGGCGGCACCTTGTATATCGACATTCCGTCGGAAGTGACCGACCCGGTGAACCACCGGGAGAGCGACCGCCCGAGAGAGGGCGTCCACCACATCACCATCGATTCTTCCAGCCGCCTTCACCAGATCACCGGACTCACCACCGTTGAGGTGAACAGCACCCATCACCAGGCGGTGAAAGACCTCGCGCCCAGTCTTACCGCCACCGCCACCACCAGCGACGGCATCATTGAAGCCGTGGAAGTCCCCGGCCACCCATTCCTCATAGCCGTCCAGTTCCACCCCGAACGCCTTCTCCGGGAGGGTAAAAACCTGTTCGACCCGCTGTGGGCGGAATTCCTGCGCGTTTGTGCCCGGCAAAGAGCGTAGCGGATTGCACCGACCGACCTCGATTTGTAAGATGTAGCTAGCCCCGACAATCAAGCCCCGCATGGAGGATGCCGATGATTCGCGCGCGCGCGGCCGTTGCTCTGTTACTCTTGCACTCTTGCATCGACCAGGGCGCAAGGAGCCCGTCGCTTGACTCAGATGACATGTGCCCGCAAGTGTCGGACGAAGGGGTGTGCCTGTGCGCACCCGGGCAAGCATGCATTGACGGTAGTTGCTATGACTGCTCTGTGGAGGGGTGGTGTAATGCCGTTTCCTGTGAGGACGACGGCGACCCTTGTACGCTGCAGGTGATCGGGCCGGACAGCGGGGCTTGCGCCACTCTCCTCAACCCGGATTGTATCGAACCGGTTACCGCCCTGGCCCGGACCTTTCGAGGTGCCCAAGCTTACTACAGTATGTGGCGACCCAGCGGCGATGGCATAGGCCCGCCCGAATTGTCGTTCGGTGAACAGATGCCGCTGCTGCAGGGAATGACTCCGTCCCCCGGCACCTGCTGCCCCGCTTTTGGCGGCCCCGACTCCAATGGTGACCATCTGTGCGATGTCGACGCGTCACTCTGGCAGACTGAAACCTGGAGATTTCTGGGATTCAAGCTGGAAGAAGGACACCGTTTCGCTTACTCGTTCGAGGAGTTCGGTGACAGTTCCGGCGAACCCTTGTTCGAGATACTGGCGGTAGGAGACCTGGACTGTGATGGCACCAGTGTCACTTTCTCACTTCAGGGGAGCTTCGCACCGGATTCCAAGCCATATTTCGACTCGTGGGAACTAAACCGGCTGAACAAACCGACCCAGATCGCAGTCGCTCACAAGGCGCTGGCAAATGGCCCGGCCTTCATCGACCCCTACTTGGACGTACCGCCTGCAACCACGGCGAACGACGCTTACCAAATCGGCGTGGGCGAAACCTACTACGGACGATTCTCTGAGCCGCTCGTCTACCTGCAGGAGATGTATGTCGGGGCAATGCGCTACTTCTCCATTCCGAGAGCCCAATTAGGACACAAGCCGTGGTGCCTCAGCGCACCCGGCGACTACGAACTGATGAAGCCGTACAAGGCGCACTTCCCGGAGTACCTCCCGCTCACCTACGGGCTCACCCCGGTGGAGGGTACCTGCTGTTCATCGAGAGGGGGGCACGATACCAAATCCGACGACTTCTGCGACTCGAATATCGGTTCTTTCGAGTACGGCCCCTGGAGCAACCTGGGGTTCAGCGTCGACTCCCAACATGAGTTCGTCTACGCAATTGAGGAAGACGAGTGGTTCGATGTGACCAGACTGCGGTTCAAGGCGTACCGAGACCCGGATTGCGACGGGCAATACGAGATGCTGGTACTCACGGCGACCATACCGGACGAGCCTAACGTATGCTCGGTGTCTCAAGAACAGTTTCTCTCATACTTCCCGGTTCATGATTGGGCTCCGGGCAGTCACCCCGGTTATCAACAGGCAGCAGGCATTCCGGTCAACTATGCGTGGCTCGGACCCAACAACCTGCCGGTCGAAATAATGGAGGACGACCTACCGGGGGACGAGTCCTTTGAGTACCTGTTCCACGAGCCTCTCGTCGCCCTGCAAGCAATAGTGGACGGCACCACAGCCTATTTTGACGACAATTGCGATCTGCCGGAAATGCCGCCGCTCACACCTCCTCTTGGCTGCTGCTCTTGGCGCAGCGGAACCGCAGACTCCGACGGCGACAATGTCTGCGATCCGGAGCTGGTGGATTGGAGTCACGAGTTCTGGCTGGCAATCGGGTTCTCCATCTCAGTCGAGCATTCCTACTGGTATCAGGTCACAAGTGAGATTCTGGACGACGGCAACAGGCTCATTAGAGCGACGGCAATGGGCGACCCGGACTGCAACCATCGGTTCAGAACCATCGAACGCTTCGGTATCGCCCAGCAAACTCCCGGCGAATGCTCCATCCAATGGCTGGAGGGATACCACATCGAGAACTTGTTCGAGTAGACCCGGCGGGCTATCGGCCGCGAGCACCTGATTGCGGGTCTCCGACGAGAACCGCAAAAAAAGTCGGTGGCAAGTGCAGATTTTTTGGCCACATGGCTTTCAGAACCCCGATAAGTAAGGGTGAAGGTCAATTGGCCTACGCAGGGACCGCGGGCCCTGCTTAGTCCCGGTAGTTGGCTCGTTCTTTGAAGCTGGCATGGGGGTTTCGTCGCTTGGCCGTGGGCGCCGGTTCCAATGGTGGGTAAGTCGGCCTGAAATATGCACCCAGGAACTTGTACAACTGCACACGCCACAAGAGCACCTCTGTCCCAAAAAGGAGAAGGAAGGAAGGAAGAAGGACCCCACCCGACCATAAATCGCCTCACCCCCTCACCCTAAATGGAGACGTCTGCGCTGCCTGCCCGCCAGGTCAGAGGGGCGGGTGGGTGTGGCGAAGGTTGGGGGCGGAGGCTACATTGATGACGAGTCTGCGGGCGCACGGGGCCGGGCCCCGGCGATGGTGAAGCAGCGCTTTGCGTGCGCCAGGCGTATGGGACCTATGAGTCTTATACGACCTATTGGACCTATAGACACCATCGCGTTGCGAATGGGGGTGCGCTATCGGGGAAGGCGCCTACTGCAGGCCCATCGCCTCGAGGACAGCGGCTGTGTCCGAAAGGTCATCAAAGAAATGATCGGGGTTCTGGGCGAGGAGGTCTTCTTTGGGATGCCAGCCGGTGGCTACTGCGATGCTGACGAAGTTTGACCTGCGGGCCGCGTCGATATCGAGGTTGCTGTCGCCGATTACGAAGACTCTGTCGTCGGGGATAGTATAGCCGGCCAGGGCGCGGCCGCGATTGGCGCCGATGGTGGTGAGTTCGGCCCGGTCGATGGCGTCGGAGCCAAAGCCGCCAAAGGGGAAGCGATGCCACAGGTTGGCGGCTTCCAGTTTGTGGCGGGAACCTTCTTTCAGGTTGCCGGTGGCCAGGCCGGTGGGCACTTTGCGCTCTTCCAGGGCGTCCAGCAGTTCCGGAACTCCGGGGCACAACTGCAGCAGGTGAGCGGTTTCTTCGAGGCACACCACCAGCAGTTCCAGATAACGATCCCGGGCGGCTTCGAGCTCTGCCTGAGTAGGCTTGCGGTCGAACCACTGGGCAAAGGCGTCGGCAAGGATCTGCTGGTCCGTTTTGCCTGAAAAGGAGTAGTTGTCGAAAGCCCCTTCCACGTTGAACAGCTCGGTGAACATACGCTCGAGTGCGAAGCGCCCGGCGCCGCCGGTATGCACCAGGGTGCCATCAATATCGATTAAGACCAGGGTGGGAAGTTCGGTTGACACTATTTCTCGTAGCCGAGGAAGATGTTGACCAGGGCTGCGCCGGATGCGACGCGGTATGTTTCGTCGGGATCGAGAAGCATACCCCTGAGTTTCTTCACCGCCTCAGCTTCCTTGGGTGAGTACTTCGAAGCCAGGTCGATGGAGGCAAGTCGCAGCCGCCGATTCTGGTCTTTGAAGAAGGCCTCGAGCAAAGTGATGGATTCCTGCTTTTTGATTACTGCCAGGCGGTTGAGGATAATGACCCTCAGTTCGTTGTCTTTGGACGCAAACAGCTCCCGCTCGAGGATCTGGATCTCCAAATCGGCGCCCAGGTGCCTGAACGAGATCACTGCTTCTCTTCTGACCCGATCATTGATGCTGAGCAGCGCAGCCTTCAGGTACTCCACGAACTCGCCTTTGAGTTCCGCAGCCATGTCTTCGAGGAAACCGTCGGGCAACCAGCCCAGCGCGGCTTTGAAGATCTGCACCCCTTCGGCGGGGCTGATTCTAACGATTGCTTTTAGAGCCTTGGTGCGCTGGTCTTTGGTGAACTGGGTTTGGAGAACGTTGCGCAGGGTAGCGATGGCTGAACGATGCCTCACACTGCACAGCGCGTTGATAGCTTCCTCCCTTACCGTCGGGTCGAAGATGAGGAACGCGACCACGTCGATGATCGACTTGTCGCCGATATTGCCGAGCGAGACGACCAGCGCCTTCTTCACTGCCGCGTCGAGGTCGTTGCGCAGGGCGTCGGCGAGGTAGGGCACTGATTCGGCCTGCTGCAGTTCTCCGATCGCCTGGGCCGCTCGCAGACGGATGATGGGGCTGCCGTCCCTTAGCAATTGGTGAAGCTGAGGAAGGGCGCGGGTGCCTTTCATGCGGCCGATAAAGAAGACCGCGGCGGCGCGGTGGCCCAGATTGGTGGATTGAAGCCGCTGGAGCATGCGATCGTAGACGCTGTCGTCCTTGGCTCTGGTGAAGATATCATAAACGGTGTAGAGCACTTCCGGGTCAGGGTCGCCGTATAGGAACAGTTTGGCTCTCTCCAGAACCTCGGTATGGGTCGGCACTCCGATCACTCCGTTGAGGCAGCGCAACTGACGATGGACATCGTTTTCGTCACACATTGGCAACAGCACGTCGATGGCCTTTTCTTCGCCTCTTCGTCCCAGCACATAGGCTGCGCCTTCAGCCAGGTCGACATCGTCGCCGGCCATGACCTTGTAGAGGAACCCGACGTCGTACGTCTTGTCCAACTCGGTGAGGAATTCGAACGCTTTGAGCTTCTCTTCCTTGGTGAGTTCCGGGATGGTCTTGACAAGAAGGGGATACATGTCCTTGTCCTTGAAGATGCCAAGGTTGTTCATCACCCAGGATTTCACCGGCGGGAGTTTCCTCAGCCGTTCGTAGTACTTGGCTGCGAGGGCGGAGTCCTCCTTGAAGATCTCGCCGAGGATGAGGCCTCTGACGTCATCGACTTTAACCAGGGCTTCCTCCAGCAGGTCCATGGCTTCGCCGGGGGGGAGACCGAGTACGAGATTGAGGGGGCTGAGTCCCGGCTTGTTGTAGAGTGTCGTATTGGCCACGGCTGAGCCCAGCGTCTTGCGATAGGCCGGGTCTTTAGCGCGAATGAGCGCCTTGATGGCCGAATGCCTGACCACCCACTGTGGGTCCTTTAGCGCGTCGAGGAGATACTCCTTGGCCTTGTCCGCGCGGAGGCGGCCGACATAATTCACCGCCTGAGCACGGGTTTCCATATCCGCGCTGCGCGTACCTCGCTCCAGCACCGCGAACACTTCGTTTTCAAGGTCTGCGTCCATGGCCGTTTGTGCAGATTTCTTCTTTTTCTTCTTCTTCTTTCCTCCGGCTTCAGCGACTCCCAGAGAGAGGGTGAAGAATACCACCAGAATCGCCGCCATGAGATGCCAGTATTTACGCATGATGCCCCTCAGCAATTTTCAATTGGTACGATTCAACAACTATTACTGTCTTGTGTCAAGGATTAGTAGTTAGGATGGGGTTTGGTGCCCTGCTCGAATCCATCGGTGAGCCATTGGAAGTTGTCCACCACGACCTCGGAGTCGTAGATACCGTCGGAGGTATCGTGAATGTGGAATATCAACTCGAAGGTTTCGTTTGGCTGGATGGGCCAGGAGGTGGTTAGCCAACCGGTGGAGGAGCCGTTGGTGGAGCCGCCCGGTCCGCACTGGAAGCCGGTGCCGGCAATGCTGGTCTGGACGTTGCTGCACGGCTCACTGAACGCAGTGTTGATGGCGATGTAGCACTGCTTTTCACCGTTGTCGTCGATGAAGTCGTGATATGAGTTGGGGTTGCTGCACGCGGTGTGATTGATCACCTTCTTGACGTTGTTGGTGGTTTGCGGCGCTTTCAGGATCATGTAGAACTTGTCGTTGAACACCGAGCCGATGTACTCCTCGTATTCCTCAGACATGTAGATGTAGTCCAGAGAGAAGCCGATGGCGGTGGGGGGTGCGATCATGACCACTTTGAATTCTACGTTGTCGTGGGTGTTGTACCCATCTGCAGAGAAGGGATCCCCGGCAGAGCCTCCTCCGGGGAGGTCGGTGGAGTGGCTGGTGCCGGTCGCGGGGCCTGAGGCAAGTAACGCATAGCTGTTGCCGGCCCATGGAGACAGGTCGTTATTCGGGCTGCCGAAGTGGCTCACTGCGTTCCACGCGCTGGAGATGTTGTCGCCGGTGGGGGAATAGATATCAGAGGAGACGATGTACTGATCGAAGCACATCTCCATGGAGCAGAGGTAGGCGTTGAGGTTCTGCCCGGTGCAGTTGGCGGGGCACGCAAAGATGAGCGGGCCACCTTCATCGACGTCGCCGTCGCAGTCGTTGTCCATGCCGTCGTTAGGTATTTCGTCCATGCCGGGGTGGATCAGAGCGTTGTCGTCATTGCAATCCAACGGCCCGTTGGGACAGGTCTGGGGGTTGCCGGCTACCGGCATATAGATATTGCACCAATCGTCGCCGTCCTTGTCGCACTGCTCGTCTATGACGCCGCTGCAGTTGTTGTCCTTATCGTCACACATCTCGGTCATATCCGGACTCATATCCGGATTGTTGTCGTCGCAGTCGCCGAATTTCAGTGAGAGCCCCGGCTGGTTTGCATTGCACAGGCACTGCTGGGAGTCGAACAGGCCCCAGCCGTCGCCATCGTTGTCCACGTAGGTCAGGACGCAGCCGGTGGCCTCGCCTTCGTCGATCTGGTCATCGCAGTCGTTGTCCAGGCCGTCACAAGTTTCCATCATTACGGGGCTGATGCCCGGGTTGTTGTCGTCGCAGTCGCCGAACTCGACCGATTTGCCCGGTTGATATGGATTGCACAGGCAACTCTGGGTTTCGAAGACGCCCCAGCCGTCCTGGTCCAGATCGTCGAACGCGGGCAGGCAGCCGAGAGCGTCCTCCTCGTCTACTACGCCGTTGCAGTTATTGTCGACTGAGTCGCACTCTTCTTCCGCCTTGTGGTGGACGTCGGGGTTCAACGGCTGGCAATCGGTCATGTTGGATTCGCCATCGCCGTCCGTATCCTCGTCGGCACAATCCGCCGCCCCGTCACTGTCGTTGTCGGGAAAGCCTTCGTCGATGAAACCGTCGCAGTTGTTGTCCACTCCGTCGCACGCCTCGGGCATATCGTGATTTATGCTGGGGTTCTTGGATTCGCAGTCGGTGTCATCGGGATCGCCGTCATTATCATCGTCCGTATCGCACAGATCCCCTTCGCCGTCCTGGTCCGCGTCCAACTGCGAAGGGTTGTAGTCGGCTGGACAGTTGTCTTCGGGGTCGGGAATCTGGTCGCCGTCTTCGTCGCCGGGTGAACCCTCGTTCTGGAGGTCTGGTGCGGTATCCTCTCCGGCGGCTACGTCGCCTGCGCCCTCAACGACATCGGCTACCGGCTGGCCGGGGCCATCGGTCACGCACTGCCAGCTTTCGCAAACGAGCCCGGATCCACAGGTGCCGCACTGCCCCCCACAGCCGTCGCTACCGCACTCCTTGCTCACGCAGGAAGGGAAGCAGGGAGCCTGAACGTCAGGGGTTCCACTTTCGTCGGCCGGCTCGTCGCAGAAGACAGGGCAGATCCCCAAGAGTACAAGCAGTGCCAGGCGCAATAGACCTCGCTGCAAAATCCGCTCCCTAGTCGTGTGAGGCTGTTCCCGGAGTAAAGGGAGTAGACAACCAGTGGAAGTTGTCCAGGATCACCTCGGAATCATATATCCCATCTGAAGCATCGTGAATGTGGAAAATGAGCTCGAACGTCTCGTTGCCGACGATGGGCCAGGAAGTGGTGAGCCAGCCGGTAGAAGAGCCGTGGTAGTTGTCCGGTGGGCCGCATTCGAACCCGGTGCCTGAGATGTTGGTCTGCACGTTGCTGCAAGGCTCGCTGAACGCGGTATTGATGGCGATGAAGCACTGCTTCTGGCCGTTTTCATCGATGAAGTCGTGGTAGGAGTTGGGGTTACTGCACGCAGTATAGTTGACCACTGTTTTGACGTTGTTGGTGGTCTGGGGGGCTTTCAGAATGATGTAGAATTTGTCGTTGAACGAAGTGCCGATGTATTCCTCGTATTCCTCGGAAAAGAAGATGTAGTCCATGGCGAAACCCACCGCGTTGGTGGGCGCGGTCATGACTACCTTGAACTCCACGTTGTCATAGGTCATGTAGCCGTCGTTAGCGAAGGGGTCTGCCGCGCTGCCGCCACCGGGAAGGTCGGTGGTATGGCTGGTGCCGGTGGCAGGTCCGCTTGCCAGCAGGGCATAGCTGTCTCCGCCCCATGGTGCGAGGTCATTGTTTGGGCTGCCGAAGTGGGAAACCGCTTCCCATGCGGTGTTGATGTTGTCACCGGTGGGCGAATACACTTCCGCGCTGATGATCGCGTTGCCGAAGCACATTTCCATGGCGCAGAGGTAGGCGTCGATGGAGTGGCCGGTGCACGGCCCGGGGCACTGGATAGCTTCGTCCACTTCGCCATCGCAGTTGTTGTCGACACCATCTCCGGAGTCTTCCAGCATCGCGGGATTTACCGCGGGAGAACCGTCGTAGCAGTCGCCTGGTCCGAAGGGGCAGGTGGCCGGGAAACCCACCACCGGCAAGTATATATTGCACCAGTCGTCGCCATCCTCGTCACATCCTTCGTCCACCACCCCGTCGCAGTCGTTGTCCAGGTCGTCGCAAATCTCGGCTGCCCCCGGGCTGATGGCAGGATTTATGTCGTTGCAGTCTCCGAACTTCACCGCGGTTCCGGGTTCCGATGATGCGCACATGCACTGCTTGGTTTCGAAGACGCCGAAGCCGTCCAGGTCTCCGTCAACGTAGGAAGGGATGCAGTCCAGTGCACCACTCTCGTCAATAAACCCGTCGCAGTTGTTGTCCACGTCGTCGCACTTCTCGGGCATCAGGTGGTTTATGTAGGGGTCCTTGGGTTGGCAGTCAGTGCCGTCGGGGTCGGAGTCGTTGTCGTCATCCGGGTCACAGGCATCACCGCCCGCATCTCCATCCGCGTTCAACTGCGCCGGATTATAGTCGAAGGGGCAGTTGTCAACGCCATCGAGGAGCCCATCGCCGTCGGTGTCAGCGTCGGGGTCTTCGATTTCGGGAAGCACATAGGCTTCGCCCATGGGATGGCCGCCATCTCCGCCGGGAAACAGCGGACCGCCGTCACCTTCGGTCACATCCTGGAGATTGTTGTTCTGGTAGGTGTCATCTTTGGGCGGTTGATTGGGGTTTGTGCACACCCCATTAATGCACTCTTCACCGGGGAAACAGACACCGCACGGACTTTCTTCGTCATCGGGACCCTGAACTTCAACGGTGTTGCTACACGAGAAAGCGAACATTGTTAGGACAAAAGCTACCAGGACAAACCGCATCATCTCCCTCCGAGGCACCAGCATTAAACCAAAGTAGCGTCAGAATATCAAGAGATCAGTTAGTCGTGAGACGCGGTCCCGGGTGTAAACGGAGTGGACAACCAGTGGAAG
>CAZVFX010000050.1:0-48740 GCA_964626565.1 uncultured Myxococcales bacterium
GACTAGTAGAACGGGCAGGATCTTGTCTTTCATGAATCACTCTCCTGACGCGATTAATAGCAGTGCGCGCCTGTGTAGGTCAATGCCGTTGCATTAGGGAAGGCAGAACAGTACCATGTACGGGTTGAAGACAATGAGGGTTGCCCATGGTCAGGATTCTTTTCCCTGCATTAGTGACTGCCTGCATAGGTATGGCGGGCCTTGCCGGTTTTTCGGGCGCGGCGCATGCTGCGTCGTGCTGCATCCCCCACAGCGGCACCGGCTGCAGCGACGGCAGTGTGCAATCGTGCGTGTGCAACATGGATCCGTATTGCTGCAACAACAAGTGGGACGGCTTGTGCGCGAGCGAAGCGGACCAGTGCGGGTCCTGCACCGGGGATTGCTGCGCGTCCAACGGCAGCCCGGGTTGCGACGACGAAGGCGTCGAGGTGTGCGTGTGCGACATGGACGGTTTCTGCTGCGACGTGACATGGGATGGCATCTGCGCCAACGAAGCCGCGGATGACTGTGGGGCTGATTGCGGGGGAGGCAACAGTTGCTGCGAAGAACACGACGGCACGGGCTGCAGCAACGGTAGCTGCCAATCCACGGTGTGCAATGTCGATCCCTATTGCTGCGAGACGAAATGGGATGGCATTTGCGCCAGCGAGGCCGAAGATATGTGCCCGGTATGCGGCGGCGGTCCGGTGTGCGGGGACAATTCGTGCAACGGCTCCGAGAACTGTGACTCGTGCCCCCAGGATTGCGGTAACTGCTGCGGTAACGGTGCGTGCGAGGGCAACTTCGGCGAGGACTGCAACTCCTGTCCCGAGGATTGCGGCAGTTGCTCCAGCGATGAATCCTGCTGCCTGCCCCACGACTCCACCGGCTGCAAGGACGGGGCTGTGCAGAACTGTGTCTGCAACATGGATCCGTATTGCTGCAACAACAAGTGGGACAGCCTGTGTGCCGCGGAGGCCGATGATTGTGGCTCTTGCAACGGCGACTGCTGCGAATCCAACGGTTCTCCCGGCTGTGATGACGAAAGTGTCGAGGTGTGTGTATGTGACATGGACCCGTTCTGCTGCAACAACACCTGGGACGGGCTTTGCGCCAATGAGGCGTCCAACGATTGCGGCGCCAGTTGCGGCCCGTCGTGCCCCGACGGCCAGTGCAACGGCGGCGAGGACTGTAACTCGTGTCCCGAGGACTGCGGCGGCTGTTGCGGCAACGGCGCGTGCGAGGCTCAGTTCGGCGAGGATTGCGAGTCATGTCCTGAGGATTGCGGCAACTGTCAGAGTAACGAGTCCTGCTGCCTGCCCCATGACACCCCCGGGTGTGCTGACGCCGCGGTGCAAAACTGCGTGTGCGCCATGGATGGTTTTTGCTGCAACAATCACTGGGATTCCATCTGCGCCGGCGAGGCCGATGAATGCGGCTCATGCACAGGTGACTGCTGTGCGTCCAACGGTTCGCCCGGCTGCGATGAAGAGTCGGTGGAAGTGTGCGTGTGCGACCTCGACCCGTTCTGCTGCGACGTAACCTGGGACAACCTGTGTGCCGGAGAAGCTGAGGACCCGTGCAATGCGATCTGCTGTTTCCCCGACTGCGCGGACAAGCAGTGCGGCCCCGACGGCTGTGGCGGTTCGTGCGGTAATTGTCCGCCCGGGTTCTCCTGCAACGGGGCAGGGATGTGCGAGCAGGACTGTGTACCCGATTGCTGGGGCAAGCAGTGCGGCCCTGACGGTTGCGGCGGGGAGTGCGGAAGTTGTCCGCCCGGGTTCTTCTGCAATGCGGCCGCCATCTGCGAACCGGAGTGTGTGCCCAACTGCTGGGGCAAACAGTGCGGCGACGACGGGTGTGGCGGAATGTGTGGTAACTGTCCCCCCGGTTTCTTCTGCAACGTCGCAGGGCAGTGCGAGCCGGTGTGTCAGCCCAACTGTGCCGGCAAGCAGTGTGGGCCCGACGGGTGCAACGGGAGCTGCGGTAATTGCCCTCCTGCCTTCTTCTGCAATGCGGCCGGAATGTGCGAACAGGTGTGTGAGCCCGATTGCGTGGGCAAGCAGTGCGGTACCGACGGGTGTGACGGCTCCTGTGGCCAGTGCCCGCCCGGGTTCTTGTGTAACGTCGCGGGGCTGTGCGACCCGATTTGCGAAGCCGATTGCATCGGCAAGCAGTGCGGCGATGATGGCTGCGGCGGCCAGTGTGGAAGCTGTGCTTTCGGCCAGGTCTGCAACGAGGCCGGACTGTGCTGCGTGCCCAACTGCCTCAACAAGGAGTGCGGGGCCGATGGGTGCGGCGGCGATTGTGGCCAGTGCCAGCCCGGCCACTTCTGCTCTCCCGGCGGCCTGTGCATTGAGGAAGGAGGCTGCATTCCCGATTGCCTGGGTAAGCAGTGCGGTCCCGACGGCTGCGAAGGCATCTGCGGAGAGTGCGGGCCGGGCCAGGGGTGCAACCAGTGGGGCCAGTGCGCCTCGTGTGTCCCTGATTGCGACGGCAAGGAATGTGGTGACAACGGGTGCGGGGGAAGCTGCGGCGCCTGCGGCTTCGGGTTCGCGTGTAACGATGATGGAGTGTGTGATGAACCCTGTCAGGCTTCCTGTGTGAACAAGGAGTGTGGCGACAACGGCTGTGGCGAAAGCTGCGGTGAATGTGAAAAGGGAGATGAGTGCAGCGGCGGACTGTGCGTGCCCTACGAAGAGCCCGTGGACCTGGACATTCAGGGTCAGACCGATGATCTCGAAGAGGAAGACAAGGATGCCGGCTCATCGGATCCGGTCGCCTTTGATGTGACCGGCGATGCCGGCGGCGGGGGCAGCAACTCCTGCCCTCCGGGCCAGCGGCTCCGCTATGGCAAGTGCGTCTCTCTCGGTGACGCCGGGTACGAAGACGACAGCAGCGTCTCCGGAGGCTGCGGAGTCTCTCCCACTACGCCTTCAGCTCCGTGGCTGCTACTCCTGCTACTTGCCCTGGCAGCCCTTCGCCGCCGCCAAATAGCAAACTGATAATTGAAAATTGGTAATTGCTAATTGAAAATTGCCAATTGACTCACTTCCTACTGGTTTCTCCACAACATCCACAGCAGCGGGCTGACGTTTACTCCGGCTCCGATCCAGGTGCTTCTGGGGTCCAGGATAGTCTGCCTGGCTTCCACGTAGAAGCCCAGGTATCCGTCGTACATCAGGTACTCTGCCGCGACGGAGGCGCCGAACGTCTCCACCACCTGGTGAGAGGTGCCGTCGCCACAGATTCCGCCCGTCGGTGGCACCGGCTCCCGGGCCATGCGGAACAGCGGACCCGCGGAAAAGGCCAGCCAGCCTCGCTGAAGCTCTACGGCCGGCCAGAACACGCCGGCGTACAATTCTACGGACATGTCGGTGTAGAACCCGGCCTCAACGGTCCAGGGGAAGAACGCGGTCTGCAATCCGAACTGCAGCGGAATCTTCACCCCTTCCGAGCAAGTGTTGTCGGACCCCTCCCAGCGGGTCATGACGCCGGCTCCCGCTTTCAGGTTCACTGTCTTGCGCGGCAACTTCTCAGCCCCGTTGCAAAGCGCCGGACTTAACCACGTCAGGGTGCCGGCAATGAGCAGGATCGTCGACAGATGTCGAGCCCTCATCAGGATCCACCTCCGGATGTCAACATATCCCGCCCAACCACCGTTGGCAACGCCGAAAGTATTTTGCCCCGGGTCCGCGGTGGTGCATAATGAGGGCATGGTAGCCCTTGAGCCAGCTTCCGGCCGAGCCTTCGTCCTCTTCGGGCGCTATCCCGAACGGGGCCTTGGCAAGACCCGGCTGGCGCAGGATCTGGGAGAGGAGGCCACCTACCTGCTCTACCAGGCGCTGCTGGCTGATACCGCAGACAAGATCGCGGCCCTTGAGGAGTGCGACCCGATAGGCGCCCTGGCGTCCATGAAACAGTGGGTGGAGCCACCCGGCGATCCGTTGGGAAGGGCGCCTTTCTCCCGCTTCCAGTGGATGAGGCAGGAGGGTGACGACTTTGGCGCCCGCCTGGGTTCCACCATCGAGCGCACCCTGGCTGCCGGGTACGAGAGCGTTGTGCTGGTGGGCACCGATTCTCCGGAAATGCGGCTGGCGGAAATGCGGGGAGCGTTGGACCTGGCGGGCCGCTATGACGTGGTGCTGGGGCCCGCGGAAGATGGCGGCTACTACCTCATCGGCATGCGGCAGTATCATGCCGAACTGTTCGACAGTATCGACTGGAGCACCTCGGTGGTGATGGAGCAGACTGTGGCCGCCGCGGAGGCTCTCTCTCTGTCGGTAGCCTCCGTCGACCGTTGCCGCGACGTCGACTTCTTCGAAGACCTTGTCGCCCTTTTTGAGCGCCGCCGAGTCGCGTGGGACGCGGGCGAGCGCCGTCCGCCCTGCGCAGGCGTGGACGCGTGGTTACGCGGGCAACTGCCGGGCCAGGGCGGCTTGCCCCCCGTCGGCAGAATGCTGGCTTGAGCAGGACATTTATGGGAAAAGAAATGACGGGGATATCTGAACGGGTCCGGGAGGCCCTCAAGCAGACGGTGGCCGTGATCCCGGTGTGGAACGAGGAAGAAGGGATCGGGCCCACCCTGGACGATATTCCCGAGGGGGTAACCGCGCTGGTGGTGGACAACGGTTCAACCGACCGCTCCATGGAGATCGCCAGGGCCCGAGGGGCGCTGGTTATCGAGGAAGAGAAGAAAGGCTACGGTAACGTGTGTAACGCGGGCGTTCGGGCCATTCCGCGCCTGATTCCCAACGCCAGGTATGTGGTTTTTGTCGACGGGGACCATGCAGACCACCCCGAAGAATTGCCCGGCATGCTGGAGTATCTCGTGGACAACCGGGCCGACATTGTTCTGGGATCGCGGGTGCTGGGCAAGAGAGAGAGAGGGGCGTTGCCCATCCAATCCCGCTTCGCCATCCTCTATTCTCGCTTGCTGTTGTGGCGTCTGTACCGGGTGCGCAGCACCGACCTGGGGCCTTTCCGGGTGATGACGCTTGACACCTACCGCCGGTTCAACATGCAGGATGAAAGCTGGGGGTGGACGGTAGAGATGCAAGCGAAGATGGGACGCATGGGTCTGAGGGCCGTAGAGGTGCCTACCAGCTACCGACGGCGTCCGGGAGAGTCGAAAATCAGTGGTGCGTTGAAGATTGCGGTGAACGCCGGGTTCCTCATCCTGGGAACAGTACTCAAGTGGCGGTTCCTGCCTCTGGACCACGGTAAGGAGGCAGGCTCATGAGGCTGTTTGCGGCCGCGCTGTTCGTGCTATCTTTTTCGTCTGCTGCGTTAGGCTCCGATCCGGCTGGGCTGGGGAGCAGGAATGCAGCTCTCGCCGGCTCTGTCTCAACGGTCTGCAATGACGGCAACGCGGCCTGGTACAATCCCGCGGCCCTGGCGGTGGGGAATGCCCCGGCGTTTACCCTCTCCTACGCCTGGATGCTTCCTTCCCTGGAGGCCTCGGTGGCCAACTTCGGCAGCCTGGGGCGTATCAACAGCTATCAGGCTGAACAGGACGGAGAACTCAGCGAACCGCTGACCAGCAAGGCGCTGGACTCAGCCTTTGCCCGCGCCGCGGATCGAGAGGCGCGTTCGGGCCTCGGTATTGCGTTCGTAGTTCCACTGCGCTCCCTCTTTCCCAGCCTGCCGGTGGCAGTGTCCCTGGGCGGCAGTTTTCTCCTCCCTGAAGCCGGGGGCAAGCTGGCCGCGTTTGCCAGCCACTCACCGGACGAGCCCTTCTTCCCTTCATGGAACCGGCCTTTCGGGCAGGCCCGAATCAACTTCGCCCTCGGGGTGGAACTGTGGAAAGACATAGCATGGTTGGGCGGCGGGGCCGCAGTGCATTCAAGAGCTGCGGGCCGAGTGGTGACGCTCACTCCCATCGCCGCGTACAGCGATGCCGACCCGGACGGCAACCCGCCCACTCCAAGCCAGGCGCGCACCACGCAGGAACTGGGAATGGAGGCCACGCCTACCGCCGGACTGCTGGTGAAACCCGCACCCTGGCTCGGCCTGGCGGTGGTGTACCACGGCGAAGAAGAGACCGCCATTGAGATGGAAATCGAAGCGACCATGGAACTCAATCTGGGACATCCCATGCAGGTGGAGTTGCCGTATGTGCTGTCGGGCAACTTCGCGTATCAGCCGCACCGGATAGTGGGGGGGCTGTTGTTGAACCCCTTGCCCGAGTTGAAGGTCACTGCCGAAGTGACCATGGCCCTGTGGGAAGGTTTTGACGACCAGCTTCAGGTGCTCTCTTTCCATGTCGCTGACGAGGCGCTTGACGAGAACGGGACTGTCCACATCGAGGACTTCGGCTCCAACTTCAGCGTGGCAACCGAGCGCCGGCCCGCGGTGCGCTCAAAGAACACTCTGGAGCCCAGGGCCGGGCTCGAGTACTCCATCGGGAGCCACGTCGACCTTAGAGTGGGCTACTCATACCGCCCGTCACCGTTGGACGCAGACCAGGAGTACCGCAATCTGCTACTCGACAACTCGTGGCACTCAGTGACTGCCGGGGCTGGATTTCTGGTGGCCGGAGGCGAGCCGGGCAAAGCCCGAGCCATGCTCAACGCACATTTCCAGGGGATCTTCCTCGAACCGAGATACAACCGGGTAGGCAAGGCCGACGACGCGGGAGAGGCCTTTGCCCGGGGCCTCGTACTCACCGAAGGCCACATGCTGGGCTTCGGCCTGGAGCTGGCCACGAGTTTCTAAGAACGGCGGGGTCCAGGGTCAGGGTCCAGGGTCAGGGTTTGGAGGCTTACGGCTAACGGGTTTCAAGCTCATAGACTACAGCTCACAACTCATAGCTCACGGCTCACTGCCGCTTCCTACAAATGCATATCTACGGTGTATCCGGAGCATGCGCCGGAGCCCTTGACGCCTATGTACAGGGTGCCCGAATCGTCCAGAAATCCGCACTTCGGCCCGAACTGCACCGATACGGGATCTCCCTGGCTGCTGCACTTGAAGCCGGAAACGGTGCTGCCCACTCCGTCTACGCCGGCCATGCCGATGCCACCGGTCCAGGAGCAGCCGTCTTTGGTGACGTTGGTGGGCTCGGGGATGCTCAAGTCCGCACAAACATAGACCACGTACACTTCAAAGGGCTGGTCCAGGCCGAACTCCACGTGCACATAGGGTTCCATGTAGGCCCATGCTTCATCGTTGGAGTCCATTTCGAACCAGTCCTGTTCGTTATGCACCGCGGCGGTAAAATTCTGTTTGGACACTGCATCGCTGTCAGTGAAGCTGCCCAGAAAATAGGCTGCGCCGGGGGTGTTGTTGGGTTCGTAGTCGTCGCTGGCCGAGCAGAAACAGTCGCCTGACGAATTGCAGATGTCCCCCTCTACACAATCCCCGCAGTTGAGCGAGAAGCTGCAGCCGTCATCCCAGTGCCCGCAGTTCTTGCCCAGCGTGTTGCAGTTCTTGGGCGTGCAGCCGGAAGGAACGTGGAGGGTGCCGAGCGCCTTCTTCTCGAAGCTCCCTTCCCAGGTGGCCACCGCGTCCACGCAGTTGGCTGCTGCTGCGGCCAGTGCATAAACGGTGTAGTTGCCGGAACTGGCCGGTGCGCTCATGGAGCCGCCGTTGACGCCGCTGCTGAACCCCGGGCACGCGTCGGGAGTGCCCAGATCGATACAGGGCCCGGCGATGCCGTCGATCCCTAGAACGAGCTGGCGTTTGCAGTCGGGACAGTCGTCGGAGTTGCCCATGTCCCAGCCCACGGAAATGGGTATGTTCATGTTGGCGCCTGCCGACGCGGTGTCACCTGACCCATTGATATTGATGTCGTACGTCTTGAAGATCCCCTCGGTGCATTCTCCCACACACTTGCCCTTGTTGTTGCAGGTCTTGCCCTCGTTGCAGACGCCGCAGTGCAGGATCCCGCCGCAACCGTCTCCCCAGTCCCCGCACTCTTTGGTCAGCGCCTCACAAGTGGCGGGGGTGCAGCTCCCGACCACGGCAAGGGTGCCCACGGCCTGCTTGGCCGATGTCGACTTGTAGGCCACCATTGCTTTCGGGCAATCGGGCTCAGCCAGCGCCACTACATTCAACGAAAAAGCGCCGGTAACCGCAGGTGCAGTGATGTAGCCGCCCCCGAGGCCGTCATCGAACTCCGGGCAGGCGGAGGTGGTGCCCGCGTCAATGCAGAAGGAGGGGGATTCTTCAATGCCGGCCACGAGTTGTCGGGCGCAGTGGGGGCAGGCCTGTGAATTTCCCAGCTTCCAATCCAGGACTACCGGGACCTTTTCCCCGGGCACGGCAGTTGCCGCATTGCCCGAATACCCCATCTTGACCGTCGACATCTCGAAGATGCCCGCGTCGCAGTCGGGGTTCTGGGAACAGGTTCCGCCCGCCTTGCAGAATTTCCCGCCCGGGCATTCTCCGCAGCCGGTCACACCTTCACAGCCGTCATCGTGGAATCCGCACTGTACATTCAGAGACGCACAACTCCCGGGCGTGCAGTCCCCCAGCACCTGCAATGTGCCGATGGCTATCTTGGGCGCGCTGACGTAATTGTCGGTCTCCAGTTCCGTGCAGTCCTCCACGTTGGCCGCCGCCGCGTAGATGGTGTAGGCCCCGGCCGCCGCGGGTGCGGTGACATAGCCGTTGCCTACACCGCTGGTGAAGCCGGGACACGAGTCGGGCACACCTGCATCGATGCAGAAATGCTCGAAGTTCTCGACCCCCACCACGATCTGGCGTGGGCAGTCGTCGCACCACAGTCCGTTGCCGAGAGACCAGGAGAACAGTACCGGAACAGTTTCTCCCGGAGAGACGGTGACCGTATTGAGGAAGCCCTTGATGTAGACGCTGGTGACTTCAAACACGTCCAGTGAGCAGGAGCCAGCCATTTCGCAGCCGCCGTCCTGATTGCAGAACAGGCCGTCACCGCAATCTCCGCAGAAGGCCAGCCCTCCGCAACCGTCATCGTGTGAGCCGCACTCCTTGCCAAGATCGCCGCAGGTGGATGCAGCGCAGGCAGGGTCCACGTACAACGTCCCCACCAGTTTCCTGCTCTCCGCCGCGACAAAAGCCGTACCCGCCGCGGCGCAGGTGTCTTCGGCCGTGGCGTAGGCGTATACCTTGTAGGTGCCCGGAGCGTCCGGAACCTTCACATAACCCGGGTCCATGCCCGTGTCGAAATCGGGACAAGCCGGCGGCGTGCCGGCATCTATGCATACTCCCGGGTCATCCTCCACGCCTACTACCACCTGCCGCCGGCAGCCCTGGCAGTCCGCGGCGTTACCGAGATGCCACTTGAAGATGATGGGGATGGTGGCGCCGGCGGTGGCCGATGCCGCGTACCCCTGGTCCGCGAGGTTCACGTCCGTGACGTCAAAATGACCCGTCGAGCAGTCGGGCTCAGAATTGCAGCTACCGTCGGCATGACAAAAATCTCCACCTGCGCACTCTCCGCAGTCGACGGATTCACCACAGCCGTTATCGTGGGTGCCGCACTCCAGCCCCTGGTCCACACACGCCTTCGGTGTGCAGGCTCCGCCATCGGTTTCGGCGCCGCTCCCATCGTTTCCCGGGTCTGCGTCAGGCGGCGTTGATTTGTCATCCGAAGGCTTGTAGTCGTTGTTCACCGGCAACTCGACGTTGCTGTCGGGAAGGGGTACGTTCCCGCCTCCGTCTCCGGAACAGCCGGCCAGTATCAGGAGGGTAAGCAAACCCGCGTATTTCATCTTGGGTCTCCATTGGTCATGTTTACAAGTTACCGTCTATGAGTGATTCTACGTCAGGTTGGAGTGATCGTCCAGCTTTTGACCGGTCGCGCGCCTCAGGGGGCGCAGTTCATGCCGTCGTCGGTGGAGAACACCGATGACTCGACGTGCCCGGCGAGGGGTTCGTCGGAAGCGGGCATGACCGCGGAGGAAACCTCGCCGATGACGTCCATGTCCGCGAAACCGAAAGACTCGGCCATGACGATAATCATACGCAGGGAGAAGTCCATTACCGTGACGTCGCAGGCGGCCGGGATCTGGGTGAAGAACTTCTGGCCCGGGTCAGCGGTGGGGCACTCGGGCATGTCCGCGGTTGCCCCCGGATCACAGCCGTCGATGTTGCCCGCGCAATACTCCACCACCAGCACGTTCTTCATGTCGTTCACCGCTTTGGTGCCCAAGACCCGGCCGTGGAGAATTCCCTCGGAGATCACCGGGACGCCGGACACTTCCGCGAACTTCCCCTCGATCCAGAAGTTCTCAATCTCCAGAGCGACGTCCCAGTCGGTTTCGGGGGCTTCCACGTCGGGAATGGCCCCGAAGATGGTCATCACATCTATGCCGAATGAAATAGGCCCGGCGGTGAAGCACGGATCGTTGGCGTGGAGGTCGAACTCCAGGCAAGGCATGCTTTCGAGGTAGCTGATGTACCCCGCGGTGTCCCCCCAGCGGCTGGCCAGGGTGAGGCGGGCTGCAAAAATCTGCTCCGCTTCGTCAAAGTCATCAATGTGCACCATGATGGGGATCGCCTCGAAGACCTCTCCGGCATACTGGCCCACGTCCGCGACGTCGGCCATCATGTTCTGGGGATAAAGTGCCTGGAAGGTGTCCACCGCGTTTTCCGGGTGAAGCAGCGCGGGTTTGCCGCCGCCGGTACAGGTGAACTCGGGAGGTTCTACGAAAGGGAGATGGTCTTCGTTGACGATGGTCAGCGTATCGCTGGGGCCGTCGTATTCCGCCAGAAAGTAGAAGTCGGAGTTGGGGTCCACCTTGGCTACGACGTACGCGGGTACGCCGCAATACTCGCCCCGCTGAAAGCTGTGCAGGTGGCCTGCGAAAATCCCCTTGAGCACCCCGGGGAATTCTGTGATGACGTCGCACAGCGAATCCTGGTCCCCGATGGTGAGCATGGTGGTGGGCGGGTGGTGCATGAACAGAATGGAAGGTCGCCCTTCGGTGAGCTGCTCCTTGAGCCACGCCAGCGCTTCGTCGGAGTAGCTTCCCACCAGTCCGTCGTTGGCCTCCCAGGTTTCGCCGTCCACCGAGTTGAACGCAATGAGGTTGACACCGTTGATCTCTTCGACGTACCGGTCGGGCCGGCCCAGGGCATCCTCCATCGCGGCTTCCCGGGCGTCTTTGTCGGAGGTCACGAACCACGGATTGAGGCCCGCATAATAATCATGATTGCCCGGCAGCGCGAACCACGGGGTGGCGAGATTGTCGAGCAGGTCAGCCAGGAGGTGGTGAGGAGTTTCGACTCCCGGCTCGTTGTATTCATCCGGCACATAATCGCACAGGTCGCCGGTGAGTAAGATGGCGTCGGCCGCAAAGTTGACCGCGTTGAGCGAATCCACCATATTGGCCACCTTGCCGGTGACCGGCTTGCCCGGCTGGCCTTTGTAGTGGATGTCGGAGACGTGGATGAAGCGCACCAGGCCCGGCGGCTCCGGTTCGGGCTTGCTGTCCGGAGTCTCGGCCACCTCTTCCGGCGTGGTGGTCTCCCCAGTCAGGTCAGCCGCAGCCGTGTCGGCCGGACTCGTCGCTTCACTCGCGTCGGTCGCGTCGTCAGACCCGCCGCCGCACGCGGCGACGACCAGGCAGAGCAATGCCGCGCAGGCAATCTTCTTCATGGTTTTTTCCCTATCTGTTAATTCCCAGCAATTTGCGGATGATCGAGTCGAGGAGGCCGTCGCTGTTGGCCCCGGAGGAGTTGGGAAGGTCCCAGGTGGGCTCATCGCGAGGCGTGTAGATCCCGGCCGTGGGTTCTGCCGGAGTCGCTTCGGGGAGCGGCGGAGGAGTGGGGAGAGGCGGCGGAGTTTCGGGAAGAACCTCTGCGCTGGCCGGCTTGCGGCCGCGGCGCTGGCGGCTGCGGCCGCCTCTGGACCGTGCCGGCCTCTCTGCGGCTCCTGCAGTTTTCTTTTCGGCTGGTGCGTCCTTCTTCTTCGCCGCGTCGCCTTTGCCCGCCGGTTTCTTTCGTCCCCTCGCAGTCTGCTTCTTCTTCTGCTCCGGTGTCGCCGCTTTTTCAGCCACCTGTTTTTCCTCGCCGCCTTTCTTCCTGGAACGGCTCCTCGACTTCCGTGCGGGCTGTTCCTTGCCCGCCTTCTCCTCAGCTTTCTTCGGTTGTTCTTCAGAGGCCTCGTCGTCCTCGGGCCTGCCCATGACGATCTGCTCGTGGAACACTCCCGGGTCACCGATGATGTTTATCTTGACTCCCTGCTCCGCCTCCAACTCATAAATGAGGTCTCTCAGGCTGTTCTGCATGAAGTTGGCCACCTCCACCGGTGCGTTCACCGTAATGAGTCCCGGCTTGCCCGAAACTGCCAGTTCACGCAACCGGCGCAGGATGTGCAGCGCCGAAGACGAGGTCTCCCGGGTGTAGCCGAGGCCCAGGCAGTGCTGGCAGGTGGTGCTGAACCGGGCCACCACGCCGGAACGCAGCCGCTGGCGGGTCATCTCAAGGAGCCCAAACTGGGAGATGCGGCCGAAATTGGCTTTGGCCTTGTCCGCCTTGAAAGAGTCCTTCAGGCGTTGTTGAACCTTGCGTCGATTTTTCGGATCCATCATGTCGATGAAGTCGATTACGACGAGGCCGCCCAGGTCACGCAAGATCGCCTGGTTGGCGATCTCGTCGGCCGCCTCCAGATTGGCCTGGGTGACGGTGTCCTCCACGTTCTTGCTCTTGGTGCGGCCCGAGTTGACATCGATGGCCGTGAGCGCCTCGGTGCGATCGATGACGATGCGTCCGCCCGACGGTAGCGGCACGTCCCGGAGGAACATCTTCTCGATCTGGTTTTCCACGTTGTACCGGACGAACAGCGGGAGCGGCTCGTTGTACAGCTTGACCCGCTTCTTGAAGCGAGGCATCACCAGCGACAGGAATTTTAACACTTCCCGGTGCTGTTCCTCGTTATCCACCACGATCTGTTCGACGTCGTTGGTCAGGTACTCCCGCATGAACCGGACAGCCACGTCCTGGTCGCTCACCAGCATGGAAGGCGCAGGCGCCTTGCCAAAAGTCTTTTCGATCTGCCCCCACCCCTTGATCAGGCGGTTGACGTCCCGCAGCAGGTCCTGCTTGGGGCGGTTTTCTCCCGCAGTGCGCACGATGACGCCGAACCCCTCGGGCACTTCCACCTCTTTCAGAATGTCTCGCAGGCGCTTGCGCTCCTCGTCCGGGAGTTTCTTCGATATGCCGGTGCGGTCCACTGCGGGGATGAGCACCATGTACCTGCCGGGCAGTGAGATGCAGGTGGTGAGCATGGGGCCCTTGTCTCCCACAGGGTCTCGCAGCACCTGCACCAGGATCTCCTGGCCTTTCTCGAACACCTCTCCGATGCTCACTCGCTTGCCGAAACTCTCGAGGACCGCGGGGTGTACGTCCTGGATGGAGAGAAACCCCTCTCTGCCTTCGCCGATGTCGACGAAACAGGCGTTGAGGCTGCGGGCTATGCCCGTAATCCTTCCTTTGTAAATGTTGCCGATAATGCTGCCCCCGGTGGGGCCTTCGGCGTCGATGTTGACCAGCTTGCCCGAGATCATCAGGCACACTCTGATCTCGCCGCCTTCGCTGCTGACTAGAATGATTTTTTTCATCTGTTTTCTTGCTCTCTGGACCGCCGGTTCATGGGAGGGTAGCCTGTGGTGCATTTCCTTTGCTATGCACTCGGTCGGGTCCGGTTAGTTCGTTTCTTCAATTTCCACAGTTTCGGCGGCGGACGCATCGATGTCGTCAGCCGCCTCCTGGAGGTCCATGGACTCGGCACTATCTTCTACCACGTCGGCCGCATCCGGGGCTGCGTCGGCCGGGTCGGGGATTGCCTCCGCCATATCCGGGACGACATCAGCCGTCTCCGGGATTGCATCCGCGGTTGCTGCGTCCAGCACCTGGGGAAGCTCGTACGTCCATTCGCCGGATGGGCCGGGAAGCATACATTTGCCGGATATCTTCTCGGTGCCGGTGGGGCACCTGGTTTCGCCGGAACAGGCCGAAACGAGGAAAAGCGCGATTGCAAAAAGTGCCAGGAGCCGTTTCATGGCGACCTCCGGGCACGTACGTTATAGAAAAGAACAGGAAAGTCAAGGGGGGGGTTCTATGACGCACAGAGTCAATTGCTCATTGACTTGGTGGAGAAACTGTGCCAGAAACTGACTCGTGAGTCCATCCCAGCCATACGGGAGACGGAAATGACGGGACGCCTGCCTTTCATCGTTTCATTCCTGCTTATTGCCGCTCTGCCCGCGCTGTCGTGCAAAGATGAAGGTGGCGGTGAGGAGCCCAAAAAGGCTGAAGAGGCCCAAAAGGCTGAAGAAGCCGGGATCAAAGTGACCGCTCCCGCCGATCCGGGATTGCTGGCGAAGCTGACGGTAGACGAAGGTGACGGAAAACCGGTGGAGTTGTCGTACCGGCCTCACCAGCTTGCCATCTACCGGGTGGATATGACGGAGAAGAACACCCAGACTCAGTCCGGAAAGACCATGTCGGTCTCCAGTCGCTTCATGTTTGAGATGAAGCGCAAACTGCTTGAGGAAGAGAAGCAAAGCTGGGTGGAGGAGGTCACCTTCGGCAAGATGGAGGTGGAGGTGGACCGCGGCAAAGCGTCCGAAATGAACGAAGGGGTCGCCCGCGCGATGCGCAACGCGCTGCAGTCTTCCCGTTTCAAGGCCAGGGTCAACGGCCGTGGGGAGATGCTCGATTTTGAATCCACGGGGGTGGAAGCAGGCCGGTGGAAGGGGATGAGCGAAGTGCTCAAACAGTTCATGACGGAGAGCTCCGTAGCCCTGCCCGACAAGCTGGTTGCGCCCGGGGATAGCTGGAGCGGCCAGCGGGATGTCGATCTGACGCAACAAAAAACCGAAAGCAAAGTGGTCACCAACTATACTTCCACGTTTCTTGGTTGGTCCGAGGTGGAAGGAAGTTGCAAACGGTGCGCGGTGATTCGCACCGAAGCGACTTTTGCGCTGTCCGGCAAGTCCAACGTGCCGGGTGTGGACGGCACCGAAGAGGGTGCGGGCAAGTCGGTGTCCATCGCAGTGCTGGATCCCGACAGAGGCCTGCTGGTGAGGTCGTCCATGACGTCGAACAGCAGTCAGCGGTTCACGATCAAGGGTAAACGCGGCCGGATGGATTTCCGGGAAACGAAAGCAATGTCTATGGATGAGGAGCTCGTCGAGGGGGCAGACAATGAGTGAAGCGCGCACCATCAAGCGGTATAGCAATCGCAAACTGTACGACCTGACGGAAAGCCGGTACGTAACGCTCCAGGAAGTCGCCGCGTTCCTTCAGGAAGGTTTCGAGGTACAGATCATCGACAACAAGACCAAGGAGGACATCACCTCCGTGACCTTGGCCCAGATCCTGTACGAGCAGGAGAAGAGCAAGAAGAGCGGGCTTGACCTTGGAACCTTGAAGGGGATTATCGTCAGCAGCGGTGAGTTGCTGCAGAAGAAGATCGCCACCCCGGTGAGAGCGTTCAAGGGCGAAGCCGAGAAGACCATGAGCTCTTTCAAAGAGGAGGCCGAAAAGAAGGTCACGAACCTCAAGGAGCAGGCCGAGCGCATGGGGAAGCTGTTCTCTCATCCCCGGGAGATGGGCGAAGAGGCCAGGGCCGCGGTGGTGGAGATTACCCAGGCCACGCAAAGCACGCTGGACGATTTCTCCAAGGGTCTCGATGAACGCTTCCGCCAGTTGATGCGCTTCAGCAAAGCCGCAGAGTCTGAGCAGAGCGCAGAGATCATGGCCAAACTAGCCGACTTCGAAAAGCGCCTCAAGGCACTTGAAAAGAAGGTCGTCAAGCCGGCGAAGAAGCCGGCGAAGAAGCGAACTCCCAAAAAGAAATAGCCGTACCCCGAGAGCGAGCGAGGGGCCTGTCAGGAAATAGCCGTACCCCGAGAGCGAGCGAGGGGCCTGCGCCGCCTTACACTCCCAACTCCCGCAACTTCTCAAACAACTCTTTTTGTTCGTCACTAAGATCTTCCGGCAGGGTGCCGCGGATCACTACGAACTGGTCGCCCCGCGCGCCGTTGGCAGTGTGCAGGCCGTGACCGCGAATGCGAATCCGGGCGTTGTTTGCGGTGCCCGCCTTGATCTTGAGGGTGCGGCTGGGCCCGTCGAGGGTCGGCACCTCGATCTCGCCGCCTAAGGCCAGCGCGGTGATGGGCGCCTCCTTCTCCACGATCACATCGTCACCGTCCGCTTTGAACTGAGGGTGTTTGGCCACCACGACCTTCAAGAAAAGATCGCCGGGAGGAGCGCCGCCCGGCCCGGGGCCGCCCTTCCCTGTGAGCTTGAGTTTCTTGCCGCTGCGGATCCCCTTTGGGACCGTCACCTCGACCTCCAGTGGACGTCCGTCCGCAGTCTGCAGCGAAACCCGCCGCTTGCCGCCGGAGTGGGCGAAATCGAGGGGCAGCGTGATTTCGGCCTCGTAGTTGTCGCCCCGGGGTGGAGGACCGCCCCTTCCGCCGCCGCCAAAATCGAAGCCGCCAAATCCCTGGGGCCCGCCGCCGCCAAAGCCCTGTGGCCCGCCGCCGCCGAAGCCCTGGGGTCCGCCGCCGCCGAAGCCTTGGGGCCCGCCGGTGAAGTGGACCCTCGGGCCCCGCCCCCGCCCGCGCTTGCGGCCCCCGCCTCCGAAAATGCTCGACAGGATGTCGTCGCCGAAACCACCGCCGCCACCGCCGAAAATATCGGAGAAAACACCGTTGAAATCGAACCCCCGGAAAATGTCTTCCTGGGAGAAACGCTGGCTGAAACCTTCTGCGCCGTAAGTGTCGTATTGCTGCCGTTTCTGCTTGTCCGACAGCACTGCATATGCCTCGTTGATCTCCTTAAACTTCCCCTCTGCCGCGGCGTCGCCCTTGTTGACGTCGGGATGGTGCTTCTTGGCCAGATCGCGGAACGCCTTTTTTATCTCAGCATCGGTGGCGTTGCGGGCCACACCCAGAGTCTTGTAGTAATCCGCCATAATTCAGGCGCCTCCCTTGGACCTCAGGGATAATATAGTCCGATTCCCAAGCGGCGCAACAGTGCAAGGCCGGACAGCAGAATCAGGAAGAGCATGATGGCGGTGGATGAAGCGGTGGTCGCACCTGCTCCGCAGCCGTCGGAGCCGGTGTTCTTGATGTACCCCGTGATCGTGGGGATGTCCGGCGCGGGTTCACCTTCCAGCGCGTCCTGCTGCACCGGAATCTCCAGCCCCGCGGACAGATCCGGATCCATCGGGAACCCGAGATCGGAAACCGGAAGCTCAGCCTCCAGGTCCTCAGGCAGGACCTCGAATAGCGGCTGCAGATCCTCCTCTTCGATAATCTCGAAATTCTCTACCACTCCCGCGTCGGGCAGCCATTCCACGTGATCGGTTGGTTCCGGGGATTCGGGAGCATTGAACACATAGAAGCTGGACACCTGTTGATCGGCTTGGCCGTCCGCGGTGGCGATCACTTTCAAGGAGTGGGGGTATTCGTCCAACTCGGACGGGTCGAACGTCCCTTCCCACACGTTGTCATCAACAACGCTCATGGCGATGGAGGGGCCGTCGTCGACTACCGCAATGACGTTCTCCACTCCGTTGGGATGAAATGCGATGGCGCGGACAAGCGCGGGCCCGGCGGAGGCATCCACCATGTAGTCGTAGGGGTGGTTGCCGCCCAGGCCGCTGTTCAGCGGGGCGGTGACGAGCACCTGGGGCCAATCGTCCACGTCGAACGCCTTGGCGGAGAGGCCCAAACCGTCGAAAGCGATCAGCCCCACCTGCAGGTTGGCAGACTTCCCCAGCGACCTGATATTGAACTGCATGGTGTCGCTTTCCCACTTGACGGAATAATCGTGGGAATGACCGAAGAGATAGGCGGAAACCAGGTGGTCGTCAAAGACGTTCCTGAATTCGTTGAGCCCGTCACCGAAGTAGTTTGAGGTGGCCGGGTGATGCCCGAACACGGCGATAATGTCCGCGTCGGGCTCTGCATCGAGCGCGGCATACAGGGCCTCGAAATCGGCCCCATCGAGGCCTGCATTGTCAGCGGGCCAGGGCGCACCGTCGGAGCCGGTGGAATCCACCCCGATAAACAGGTATTTCCACCCGCCCGCCTCCACCGTCCAGTGGTAATTCGATGTTCCGTGGGCCTCCCCTTGAATTGAGTAGCCGAGGTAGTGAGGCAGACCGAGGTCGGAGTACTGGTCGTGGTTGCCGGGCAGGTCGTAGTAGAAGTCGGCGGTCATGCCGTTGTCGTCGAGAATCGCCCGATAGGAGGACCACTCTTCGTCCTTGGGGCCGGTGGGAAAAAGCCCGCCGCCGGTGCCGTCGGTGAGGTCACCGCAGTTGACCATAAATGCGGGCTGGATCGTGTCCACCAGGGTGGTGGTGGCCCAGTGCAGGTAGTCGGTGTCCTGGCTGCCGCCGATGAGGCCGGTGCCGACGTGGCTGTCGGACACGACCAGAAACCAGAGCAGTTCGTCCGGTCCGTCGGCGTGGTGCGCCTGCTGGGGAGTGGCCGCGACAAGGAACAGAAAAGACAGAGTGAACAACCAGGAACGAAACGTCATTGTGTACCTCTCAAGACGGCAAAGCGTACACATTTGAGAGGCAATTATCAATTATCAATTACCAATTTTCAATTATCAATTTTGGTGTCTTCGATGGCGGCGCGGTATCACGCGGGAATCGGTGTCATCGACCATTGACATTGTCGCATGGGTGTACTAACTCTCCCTCAGGGGGATGGCATGTCGAACATACCGCGCGAGAAGATGATCGACGGGGTGAAGTTCATGTGGGACGGCAGGTTGTACGAGTCCCAACGGTCCGCGGGGGCGGCGCGGCTGGAGTATGAAAGGGACAACTACGAGTCCCGCCTCGTCTCTTTCGGCGACCGTGTCCTTGTCTACCTGCGCCGCAAAGTTGACACAGTACCCTGAGAGCGAGCGAGGGGCCTGCGTCGCGTCGGCACCGCCAATTAATCAGTTGCAAAGCAAAGGCTTTGAGTTATACCATACGGCCCCGGTTTATGAGGGGTAGGTGGAGGAAAAAATGGTAGAGATCAGAAGGCCCGGCGACGACGATAACGGTGAAATCAGTCCCCAGGAGTTCGAGCGCATGCTCGAGCAGGGGCCCGACATGGAGACCGTGCATCCGGGAGAAATGGTGAGCGGCAAAGTGGTTTCCGTGGGAAGGGACTGGGTTTTTGTCGACATCGGAACCAAAAGCGAAGGGATGATCGGCGCGGATGAGTTCCGGGATGAAGAGGGAGAGGTCACCGTCAAGATAGGCGACACCGTGGAAGCCACGGTATTGACCTTGCGCGGTGGTATCCACCTGTCCCGCTCGTTGAAGAAGGCCCGGCAGAACTCCGACGTTCTCGATGATGCCTACGAGAACAAGATTCCGGTGGAAGGGCGAGTCACCGAGACGCGGAAAGGTGGATTTTCGGTGGAGATCGGCGGGGGGATCAGCGCGTTCTGCCCCATTTCGCAGATCGACAGCCGGTACGTTGAGGACGGCGAGGAGTACGTGGACCGGACGTTTTCGTTCCGCATCATCGAGTTGTCGTCCGACCAGCGCAATATCGTGGTTTCCCGCCGGTCGTTGCTGGAAGAGGAGCAGGAAGCCCAGGCTCGGGAGACCAGGGAGCGCCTGATCCCCGGTGAGATATTCGATGGAGTGGTGAAGAAGGTCATGCCCTACGGAGCTTTCGTGGATGTGGGCGGCGTGGATGGCCTGGTTCATGTTTCGGAGATCTCCTGGGACCGGATAGAGGATCCTACCGAGGTGTTGAGCCAGGGACAGATGGTGAAGGTGAAGGTGAAGAAGTTCGACCCGGTAGAGAACAAATTGGGCTTGAGCATTCGGGAGGCGGGGGAGGACCCGTGGGATAACGTCGAGGACCGTTTTGAGGTGAGCGCCAACGCGTCGGGAACGGTTACCCGGGTGGAGCCCTACGGCGCGTTTGTGCGCATCGCTTCGGGAGTTGAGGGTCTGGTGCACGTATCCGATATGAGCTGGGCGGGAAGGGTGCGGCATGCGGGTGAAGTGGTGAACGTGGGCGACGCGGTACAGGTGGTGGTGCTCAACATCGACAGTGAGAAGAAGCGCATCTCGCTGGGCATGAAGCAGGTGCACGGCGATCCGTTTGACGCGGTGGAAGAACGCTACGGAGTGGGCACGCCCATTTCGGGGCGGGTGCAGCGCATCGGTGCGGGCGGCGTGTTCGTGGAATTGGAGGAAGGGATCGTCGCATTCCTTCCCGGGTCGCTGGCGGGAGTCGCCAGGGGCGAACCGCTGGGTAGCGCGTACCGCCCGGGCAAGACTGTTCAGTTGATGGTGCGGGAGATCGATCGGGAGAAGCGCCGCATCACCCTGGAAGCGGGCGATACCACCAGCGCGGAAGAGAAATCGGAATTTGATGCCTACATGAAAAAGCAGGGAGTCAGCGAGTTCGGCACCTTCGGCGACCTGTTGCAGAAAGCACTCGACAAAAAGAAGAAGAAGAAGTAGCCACCTGGCCTTGGGCTATCAGCTATCAGCGTTCAGCTCTCAGCTACGGCCAGCCTTTGGCTGAGGTTAAGCTGACCGCTGACCGCATCTTCTTCCTGCAGCCGCCTTTCGCTAACCGCTGAAAGCTTAATTGCCTTTAACAGGGCGTCGCCCGACGGGGGAAAAGTAGTTCGGCGATGCGGGAAAGGGGGGAGTGTGCAGTTTGTCGCGTATCTATTTAAAAAAGCCTTTACAGGCGCGCATTTTTTTCTTGCCTCTACTACCCAACCTATGCAAGATAGGGCAGTTCTCCGACCGGGGGGTGTAAAAATGCGGCTTTTGAGGCTGCCGAAAATAGAGCAGAAACAACAACTTTTGACGGGGGAGGCTACCTTGAAACGGACTCTTTGTTTTCTAGCCGCTCTGGTTATCGGGATCGCGGCGATGCCGGCCTATGCGCTGGACAACGATAGTGCGCCGCCGGCGATTACTGAGGAAGAGCGGGCCATGCTGGAAGCTAAGGCTGGGAAGGAGCCCTTCCCGCTGGGCGCCATGGTTTCGGTGACCCAGGCGGTTGGCGGCGGGACCTTTGTCTCCGACCCCAACGTGCGGCGGGCTGCATATGATGTGAGCCTGTCGCTGTGGCCCTACTGGCGAATTGCACCCATGTGGCGCCTCACCGGTAAGTTCGACATTGCCCACTCGGTAGTTGAGAACTACGAGTCGACGGCCACATATCGAAACCGAACCGTGTTTGCAGATTCGGTCCTCGACTTGACCCGCATGCGGTTCTACACCATTCCCGGCGTCGGGATCAGCATGAGCGGTTCGCTCATGGTGTCGCTGCCTACCGGGCCGGTGAGCCAGTTCCGCAATCAACTGTTCTCGTCGATGGCGAAGCTGTCGTTTTCGAAGATCGTGGGTCCCGTCTACCTGGGCTACTGGGTGATGGGGTTCAAGAACTTCAACAAGTACGAGAGTCCCACGGTGAGCAAGGATGATGAGGGTGAGCACGTAGTGCTTTCCCACTTCCAGGGCAACGAGCAGCTCACCACCGACCTGATCAGCGTTGGCGGCGCCAACGTGAGTTTCGGCGTCGTGAACACCTGGATCATGAGTTGGAACCTCACCGATGAGGTGGCCCTGGCGGTCATGTATCAGATCAACAATTCGTTCGCCTACGACGTGGCTCCCGATGATGAGTACACGTCGGAATACGCGGACCCGGGTCACGGCCAGCGCGACAGCATGCGCGGTATCATCGACCTGACTTACCAGTTCACACCGGAGCTGAGTGTTTCCATCGGCACCGACACCCTGGTGGCGCCGAAGACGGCTGACAACGAGGATTTCATCTTCCCGTTCGCCAACTTCTCCAACAACCACCGGAACAGTTCGGCAGGTTATCTTTCCCTGACCGGGCGGTACTAGGCATGCAGCAGATAAACGTGCATCCGACGGACAGTAGTCCGAACAGAGAGCAAAATATGGGATTAAAAACGCGGAATAATAGACGGAGGGAGACCTTATGAAAGCTGGGAGGTTCTTCAAAATTTCGGGCCTGCTCGCAGCCGCGCTGATGTTATTGGCGTCGTGCGCTGCGGAAATCGGCGACATTGACCGGACAGAGCCCAACAAGGTGAAGAAGTCCGACCTCAAGGGCATCTGGTTCTACCAGGTAACCGCCATCGAGGCGCCGGTGCCGAACTCGATTACGTTCGACGGCGAGATGGCCTACATGGGCGGGTACCGGGTGATCTTTGACATCCAGGAAGACTACCTGTTCGTGTATCCGGTCACCGAGCTGTGGGCCGAAGGTGCGGACGCGGATTGGCACACGTCCATGATCAGGAACTACTGGGACGAAGGGAAGAGCGACGAGTTTCTCGAGATGTACGTCGGTCAGCCCGTCGCGGCTTTCGAGATCGTCAGCCACTTCGACGTGATTCGGAAGTACAACCCGCAAACCGGGGAGCAGAGCAACATTCTCATCGAGGATGAGGATGACAATCTCTGGCACGAGCGGGAGTACGTCCGGGTGAACTGGTCGAAGAATGACATCGAGGTTCCCCTGTTCATGATGGGCGCCGCGCCTGAGCCGGTGGACTACTACGTCCAGGAGTTCGAGGAAGACAGCCCGGATCGTTTCGAGCTGACCGAGGATGCGCTCAACTTCGTGAACAAGGTTTTCATGAAGCCCATGAGCCAGAACTGCAACCTCTTCGGCCTGGCTTCCTACGACTGCGCCGGAGCAGTGGTCAAGATCCGCAACTCGTTCCTTAAGGTCGACCCCAACAACGACTACATTCCGTTGCACTACGCCCAGGCGACGATGCAGGAGAAGTTCGGCTTCTTCCTCACCGAGCGCTTCGGGTACGACGTCAACCACGGGATCAAGTACTCCGACAACAAGACGTTCATCAACCGGTGGAATCTGTGGACCGATTCCCGCACCAAGGTAGACATAGTCGACCCCGACAGCGGCAACATTGCACGCTGCCTCAACGACACCGATTGCGAGGGGCTTCACGACGGCCAGGTGCACTGCTGGTTGGAGGAAGGGTGGTTCTCGGAAGGTCACTGCGTGACCTGGGACACGGTGGCTCCCCACAACCGGGGCGTACAGCCGATTCTTTATCACCTGTCTGCGTCCTGGCCGGAGGAATACATGCGTTCGGCGTACGTGGCCGCGGACGAGTTCAGCAGGCCCTTCAAGGACGCCGTCGCTTGGACGCAGTTCTACAGCGAGAAGGGTTGGTACGACGTGAAGTACTGCGAAACCAACGAAGATTGCCTGGGAGACACCGCGCCGGTGCTTGACCGGGACATTATGGATACCCACGCCCGCTTCTGTGACGCCGACTACGAAAAGAGCGTTCCGCCTTCCGAGCGGCTGTGCAATGTGGGCCTCCCCGAGTCTCAGTGGGTCTACCAGTACTGTGCAAGCGGTGTTTGCGCGGCCAAGGCGACTTGTAATTCGGACGCACCCTGCCCCATGGGCCAGGCGTGCATCAAGTCCTCCGCCGGCGCCTCCAACGGCGTTTGCCACGAGTGCACCACCGACAACTGCGACCTTGGCAACAAGAATGATGCAGGCTGGGCAGAGGTGGTCAAGAAGACCATGGATCGCGGCTCCTACTCCATGTACTGGGTGGAAGGTGGCGCAGGTCCGGAATTCAGGCTTTCAGCCGATGACCCTGTACCGTTCATGGAATTGGGGCAGACCCAGGTGGTGTTCATGCACCTTGCCCGGGACATCGGGGAGGTGCGGTTGGTGGACGACAGGAACGGCGCCGAGCTTGACGATACGTGCCTCCTTCCTGCGGGCGGGACGTTTGAAGGTGCATCCTACCAATACGCTTCCGACCCCGGTTTCTGCAACGCCAACTTCAAGTGCCCTGCGGGCCAGGCGTGTTTTGCCAATGCGTGCCACGAGTGCACAAATGCTGCCGGATGCGCGGCTGAAGAGTTGAATGACGGCTGGAAGAAGGTTGACCATCTCATTCAGAGCGACTTCTGCATGCTGGACCTTGGCTTGACCGATGACGACAAGCCGGTTTCCTCAGATACGCGTACGTTCAGCGTAGTCGACGTGTCGTCGGGGGCAACCATCGCAACGTATCCCTTTGGAGTCCTTAAGGATAAGCACGTACAGACCTTTGTGCTGGTGGGCAACCAGGAGAAGGCTCATCTGCTCATGGCTTCGTCCGAGTACGACGACGTGAATACCAATCGCGCCCTGGCGCAGGTTCGGTTCGTGCACGGCGTGCCCGGTGGCGGCGCGGTTGACTTCGGGCTTGACGCCAGTATGCGGTTCGATGCCGTCGGTTTCGGCGAAATCACCAAATATACCGGCCTCACCCAGGAGAACAACCGGGTGATCATCCTTCCGGCCGGCACCCACGGCGAGGTTAGCTGCTTCAGCGACAACGGCGTCGGGATGTGCATGGGTTGGCGCCAGGAGTTGACCGAGGCGGACCTGCTCCGGGTGGAGGAGATTGAAGCTTCCCTCCCCGAGCTGTTTGTTATCTGCGAAAACATCTACTCCGGCGACTCTTGCAGTGAAGCTGAGCGTACCGCGCCCAAGGGCGAAAAACTGGCGATGCAGAACGATTGCCGCTACTGGTACGAGGACGATGCCGGCGAATTGAGGAACCCCTGCGCTGAAGTGATCGCTCCCCACGAGGGCAAGAATCACGGCGACCTCCGGTACAGCCAGTTCTACTGGGTGTCCGAAGACCAGGCGTCCTCTCCCCTGGGGTACGGGCCTTCCCAGCCCGACCCGGTCACCGGCCAGATCTACTACGGCATCGCCAACATTTATGGCGGTGTGATGATCAGCTACGGTCAGTACGGAAAGGACCTCTTGGACCTGTCCACGGGCAAGCTGCCGGCGGAAGACATCGCGACGGGTAAGTACATCAAGGAGTATATTGAACACAACCACAACTACGACGGCGCGTACGAGTCGCTTTACGCACCTCTGGGCGTGGATACAGAGAAGTTGAACAAATACCGCAAGCCGGTGAAGCGCTTCTGGTACACTGAGCAGGAGATGTCCAAGATCAAGGGCTTCCTCGCTTCTGATGAATTCCGGGAAATTGCTACCGACCGCGCCAAGTTCATGAAGAAGAACCTGGAAACTCTGCCTCCGTCCATGAGTGCTGAGCAGATGAATGCTCGGTTCAATCGGGTGCGGGGCACGTGGCTCGAAGACATGATGATTACCGAGGAAGTAAAGAACATCGGGACGGGCGGGACCATGAATCCCGACTTTGCAGTGGCCGCGGGCGACATGAACGCATTGTCACCGCTGAACTGGGCCGACCCGGAGAAGATCATGGCCGATGACAATCGGCTCAAGTTCCTCGCAGAACACAACTACTACTCCCGCGAGCTGGTGGAGCCGTACGTCTACGGCACCGCGATCGAGGTGCAGGAGTTTTGCCAGCAGGCCGACAATCTGGCCAACTACGGCGGCGAAGAGGAAACCTGCCAGGTGCGGCGTATCACCGAGTTGATGCTGGACGGTGTGCTGCAGCACGAGATCGGGCACACCGTGGGCTTGAGGCACAACTTCGAGGCGTCCTCGGACCTCTTCAACTACCATGATGAGTTCTATAGCATTCGCGACCTGGACTACCGCCCCTGCTATCGTGAAGGTCCCATGAGCTGCGTGTTCGGGCAGAAATGCCGTATGTTCTGCCAGGATGACAGCTTCTGCATGCCGGGCACCTCCTGCCAGGAAGTGGAAGTGATGTGCGAGCAGAACTCCGACTGCCTGCCCTACGACCCCAACAACGACTACTGGGCGTTGAAGGATGCGGACGGCAATGTGACCCTGGACTTCAAGACCTGCTACGTCTGCAGTGATGAAGGGTTGTGCGTGGTCAAGGAGAACGCGGCTGCTGAATGTCCCGGTGTGAACGCGTGCGTGAACCAGTATTACGAGCCCACGGGCGCGTGTTGGGCCAAGCAGAAGACCTACGAAGAGTGCACCTCGGATACTGATTGTGGAGCGCTGGACGGAGCTGTCTGCCAGAAGAAGGATGAGGAGCTCTGGGGCCGTTGCGCCACGCGTGCGGTAGCCGATGACAAGGGCGTGTGCCTGGGCGGTTACAATGCCGGCGGCGCGGGCGACGTTTGCCGCAAGGACGACAGTTGCGATGCGGATGCGGGCAAGTGCAAGTTCGACGCGGCCCGTGAGTGCGCAGATGATGACGACTGCCAGGTGACCTACCAGCCGGTGGTTACCGAGTCAGCCGACATGGAGCTGGTGAAGATGTTCGTGCCGAGAGGGTACCTGACTCCCGACGAAGCCGAGAAGGGAAGGATCGAGTACCAGTACTCCTCCATCATGGACTACGGCGGCACCATCAACTTCGATGTTCACGGCCTGGGCAAGTACGACAAGGCCGCGCTTCGGTACGGCTATACTGAGTTGGCGGACATCTGGACCGATACCTCCAAGATCAAGGAGATCCGCACGCAGATGGCCGTCGACTGGGGCCTTAATGAGTTGGTATGGGCCGGTTGGCTCACCGACCCGTCGTACCTGGGCTCCCCCTTCTTCTTCCACGCCTGGCTGACATTGAGCCAGTTTATCGGCGTCAAGGAGAACCTGGAGCGTGTCCCGGCCCCCTACCGGAAGATCCGGCTGGAGCGCCAGGCGCTGAATTCCGAGGACCGCGGCGTCCACGATCTGAGCTATCACGAAGTTCCCTACATCTACTCGGGTGACGAGTGGCGCGGCAACTACATGGTCTACATTTTCGACGTGGGCGCGGACATCCTTGAGGTGCTCTACCATTCGTGGAGCAAGCTGCAGGAATACTACGTCTTCGACGCGTTCAAGCGTGAGCGCTGGGGCGCCTACCGGGGGGCTGACCCGACATACTACTTCAGCAGAATACTCTCGCGGTGGTTCCCGCCGCTGCAGGATGCGGGGCGGTTCAACGCCTTGTACTCCATGATCTTTCGGGCCAACCCGGAGTTCATGGAGGAGTTGTACTCCGACTCCTTGATGTGGGGCTACCGGGAGCAGTCGGCCCGGACCGCACTGCGTATGTGCGCAGAGCTGCTCTACTCCCCGGCGCCCGGTTCCTACCGGCTGGAAGGCCAGGGCACTGCCAATGAGCGCTATGTGAACGTCAGCTACGACATGGGCGCGGAGGGCAGCGAGTTGGATATTCCCCTGGGTCCGGGCAAGTTCCCGTACACCGCCTTCTTCGGCGATGCCGGCTACTACTACTTCGACCACGCAGCCTGGATCGGTTCCTTCTGGGAGAAGCTCGCAGCGCTGCACACTCTTACCTTCTCCACCGGCTACTTCTTGAGCGACAGCCTGGGAGAGCAGGTTGATATCGGAGTGGGCTCGAGCATCGGCTTCAACACCAACTACTACACCCCGCTCAGCAACACGCTGGTGGGCTTTATCTCGGGCGACAGGCAGCGCTATTCGCCCTACCTTGACGACGACGGTTCAATGAGGCCGTTCGACCCGCTGCGTCCCCAGGTCGGGATGGATCGTCCCCGTATCGAGAGTAGCCTCGAAGGGCTGTCCATGAAGACCTACGTTTCATTGTGGGCGTACTCGTATGTGACCTCCGGCTTCGACAACGGTATCGTGGAGAGCCTGTTTATCTGCCTCAAGGGTAACGGGAGCTGCTACGACATTGCCACCGTGGATGACTTCCCCGGTGCGGAATACGCTGTGGAAACCGTTGAATTCACAGACCCGTGGAGCTTGAAGACTTACGTGGCTAAAACAACCAACTTCGACCCCGAGCGTATCGACGCTGCCTATCTGCTGTTGCACGAAGCCAACGAATTGGTGGCTGAGTGGGATGCTATCGAGTGGGGCGAAACGGAGGAGCTGGATGTTCAGAAGGACCAGCTCGGTAAGGAAATTCACGATATGGTTGAGCTACTGGATGTGTTGTATGCGTTCAATGAGCTCTATGGCACCTTGAGCTACTAGGGGGGACAGAGCCATGAAAAAGATACTGTTACTGGCTGTTGCTACCGTCCTCACTGCAGGTTGTGCGCAGGAGATCGGAGAGATCGACCGTACCCAGTCCAACATTCTGGACAAAAAGGACCTCGAAGGTGAGTGGTACTTCAAGCGCACTGTTGTGGATGCGCAGTACCTCTCCACCTATTCCTTCATCGGCGACCAGGCCCCCATTCCCGCGGCGGAACGGGGTGTGTTCGAGATGCAGGAAGAGAACCTTTATTTCTATCGAACCTACGAGTTCACGCGCAACAGCCAGTTGATCGGCCTGAAAGCTGACGTGGACACGCCTTACCTCACCTGGCTGCCCGGGGATGACGCAGTGTTCACACCCGACCCCAATCAGTCCCGCGACTTGAAGTATGCGGAAGGTGACGTGCTGTCCGACGAGGACGGCAAGGAAGTTTCCTGCGCCGGAAACACCATAAATGGTGGCGGCGGGATGCACGAGTTCTGCGAGTACAAGACGGCCAACGGCCTGGCTCGCTGCGGACACGACGCGGGCACCGCGTTGAAGGACCGTACCGCGGCTGATGCGCGGTGCGTGCAGCCCACCAAGTTCATCTTCCGCGGCGCGCCCCTTGCGGTGTTCCCCATCGACTCCCACTTTGACGTGGTGTACGAATACAATCCCACCACCGGCGAAAAGACCAACGTGCTGGTGGAGAACAGTTCGGACCGATTCTGGTATGAGCGCGATTTCATGCGGGTGAACTGGGGCGACAGCCAGATCACCAACTTCCAGTTCTCCTTGAGCACCATGACCGACAACGTGGTCACGACCCTGTTTGAAGGGGACGAGGCCCCGGAAGGCGAAGAGTTGAGGATGTTCCGTGACGAAAACGGCGGCGTCGAGTACTTCGACTACCTGTCGAGCTACGTCATGTCCGGTCCCACCTGGTTCAACGAGTACTACAACGACTGGGTGCCCTACTGCGGTTTCTATCCGTGGGTTTTCGGCCGGTTCTTCGAGTGCTTCTCCGAGCAGTTCGAAATGCGCACCTCGTTCATGAAGGTGGACCCCGACGACGACTATGTCCCCCAGGACTACGACGACTTCCTGCTGGACAAGTTCGGCTACTACCGCCAGGAGCGGCTCAACTTCGACGACTACTACGAAACCACCTACGGCGTGGCCATCCGATTGATCTCCCGCTACGACCTGTGGGACATTCACCCGCAGAAAGACGACGGCACCCTGGACTACTCCCAGATGGAGCCGCAGCCCATCGTGTACTATCTGTCCGAAGGATACCCCCGGGACCTGGTTCCCGAAGCGGTTGAGCTGGGCCGGCAGTGGGCCAAGCCGTTTAACGAAGTGGTTGAGTTCTACAAGGGCGAAGGTTCCGTGCCCGCCGGCGGCATGTTCGTCGTCTGCGAGAACAACAACGGCACCGCCCAGGAAGCGCTGGCCCAGGGGCTGCCCATTGCTGAGACCGACCCGTCTGTTTGCAAGGACATGGACTACGTCAAGAAGCACGGGGACTTGCGGTACTCATTCCTGGTGTCGGTGAATCCGCCGGCCATGAACGGTCTGTTGGGTTACGGTCCGTTCTCCGCCGACCCGCTTACCGGCAAGATTCTGTCGGCCTCGGCCCACATTTACACCGCTAACGTGCTGCGTTACGCCAACCGCGCCGCAGACATGGTGGAAGCGATGGTGGGTTTCAAGGACTACAAGACCATGGCGTCCGGTTTTGACATCACTGCCGAGGACTACCCCGAGAGCATTGCTGTCAACCCGAACCCGCCGCCCGCCAGTGTGGCGGAAGCTCAGATGCGCGTCCACGACATGGTGGGTGAGCAGGTGCATCAGCGGATTACCAATACGGGCCTTGAGAAGACGGACATCGACTTCACCTCTATGCGTATGAATATGATCAAGGGCGATCCGGAGTTGGAGAAGATGCTCATTCTTCCTGAGTACCGGGCCTTGTTCCGGGACTTCTCCGGCTATTTCGGTATCGGCATGAACGATCAGCAGGTGGACGAGATGAGCCTGCGGAGTTGGGCCAACCACAAGGGCGTGCAGGCGCGGCGGAAGCTGGTCAATGAGTACGGCCGGAAGACCATGTTCATGGTCGAATTCATCGATGCGGCCCTCATCGCCCACGCCAAGAAGTGGAAGACCAAGTTCGACGGCGGCATCTGTACTGCTGTGATCGACGCCATGGATGCGGGAGAAGAGCTTGCATTCAAGCCGGAGAACTTCGACCTCGTCAAGGACCAGTGCACGGCCGAGGAAGCGGGCAAGCAACGCAACCCCGAGGCCCAGCCGCGCATTACATTCTATTCCGAGTATAACCCGTCGCTGCCCGCGCCGGGTGACACGTGCATGTACGTGGATCAAGGCGATCCGGACGTGTCGGGTTACTACTGGGTCAACACTTGCACCGTGGAGAAACTCGGCAAGCAACTGGCCAACAAAATCCAGTACACCGAGCGGCGTGACCAGTTGGAATACTGGACCCCTTCACCCTGGTACGCGGACACCAAGAACGACCAGGTGGCCCGGAGCCAGGCGATGGTGCGGGCCGCGGGCGAAGCGCTGCGCGCGGAGATGGTTCTGGAATTCAAGAAGGGCATCTTCATGTCCGTGGCCATCCACGAAGTGGGCCACAACCTGGGCCTGAGGCACAACTTCGAGGGCTCCACCGACGCCATGAACTTCCCCAAGGAATACTGGGAAGCGAAGGTAGCTCTGGCTGCCGACGGCGAAACCTGGTTGCCCCTCGACCTGTGGACCGAAGAATCCCAGTTCCAGCAGGAAAAGTCGATTCGTGAGTACCAGTACTCTTCCATCATGGACTATGGCGCCAAGTTCAACGACCTGTACCACGGCATCGGAATGTACGATTCCGCGGCCATCAAGTTCGGGTACGGCGGCATTGTCGAGGTGTTTGACGAAGCTCCCAACCTTGACGGATGGGACAAATACCTCCAGGACCCGAGCGATGAAGACCCCGAATCGGTGCCTTCCATCGCGCTGGACTCAGACCTGCTGGAGCGGTTGTTCAAGCGGGTTCACTACTCCCAGTTGCCCAACGTCTTCGGGACTCCCGAAAAACTGTATGAGCGCAAGAACGTGCTCTACTCAGACGTCAAGGGAGCCAAGTGCCTGACTGACGCAGACTGCGGCGGTGGGGATGTGTGCCGGAAGCAGCTTGACGCCGCTTACTGCTCCCCGCTGGAGCTGGTGGAAGTTCCCTACCGCTTCTGTTCCGACGAATATGCGGGCACCATGCCGCTGTGCGACCGTTGGGACCAGGGTGCGGACGAATACGAGATCGTCCGCAACTCGGTCAACGACTACTGGTGGTACTGGATGTGGTACGGCCGGTGGCGCGGTTCCACGTTCTTCGATACGTACTACTATGACAACTACAACGGCCGGATCCGGAGCCGGTTCCAGGCCATGAAGCGCCAGTTCCAGTGGTGGGCCATTCAGTACGCCCGGTACAACCAGAACGACTGGTGGGAGAAGAAGTTTGGTATCCCGTGGCACGAAGACTTCAACGGCGGCCTGGCCGGATCCATGGCCACCGACGAAGCGTTCAACACGCTCATGCAGGTGTTCGCCATTCCGGACGGTGGTGGCCTCGGCTGGCCCAACCAGTACGGCTACAACCCGGAGAACGACCGGTATGAGTTGAGGACCGACTACAACCGCGACATTCTTCAGAACCGCTTCTTCCTGGAAGAGAACTACGGAAGGTTCGGCTCCCGGCCCATGTATGCAAGCTGGATGCTGGTTGGCAACGACGCATTCCCGGTGTCGGGCGGCGCCATTTTCGACCGCCTCCATGCCTTTACCGCACTTACCGATCCCACCACCGACTTCCTGAACATTGACGAGTTCCCGGATCAGCAGAAGCACCTGATCAGCTTCTTCACCTTCTTCCCCGATCGCATGATCAGCCTGCTCGGCGGGCTCACCACGCACAGGGAAGAGAACTACGCCGCGTGCGTGGTGGAGGACGAGCAGGGCAAGGCGATCTACGTCAAGCTGCGGGAGCGGCGCAACCTCAACGACCCCAACTTCTGCTCCAACGGACACTTCCTGGAGCCGGAGCCCACCGACTACAGCTTCGAAACCACCTGGTTCCGTCTGCCCATGTTGGCGGCCTATTATGGGATGTCGCTGATGATCAACGCCTATGACCGCAGGTTCATGGATACCACTCGCGTATTCCTGAAAGGTCACGAGGACGAACTGGAGCTGCCCGAGGACGCAGAGGTCGCGGAATTCGCGGATCCGTTCACCGGCAAGATCTACATGGCCTACCGGATGGGAAGCGACAAGACTTTCCACACCGCCCACTACCTGGTGGACCGGGCCAACATGCTGTTCAACAAGTTCGACTCACTCGAAGCGTTGCAGGAAGCCTACGAGAAGGGCGACGCAGGCTACGGCCCCAACGACTTGAAGAAGATCGTCGGCTTGCTGGAACTCATCCGCGGCCTGCACAAGCAGTATGACTACACCAGCACCGGCCCCTATGCGGTCACGCCTGACGACGCCGAAGGTTTCTAACCCCCCATGAAACTCACCAGATATCATCTGCCTACTCTAAAGGAAGCCCCTCGCGAAGCGGAGCTGGCCAGCCACCGGTTCATGATCCGAGGCGGCTACATCCGCATGCTGGCCGCGGGCATCTACGACTTCCTGCCCCTCGGGGTACGGACGCTGACCAAAGTGAGCAATATCGTGCGGGCGGAGATGAACCGCGCGGGGGCCATGGAGGTGCTGCTGCCCGCGATTCAGCCTTCCGAATTGTGGAAGGAGTCGGGGCGCTGGCAATACTATGGCCCCGAACTGTTGCGCATGCAGGACCGCCATGGGCGGGACTTCTGCTTTGGGCCCACCCACGAAGAGGTGATCACCGACCTGGTGCGGCGGGACATACGTTCCTACCGCGACCTGCCCGTGAATCTCTACCAGATCCAGGTGAAATTCCGGGACGAGGTAAAGCCCCGGGCCGGCCTCATGCGGGGAAGGGAGTTCATCATGAAGGACGCCTATTCGTTCGACGTGGACGATGAGGCGGCTCGGCAGTCGTACCAGGCCATGTACGAGGCCTACACGGCAATCTTCAAGCGGTGCGGGTTGGATTTTCGGGCGGTTGAGGCGGACACCGGAAACATCGGGGGAAGCCTTTCCCACGAATTCCAGGTGGTCGCGGAAACCGGCGAGGACTACGTGCTCAAGTGCGACGGTTGCGATTTCACCGTCAATCAGGAGATGGCGCCCTTGCCCAACACCGAACCGGCCCCTGGCGAAGGAGAACTCCTCGATCTAGAAGAGGTGCACACCCCGGACCAGAAGAGCGTCGAAGAGGTGGCCGAATTCCTGGGAGTTTCACCCGCTGAAGTGATCAAGACCCTCATCTACGTGGTGGACGACGAGCCCACCGCGGTGCTGGTGCGGGGAGATCACGAACTGTCGGAAACCAAGCTCAGGCGCGCACTCGGCGCAGACGTCGTCGAGATGGCCGATGATGCCACAGTGGAACGGGTGACCGGAGCCATCGTCGGCTTTGCCGGCCCTGTGGGCCTCAACGCTCCCATTGTCGCGGACCTGGACACCCGGGGCATGACCAACGTTGTGGTCGGCGCCAACCGGGATCTCTACCACTCCAGGAATGTAAACCCCGGGAGGGATTTCGAGCCCGGGCGTTACCTCGATCTGCGCAACGCGGAGGAGGGCGATCGCTGCCCCAACTGTGAGGACGGCTCCTACCGGCTGTTCCGGGGCATTGAGGTGGGGCACATCTTCTACCTGGGGACCAAGTACTCTGAAGCGATGGATTGTACTTTCCTGAACGAAGGTGGAAAATCATTCCCCGCGGTAATGGGGTGCTACGGTATCGGGGTGACCCGCATCATGTCTGCGGCGATCGAGCAGAATCATGATGAACGAGGCATCAAATGGCCGGTGCCTATCGCGCCGTTCGAGGCGGTAGTCCTCCCGTTACAGGTGAAGGACGAAGGGCTGATGGCCACTACCGAGCAGTTCTACGATGCGGTTCTGGCTGCCGGCATCGATGTGGTTCTGGACGATCGCAAAGTTCGCCCCGGGGTCAAGTTCAACGACGCAGATCTGGTGGGCATTCCCTTCCAGGTGGTGTTCGGAGCTCGTGATCTGGCCGAAGGGTTCGTCGAGATCAAAGACCGCATGAGCGGAGAGAAGCACAAAGTGCCGGTTGCCGAAGCTCAGGCCTGGCTCATCGACGCTGTTTCATCCCGAAAATGAGAGCTCGTGGCGACCAGTTGACGGTGCACGGGCTGTCCCACGTCCTGGACGTGTGCCGCCAGGCTCCCGGCCTGGTGGGCGAGGTGCTGGTGGAGGAGTCGGCCACGGGCGGCGAGGGCGGGCAGTTGTGCTCGTTGCTGGATAAGGAAGGGATACCCTGGCGCCGCACCAGACGAGAGGAGCTGGTTCGTGTCGGGGGCGGGCAGGCCCGCCTCGCGGTGGCGCTCCTGAAGCCCTATCCATACCTTACTCTCCCGGAGTTGCTGGCGGCCCAGTCGGCACGATCGCTGGTGCTGGCCTTGGATTCGATCACCGATCCGGGAAATTTGGGGGCGATTATCCGCAGCGCGGTGTTTTTCGGCGCGACGGGAATCATCATACCCAAGGATCGTTCCGCCGAGGTGACCGCGGCGGTGATTCGTCGAAGTGCGGGGGCTGCAGCCGTCGTGCGTATCGCCAAGGTGACCAACCTTGCCCGGGCGTTGCGGGAGTTGAGAGGGGCAGGGTATTGGCTGTATGGCACGGTTCCGGAAGAGGGGATCTCCCCGTCGACAGAGCAGTTTCCCGAGCGTACCTGTTTCGTACTGGGCAGCGAGGGACGGGGGGCGCGCCCGGTGGTGCTGAAAGAGTGTGACAGCCACCTTTCAGTTGCGGGAGAATGGGAGTCGTTGAATGTGGCTTCCTTCGCCTCGGTGCTCCTGTACGAGTGGGCGCGTAGGTGAAAAAGGTACTATTCCTACTGGAAAAAGTTCTTGACAAGGACCGGTCCTGAATGTAAAAACCTTTCGCTTATGGAGCCTCCACTGTGGAGGCGTGCATCTTTGATAAGCTGTGCTGGCGTAGCTCAACTGGTAGAGCGGCTGACTTGTAATCAGCAGGTTACGGGTTCAAGTCCCCTCGCCAGCTCTCTGGGAGGAAGTGGCCCATTTTTTGGTTACGGCGAGGTACCCTAGCGGTCAACGGGGGTAGACTGTAAATCTACTGGCGAATGCCTACGAAGGTTCGAATCCTTCCCTCGCCACTTTGAGACTGCGGGAGTAGCTCAGCTGGCTAGAGCGTCAGCCTTCCAAGCTGAGGGTCGCGGGTTCGAATCCCGTCTCCCGCTCCGTTGTTTGTTGATTATTTGAGCCTACGTAGCTCAGCAGGTAGAGCACGTCCTTGGTAAGGACGAGGTCATCGGTTCAAACCCGATCGTAGGCTCCACCTCAACTTGTTGAGAACGAGGAGGAAAGGAAGTCATGGGAAAAGAGAAATTTAAGAGAACCAAACCGCACGTCAACGTTGGTACTATTGGACACGTTGACCATGGCAAAACCACCCTGACCGCGGCCATCACCCGGGTGCAGGAGAAGGCGGGCATGGCGTCCTACATCTCCTACGACGAAGTGGCCAAGGCCTCGGCAGCTCACGGGCGGCGGGACGAAACCAAGATTCTGACCATCGCCACCTCCCACGTGGAGTATGAGACTGCCAACCGGCACTACGCACACGTAGACTGCCCGGGGCACGCGGACTACATCAAGAACATGATCACCGGCGCGGCGCAGATGGACGGCGCCATCCTGGTGGTTGGTTCCGATGACGGTCCCAACCTGCAGACCCGTGAGCACATCCTGCTCGCCCGTCAGGTGAACGTGCCTGCAGTCGTGGTCTTCATGAACAAAATCGACCTCGTGGACGACCCCGAGCTGCTTGAGCTGGTGGAGATGGAAGTCCGGGAACTGCTTGACAAGTACGAGTTCCCCGGCGACGAAATCCCCATCATCAAGGGAAGCGCGGGCAAGTCGCTGCAGACCGATGGCGACGCCAGTCATCCGGACAACGTGCCCATCGTCGAGCTGTTGGCTGCACTTGACAGCTACGTGCCGATGCCGGAGCGTGATGTCGACAAGCCGTTCCTCATGCCCATCGAGGACGTGTTCAGCATCAAGGGCCGCGGCACCGTGGTCACCGGCCGTGTCGAGCGTGGCAAGATCCACAGCGGCGACGAGATCGAGATCATCGGGCTCAAGAAAGACGTCCGCAAGACGGTTGTCACCGGCGTCGAGATGTTCCGGAAGACTCTGGACTACGGAGAAGCGGGCGACAACGTCGGCCTGTTGCTGCGTGGCATAGACAAGCGCGAAGTTCAGCGTGGTATGGTCATCGCCATTCCCGGCAGCATCAACCCGCACCGCGTTTTCAAGGCGCAGGTGTACGTATTGACTAAGGACGAAGGCGGCCGCCACTCCGCATTCCGGACCGGCTACCGTCCCCAGTTCTACTTCCGCACCACCGACGTGACCGGCGCCATCTCCCTTGAGGGAGACCGGCAGATGGTTATGCCTGGTGACCACGCCGAGTTCGATGTTGAACTCATCTACCCCATCGCGATGGAAAAAGAGCTGCGTTTTGCAGTTCGCGAAGGTGGCAGAACTGTTGGCGCCGGCGTAATCACCGAGATCGTCGAATAATCCCTGCTTTGACAAACGGGGCCGGCCTCGTGCCGGGCTCGTCGTCGGGAGCCTGAGTAAAAATGGCGAAGAAAGGTGCCAGAGTTATCATTCATTTGGAGTGTACTACTTGCCGCAAGAGCGATCTGCCGGGAGTTTCCCGTTATACGACGGAGAAGAACAAGCGCACGACGTCGAAAAGGCTGGAGTTGAAGAAGTACTGCCGTTTCGAACGTACGCATACCGTCCACAAGGAGACCAGGTAGACGTGGCGGCATACGGGCCAGTAGCTCTAATTGGCAGAGCGTCGGACTCCAAATCCGAAGGCTGGGGGTTCGAACCCCCCCTGGCCTGCCACCGTCCAGGGGTCGTCGCATGAGTATGCAACGTTTTGTAAACATAGCCTACGTCTTGGCCGGCCTGCTGTCCTGGGTCATCAGCGCCAAAGTGTTCGGCGCCGTTATGGACCTTATCAGCAGGGGCCTCGACAAACCCCTCATCGGGACGGGGTTTGCCCGAAGCGACTTGCTGGGCCTGGTGTGCGGCATCGCCGTGGGCATTGCGTTGAAGATGAATCGCAATGTCAACACCTGGGCCCTGGAAGTGGCCAACGAACTGAAGAAAGTTACGTGGCCGTCCTGGGAAGAAACGAAGCTGTCGACGGTGGTGGTCATTATCACCTCCATCGTCGTTGCGATTATCCTGGGGCTGTTCGACGCCCTGTGGGCGTTTCTTTCCACCGCCATCTACAGTCTCGGCTAGCCGGAGAAGCTAGAAGCTCATGAGTGAGAAGAACGAAATCGAACTGAAATGGTACGCCGTCCATGCCCTGAGCGGTTATGAGGAGAAGGCCAAGAATTTCCTTCTCTACCGCATCAATGATGAGGGTAAGGAGGATTGTTTTGGCGAGATCTTCGTGCCGGTCGAGACCATCGCGGAAGTTGTGGATGGCAAGAAGAAGAGTAAGACACGCCGGTCCATGCCCGGGTACATGTTCGTGCAGATGCATCTGGACGAGGAGACCTGGCACCTGGTGAGAGGGACGGAGAAGATCACCGGATTTGTGGGAGACCCCAGGAATCCGCGTCCCATGCGCGAGCGCGAGATCAATAAGGTGCTCAAGCAGATGGAGGAAGGGGTGGCTGCTCCCAAGCCCACCGTGACCTTTGAAGAGGGGGCCAGCGTCCGCATCATCGACGGTCCTTTTGCGAGCTTTACCGGGCAGGTGGACGAAGTACGGCCGGATCGACAGAAGCTCAGGGTCCTGGTCACCATTTTCGGTCGAGCCACTCCAGTGGAACTCGACTTCATGCAGGTAGAAAAGACGTAAATATAGAATTCATGAGACTCGGGACTCGAGGCTCGGGGCCATGCGGTCAAGGGGGCTTAGGCCATGGGAAAGAAAGTCATAGCGAATCTGAGACTTCACATATCCGGCGGACAGGCGAGCCCGGGACCGCCCGTGGGGCCGGCGTTGGGACAGCACGGCTTGAACATCATGCAGTTCTGCAAGGCGTTCAACGGCAAGACCTCTGATCTGCAGGGCCTCAATGTCCCGGTAGACATCAAGGTCTTCTCGGACCGCTCGTTCAAATTCGATGTAAAGACCCCTGTTACTGCGGACCTGATCCGCAAAGCGGCCGGGATCCCGAAGGGCTCCGGAGTACCCAACCGCGACAAGGTTGGCACCGTCACTCTTGAGCAGGTCAAAGAAATCGCGAAAGTCAAAATGCCGGACCTCTACGCAGCCAGCGAAGAGGCCGCGGTCAAAACCATCAAAGGCACTGCGCGCAGCATGGGCGTCGACGTAGTCGACTAGCCCCGGGACTGACGTGCAGGAGGGAGCCGCTCTGACGGCTCCCGAAAGGAGGTGGTATCATGCCTAAGAGAGGTAAGAAGTACTCAGCAGGGCGGGACAAGGTGGATCGAGGAACCCTCTATTCGCTGGAAGACGCCATCGCATTGGCCAAGGGAGCAGCCTTTGCCTCATTCGATGAGTCCATCGACGTTGCGATGCGGCTGGGGGTCAACCCCAAGTACTCCGACCAGATGGTCCGGGGTAGCTGCATCCTTCCCCACGGCACCGGCAAGCCGGTGCGCGTGCTGGTGTTCGCTAAAGGGGAAAAAGCCCAGGAAGCGACTGCCGCCGGGGCCGACATCGTCGGCGACGATGATGTGGTCGCGAAGATCCAGGAAGGATTCCTCGACTTCGACAAGACCATAGCCACGCCGGACATGATGTCCAAGGTGGGTCGATTGGGCAAGATCCTGGGCCGCCGGGGGCTGATGCCTAACCCGAAACTCGGGACCGTGACCTTCGACGTTGCAAACGCGGTGAAGGAAGCCAAGGGCGGTCGCATCGAATTCAAGGTCGAAAAGGCGGGAATCGTGCACGCTTGCGTGGGCCGTAAGTCATTTTCCGACGAGCAATTGAAGGAAAACGTGACGGCCCTTATTGATACCATCGTGAAACTGCGGCCGGCATCGGTAAAGGGGACCTATCTGAACTCAGTGGGTATCTCCTCGACGATGGGAGCCGGGGTCAAGGTGGAAGTGAACGAGCTGCTGGCTCGTTTTAAGTGATATGTGAACCAGGCGGAGCAGGTAAAGGTCAAAGAAGCGGGTGGGGAAGGGATTCCCGGAAAACCTGCGGAGACCGTCGATTCCGACACCCTCTGCTTTCCAGCCCATCAGGCTTCGCCAGAGACTAAAGGGAGGCAGCCGTGAAAAGAGAACAGAAGGTTCAGGTCGCCGACAAGCTCAAAGAAGAGCTTGCCCATGCTGCTGCTGCGGTGGTGGTGGAGTACAAAGGGATTACAGTTGAATCCCTCCACCAGCTCCGGGTGAAGCTACGGGAAAAGGCGTCCCGAATCAGGGTAGTGAAAAACACGCTGTTCACCCGCGCTTGTGAAGGCACCGACAATGCGAAGCTGGCCGAGTTGGCCGGCGGACCCATTGCCGTGGCTTACACATCTGAAGATCCAACCACCCTGGCCAAGGAGCTGACCAGCTTTGCCAAGAAGGAAGAAAAGCTGATTATCCGCGGGGGCATCCTGACCGGGAAACTGATGGATCAAGATGGTGTGAAGGAGCTGGCAACTATGCCCTCCTTCGAGGAGATGAGGGCGAAGGTCCTGGGTCTGCTCAACGCACCGGCGCAGCAGTTCCTCTCCTTGTTGCAGGCCGCACCCAGGAATTTCCTGGGAGTGCTGAAAGCAAGAGAGGAGCAGGTGGGCTCGGAAAGTAATGGCTAACAACATCAAAGCTTGAAAGGAGAGGGAAAATGGCTGACGTAACGAAAGAACAGGTAAAAGAATTTTTGGGCGGAATGACCGTGATCGAACTGGCCGGTCTGGTAAAAGAACTTGAAGACGAGTGGGGAGTATCCGCGGCCGCGCCCGTGGCCGTAGCGGCAGTAGCCGGCGGCGGCGGCGAGGAAGCCAAAGCCGAAGAGCCGACCGAATTCGACGCAGTGCTCACTGCCTTCGGCGGCCAGAAGCTTCAGGTTATCAAGGAAGTCCGCGCCATCACGGGCCTGGGCCTCAAAGAGGCCAAAGACCTCGTGGATGGTTGCCCCAACCCGATCCGGGAAGGTGTGCCCATGGGCGAGGCGGAAGAGGTCAAGGGCAAGATCGAAGCGGTTGGCGGAACCGTGGAAATCAAGCCGGTAGGCTAGTGCTTGAATAAAAGGGGGGGGCGGATGCTCGCCCCCCCTCCTGCAGTCTGCTAAGAGGGGTCGCATGGGGTCTGTTATTACCACCAATCTCCGACTCAGAAAGGACTATGGAAGAGTGAAAGCGGTCGTAAGCCCGCCCGACCTCATCAGGGTTCAAAAAGAGTCCTACAACCAGTTTCTTCAAAGCAAACTCGCTCCCGACAAGAGGGGTGACGGCGGCCTCCAGGGCGTCTTCAAGAGCGTCTTCCCCATCAAAGGGATGAACGAACTGGTAAGCCTCGACTTCGAGTGGTACAAGCTCGAAGAACCGAAGTACGAGATGGAAGAGTGCCGGCAGCGCGGCATGACGTATCAGTCCCCCGTGCGGGTCAAGGTGTGCCTCACCGTTTACGACGTCGACGAAGAAACCGGCGAAAAATCGGTGCGGGACATGAAGGAGCAGGAAGTCTATTTTGGCGACATGCCCCTCATGACCGAAAACGGTACCTTCGTGGTCAACGGCGTAGAGCGTGTGGTGGTGAACCAGCTACACCGTTCGCCCGGCGCTTTCTTCAAGGCCGTCAAGGGCAAGAAGACGGGCGGCGGCAAACTCATCTACACCGCTCAGTTGATTCCCTACCGGGGTAGCTGGCTGGACTTCCAGTTCGACCAGAAGGACTTCATCTGGGTGCTGGTTGACCGGAACCGCAGCAAGAAAGCCAAGGTATACGCGTCCACGTTCCTTAAGGCCCTCGGGTACACGTCCCAAGAACTGCTCGACTATTTCTACGACCGGGAAACCGTCTCCGTAGACAAGAACGGCAGATACTGGCGCCGTCTCGATTTTGACCTCCTCAAAGATACCTGGTGCACTTCCGACATCAAGGACCCGAAAACCGGCAAGACCCTGGTGCGCAGAGGCGTGCGGCTGGACGTAAAATACTTCAAACGTTTCACCAAGGCCGGGGTTGAGCAATCGGAGTTGACTCCCGAGGAGTTGACCGAGAAGGTCTTTGCCCAGGATATCGTGGATGGAGACACCGGCGAGGTTCTGTGCGAAGCGAACCAGGACATCACCGAAGAACTCCTCGAGGAATTGAAGGAGCGGGGCATCGAGGAATTCGACATCCTCTTCTTCGATGACCGTAATGTAGGCCCCTATTTCCGCAACACCCTGGCCGCAGACAAGAGCGAGACCCAGGAAGAAGCGGTAATGGAGATCTACCGCAAGCTGAGGCCGGGCGATCCGGCCACGCCGCTGCAGGCCCAGAAGTACTTTGAAGGGCTGTTCTTCAGCCGTGCGCGCTACGACCTGTCCCCCGTGGGAAGGTTGAAGCTGAACACCCGGTTCGACCTGGACGAGCCGCTGGATTCCACCGTGCTCACCAAGCGCGACATCATTGAGGTGGTGCGTTGCCTGGTGGAGCTGCGTAACGGACAGGGTGAGACCGACGACATCGACCACCTCGGTAACCGCCGGGTGCGTTCCGTTGGCGAGTCTTTGGAAAACAAATACCGGGTCGGCCTGGTGCGCATGGAGCGCAGCATCAAGGAGAGGATGAAGAGCCAGAGCGCTGAGCTGGACAAGCTCATGCCCCATGATCTCATCAACTCCAAGCCGGTTATCGCAGTGGTGAACGAGTTCTTCGGCTCCGGCGAACTGAGCCAGTTCATGGACCAGACCAACCCGCTGTCGGAGATGACTCACAAGCGGCGCCTCTCGGCCCTGGGGCCGGGCGGTTTGACCCGAGAACGGGCCGGGTTCGAGGTGCGTGACGTGCACAATACGCACTACGGGCGCATCTGCCCCATCGAGACGCCGGAAGGGCCCAACATTGGTCTCATCTCGTCCCTGTCGACTTACGCCAGGGTCAACGAATTCGGTTTCATCGAGACGCCCTATCGCAAGGTTGTCAACAGCAAGGTGTCCAAGGATGTCTCTTTTCTCTCCGCGACGGAAGAGAAGAAGCACACCATCGCCCAGGCCACCGCACCCCGGGATTCCAAAGGCAAGCTCACCGGTAACAGCGTCTTTGCCCGTCAAGAAGGCGAGTCGGTGGTGGTGAAGCCGGAAGATGTGGACATGATGGACGTTTCGTCCACCCAGCTCGTGAGTGTCGCGGCCGCGTTGATTCCATTCCTGGAGCATGATGACGCCAACCGGGCGCTCATGGGCTCCAACATGCAGCGGCAGGCGGTGCCGCTCCTGCAGCCTGCCGCGCCCCTGGTGGGGACCGGCATGGAAGAGGTGGTGGCCCGCAACAGCGGCGTCACGCTGGCCGCCCGGAACACTGGTGTCGTGGACTACGTCGACGCCGGCCGTATCGTGGTAAGGCGGGAAGGCAAGGACGGCCTGCGCATTGCCAAACCGGACATCTACACTCTCATCAAATACACTCGCTCCAATCAGAACACCTGCATCAACCAGCGCCCGCTGGTGCGCGAAGGGGACATCATCAAGAAGGGCGATATTATCGCCGATGGCCCGGCCACCGATGCAGGGGAACTGGCGCTGGGCAAGAATGTCGTCGTGGCGTTTATGCCCTGGGGCGGGTACAACTTCGAGGACGCCATCCTGGTCAGCGAGCGGCTGGTACATGAAGACGTGTTCACTTCGGTGCACATCTTCGAGTACGAGTGCGTGGCCAGGGAGACCAAGCTCGGCAAGGAAGAGATCACCCGGGACATCCCCAACGTCAGCGAAGAAGCGCTGGCGCACCTCGACGAGAGCGGCATTATTCGCATCGGCGCGGAAGTGGGGCCGGGCAACATCCTGGTCGGCAAGATCACGCCCAAGGGCGAGACCATGCTCTCCCCCGAGGAAAAGCTGCTGCGGGCCATCTTCGGCGAAAAGGCCGGGGATGTGAGAGATACTTCGCTGAAAGTTCCCACCGGCGTGTGGGGCACCGTCATCGGAGCCAAGGTCTTTGCGCGCAAGGGCGTGGAAAAGGACTCGCGCTCCCGCGGGTTGGAAGAGGCGGAACGGACGAAGCTCGCCAAGGACCGGGATGACGAAGTAAAGATCATCCTTGAGTCGGGCCGACGCCGGGCCGAAGCGTTGCTGCTGGGCAAGGCGCTGGCTACCAAAGTGGTCTCCGACAAGGGCAAGACCCTGGTGGCCAAGAAGGGCAAGCTAACGGCCGACTCGCTGGACAAGATTCCGGACGATCTGCTGACCAAGGTGAGCCTTGAAGACGAGCAGGCTCAGGAAGAGTTGTCCAAGATCCACGAAAACGTGCAGGACCAGATCCACGCCTGCCGGCTGCTGTTCGACCAGCGAATCGACCGGCTCGGCAAGGGCGAAGACCTTCCGCCCGGCGTTATCAAGATCGTCAAGGTGTACGTAGCCGTCAAGCGCCGCCTCTCGGTGGGCGACAAGATGGCGGGACGCCACGGCAACAAGGGCGTCATCTCGAGAATTCTGCCCATCGAAGACATGCCCTACATGGCCGACGGCTCTGCCGTAGACATCGTCTTAAACCCGCTGGGCGTGCCATCCCGTATGAACGTCGGCCAGATCCTGGAGACACACCTGGGTTGGGCTGCACGCAATATCGGCAGGCGCATCAACAAGATGTTCGAAGAGCACTTCAGCGAAGACAATCTGCGCGCAGAGGTCAAGAAGTACTACGACACTGCCACGTCGAAGAAGCTCGTTGATTCGCTGGACCAGGAAGACCTCATACGGCTGGTCAAGGATCTGAAAGATGGCATCCGGGTCCAATCCCCGGTGTTCGACGGCCTGAAAGAGGTGGAGATCAAGAACCTCTTGACCGAAGCCGAACTTTCACGGGGCGGCCAGGAGATCTTGTTTGACGGCCGCAGCGGTGACCCCTTTGCACAGGACGTCACCGTGGGGATCATGTACGTCATGAAGTTGCACCACCTGGTGGACGACAAGGTCCACGCCCGGTCTACCGGGCCATACTCCCTGGTTACGCAGCAGCCCCTGGGCGGCAAGGCTCAGTTCGGCGGGCAGCGGCTGGGAGAGATGGAAGTGTGGGCCATCGAGGCCTACGGTGCAGCCTACACGCTGCAGGAATTCCTCACCGTCAAGTCCGACGATGTGGTCGGCCGCACCAGGATGTACGAGGCGATCGTCAAGGGGGAGAACGTCCTCGAGGCGGGTATCCCCGAATCCTTCAATGTGCTGATGAAGGAAATCAGGAGTCTGGGCATCGATATGGAGCTCCTGGATCGTTCCGATGAAGAGAAGTACGGGAAGAACAAGTAGGCGAAGTGCGGAAGCAAGGCGGCGCTCGATGCCGGCGTCTGTGAGATGTGCCCTGATGGGCGTGAGTGAAAAAAGGAGGCTGTTTTGAGAGATATGCTCACCTTTTTTGAGAAGCCGAAGGACCCTTCCTCTTTTTCCGGTGTGAAGATCGGACTAGCTTCACCAGAGAAGATCCGGGATTGGTCTCACGGTGAGGTGAAGAAGCCCGAGACCATTAACTACCGGACCTTCAAGCCGGAGCGGGAAGGGCTTTTCTGCGCGCGCATTTTCGGGCCGGTGAAGGACTACGAGTGCAATTGCGGGAAGTACAAACGCATGAAGCACCGGGGCATCACCTGCGAAAAGTGCGGCGTAGAAGTGATCTCGTCGAAGGTGCGCAGGGAGCGCATGGGCCACATTGAGCTTGCCGCACCGGTGGCTCATATCTGGTTTATGCGTAACCTCCCCAGCCTCCCCTCCCGTATCGGCACGCTGCTGGACATCACCACCAAGGACCTGTCGCGGGTGCTTTCCTGCGTCTCCTATATCGTACTGGACCCGGGTGACCCGGCCATCGGACTGAAGGAAAAACAGATTCTCAACGAGGACGAGTACGAAGAGCTGCTCGACGAATACGGCGAGGACTCCTTCCGCGCCGGCATGGGCGCGGATTCCGTGCGGGATCTGCTCATTCGCATCGACCTCGACGACCTGGCTTCCCAATTGCGCGAGGAGCTCGAGGCGGTCGCCAGCAGCCTGCCCAAGCAGAAGAAGATAGCGAAGCGGCTGCGGGTGGTAGAGGCGTTCCGGGATTCGGGAAACAAACCCGAATGGATGATCCTCACCCGGCTGCCCGTGTTGCCTCCCGACCTCAGGCCCCTGGTGCCGCTGGACGGCGGACGTTTTGCAACCTCGGACCTCAACGACCTGTACCGAAGGGTGATTACCAGGAACAACCGCCTGAAAAGGCTGTTGGAACTCAACGCCCCGGACATCATCATCCGCAACGAAAAACGGATGCTGCAGGAAGCGGTGGACGCACTCTTCGACAACAGCCAGAAAGAAGGAAGCAAAGTGATGACCGCGGGCCCGTCCCGCCGCCAGCTCAAGTCTTTGTCGGACATGATCAAGGGCAAGCAGGGCCGCTTCCGGCAGAACCTGCTGGGCAAGCGCGTCGATTACTCCGGCCGTTCCGTCATCGTTGTGGGCCCCGAGTTGAAGCTGCACCAGTGCGGCCTGCCCAAGACCATGGCCCTGGAGTTGTTCAAGCCCTTCGTCTACAACCAGCTCGAAGAACGAGGCTACGCCAACACTATCAAGGCCGCTAAGAAGAAGGTGGAACGGCACGACCCGGAAATCTGGGATATTCTGGAAGACGTCACCCGGGAGCACCCTGTGTTGCTCAACCGGGCGCCCACGCTGCACAGGCTGGGTGTGCAGGCTTTCGAGCCGGTGCTCATCGAAGGTAAGGCGATTCAGATTCATCCCCTTGTGTGCGTACCCTACAACGCTGACTTCGACGGCGACCAGATGGCCGTTCACGTGCCCCTGTCGCTGGAGGCGCAGCTCGAATCCCGAGTGCTCATCCTCTCCACCAACAACGTTTTGAGTCCCGCCAACGGCCAGCCGATTATTGTTCCCACCCAGGACATCGTGCTCGGTCTCTACTACCTCACCCGTGACCGCGCATTCGCCAAAGGCGAAGGCAAGCGGTTCTACGGGCCTGAAGAGGTCAGGATGGCGTACGACTCAGGTGAAGTACACCTGCAGGCCCGCATCAAGGTTCGGCTGGACGGCGAACTGGTGGACACCACCCCCGGCAGAGTAATCCTCTCCGACATCGTTCCCAAGAGTATCCCGTTCGAACTGTTCAACCGGGTGCTGGACAAGAAAACCATGGGCACGCTGCTGGACCACGCTTATCGCTTCGCCGGCTCCAAGGATACTGTGTTGCTGGCCGACCAGTTGCGTACCCTTGGATATTCGTTTTCAACCCGGGCCGGTGTCTCGGTGTGTATCGACGACATGCTCATTCCCGACGTGAAAGAGAAGATGGTCAAGAAGGCCCAGACCGCAGTGGATACAGTTTACAACGAGTACAACGAGGGCCTCATTACCGACGGTGAGCGGTACAATAAGATCGTGGACATCTGGTCCAAGGCCACCGACCTCATCGCAGAGTCGATGATGAAGGAGATGGGCGAAGAGACGGCGCGGAGTGCGGAAGGGGATGAAGTCACGATGCAGAGTTTTAACAACGTCTACATCATGGCTGATTCCGGCGCTCGAGGCAGCCAGGCCCAGATGCGCCAGCTCGCCGGTATTCGTGGCCTTATGGCCAAGCCGTCGGGCGAGATTATCGAAACTCCCATTACCGCCAACTTCCGTGAAGGCCTTACCGTGTTGCAGTACTTCATCTCTACTCACGGTGCACGAAAAGGTCTGGCTGATACGGCGCTGAAAACCGCCAACTCCGGTTACCTCACCAGGCGCCTGGTGGACGTAGCCCAGGATGTCACCACCCGGCAGATCGACTGCGGGACCCTGGAGGGGATCGAAGTGAAAGCCCTGGTGGAAGGGGGCGAGATTGTGCAGCCGCTGCGGGACCGTATCCTGGGCCGAGTCGCACTCGACGATATCGTCGATGAGTTCACCGGTGACGTGCTGGTCAAGGCCAACGAAGAGATCGAGGAAGACATTCTCGATGCGGTGGAAAACGCCGGTATCGAGCGGGTCAACCTGCGCTCCGCGCTTACCTGCCGGACTCAGGCGGGTCTGTGCGCCCTGTGTTACGGGCGTGACCTGGCCCGGGGACAGCTCGTCAATGTGGGTGAAGCGGTGGGCACCATCGCCGCCCAGTCCATCGGCGAGCCGGGCACCCAGCTTACCATGAGAACGTTCCACATCGGTGGTGCAGCCTCAGGGCAGGCTGCCACCAGCCAGCTCGAAGCGCGTAACGAGGGGAAGGTCACCTTCCGCAACATCCGTACCCTGGCGCGGAGCGACGGCACCCGCGTGCTTATGAACCGTAACGGCGAAGTAGTTATCTTCGACAAGAACGGAAGAGAAAAAGAACGCTACGGAGTGATCTACGGCGCGAACCTCATGGTTGAAGACGGCCAGGAAATCAAGAAAGGACAGGTCCTGGCAAAGTGGGACCCCTGGTCCATTCCGTTCCTCGCCGAAGTGGGTGGAATCGTCAAGTTCGGTGATGTCATCGAAGCTGTCACCATGACCGAACAGCTTGACGAAGTGACCGGCCTCACCCGGAAAGTCATTATCGAGCCCCGGGATCCGGAAGCCAGGCCCCGTATCTCCATTAAGGACGCGAAGGACAAGAAAGCCACGCTGAAGATTCCCGGCACCAACCAGCAGGCGCGGTATCTCATGCCCGTTGGCGCCAACATCGTGGTCACCGAAGGTGAACTGGTGGAAGCGGGCCAGGAGTTGGCCAAGATTCCCCGGGAAACCACCAAGGCGAAGGACATCACCGGTGGCCTTCCCAGAGTGGAAGAGCTGTTCGAAGCCCGCCGCCCCAAGGAGCGGTCGGAAATCGCCGAGATCGACGGAAGGGTCAGCTTCACCAAGGGGCTGAAGGGCAAGCGTAAGCTGGTAATCACTCCCGACATCGGCACCAAGAAGGAGTACAACATCCCGAAGGGTAAGTACGTTGTGGTCCACGAAGGTGACTATGTTCGGGCCGGCGAGGAGTTGATGGACGGCGCGTCCGATCCCCACGATATTCTCAAGGTGTTGGGCGAGAAGCAGCTCGCCATGTACCTGGTGGACGAGATCCAGCAGGTGTACCGCCTGCAGGGCGTTCGCATTCACGATAAGCACATCGAAGTGATCGTGCGTCAGATGCTGCGTTGGATCAGGATCACCAACCCCGGCGATACCAGGTTCCTCACCGACGAGCAGGTTGAGAAGTGGGCCTTCGAGGACGAGAACGAGCGGGTGATCCGCCAGGGTCAGCGGCCCGCCACCGGTGAGCCGATCCTGCTGGGCGTCACCAAAGCCGCCCTGTCCACGGGCAGCTTCCTGTCCGCCTCGTCGTTCCAGGAGACCACCAAAGTGCTGGCCGAAGCCGCAGTAGAAGGCAAGATCGACTGGCTCAAGGGCCTCAAAGAAAACGTGGTCATGGGCCGCCTCATCCCCGCCGGCACCGGTTTTCCCGCCTACCGCACACTACGTATGAAGATCGTAGGCGATGGGATGGAAGAAGAGTAGGGAAAGGCAATTATCAATTAGCAATTAGCAATTTTCAATTATCAATTTT
>CAZVFX010000051.1:0-48498 GCA_964626565.1 uncultured Myxococcales bacterium
GATTATGTAGCTTGTCGATCCTGGCTATGCTGTTTAGCTGATCGTCTCTCTAGGCTTCCGCTTCCGTCAGGATTCTTTCGATTTCTGATCTGATCTTCTCGACAATTCCATAAACACTTCCGCGCACTGTCGCGCCCCCAGCGTTGGCGTGACCGCCGCCTCCCAGCAGCCGGCACACGGAGCCGATGGGGGCTTTGTCCTTGGAGCGGAACGACAGTTTGAAACGGCCGTCATCGAGTTCCCTCATGAACAGGGCTATCTGCACCGTCTCGATGGACACGAAGAAGGATGAAATCTCCCCTGCATCTTCCTGGGCCCCGGAAATTCGCCGCAGCTCGTCTCTGGTCACGTAGGACCAGGCGAACCGCCCGTTGAATTCATACTCGGCGTGGTTTAGCGCGAGGTTGAGGACGCCCACCTGCCGGGGAGAGACCGAGGCGAACAGTTTCTCCTGGATCATGGTTGCTTCCGCACCGGAATCCACCAGTTGTGCGGCCACCTTGAAGGGGCTGGACCGGTCGTTTATGAAGCGAAAGCCGCCCGTATCGAACATGATGCCTGCGTACAGGGCGTTTACCGCGGTTTTGGTCAGCGGGAAACCGGCGCGGGCCAGCAGCAGGTGGACAAGCTCACAGGTGGACGAAAAGGAGCTGTCGATCACGGTGAGGTCGCCTCGCAAATCCCCTGCCAGATGGTGGTCCAGAACCGCGATATCGTCGACCATTGGGTCCACCAGGCAGCCCGCCCTGCCGATGCGTTCCCGCTCCCCGGTGTCAACCACCAGCAGCAGGTCGGCGCCGTCGGCCAGGTCCGGTTCGATATCGTCGCCGAACAAGGTGGGCGACCGGAATTCCATGAACGAGTATCGATCAGGAATCGGATGGTTGTTGGCGATTATCACTTCCTTGCCGAGAGAGAGCAGGAACTCCTCCAACGCGATCTGGGCCCCCATGCCGTCCGGATCGGGATTGACGTGGGTAGAGAGGATTATGCGCCGGCTGGCGAGCAGTCGCCGGATGACCGCGGTGAGCCGGGCCTGGAGACTGTCGGGGTCTCCGCCCCCTTTGAGCGTGCGTACGAACGCGGCCATGATGCGCGCGGTCGCACCCCAGATAATGTCCCCCTGGTGAACATAGAGGGGGAACTGGTGGCGGACGCCGCCGTGCTCGACATGGATCTCGTAGTCCCCTCGCCGGGCCAGAAAGACGGCCAGGGGAATGGAGAGGAGCTGTTGCACCTCCTTGGGGTCCAGCCCGCCGGGCGCGGGGTGCGACGTAAAGACCACGTGGGGAGTCATGCGATAGCCGGTAACCGTTACACCATCGTCCAGAGCGCCGAGAGCTTCGCAGCTTTCGGGGTCCAGACCGATTTCCTCCCGGGCCTCCCGCAGCGCAGCAGCATAGGACGACGCATCGTCGGGTTCCACCGCACCGCCCGGAAAGGAGATTTCACCTGCATGGTGAGCCAGGGTAGGAGCCCGGCGTGTCATTAGTACGTGCAGCTCGCCGTCCTGCTCCACCAGCGGTACGAGCACCGCGGACTCCCGGCGGTCGAAAAGCGGCAGGGCGAGAGGCGAATGGGCGGATAGGGCAGCGGTGATCTGGTCCTTGGTCATTGCGATCTCATTGCTCCATCTTGCGGCCGGCCACGGCCCAGGCCAGTTCCGGACGCCGCTCGAATTCGCCACTGACGTGCATGGTAGCCATCGCGGCCTTCTCCTGCTTCACTCCCCTCGCCACCATACACAGGTGGAGAGCTTCGAGGTAGACCATGCAGCCGGCAGGTTCGAGAACCTCGTTGATGGCGTCGAGGATCTGCTGTCCCAGGCGCTCTTGCACCTGGAGCCGGCGGGCAAATATCTCGGTGACCCTCACCAGCTTGGAGATTCCCACCAGGTGCTCACCGGGGAGAAATGCGATGACGGCGTCGCCGACAAACGGAAGCAGATGGTGTTCGCAGACACTGACAAAGCTGACGTCCCGGCACACCACCATCCCTTTTGAATCAGCGGGAAACACTGCGGACTCAAGCACTTCGCCGGCATCGACTCCAAAGCCCGATGTCATGTCCTTGAACGCGCTAAGAAACCGGGCCGGGGTCTTGGCCAGGCCTTCCCGGTCGGGATCGTCGCCCAACTCAGCCAGCAACGTACGCACCATCTCTTCCATATCCTCCTCCTGCAAGGAGCGGGATACTAGCAACAATGGGGAGCGTTCGCAACCTTGGCCACGCCTCTTTTGCTTGTTTTGACGGGGATGAGGAGATATTATGGTGAGGTTCTGATGAGGTGTTCAGTGACCGGATTTATCTTCCTCGCGGCTTTGGTCGGTCTGCTCGTGGTACTCGGCTTTCTGGAGTACGCTGCGCACCGCCGAAACCTGGCTGCAGTGCCCATCAGAATCCACGTTAACGGCACCCGGGGCAAATCCAGCGTGGCCCGCCTGGCCACGTGGGCGCTCAACGAAGGTGGAATCCGCACGTTCGGGAAAACCACGGGCACGCTACCCCGGATGATCTTCCCGGATGGACACGAATATCCGGTCTACCGGCCCGGCGGCCACGCCAACGTTCTTGAGCAGCTCCGCATCCTGTCGGTGGCCCGTGTTCACCGGGCGCAGGCGGTGGTGGTGGAGTGCATGGCGCTGCAGCCCCGACTGCAGTGGCTCAGTGAGCGCAAGCTGGTGCGCGCCAGTCACGGGCTGATGACCAATGCCAGAGAGGACCATCTTGATGTGATGGGGCCGGGCGAGAGGGACGTGGCGCTGGCGTTGGCGGGCATGACTCCGGTGGGCAAGCAGATGTTAACCACGGAGACCCGCAACCTTGACATCTTCCGGGCCGCAGCGCAGGACCGGAGCACCGAACTCATCGAGGTCTCCCGCGCGGATGTGGGTGCGATCACCGATGAAGAGATGGACGGCTTCTCCTACGACGAACATCCCGACAACGTGGCCCTGGTGCTGGCGTTGTGCCGGGAAGTAGGAGTTGACCGCCGGACCGCGCTCAAGGGCATGTGGAAGACGCAGCCCGATGAAGGGGCGATGCGCCGGTACGAGGTAGAGTTCTTCGGGCGGCGGCTCTGCTTTATCAACGGCTTCGCAGCCAACGACCCGGAGTCGACTGCGCGGGTATGGGAACTCGCCCTGGAGAGAGACCCCGACGTGGAAAAGCGGATCGCAGTGTTCAACTGCCGCGGCGACCGGCAGCAGCGCTCGCAGCAGTTGGCCGAAGCTTATGCCGCCTGGCCCCAGGCCGACGGGGTCCTGTTGATGGGTTCAGGCACTTTCGTTTTTGCACGCGAGGCGACAAAACGTGGGTGCGACCCCACCACTTTCGCTTATGCGGAAGGTGCGGATGCAGGGGCCGTGTTCGAGTTGATCGTGAGCATGGCCGGAAGATCTGCCGTGGTGGTTGGAATGGGGAATATTGCCGGACCCGGGCTGGAGTTGACTCACTACTTCAGGAACCGGGCGTCGTTGGCTGCACAAGAGGTTGTCTAGATGGTTGAACTCCTCTCACTGTTTATCGGCTCAGGGCTGGTGGTGAGTCTGCTGTTTTCCGAGCTGTTCGGATTTGCGGCCGGCGGGCTGGTGGTGCCCGGCTACATCGCCGTGTATCTGGACCAGCCGATCACGGTAGCCAGCACCATTCTGGTCGCCTACCTGGCGTACTTGATCGTCAAGGTGGTCTCCACTTTCGCCATCGTCTACGGACGGCGCCGAACCGTGCTCACCATCCTGGTGGGCTACCTGCTGGGCGCGGCCATGAAGAGCGTGGCGGGCGCGCAGATAGGCTACCAACTCGACATCACGGTCATCGGCTACATCGTGCCCGGCCTCATCGCAATCTGGATGGACCGGCAAGGGGTGATTGAGACCGTTTCCACACTGATTACCGCATCGGTGATCACCCGGCTCATCATGATCCTGGTAACCGGGGGGGATTTCACCGCATGAAAGGAATCTACTGGCGTCCCAAACAGGTTTCCCGGAACGTGCTTCTCCTCATCGCACTGGTCGCTGTGGCCGGCGCAATATCGGTTGAACTGTTCCAGGTGAAGGTGAAACAGAAGTACTTCAAGTCGAAGATGCGAGCGGCCAAACACATGGCTGCGTCCATGGCCGAACTCAAGCGGCTGCGGCAGGAGTTGGGAATTCCTATCGATACCGAGCACGACCCGGCAACCACCGGCTTGATCGGCTTCCCCATCTCTCCCATCACCAGCAACTCGGGTTCCCTCGAATCGAAACAGACCACCATGAACCCGAATTTCGCCGCGGTGGTCGTCCACCTGTTGAAGCGAGCGGGGGTGGAAAAGAATGACGTAATCGCGGTGGGGCTGTCAGGCTCGTTTCCAGCCATGAACCTGGCGGTTTTGAGCGCGTGCGAGACCCTTGAACTGACGCCCGTGATAATCACCTCTGCTTCCGCATCGGAATGGGGTGGCAACATCCCCGGTTTCACCTGGCTCGACATGGAGCGCAGGTTGGTCGAAGCCAACCTCATCCGCAAGGACTGCCGGAGCGTGGCCGCGTCCATCGGTGGTGTTGAAGACAAGGGCCGCGGCATGCCGAAAGAGGGCAAGAAGCTGTTGAAGACTCTCATCGAGGATACCGGGATTCCGCTGCTGTGGCCCAAGAGCTTCCACATCGGCGTCGAGGAACGTATGGCGGTATACGAAGAGCACGCGGGCAACGCGCCCATCAAGACCTACATCAACGTTGGCGGCGGCACCTTGTCGGTGGGCACCGCTTACGGGAAACGCCTCTTCAAGCCGGGCTTGAACCGGAGTCTTCCGCCCCGGGCCGGCGAGATCGATTCTATTATGGTGCGGCACGCATCCCAGGGGATCCCGGTGATCCACCTCACCAAGATCAAGGATCTCGCGGAGCGGTACGGGCTGCCTATCATGCCTGTTGAGACCCAGCGTGCAGGCAGGGGCAACATCTTCTACAAAGTGGAATACAACCTGCTGCTGGTCTGGATCTTCCTCGCAGTCCTCATCGCCTCTCTTTGGCTCCTGGTGCGCATGAACCTGGCCCACCGCTTCGCGGCGGGGAAGGAGCAGAAGAGCGAGACTCTACCTGAACCCATGGTTTAGTCGAACAACTTCTTGAATCAACGACTTGCCGGCCGGGGTTGAACCTGCCGGTCCTCTTTTCCTACAATGGAATGAGGGGAAACAATGTCGATCTGGACCATCTTCAGGCAGGCGACTGCGGGGCTGATTGCCGTGGCGCTGTGCGCCTGCGGGTCGGCAAGAACCGATGGTTCCGTTGCAGACCTGTTTGAAATCGAAGTTGTGGCTGAGGTTGGAGTCGCTGACGGGGGCGCAACGCTTCCATCAGAAGACCTCATCATCATCGACCTGCCGGAGGATGAGCTTTCTCAGTACGAACTCGCCGAGAACGAGTTGGACACCTGTGAGGCGCCGAAAGAGTGCCAGCCTGCGCAAAACCCGTGCCTCGTTCCGGTGTGGTCGTGCAAAATGTCGACCTGCGTGTATTCCCCGGGCAACGAGGGTGAGCCGTGCGACGATAAGAACTGGTGCACCGCAAACGAACGGTGCGCCAACGGGTTGTGTTTGGGAGGAGAGGAGGTCGACTGTTCGGACGGGACACCGTGCACAATCGATCTGTGCGAACCGGAAACGGGGTGCTACCACGAGAAGTCGGATGAGTGCTGCGATGACGGCGCCGCCTGCACGGCCGACTACCTGGATAGCGAGGGCCAGTGCCAACACTACGACACCGATGCCTGTTGCGACGACGGAAACGAGTGCACAGCCGACTGGTTGCTGGATGACGGTTCCTGCGCACACAACCCAAACGACAACCTCCCGTGCGACGACGGCAGCAAGTGCACCCTCTTCGACTACTGCAAGAACACCGAGTGCATCTCCGATGTGATGCTGTCGTGCAATGACGACAACCCCTGCACCGACGACGCCTGCGGCTCAGTAGGCGGCTGCGTACAAGTTTTCAACAGCAAGCCGTGTGATGATGACAACTCGTGCACGGTCAACGACAAATGTGGCAGTGGGGCGTGTCAGCCAGGCGAGCAGTTGGAATGCGACGATGGGAATCCTTGCACAGATGACTCGTGCTACCCCGAGTGGGGTTGCGTTCACATGTCCAACACTCAGCCGTGCGACGACGGCAACCCGTGCACCATCGATGATGAGTGCAAATCGGGGTGGTGCCATCCTGGTGGGATGAAGGACTGCAACGATGACAGTTTCTGCACCTTTGACGGCTGCACTCCGGCAACCGGCGAGTGCTCTCATCTGCCTGCTGATTGCAGTGACGGCAACGAATGCACTGTCGATTTTTGCCATGCGGTGTACGGCTGCGAGTACGAGAAGGTGGCTTGCGATGACGACAACGTGTGCACTACCGACTCGTGCGACCCGATGTTTGGGTGCTCATACGAGCCCAATGAAGAGCCGTGTCCGGACGGTTTCTGTCTGGATGGAGAATGCGTGCCGGCATGCGCCGTCGGCTGGCTCAATTTTGCCGACGAAATTCTTGAGGCCGCAGTAGCGGAGGCGGTGGGCAAGCCCGGTGAGGAACTCGTCTCTGCTGACGTGGAGGATCTGACGTGGCTGGCAGCCGAGAATGCCGGCATCCAATCCCTCGTTGGCCTCCAATGTGCGACGGCTCTAAACTCGCTGCACCTGAGGCACAACGAGATCTCGGTCCTTACTCCGCTGAAATCCGTGCCGCACCTATGGTTCCTCGATCTTGACTACAACCAGGTCAGCGACACGGGCCCTCTGGAAGTTCACAACAAGCTGCTTTCACTCAAATTGCAGCACAACCAGATTTCCGATCTTGCGTCCCTGGCGCAATCTTCGTCGCTGGAGCAGATCGAGTTCGGTTGGAATCAGGTTTCCGACCTCTCGCCGCTGGCCGGGCACCACAATCTCATTCGACTCGACGCAATGGCAAATGAGACTAACGACCTCAGTCCGCTGGCGGGGCTCACTGCTCTGAAATACATCACTCTCAGCGGTAATCCGATCAGTGATCTCTCCCCATTATCCGGACTGGAGGATTTGAGACAACTATGGCTGAAGAACACCGAAGTCTCGGACCTGACACCCATTCAAGGGTTTCCGAAGCTTCGAGATCTGTGGATTACCGGCTGTCCTCTGGACGACCTGTCAGTCATCGCCACATTGCCGGACCTTGAGAAACTGCATGCGCAATTCCTGTTGCTAACCGACCTTACTCCACTCATCGGACTGGCAGGGATGAAATCACTCTCGGTCTCATACAATTCGATTAGCGACGCCGGCCCGTTGGCGAACCTCCATTCTCTCGAAAGACTACGAATGGGGACCAACCCGCTAGCGTCCATTGCACCTCTCGCCGGTCTTACCAATCTCAATGAACTGGGACTCTGGCAATGCGGAATCACCAGCCTCTCGGAGCTGTCCGGACTGTATCAGCTCACCGTGCTCATGCTGACGGACAACGAGATCTCTGACCTCTGGCCTCTCGTCGACCTGGCCCAGCTTGAGGTGCTCGAGTTAAGCTACAACCAGATCTCCGACCTGTCGCCCCTGGTCGCTAACCCTGGATTGAGCGCCGGGGACGAGGTGAACCTGACAGCCAACCCCATCGACTGTGAGGAGCAGGCGGACAACATCGCCGAGTTGGTCAACCGGGGAGTGGTACTGGAGATCGACTGCCCGCTGCCTTAGTTTTTGAGTCGAACGTCAACGTCCTTTGACGATTGGGTGTGTACACGACGGCACCAGCCCTTCGACTTGCGGCTGGAAGCCGCGGCGCTCTGGGTAAACTCCAAGTTCTTTGGCCGGCCGCCTGTGGCGGGCAAACGGCATTCGACATCGGCCATTGAATCAATTACAAGTTTACCCAGAGCGCAGCCGGCCTGCCGGCAAGTCGAAGGGCTGGTGATCGAGCGCCGCTACCTATCGTCATCCCGGGTTTTTTCCTAACCCTTGGGGGGATCCTTCGACGTTGCTCAGGATGACAAATTGGGGATCACTCGACGTTGCTCAGGATGACAAATTGGGGGCTCCTTCGACTTCGCTTTGCTCCGCTCAGGATGACAGATTAGCTGCGCTAGTTTTTGAGCAACTCAATTTCCGAATAGAGATCAGGATGAAAGACCTGATCAAAAACGGGGTCGGCCATGAGGTTAAGTTTGTGGGCCTGGTCCGCGGACGCGTCGATGATCCACTCGGCGCGGTTGAACATGGTTATTATTACGTCGGCCATTTGTGCGTTGGCCACGGTGCTGTTGTACGCACCCGGATTGTTGGTCCGGACGTATTTCAGGTACAGCTCGGTGAAGTACATGAAGGCAGCCAGGCCGTCCAGGGAGCTGATAGACCTTCCCATGGGCATCTGATCCACCAACTGGTAGTCCACGAATGCGCTGTGGATGTAGGCGTTGAGTTCGTCCAGCAGGGTGTGAAAACCCTGGTTGCCCATGGTTCCCGTAAGATACAGGTCGGCGTACTGGCCGAGCATCTGGCTGAGGCCGGTGTTCACCGACGAATAGATGAGGCTTCGAGGAGGAGTTTCGGTCCAGGGCACGATGAGCACCACCTCTTCGCAGACAAAGAAGCCGTAGTTGTTCCACCCCCCCAACTCGAAGCCGTACATGTGGTTGGTTTCATGGATTGCTGTGGACGTGGACATCACCAGGTTCTGGAAGGAATTGGTCTGGACCCAATTGGGGAGTTGGGCCTCGTCCTGTACGTTGGTGAGAAGGAAGTGACCGGGGTCGTAACGACGGTCCGCGATCTGGTAGAGCACGTTCTTCCAGTTGCCCGCACTGTAGGACTGAGCCAGGTCGTTGAGGCTCTCCTTGGCCTGCAAATGGTGGCATGGAGAATCGGGGGGGGGCGGCGGCGGCTTCGTGTCGGGCTGCACCTGGGTGTCGGGAGGCGGAGGCGGGGGTGAGCTTTCGTCCGGGTTGTAGGTGACGTCGGGAAGCGTCCAGCTAAACTCAGGCTGGGACGCGCTGTCGTTGCCGGGTTGGCCCGGCCCGTGGTCCTCACCGACGGCATCCACGGTCCACTGGGAGCCCAGGTCGGCCCAGACGAGAGAGTCGGCATCACCGTCGGCGCTGCCGCAAGAGGTGAGGAAGAGGGTAACCAGGGACAGAAGCCAGATTCGTTTCATGGTGCACTCCGTTTGCTCAAGCGCCAATATACCAACAACCACCAGAGATTCCCAGTCGCGGCGCACAACTGTTCCAGCCCTACATGAGGTTCTGCGGATCCACGTCCACCGACCAGCGCACCCCCTTGCTGACCTTGAGTTCGTTCCAGAGGCGGGGACCGGCACGTGAGAGGAAGGCCTGCATGCGGCTGCGTTCCGGTGTTCTGATCATGATCTGCATGCGAAACCGGTTTCTGATGTACGACAAGGGCGCCATCACGGGCCCCACCACGTGAACCTGCCCGTCGCCCGCGAGGCCCTGCAGAATCGAGCCGGCCTTGCGTGCCGCGTCGCCCACTTTCTGCATGTCTTCGCCCGAAACACGCACCAGCGAGATGCACGAAAACGGCGGGTAGTTTCTTAGCTCCCGCTCGTGAAGTTCGTGAGACGCAAAACCGATGAAATCGTGGCGCTGGGCAAACTGAAGCGCGTAGTGCTGGGGCAGGTAGGTCTGCACGAACACCATTCCGGGCCGGTCGCCCCGTCCGGCCCTCCCGGCCACCTGAGTCATTAGCTGAAAGGTGCGCTCCGCAGCCCGGAAATCCGGGAACGCAAGCCCGAGGTCAGCCAGGAGTACGCCCACCAGAGTCACGCCGGGGAAATCGTGCCCTTTGGCCACGATCTGGGTCCCGATCAGGATGTCCAACTCCTGGCGGCGAAACCGGTCAAGAACCCGGTTGAGTCGTTTGGACGCGCTCACGGTGGCGTCCAACTGCTCAACCCGGGCTTCGGGGAAGACCGCGCTCACCGACTCGGCCACACGTTCTGTGCCGAACCCCACCTGCTTCAGCTCGCCCTTATCGCAAATGTCACATTTCGACATCACCGGTGCGGCGTACTGGCAGTAGTGGCAGCGGAGCACGTTGGCTTTGCGGTAGAAGGTCAGCGAGATGGCGCAGTGGGGGCAACGCGGAATCGCGCCGCACATCTCGCACAACAAGAAAGCGGCAAAACCTTTGCGGTTGAGAAACAGGATGGACTGGGCTCCTGATTCGAGGTTCTCCTTCAGGGCTTCGGCCAGGTTCTTTGACAGCACCCTCTGCTCGTCGGCAAATCCCGATCGCCTCAGGTCCACGACATGGACGTCGGGGAGGGGCCGGGCGGTGGCTCGGTTGGGCAGCTCCAACAGACCGATCTTGCCCTTCTTCGCATTCTGGAAGCTCTCCAGTGATGGAGTTGCGCTGCCCAGCACCACGGTGGCGCCGGCCATTTTGCCCCTGACCAGGGCCAGGTCGCGGGCGTTGTAGAAGGGGCGCTCATCCTGCTTGAAAGAGGGTTCGTGCTCTTCGTCCACAACGATGAGGCCCAGATTCTCCAGGGGAGCAAAAAGCGCGGAGCGCGCACCCAGGACGATGGGCAGACTGCCGTCCGCGGCCTGGCACCACTGGTCGTACCGTTCTCGCTTACTAAGGGCAGAGTGGAGCACTGCGATCTTCTGCTCGAATCGGGATTCGAACCAGGCCATGAGTTGCGGGGTGAGAGCGATCTCCGGGACCAGCACCAGCGCGGTCTTGTTCTGGCGCAAACACTCTTCGATGGCTTGGAGATACACCTCGGTCTTACCGCTGCCGGTGACACCGTGGAGCAGGTAGGCCGCGAATTTGCCGCCCGCAATCGCGTCGGAGCAGATGCGAATCGCATGCTGCTGTTCCCCGGTAAGGACCTCCGGTTGCGCAGGCGCGGTCATGCCCGACTCCACCTGCTTAAACTCGCGCACGAGGTCTACGGCCACAACCCCCCGTTCTTCCAGCTTTTTAACAACCGACGCAGCACTTGAACACACACCTTTCAATTCATCGAACGGTACTGCGCCCCGAAGCCGCACAATCTGGGCGATCTCCTGCTGCCGGGGCCCGGTGAGACGCTCTTCGTCGTACTCGAGGATACGAATCACTTTACGGTAGGCGCCCCCGGGGCCTCCCGCCTCCACCCGCCGCTCCAGATCGATGAGCCCCATTTCGATGAGGCGGTCGATCTCGGCCCGATTGGCCATCTCAAGCGCGCCTTTAAGTGACAGTTCTCTGGTACCCGCCAGCCTTTCCAACAGCTCGTTGCCGCTGGAGACCTTACGGCCGGTCTCGGTTACCCTGACCTTGACTTTCTCGACGGCGTGCATCGATGGGGGCAAAGCCTTGCGCATAAGCTCGCCCAGGGTCACCTGGTAGTACCCGGCGGTCCAGCGCAGGAACTCCATGAGGTGCGGGGTGAAGGTGGGTCTTTGATCCAGAACGTTCTCAACGCTCTTGACCGTCCCGGAGAAACCGGCCTCATCCCTGGTTTCGAGGACGTATCCGGTAACGGTACGGTGCCCGAAGGGAACCAGCACCCGCATGCCCACCTCGACCACCTCACGGAACGCAGGGGGGACCACATAGGTGAAGGTCCTTTCCAGACGAAATCCGACGGCCACCGACACGAAGTTGGGCATATAGTCTTCGTTAGCTAGAAGTTTATTATTGACAAAGTACTTTCGTTTCTTAAAATCTGTCCGCTATATGGCATCGTCCGCGGGCGCGTGCCGAGCTCTTGAAACACTAAGCCGGGGGCCGTTCCATAGATGCCGGGCCGTATTCCTGATACCTTGATACAACAGATCCTGGACCGGGTCAACCTGGCCGAGCTCATCGGCCAACAGGTGAAACTCAAGAAGGCCGGCCGGAACTACCTGGGCCTCTGCCCATTTCATTCCGACTCCAAACCCTCGTTCAACGTAAGCCCCGAAAAGGGTTTCTACTACTGCTTTGGATGCCGGGAGGGTGGTAACGCCCTGAGCTACATGAAGAAGGTCCGTGGGATGGACTATGTGGAGTCGGTGGAGACGCTGGCTGCCATGGTCGGCATCGAGATGGAATACGAAGAAGGGGACGGCACGGCCTGGCGTCAGAAGCGTGAGAAGAAGCGTTCCCTGCTGGCGCTGAACAAGGAGGCCAACTCCCTGTTTCGCCGGACGTTGATGTCCGCGGCAGGGGTCGAAGGCCGCAAGTATCTTTCGGAGCGTGGAATCGATCGTGAGACTGCATCCCGCTTCCAGGTTGGGTTTGCACCTGAGGGGGCCGGCGTTCACGATCACTTCGCGTCCACCGGCGCCCCGTTGAACCTGGCCGAAGAGGTGGGACTGATCATCCGGTCTTCCCGCAACGGCCGCTGGTTCGACCGCCTGCAATCCCGGGTCATCTTTCCTGTGCTCACCGTGGCGGACGAGATCGCCGGTTTCAGTGGGCGTGCCCTACCGGGCGGAAGGGACCCCAAATACCTCAATTCGTCGGAATCCGAGATCTTCCGGAAGGGTGAACTCCTGTTCGGCCTCGTGCAGTCCCGAGAGGCGATGAAGAAACGGAACTTCTGCCTGCTCGTGGAAGGGCAACTCGACGTGTTGGCATTGCACCAGGCGGGCTTCGCCAATGCAGTGGCTCCACTTGGGACCGCCCTTACCGACCACCAGGTGGCGATTATGCGCCGGTTCACCGACTCGGTATACATCATGTTCGATGGTGATGACGCAGGCCGCAAGGCCGCGTGGAGGGCGATGTCGGTGGTAATGGGTGCGGGCCTGTACGGCAAGATGGTGGTGCTGCCCGACGGCGAGGACCCCGACTCGATACTGCGCAGTTCCGGACCCGAGGCGCTGGAAGAAGCCATCGCTTCCGCCCGGCCCTACCTCGAGTATGCGGTGGAGTCCATAGTGGCGAGAGCGGGAACCGAACTGCACAGCCGTACAGTCGCGGCCCGGGAAGGGATGGAGTTCGCGGGCACAATCAGAGACACCCTGGACCGCCAGGGCTTCCTGCAGCACCTGGCGGAGCGCATGTCGCTCTCCCCCGATTCGCTCCGGGTTGAGGCTGCCCGGTCCTTGTACGATGACCTTGACGAAGCCGGCCCCGATGTTGAAGAGGAGCCGGTAGGGCCGATGGAACGGCAACTGGTGGAGTGGGTACTGCTGAAGCCCGAATTGGCGAAGCTGGTTTGCCAGGACGATGTATTCGAACTGCTTCGGTCGGAGGCGGTGAAGGAGTTGTTCTCCATCATTTTCGACGAACTGGAAGAGAACGGGGCGGTGGACCTGGAATCGGTTGCGGGGCGCATTTCCAACGCCGAATTGCGGGACCTGTTCGCACGATTTATTCTGGCCGAACGCACGGTGGATGAGCAGACCGTGAATATGGGCCTGGCCGACCAGCTCGGTCATCTGCGTGAGCGGCGGCTCAAGGAACGAAGTGATCGTTTGGCTGTCCAAATGAGGGAGGCTCAGGCGAGCGGAGACGTTAACCTCGCGCTCGAGCTTCTGCGTCAACAGGACGAACTCGACCTGGAATTGCGTCGGGGGCTGGACGGAATGGATATCAACCTGCGCTTGTAGCACGGAGGCTTGCTATATGACGAAGGACTTGCTGGGCATGCGGGAAATCAGGCAGCTTGTAGTAACAGGCAGGCGGCACGGCTTCCTCACGCATGACGAAATCAACGAGAATCTCCCTGACGTGGTCGTGGCTGAAGCTCTGGTTGACGACCTGTTCGAGCTCCTCAAGGGGGAAGGGATCTCCATTGTGGAGACCCTGGCCGAGGCGGAGCGGCGCGGCCTCATCAAGCAGGCCGGCACGCTCACCGTCCAGAGGAAAGAGGTCGACACCAAGATTACCGACCCGGTCCGCATGTACCTCAGGAAGATGGGGTGCGTTGCGCTACTGACCCGGGAAGGCGAGGTGGAGATTGCCAAAGAGATCGAGCAGGGGGAGCTGCAGGTCCTCGACCAGGTGTTGCGGGTCGACGAGGGGATCCAGGCGATTCTGGCCTTGCGCGACCAGCTCGTGACCGGCGAGGTTCACGTTAGAGACGTGATTCGCGATTTCGATGACGACGATTCCGAAAACAGCGATGACCGTAAGACCACTGAGTTCGTTCTGGAGGTTCTCACTGAAGCTGGGACCTTGTACGTGGGAGCGAGCAAGCTCGAGGGTAAGGTCGAAAACAAGAAACTGAAGGAGAGTACCCGGGAAAAATATGCCATGACCGCCCGGAGCCAGAGGCGTCGGATGCGGGAGCGGATAACGTGCATCCGCTACAACCGCAAGGTTATCGAAGACGTCATCGAGCAATTGAAAGAGACTATTCGCCGGCTGTGGGGCATTGAGCGGGAGATGGCGAAGATCCGTGAACGCACCGGTGTGCCCGACGAGGAGATGCATCGCATCTTGAGGCGTGTCGGCCGCAGCAGGTCGGGAGCCGTCAAGGGTCTGAAGATGACTGGTGCGCCCTTGAAGGAGCAGGTCTACCGCTATCGTGAACTGCGCAAGCAGGTGGAGGAAATCGAGGGCGAAGTTGGAGTGCCGGCCATGGATGTAAAGGAGATCTGCACCGGCGTCAACATCGGCGAACGGCGGGCCAACAAGGCCAAGAGCGAGCTGGTGGAGGCCAACCTGCGGTTGGTTGTCTCCATCGCGAAGAAGTACACCAACCGGGGCTTGCAGTTCCTGGACCTGATTCAGGAAGGGAACATCGGCTTGATGAAAGCGGTGGACAAGTTCGAGTATCGCCGCGGCTACAAGTTCTCCACTTACGCAACCTGGTGGATTCGCCAGGCGATCACCCGGGCCATCGCGGACCAGGCTCGTACCATCCGCATCCCGGTGCACATGATCGAAACCATCAACAAGCTTATTCGAACTTCTCGATACCTGGTGCAGGAGATGGGAAGGGAGCCCACGCCTGAAGAGCTTGCCGAGCGCATGGAAATGCCGGTGGACAAGGTCCGCAAGGTGATGAAGATTGCCAAGGAGCCCATTTCTCTGGAAACGCCCATCGGCGAAGAGGAAGACAGCCAGTTGGGAGACTTCATCGAAGACAAGAAGATGCCTTCCCCGGGCGACGCGGTGGTGAACCAGAACCTGTGCGAGCAGACCCGCAAGGTGCTGGCCACTCTCACCCCGAGAGAGGAGAAGGTGTTGCGAATGCGCTTCGGCATCGGCGAGAAATCCGACCACACCCTGGAAGAGGTGGGACAGGACTTCTTCGTTACTCGTGAGCGCATCCGCCAGATCGAAGCGAAGGCACTCAAAAAGCTGCGCCACCCTACCCGCTCCCGTAAGCTGAAGACTTTCCTCGACCAATGAGCCGTACGGCGGTCGTTCTAGCCCTGATCACATCACTTTCCTGCTCTTCTTCCCCGGACTCAGGTTCCGACCAAATCGAACCGCGCCCCGACGCGGCGTCGACCCCCGAATTGCTACAGGACGTTCCCCTTGAAGCCTGGTGGGTTGATTCGGTCTTACCCGAAACCGGCGACACCCCGGAGACAAGCACCGTTGAAGTAGAGGCAGATTCCCCGGAAGTTCCTTCACCGGACACCGACGGCGACCTGCTGTCCGACGCTGAAGAAGCGATGCTGGGGACGGACCCCCTGGTTTTCGACACGGACACCGACGGCATCGGGGACGGCCGCGAGGTGGCCGAGGAAACCGATCCCCTGGACCCTTCCAGCGCTTCGGAATGGCATCCCGAGTGGAACCAGTTTCCGCGCCTGACCTTTGGTCCAGACGATATTGAGTCGTTGCGGGCGAGAGCTGCAGACCCGGCCCCTCCCTACGACACTCTCATGGATCGGATTCAGGCCGCGGCCGCGCCCGAGGCTCCGCCACCCAAGCACGACTCCTATGATCCGTACCACGAGTATACACGTGCGCGCGTCGCGAAGGCCGCGGCTTTCCTCGCTCTGATCAACGAGGACCCCGCAATGGCGCAGAAGGCTGCCGAAATCGCGGGCACGCTGAACTGGCACCTCGAGGAGGTGGATTTCCAGAGCCCGTATTACTCAAAGACGGACATCCACGCGGCCGAGGCGATCACCTATTACTGCCAGGCTTACGACTTCCTCATGGCCAGCGGGCTTTTGAGCGACGAAGAGTTGGCCTTGATGAAAAGCGAGGTGACAACCCTCGTGCGACAGCTCGAACTGGCGGTAACCGAAGGACCGCTGGTCTATCTTCTCGCGCTGGCCCAGAACAACCACAACATGAAGACCTACGGCGCCATCGGCCTGGCCGGACTGACATTCAACGACCTGCCCGACTCGGCTCGCTGGGTCAACCGGGGCATCACCGAGACGGTGTACTACCTCACAGACTTTCAGGTGACCGCGGACGGCGGTTACGCGGAAGGACCCAGCTATCTGGCTTACGGAGCGGGCAACGTACTGACCTTTCTTACTGCGTTCCACCGTTTTTCACAGGGCGGGGAACACTATTTCCGCAACTTCTTCGACACCCGGGACCAGAATGGGCCGGAGTTTGAGTGGCTGTCGGATCCGGCCGTGCATCCCCTGGTACACGAGGTGTTCCTGTGGACCCTGCGCATCATGATGCCGGACGGTCTGTCCCCCAACATCGACGACTCGGCGCGAGCGACCATGCCGGCGGGTTATCTGGCTGCGTTCTTCGATGATCCGCGGTTCCTGTGGCACTGGCAGCACCCGGCTCTGGGACTCAGCTCATCGGCAGGGCTGGATCTTGCGGTGGATACCTTCGCCCTCCTGCCGCCGGACATGACCCCGGAAGCGCCTTCCTGGCCCCCGGACCAGTTCCTCTATGAAGCGGGTAACTGCGTGCTGCGCACCGACTACACCGAGGATGCCACCTACCTGCTGCTGCTGGGCGAGCACGGCAAGGCTCGCATTCACGGAACCGGGCACGAGCATCCCGACGCCTACCATTTCTTATTCTACACGGGCGGTGAGCAGTGGCTGCTTGACGGCGGGTACATAAACTGGGAGGAGAAGGGAAAAGTCGACAAGGCGGAGAACCACAACCTCATCCTGGTGGACGGCAAGGGCCCATCCGGAAACCAACTGGTCGGCTTCGGAACAGACACTTTTCTCTCCGATTTCGTTACCGAAGGTGCGGTAAAAAGCGCAACTTCGTCGACGACCTATGAAGGGGTTGATTTCGCCCGCACCGTCGCCTTGATAGATGAATATGATATCGTCTTCTCCCTGGACCGGCTGGAATCCGACAAAGTGCACGAGTACACCCAGCTCTGGCACGGTAACGGCGGCGGGTCCAGCGGTGGCTCCTACCTTGCTCTGGAATGGGGCGGGCTTTGGGAACGAGGAAGCATGGCGATGGCGGTGGCGTGTGGGGGAACCGGCGGCGACCCGGAACTCGGAGACAGCGACTTCTTCCACAGCTTCTCCCACAGCCAGGAGCTTACCCACACCGCGCTAAGCTGCAAGTTCACCGCGGCCTCCACCGTTCTTTTTTCGGCGATACAAGTCGGTGACGGAGTTTCACTGGCCGATAGTCCGCCCCTGGTCGCGGCCGATGCCGGCGCCGCGGTTGCCGTAGTGACTGTGGAAGGTGGGAACAGCGTCGTTGCGGTCACAGCCGCGAACCCCGGGGTCCCGGGGATCGCATCTACCCCGTGCGGGGACGTTGTCGCAGACTCACATCTCACGGTTTTTCATTGCTCCCCGCCAGGGACCCTGCAGACCCTGGCGAACCTTCAATCACCCTGAGGCGCTCGTCGAGAAAGGGTGGCCACACCTTGACAACTCCCCCTTCTGTGTTAAGTTGTAAGTGCACCGAAAATGCGAGAGCAGGTAGCTTTTTGAAGAGACCCGATCTCAAAAAGGTGTTTTCGGTGTCAATAGTCGTGCCGGGCTTGAAGCGGGGGGCTTGTCTGTAGTTTTCAACTAGCCCCGATTCAATGTTCCTACTGGTTTTTTGTTTCTTTTCTTTCTTGTGGGAACCCGAGGGCGCCGGTTCATTGGCGCGAATTCGGGTTCGCCCCGCCAACCTGTCCCCCCGCTGCCCGGCACGCATACCTTCCAGTTCAGGACGTTGACAGAGCAGGTTTTTCCGTGATACGAAGAGGTATTCGCCGGAGGACGCCGTGCGAGGCGCCGCAGGGTCACCATGATGAACTTCCTGCTTTTGGGAACCGCTGAACCAGAAACCTACGCCATTGACATCATTGATGTCATCTTCAACGCGTCTGCCATGGTTCAGGCGGTGCTGTGGCTGCTGGTTTTCATGTCCGCCGCCTGCTGGTTTATTATCGGCTACAAGTGGTACTATTTCTATCGCACCCACGCCGCGAACAACCGCTTTTTCGAGATTTTCTGGAACTCCAAGCGGCTGGACGCCATCTATGAGCAGGCGGAGCAGATCCAGAATTCCCCTGCCGCCCGGGTCTTTCGGGACGCCTACGTTGAAATGGGGCGGCTGAAGAGTCAAGAAGCGGACCCGGCCCAGAAGAACCTCAACACCGGCTTTGAGAATGTGGAACGAGCGGTTAAGCGGGCCACCCAGGGGGAGGTAACGCGGCTGGAGAAGCTCGTCCCCTTCCTGGCCACCACCGGCAGCACCGCACCCTTCATCGGCCTGTTTGGCACGGTGTGGGGCATTGTTGAGGCTTTTGATCGGATCCCGAAGCAGAGCGGCGGTGTCATATTGGACAAGGTCGCCGGGCCCATGGCCCATGCGCTGGTTGCCACTGCGGTGGGATTGCTGGCCGCGATTCCGGCGGTGATGGCGTACAACTGGTTTGTGCGCAAGATCAAGCTTTCGGTGGCCGAAGTGGACTCGTTCAGCGCCGAGTTCCTGAACATTGTGAGAAGGCATTTCTTCAAGTAACCCCTGACGTCTGCAGGAGGAACTGGTGGGTTTGAGCGGCGGTTCCGGCGAGGGTTCGGATCACACTACGCTGTCGGAGATCAACGTTACCCCTCTGGTAGACGTGATGCTGGTGTTGCTCACCATCTTCATGATCGCCTCATCGGTAGAGACCATTCAAGTCGCGGCGGAAAAGGAGAAACTGCTCAAGGAACGCCGGGAGGAAGAACAGCGCATCACTCTGGTTGCCCGCATGGAGAAGATGAAGGAGGAGAGGGAAGAGAATATAGTGCTCAAGAATCGGGATATGCGCCGCATCCAGTACATGCAGATCCAGGAAGAACGACTGAAAGAGATCGAGGAGAAGCTGGAGGACAAGAGCCAGAATGTGCCCATCGAGCTGCCCAAGGTCACCTCCGAAGCGGTGAATCTCGCGGAGCAGAAGAAGATAGTAGTTACCCTGACCCGGGAGTTTTCACTCTACATAGGCGATACAAAGGTGATCGATTGCATGGATAAGTCCTACGCCGGTGATTGGAAGCCCGAACCGGGGAAGGCGGATGAGTTGCCTGATGCGGCCTATCGCCTCTGCCTGGCCGATGTGGAGAAGAAGCTGGTGGCGAATGCGAAGCTGAAAGAGGACAAGGAGTGCTACCTCAGGGCAGACCGCAAGTTGGACTACTGGCGGGTACTGGCCTTGATGTCGACAATCCGGCGGGCAGGGATTACGAAGTTCGGCCTCGTGTCTGAAGACGAGGACGCGCCCCCGCCGGGGGCGAAGAAAAAATAGGTCCTATGAGTCCCATCAGTCGTATAGGTCCTATACACCACCGGCCATAGGCCGGAGAAGGGAGAAGGCGCAGGGGCGCTCAAACGTGATGACGAAGTTCGGCGATAGAAACGCGTTGATCAGCGGAGCAATCTTCACCGTTGCCTTCCACTGCGCGCTGTTCACCCTGCTTTATGCTGCCGCGTCGACGGACCACCGGACAACCGTCACGGTAGACGAGCAAGTTGACGCGCCCCGACGGCGCCCGGCAGCCAAGGAGCAGGCGCTGGGAGACCGGCGAGTGGTGGCCGGAGTGCTCCCTCGCAAGCAACCCTTGTCCGAAATAAGTTTCGGGAGGCGGCCGCACCTGGACGTGCGGGGGCGGCGGCGCGCCGGGGAAGAAATGGCCCGGCCCTTCCGGTTTATTGAAATCGCCAGGGGGCGCAAAGACCGGGCGCTGGGAATCGCCATGAGACCGCGGGGAATCGACTTCGGCCCGGCTCAGGATACGGACGTCCTGCACGCCATGCTCGTGCCACGGTTGGGACTGAAAAAGGCGGACAAAAAGAAACTCCCCAAACTCACCAAGTATGAACAACCGGACAAGAAAGAAGCAGGGATCAACGTCTCCCGAGACAATCCCGACGGCGCACCACTCAGGTTCAAGGAATTCAAGAAAAAGAAGCGCCAGTATGACAAGCGACGCAAGAAGAAACCCACGCTGTCCGAGCTCATCGACGCACCGGACGAAGACGACCCCCGCATGCGCCCTACCCGATTGGACGACATCGTAGGCTCCGAGGATGGCGAGGTCTGGGGGGTGGGCACCGAAGGGCAGGCGGGGAATATCTACCTGGGCAAAGTGGAGCGGTCGCTGCGGCGCGCGTTCAACGTGCCCGTGTTTCTCTCCCGGGAGGAGTTGAAGAAGCTGGTGGTGGAAGTGTTGATTCAGCAGATGGATGCAGACGGCAACATCGTGGCCTACCAGATCAGGCGTGAATCATCGTCGTCCGCCTTCAACTCGGCGGCAATCGAGGCTGTGAAACGATTTGTGCCCGATGAAGGAGGCTCAAAAGCGTTTCCCCAGCCTGACGCCGAGATGCTGAACCTCATCAACCAGCGCGGCGTTCTGGTCAGACTGGAAGGCAGGAAACTGAAGTGAGGCGGGGTTGGGGGTTGGGGCGAAACGACGGGCTTGAGGCGTGAGGCGCGGGGCTTGAGGAAAGGCATAACAGCGCTGGCTGTAGTTGTGGCGGTCTGGTGGACGGCGGGGGCGGAGCTGCGCGCGGAGGTGCTTTTCCCCTGTCTCACCTTTGACGAATGCCCCACGGGAACCACCTGCAACTGGGGGCTGTGCGAAGACGCAATGGCGCCCAGCGTCAGCCGCCTCTTCCAAATCTCAGTGGTGGACATGCCCGACGTAACCGGCCAGACAGGTTCGGCCTGGCTGCGCAAGCGCTTTGCCGACACCCTGGCCTGGTACCTGGACCAGTCGGGCCTGTTCGGCGCGATCCGCCATGGAGCTGCGTACCCTATCGACACTCAGGCCGTGTTCTCCGCGCTGAACAAGGGGTCTGCCTATGTCATCGGAGGGGAACTGGTCTCCTTTGACGGCGAGGAAGGAGAATTCCGGCTGAACATCATCGACGCGGAACTGCTCACCACCACCAGTGAATTCGAGACCTCCATCGTGGTCTCCGGTTCGACCATGGACGAGGTGCTTCAGAAGTGGGTTAACGCGTTTGTTCACCGCTTCACCGGACGCCCCGGGATTCTCGGGGCCAGATTGGCCTGTATCAAGAAGCTGGGCAGAGGGGTCAAGGAAGTGTACGTGCTTTCCTTCGGCCCCAATGACCTGACTCAGATCACCTTTGACAGATCGCTGGCGCTCCTGCCTTCCTGGACCGTCGACGGGCGGGTGGCCTATACCAGCTACAAAGATGGTTCGGTAAAGACGTACATCCAGGGTGTAAAAGAACCGTTCACCGCTTACCCGGGGATGAACTCCGGTTTGGAGTGGGCTCGTGACGGTTCCTTTGCGGCCGTGACTCTATCCAAGGACGGCAACCCCGAAGTTTATCTACTGGAAGGAACCACCGGTGAAGAACGGGCCCGGCTCACTTTCAACGAAGGGATAGACACGAGCCCGACCTTCTCACCTACCGGCACGCGCATCGCGTTCGTGACAGACCGGGACGGCACGCCGCAACTGTACGTGATGCAGGCAGACGGCTCCGGCAAGTCGAGGCTCACATGGTCCGGCACCTACAACACCAATCCCGATTGGCACCCGTTCGGCCAGTACATTGCCTACAACGGACGGTCCGGCGGTTCGTTCCAGGTCTTCCTCTTCGACGTGAAAGACGGCACCTCCCGGCAGCTCACAACCGGCCCCGGGGATTGTGAAGACCCCGATTGGTCCCCGGACGGAAGGCTTATCGCCTATTCCCGGGCCCGAGGCAAGACCCGAGAGATTTGGGTGATGAACCCCGACGGATCGGGCAAGCGGGCGCTCACTGAAGACGGCCCCTTTTCGTCTCCTGTCTGGGAGATCCTGCCCAGGCCATAGTGGTCACTATCGGCTGCTCTCAGTACCGAGTGGATTTCCATCGGAATTTCCGGTTGGACCTATCGGCTGCACGTTCTTACACTTGACCATACCCCGCACCTCACCCAGTCCCAGGAGGCAGTATGAGATTGTGTGGCACTTCATGGCGGTCGACGGTCACCGCGTTCTTCGCAGTTATTCTGGTATTTCAGGGTGTACCCACTGCGCTCGCAGATGGCTCGCGCACCTTCACCTACAAGTACGATGTAGAGGTGGGGCCGGTACCGGAAGGAGAAGGACCGGTAGAGGTGTTCATCCCCATCGCCCGGGCCGACTCCCACCAGGAGATCCTGTCCCGAGAGGTGACCGCATCGATTCCGGGCGAGGTGAAGGCCGAGGACCAATACGGCAACCTGTTCTGGCGGGGGCGGGTGGAGAAATCGGATGGGAAGCCGATTCACGTATCGGCGACTTATGCGGTTCGACGGCATGTTTTCAAGAACGAGCTTATCGGCAAGGTCAAGAGAACCGAGATGACCGTTCGTGAAAAAGTAGATCACGCCCTCTTCCTCGGTCCCAACGAGCGGGTGCCGGTGTCGGGTGAGCTGGTCACACGCATGGCGAAAGAGATCGCGCCGGGCGAGACCAACCCTGCCGTGGTCGCTCGGGCCATCTATGACTACGTTGTGGACACTATGGAATACAAGAAGGTGGGCAAGGGATGGGGAAACGGTGACACCCACTGGGCGTGCAGTGAGCGATACGGGAATTGCACCGATTTTCACGCCCTGTTCATATCCCTGGCCCGGGTACGAGGAATTCCGGCGAAATTCGCGATTGGGTCTGCGGTCCCCGAGGGGAAATCAGAGGGTGAGTTGGGCGGCTACCACTGCTGGGTCGAGTTCTACCTCCCCGACGCAGGTTGGGTGCCCATTGACGCGTCTGAAGCGAAAAAACACCCGGAGAAGCGGGAGCTGCTTTTCGGTACCCACCCGGCGGACAGGTTCCAATTGTCAGTGGGGAGGGACCTGAAACTGGGTGCGGGGCACCACAGCCGGCCCCTCAACTACTTCGTCCATCCCCACGTGGAGTTGGCCGGCAAGCCGTACAAGCAGGTGAAACGCGTCGTTACGTTCAAGGAAGGCCCGCCTCCCGCGGTAACACCCGTGGCGGCTGCACCCTCAAGCGTCGACCCCGCCGAAGACAGTTTGTTCACCCCATACGGGTTCATACGGCTGGACGCTATCTTTGATGATTCCCGTATGCAGCACAGCCAGTACCCTTTCTGGGTACAATCTGAAGATCCTTCGGTGGGGGTCAAGGATGACTCCCGCATGACCTTGCACCCGCGCCTGACCAGGGTCGGTGTCAAGTTGAACCCTCAGTCGGTGGCTACCGATTGGAGTATGAGCGGTCGGATCGAAATCGATTTCCAGAACGGCGGTTCCGAGTCCCGCGAACTCATTCGCATGCGGCACGCGTTCATGTCGTTACAGTCGGGAGCCTTCTCCTTTCTGGCCGGCCAGACCTGGGACATCGTTTCTCCTCTGTACCCGGCGGCCAACAACGACGGCATGATGTGGAATGCGGGTAACCTGGGCGACCGCCATCCGCAGGTGCAGTTGGCTTTGGCTCCCAGGTTCGGTGGCGGACAGTTCGAGGCGATTGTCGGGGCGTCCATGACCGGTGCGGTGGACAAGAAGGACCTGGACGACAACGGCGAGCACGACGGCTTTGCCGCGGCGATTCCATCGGCTCAGGCGCGATTGGGCTACAGCGCAAAACTGTGGTCGGGCCGCCCGTTGAAGATCGCGGCCTGGGGTCATTACGGACAGGAAGAGACTGCGACCGCCGTGGGGGGCGAGACAGACTTCAACTCCTGGGCTGCAGGGTTCAGCCTGTCGCTGCCGCTGGCTACCTGGCTGGCGTTGGAAGGCGAAGGTTGGATGGGAGAGAACCTCAGCGATATTCGCGGCGGCATCGGCCAGGGAGTCAACACCGGCACCGGTGCGGAAATCGCCTCCCGAGGCGGCTGGGCCCAGGCGGCTATTGATGCGGCGGGTTGGTGGTCGTTGTTCCTGGGCGCGACCATGGACGATCCGGACGACGGCGACCTGAACGACGGCGACCGCAGCCGGAACGCGGCGGCTTTCCTGGTCAACCGGTTCAAGCCCTGGAGCAGTTTCCAGGTCGGCGTCGAGTACCTGTACTGGCTCACCGAGTACAAGAATCTCGACTCTGGCTCCAGCAACCGCGTCGATCTTCACTTCTCATATTTCTTCTAACGCGTTCTTTACCCGGTAAGCGTCTTCAACTCGAACAGCTTGGCCAGGTGTTCGAAGTCGCGGTCACAGTGGAGAATAGGGAACTCGCGCTGAAGGCAGATTGCGGCCAGGACACAGTCGAGCGTGCTGCGAGGGGTGAATCCCTGCTTGCGTGCGCTGCGATATAGCTCGGCTGCCAGAATGTGGTCCTCCTCGGTGACCTCTATGCGAGGAAAGGGAGCGAGGAAACGTTGAACCTTGCGAAACTGTGCCGGGCCACGGATGCCCTGAAGAACCTCGGTGAGCACCAGGCCGGTGAGGCAAAGCTGATGCCCTTCCTCCAGAAGCGCGTCAAAAACCTCGCAGACCGGGTGTTCGCCTCGCCTCAGGTACTCGATCCAGACGGTGCTGTCCACCAGGATCATTACTGTTTACCCCGCCGATCCCTCAGGTGTACGTGATCATACCCTTCGAAATACTCCACCTGCCCTCTCAACGACTTGATTCGACCGCGCTTGAGCCAGGTCACATAGGCTGCGAGCGCGTTGTGCACCAGTTCCCGCTGCGACCGGGCCCCGGACAGTTCCATGCCGTCTTTCACCAGGTCGTCTTGCAAGTCGATGTTCGTCCTGCCCATGACGCACCTCCACACACACCTCTACACCTGCTTCTACATATTCATGTGTATTGCGCAAGCCCTTGCCTTGACTGGCCCTTCCTGCTAAAGTCCGGATTGTTTGTCGTGGAGGGAGTAAAATGAGACGGTTGTTCAGCGGTATGCAGCCTACCGGTTCGCCGCACATCGGGAACTGGTTGGGTGCGATTCAGAACTGGGTGGAATTGACCAAGGAATACGACGCCATCTACTGCATCGTGGACCAGCACGCGATCACTATCGAGTACGACGTTTCCGAAATGCAGAATCGGATCCACGAGATGGCGGCGGTGCTGCTGGCCTGTGGTCTTGAACCGGGCAAGAACTGCACCTTGTTCGTGCAGTCCCACGTACCGCAGCATACCGAACTGGCCTGGTACCTGAACACCGTCACGCCTATGGGCGAATTGCACCGGATGACGCAGTACAAGGCCAAGGCTGACCAACACAAGAAGAACGTCAATGTCGGGCTGTTCGACTACCCGGTGTTGCAGTCCGCGGACATACTTCTGTACATGGGCGAGGCGGTGCCGGTGGGTGAAGACCAGGTGCAGCACATCGAGTTGTCGAGAATCGTTGCTCGCAAGTTCAACAACGCCTACGGCGAGATCTTCCCCGAGCCGATGGAGAAGATCACCTATGGTGCGCGCATCATGGGACTCGACGGGCAGAGCAAGATGTCCAAATCTCTCAACAACCAGATCGACCTCATCGAAAGCTCTGAAGAGATCTGGGAAAAGCTGAAGGTGGCCTTCACCGACCCGGCGCGGCAGCGCAAGACCGACCCGGGCAACCCGGACATCTGCAACATTCACACGTTGCACAAGCACTTCTCCAGCGATGATGAGATTGCGTGGGTCAGGGAAGGATGCACGTCCGCGGGTATCGGTTGCTTCCAGTGCAAGCGGGTGTTGTGTGACAACATTGCCAGGGACCTCGCCCCCATCCGAGAGCGTTCGCTGGAGCTCCTTGATGACCGGGCGTATGTCGCGGGCAAGCTGGCCGAGGGTGCTGAGCGATGCCGCGAGATGGCCGCGGAGACCATGGACAAGGTTCGCAAGGCGATGGGTTTGAGGTAGGGGCCCGGCGGGGTCAGGCCCCCCATTCGCATTCGGGGTACTGTTGGAATTGTGGCAAGCAGCGTTGTTCGGATTGGTGCAGGGCTTGACCGAGTTCTTGCCGGTCAGCAGTTCGGGGCACCTGCGCGTCGTCGAGCACTTCAGCGGCCTCACCGAGCCACAGACAACATTCGACGTTTCAGTCCACGCGGCCACTTTGCTCGCGGTGTTGCTGGTGTTTCACAAAGATGTCGCGGATTTCGCGGCTGCTCCCTTCAGGGCGGTCGGCTACCTGGTCCGCGGCGATGGCGGCGGATTCAAGGCGGTAGTGCGGGATCCGGGGGTACGGGGTCTGTTCTTCGTGTTTGCCGGCAGCATCCCCACCGGTCTCATCGGCTACTACGCCGGTCCCTGGTTCGAAGGATATTCGGTATCCATTCAATTCGTCGCCTGCATGTTCATTGTGAACTCCTTCGTGCTGCTGGGTTCCAGATATGTAGTTTTGCCCAACCCCGCTGGTCGGCTCAACACCGGCTTCACCGGCATGAACCTCTTCGACGCGCTGTTGATCGGGGCGGTGCAGGGGCTGGCGGTAATTCGTGGGATCAGCCGCTCAGGCAGCACTATTTCCACTGCCATGATGCTCGGTATGGACCGGGACACCGCGGGGCGCTTCTCCTTCCTGCTCTGCATTCCCGCCATAGTTGGAGCCACCGCGTTGAGTCTCCGCGGTGGTCTGGAAGGCGGAGCAGTGGAGACGACCAATGTGCTGGTAGGCGGCGGCGTCGCATTTGTCACCGGCCTCCTCGCGCTCAAGGCGTTGTTGAAGCTGGTGCACAAGGGACAACTGCACCAGTTTGCCTGGTACACTCTTTTCGTCGGGCTGGGCCTGTTGGCCTGGCACCGATTCGGCGATCATCTATTCCCGGGAGGATTTTAGGACATGTCTGAGTGCAATGGTCGTTGGGCCGCAATCATGGCCGGAGGCGCGGGCACCCGGTTCTGGCCGGCAAGCCGGCGAGCCGCTCCCAAACCGTTCATCAACATCGTGGGCGAAACACCCCTCATTCATCTGACGGTACAGCGCATGCTGCCGCTGGTGGGCGCAGAAGGGCTCTTCTTTGTTATCGGCGAGCACCTGGTGGAAGCGACCAGGGCCGCGGTTCCTTCCGAGGTCTCCGACAATCAGGTGGTGGAGCCCATCGCGCGCAACACGCTGGGGGCGGTGCTGCTCGCCATGGCGCGGGTCGCGGCCGCAGATCCTTCCGGGCGCGTGGCCATTCTTCCGTCAGACCACCTCGTCTCCAAGCTGGATCTGTACCACCACGTAATGCGCACAGCATACGAACTGGCCGGGAAATACACCGTGTGCCTGGGCATCGCCCCAACCCGGCCGGAGACGGGATACGGTTACATCAAGGAAGGCGCCGCCCTACCCTCTGCAGAAGGCTCGGCCGGGCTCCCAGCCCACCATGTAGACCGATTCGTGGAGAAACCCGACCTGGCAAAGGCCAAGGGGTTTCTGGCTGAGGGCGGCTACTACTGGAACTCGGGCATGTTCATTTTTGCAGTGGACGTGTTTCTGGAGCAGATCCGCAAGATCGACACCGGCCTGGCCGCTACCGCAGAGGAACTGACCGCCATTTTCCGCACCGGCAATCCCGACCCCGACGATTTGCGCCGGGCGCTGGAGCCCTTGCCCAACCTCAACATCGACCGAGCGGTGATGGAGAAAGCGGACAACATGGCGGTGATCCCCTCACACTTCCCGTGGTCCGACGTGGGTAGTTGGGACTCGGTCTACGAAGAGCGGGGGGAGGCCGAGAATTACTCGTCCGGGGACGTCCTGTTGGAGTCTGCTTCGGGCAACGTGGTGGTGAGTTCCGAAGTTGGGCCGATGGTCGCAGTGCAAGGAGTATCGGACCTCATCGTCGTGGCCACTGGGGACGCGGTCCTCGTGGCGCGACGGGGAAAAGGGCAGGATGTGGGGCGACTGGTAGACAGCTTGAAGAAAAAAGGTCGAAACGAGTTGCTGTAGACCCTTGACCTTGAAAATTGGACGATTAACCTAGATGTGCTTGTAATACTTGGGGAGGGTAAAAATGGCTGATCTGAAGACCACCTATCTTGGGCTGGAGTTGGACAACCCGATTATCGTCGGTTCCTGCGGGATCACCAAGTCTGCGGAAGGAGTCAAGAGATGTGCTGACGCAGGAGCGGGAGCGGTGGTGCTGAAATCGCTTTTCGAGGAGGAGATCCGCCTATACTTCCGTGAAACCAACGCGGCCGTGGAAAAAGACGCGGCCATGCACCCCGAGGCCTACGAATACCTGCGCGCAGACCTGGCCTCCCTTTACGGCGCTCAGAATTATGTGGCGCTGGTGAGAGATGCCGCCGCGGCGGTAGACATCCCCGTCATCGCCAGCGTCAACTGCACCTCATCCGACGTATGGGTAAAATTCGCCCGGCAGATCGAGGCCGCCGGAGCCGCTGCACTGGAACTGAATATTTATGTGCTGCCCACCGACTCCGCGGCTCACAGCGGCCAGGTGGAGCAGGCGTACTTCGACGCGCTGGAAGCGGTGCTGGCCGAGGTAAATATTCCCGTGGCCGTTAAGTTGGTGCCCTTCATCACCAACCTCACTGCGTTCACCGCAGTTGCCCAGAAGATTGGGGCCGCGGGCCTGGTGCTGTTCAACCGCTTCTTCCACCCCGACATCAACCTCGCCTCCGTGTCCCTGGAGGGCGGCCTCTCATTCAGTTCCCCCCAGGACTACAGACTGGCGCTCAGGTGGATCGCCCTCCTTTCCGGGGGAACCGATTGCGACCTGTGTGCATCCGGCGGAATACACGACGGTGAGTCCGCATTGAAATTGCTCCTGGCAGGCGCCTCCGCGGTGCAAATGACCTCGTCCCTCTATTTGAATCGCCTCGATCGCATTGCCAAATCCCTGGATACCATTTCCAAGTGGATGGCCGAGCATGACTACTCCTCCATATCCGACTTCCGGGGATTGCTCAGCCGCGACGGCTCCGACGACACCCAACTGTTGGAGCGGGCCCAGTACATCAAAGCCTTTGTTGGCGTCGAGTAACAAATCCATGTAGCAGCGGTGTTCTACTTTTTGCCTTGACAATCGACGTCTGTGCCAATAAATTTAGACTCATGGACTAAAAGGGTCCAGCTTTTCGAAGGGGCAGGAGGGCGCTATGCGGGAGGAGTTGAGAGCTGAACGGCGAGACCGAATTGTGACGGCGGCCACCGTCGTTTTCAGCCGTTTCGGTTACCGGAAAACCGCGTTGGAGGATGTTGCGGCTGAGGCTGGGTTCGGCAAGGCGACACTCTATCACTATTTCTCGGGCAAGGACGAGCTTTTTGGTGCTGTTGTCCATCGCTACTATTCGTCGTATGTGGCCCAACTCAAGGAGGCGATCAGCACGGTTGCCGGCCCCACGGACAAACTGAGGAAGTACGCGGCGGCCCTGCTGGAGCAGCACCGGCGGGCCTCAGACTCTTTTGTGCCGGACCCCGGGGACAAAATGGAGCAGGTGCCCTTCGTGATCAAGCACATCATGAGGTACCGGGAGATGGAGTTGGACGTTCTACGCGGAGTGCTTGCGGCGGGCGTCGAAGCAGGCGAATTCAGGCCTTTGGACGTGGGTGTTGTGGCCAACCTGCTTTTCGCGGTCTTCCGCGGAATGATCGGGTCCGCGTGCGAGGCGCCCGGCAGTGAATCGGTAATCATTAACGAGTTTCTAGGGATTCTGTTGCACGGACTGCTGGCTGAGAATGCCGAATAGGGAGTAAGCGAAATGCGAAGCGGATGGTTGCTGGCGATTGCGGGTATGGCTCTATGGGCAGGGGCGTGTGTCCCTTCCAAAGCCGAAGTGAAGAAGGCGGAGGTCGAGGAGGGCACTTCCATCGAAGTGATGGCGGCGGCTGCGGGAGTGTTGGTTGAGTTGGGTAACTACTCCGGCAAGGTCGAGCCCCGGCGTTCGGTGGTCGTAAGTGCGGAGATCCCGGGCAAAGTCAAGAAGGTCCACGTGGATGAGGGCGATCGAGTCGCCCCGGGCGCGCCGCTCTTAGTCTTGGATGACGAGCCATATCGGCTGGGTGAATCTCAGGCCGAGCAGGGCGTGGCCGCGGCCGCGGTACGTGTCGGCCAACTGGAGACCGTGATCTCCATGGAGAAGCTCCAATTGGAGGCGGGTGTCGAGCAGGCGAAGGCGGCCCTTGACATGGCTCTGGCCCGGCAGCGGATCGTGGAGAACGGGGCGCGCCCCGAGGAGAAGCGGCAGGCCCGTGCAGGAAGAGAGGCAGCCCGGGCAGCTATGGACAACGCTCGTCTGGATCTGGAGCGCGCAAAATCACTGTACGAAAACGACGCGGCCACGCGACAGCAATTGGACGGCGCCAATGCGGCCCACGACGCCTCAGCCGCGCGGTTCGAGCAGGCGCGGGCTGTTTATCGACTGTCGGTCAAGGGAGCCCGGGAAGAGGACAAGGAGTCGGCCATCGCCGCGGTGGAGCAGGCCCGGGCCGCGGTGAAACGCTCGGAAGCTGCGGTTGAGAGCCTGAAGGTCCGAGAAAAGGAGTTGGAGGCGGCGCGGGTGCAGGCGAAAACCGCAGACCTGAGCCTTGAAAACGCGACTTACAACCGGGGTAAGGCCAAAATCTCCTCCCCCATGGAAGTCGAGGCCGTGGTGTCCCTGCGCAACATAGACGAAGGAGAGATGGCCGCCCCCGGCGTTCCGCTCCTGGAGTTGCTGGATCTGCAACGCCCGCGGCTGATACTCGATATTCCCGGCGTCGACGTGGTCTACCTGAAGAAAGGGGACAAAGTCCCGGTGCTGTGCGTCGGCGAGTCGAAGAAACGACTGGGCACCGTCGCCTACGTGTCGGTAAAGGCCCACCCGAAAAACACGACCTTCCCGGTTGAGGTCGAACTGGACAACAGCTCGGGCGCACTACGCGTCGGGCAGGTGTGTGAGGCGTTTCCGGAGTTGAGACGCCACCGGGAGGTGTTGCTGCCCAGGGACGTGGTGCTGGACACTGAGGAAGGCAAAGTGGTGATGGTGGTTGAGGACGGAGTGGCGCGAGAGCGCTCAGTGAAACTCGCGGCAGTCCGCCAGGGGGTGGCTGCAGTGACTGAGGGCGTCAAGGCCGGCGACAAAGTGCTGGTGGTAGGCCAGCGACTTGTGAGGGACGGCGAGAAGGTGTTGGTGCGGGGGGAGCATGAGTCGGTTACCGCGGCCGGAGGCGACGAAGCCAAATGATTGCGACCGATTTTGCCCTGCGGCACCGTACCACGGTGTTCGTACTGATCTTTCTGATCGTCGTCATTGGGATGATCTCATACTTGATCATTCCCCGGGAGGCGGCGCCGGATATCAAGATCCCCACCATCATGGTGATCATTCCCTACCCCGGAGTGTCGCCCGAAGACGTGGAGAGCCTGGTTACCAACCGGCTCGAGGCCGAATGCGAAGACCTGCGTGACCTGGACGAAATGAAATCGACTTCGGCAGAAGGTATGTCTGCCGTCTACCTGACCTTCCTGCCTGACACTGACATTGCAGAGGCGACCCAGCGGGTGCGGGACCGGGTCAACCGGGCGCGAGCCAAGCTGCCCAACGACATACAAGAGCCGGTAGTCAACGAAATCAGCAGTTCCGACTGGCCCATTCTGATGGTGAATATTTCGGGTGACGCGGGGTTGGTACGGCTGAAGCGCATCGCCGAGGACGTGGCCCAGGATATCGAGGCCATTGAAGGAGTGCTTGAAGCCAAAATTTCAGGCGGTCTGGAGCGGGAGATCCGGGTTGAGGTAAATCCCCATGCGCTACGCGCATCCGAACGCTCGCTCACCGACGTGGTCAACGCCATGGGCATGGAGAACATCAACATCCCCGGCGGTCCCGTTGAGGAGGGAGACGTGCGCTACACCTTGCGCGTTCCCGAGGAGATAACCGACCCGGACCAGCTCAAAGATCTGGTTGTGTCCACCAAGTTCGACCACCCGTTGAAGGTGCGGGAAATCGCCACGGTGGTGGATGGATTCAAGGAGCAGTCCACCGCATCGCGGTACCGCGGCCGGGAAGGGGTCTCCATATCGGTTACCAAGCAATCGGGTGCAAACATCATCAAGGTTGTGAGCGCGGTGAAGAAGCTGGTAACTGAACAGAGCGAGTCCTTCCCCCCCGGCACGCAGGTTGTGTACCTCAACGACCAGGGCAAATTCGTGGGCGACATGGTCCACGAGCTGGAGAACAACATCCTCACCGCACTGGTGCTGGTCATGGCGGTGCTGTTCATGTTCATCGGTGGGCGCAACGCCACCTTCGTAGCTCTGGCCGTTCCGTTGAGCATGCTGGTTTCCTTCCTGGTGCTCTCGGCCCTGGACGTGACCATGAACATGGTGGTGCTGTTCTCACTGATCCTTGCGCTGGGCATGCTGGTGGACAACGCCATCGTCATTGTCGAGAACATCTACCGGCATTCTCGATTCGAAGAGACCCTCCTGGATGCTGCGCTCACCGGCACGAAGGAGGTGGGCTGGCCGGTGATTACGTCCACGCTGACCACCGTGTCGGTGTTCGTTCCGCTGCTGTTCTGGCCCGGAATCATGGGCGAATTCATGGGCTACCTACCCCTGACTCTCATCATCACTCTGTGCTCCTCCCTGTTTGTCGCATTGATCCTCAATCCGGTTATTGCCAGCGCGTTTATGAAGCGTGAGAAAGGCTCCAAGGAGGAGGAGGAGAAGCCTCCGGAGGGACGTTTCGTCAGAGGCTACCGCTGGATGCTCGAGAAATCGCTAAACTGGGGAATCCTGGTGGTGCTGGCGGTGGTGCTGCTGCTGATCGGTTCGGTGATGATTTACGCCGGTTCCAAGCCTGAGGTGGAGTTCTTCCCGTCAACTACACCCGAGCAGGCCCGGCTTTCGATCCGTGCTCCGGAAGGAACCAAGCTCGAAGCCACCGACAAGATCAGCCGACAGTTGGAGACTTTCCTGGAAGCGGAAACCAACATCAAGTATTACCTCGCCGACGTGGGCGTTGGTGGCGGTGGTGGGCACATGGTATCCAGCGGCGAAGGCACCCCGTACCTGGGGCGCATTTCCATGGATTTCCACGAGATGGCCGATTGGACCGAGAATCCGTTCCAGACCATCGAAGACCTGCGCGCGCTTACCACCACCGTCGCGGGCGCGGAGATCCGCATGGAGAAGCAAAAACGCGGTCCGCCCACCGGTGCGCCCGTGAACATCGAGATCGCAGGCCTGGACTTCAAGAATCTCAGCGCAGTCGCTGATCAGGTAAAAGACAAGATAAAGGACATCGAGGGATTGACCGACCTGCGCGACGATTTCTCCGAGGGCCGGCCCGAGCTGCTGTTGCGCTTCGACCGTGCACTGTCCAACAGACTCATCCTCCACGGTCTTCGAGTCGTGGCCGGCACTGTGCGCACCGCGATTTACGGCACCAAGGCCACCGTCTATCGTCTTGGCGACGAAGAGTTCGACGTCACCGTGAGGTTGCAGGAGCGCTTCCGCAACAATCGGGAGGACGTGTTGAGTCTCACGGTTGCAGGCAAGGAAGGGCGCCAGATTCCGCTTAGCCAGGTGGTAAAAATGACAGGCGACGTCGGCGCCACGTCCATCCGCCACGTTGACCGCAAGCGGGTGATCACGGTGAGTGCGGACACCGAGGGCCGGTCGGGCGCCGAGGTGTTGAAAGATGCCCGCGAGCGTTTGAAGGATTTTTCCCCCCGCGGCGCGGTGCTGTCGTATACCGGCGAGAACAAGGAGATGGTCAAAGCCCAGGCTTTCCTCGGCAAAGCCTTGCTGGTCGGGGTCTTCTTTATTGCGCTGGTGCTGCTCACCCAATTCAACAACATCGCCCAGGCGTTCATCATCCTGTTCTCCGTTATCATGTCGATGATCGGTGTGTTGTGGGGCCTCATCATCAACGATATGCCTTTCTGCGTCATCATGACCGGAGTAGGCATTATCAGCCTCGCCGGGGTCGTGGTGAACAACGCGATTGTGCTCATCGACTTTATCAACAAGTTGCGGGATCGCGGACGCCCGCTGCGCGAGGCTGTAATTGAGGGCGGGGTGGTACGCTTGCGCCCGGTGCTGTTGACCGCGGGGACCACCATCCTCGGGCTGGTGCCAATGGCCCAGGGATTCGATTTTGATTTCCGGGAGTTGCATTTCGCTACCGGCACCGGCTCCATGGAGTTCTGGGGGCCCATGGCCATCTCCGTGATTTACGGTCTGGCTTTCGCCACGGTGTTGACCCTGGTTATCGTGCCGGTCATGTACTACCTGATGGAGAGAGGCAAGGAGCGGCTCGGGCGAGTGCTTGAACGCTACGTATGGCTGAAGCGCATTCTCCTCACCATCGGAATTATCCTCGCCATCCTGATGGCGTACGTGCTGATCACCGGACTCAGCGCTATGAACGGCTGACCCACGGAGGTGAAGTTGATGTTGCCGCGATTGTTTACCCTCGCACTGCTGCTCCTCGCCGCCGCACCGGCCCGGGGACAGGAAGCCGCCGCCCCCCAGCCCCTCCCCCTCCTGACTATGAATGAGGCGATCGTTCAGGGGCTCGCCAACAGCCCCGTGCTGAAGATCTCCGTGGAAAAGCTGGAGCAGGCCAACCTGCAGGTGAAAAGGGCCTACGCCCTGCTCCTGCCCTTTGTTTCGGTGCAGGGTAGCTACACCCGCGCCGACGAGGAGATCTCTCTTGACTTCGGCTCGTTCGGAGACCTGTTCACCCTCGCCATGATGAATTGCGGCAGTTGGGACGAAACCACCATGGGACCGTTGCCGGAAATGTGCGCGGCGCCCGCCCCCGCTGACGACTCCTCCGAAGACGAATCGTCGGCCCGGGTGATCCAGGAGTTGAACAACTTCGACGCGGGCGTAACCGTTGGCATGAGCCTTCTCAACCTGCGCACCTGGCCTCTCATCAAGAACATGTACACGGCTGAGGAGATCGTGTTGCTGCAGACCGGGTTCACCCGTGAACAGCTAGCCTACACCGTGGTCCAGCTCTATTACGGAGTGGCCACAGCCCAATCAGCGGTGGCGCTCATGCAGGAAAACCTGGGCACCGTCATGCGCCACCTGGAGCTGACGGAGATCAGGTTCAAGGCCGGGGTCGCGCTGCAGAACGAGCGGGTGCGCGCGGCCATGGGCGTGGTCCAGGCCCGCAACGGTCTCGACCAGGCAGTGCTCGCGCTGGAGAGCGCCCGCGACGCCCTCGCCATCATGCTGGGAAAAGAGGACAACGCGTTCGCCGTGGAAGAAGACCCGCAGCATCCCTGGCGGGACGCGGCACCCGGCGGTGTTGACCCCAACGCGTTGGCCCAACGAAAGGACATCCTGGTCCTCGACAAAGTCAGGCTCATGACCGAGCGGGGACTCACCGACGTCAGGTTCAAGTTCCTTCCCACTTTGCAGGGAGCCTGGAACTGGTCCTGGAGCAGTAACACCGGTTTTGCGGGTCGGCACACCCAGTGGCGCGCGCTGGTCACCCTCAACTGGAGTCTGTTCGAAGGGGGCTCCCGATGGGTGGAGATGGACGAGGCCAGGTCGAAGATGAGGGAGGCTTCGTTCAATCGCGACCTGGCCCTCCAGCACGCCGAAGTAGAAGCCAGGGGAGCCTACAATCAGATCCGCTCCGCCCGCCGCGACGTGGAGGCCGCGACAGAGAATCTTGAACTGGCCCAGAAAAACCTGCAGATTGTGGAGAAGCAGTACAAGTTGGGTGCTGCTCCCCAGACCGCTATCCTGGACGCTGAACTCCAATACCGCTCTGCCCGCATCCAGACCCTGGTTGGAAGCCTGAGAGTGTCACTGGCCGAAATCGCCTATGCAAAAGCTGTGGGGCGCCTTACCCTGGAAGGGTTCTAAGAGAGGCTCCATGAAAGTCCTGTTCATACAGGATAACGGCATCAACGAATCGCTGGCCCTCACCGAACTGGCGGGGTGGCTGGGAGCAAAGGGGCACCAGGTGCGCCTGCTTCTCGACCGACAGGAACGCCACCTGGAGAAGCAGGCCGCCGCGTTTGCCCCGGACCTGGTGATCATCCCCTGCAACGTTTTCGCACACGTTTGGGTGCTGTCTACGCTCAGGCGGCTGGCAACCGCCCTGCCCGGCACGCCGGTGCTTGTGGGCGGCACTCACGCCACTTTCTCCCCAGACCTGCTGGAGGAGCCCGAGCTGTCCATGCTGCTGGTGGGTGAAGCGGAGCTGGCCGTTGCCGAACTCCTTGATCGCATGGCGGCCGGAAAGGAGATCACCGGCATCCCCGGCATCTGGGTGAAACGCAATGGGGAAATCGAACGCACCGGCCCGGCACCACGCCTCGAAGACCTGGACTCGCTCCCCCTCCCCGACCGGGCCATGTACTACCGCTATCCCTTCATGGCACGTTTCGGGTGGAGAAAGTTCTCGACAGGCCGAGGGTGCGTCAATCAGTGCGCCTTCTGCTACAACAACTTCGTGAAGTCCCTGTACGGTGATGACAATTTTGTAAGGCGCAAATCCCCTTCGCAAGTGCTCAACGAAGTCGAAGCGGCAGTTTCGGAAAGCCGGCTCACATGGGTGCATTTCGCCGATGACCTGTTCGTTACCGACCCCAGTTGGCTCACCGAGTTCTGCACGGCCTATTCCCGCCGATTCTCCCTGCCGTTTTCGTGCAACAGTTCCGCGGACACCATGACGGAGGGGGTTGCCCGGACACTGTCCGAAGGGGGCTGCCGGGTGGTTGCCATGGGCGTCGAGAGTGCGTGCGAGGAGACCCGCATGCGACTGCTGAAGAAGCCGATCACCAACCGCATGCTCGAGGACGCGGCCCGGCATGTGAAAGGCGCGGGGATGAAACTGGTGACCTTCAACATGGTCGGCCTGCCGGGGGAGTCAGTAGACGACGCCCTGGCCACGCTGGCTTTCAGCCGCAAATTGGGTGCGGACGCGGCGCGCATTTTGATGGCCATACCGCTGCCCGGCACCCGGATGGCGGTTGACGCGGCCGCGCATGGACACCTCGACCACGCCCGGGCCACAGGCTTTAGCGAGCAACTGGACTACTCCACGAATCCCTACGGGCCCTACTACCGCACCGGCGACCCCGCCGCACTCGAGAACCTGCTGAACCTGGCGCCCCTTCTTTCCCGGCCGCATACCCACCTCGCGGCCAGGGCATTGCTGGGGCGGATTCCACCTGCCCTGACTCGCCCGTTTCGCATCTGGATGTCGCTGCAGGAAAAACGGATCTACGAATTCTCCCTCGCCTCGGGAATCGATTTCTTCCTCCACGTCGGCAACCCGTGGATGAGAACAACCAACTACGTCAGTTTGATCTAGAAGACTTGCATCGCGGCGTCGTAGGCGATACTCAAACCCACCATGGTATCGATGGAATAGGACACGTCTGCGGCCCCGGCGCGGTAAAAGAACGCATCCGCCCCCACGGTAAACGAGAGAGGCCGAATCAGAGGCGCGGACAGTTTGGCGCTGCCGGTTCCTTTGACTATGTCGTCACTGCTCCAATCCGAATAGAACAGATCGAAACGGGATTCCAGCTTGATGCTCCTGGCGTCCGCATAGGTGTACAGCGGCAGACTCTCTATTCGATAGTACACCTCCACACCCTTGTGCCATTCACCGGCCGGATCCAACGCCTCGGTGCGAGCACCATAGGCCACACCTGCGCTGGCCTTGGTGCCGAACAACCACTGGATACCAGCCACCCCAGTGAGTTCCAAGTGGTGATGGTCGTTTTCGTCCGGCTTCGAAAACTCGGTCTCTACTTTCGCCTTGGCAACCGGCGAAGGTAGAAAGATACGCGGCGGGTAGGTGCGGTTGCGCAACGCAGTCCACGAATAGGTCACCTCGTTGGTCACCAGGTCCTTGGTCTCCCCGAGATCCTGCTCCTCCCCCGCACTGGCCACAGCATACTGTATTTTCAGAAACTCGGAAGCCACATGATTGCGGGTCGTCATGGCTACAGTGAGTTGGCCGTCCCCCGTGATCCCGGTGAACTCCGACCTCGACAACTGGGTTTCGGTGTAGTCCCCGGGATTGGTGATGGAGATGTTGCTGAACCCCGCGTCAAGCCTGCTCATGAACTCCCACAAAGGGAGATCCCACAAGGAGTCAAAATTGTGCTCCAGGCTGATGACCGGTTCCATCCCCGGGCGAACAAAGCTGTCCCGCTCAAAAAACCTCTGCACCATTTCCCGGACGAAATAGCCGGATGGAACCTTCCTGGTGTTGGCTGAAGCGAGGAGCGTCTTCAAGTACCCCTTTCCGCCGCTGGCCAGGAAGTCGGTGGTGGAGATAGTGTACCAGCGGGACGGGTTGATTGTGCGGTCATTGATCTTGATGGTCTTATCCGGATCCCTGGACGCCCCCCGGAGAAAGACTTTGCCCGTGAACTTGCCCGGGCTGTCGAGAAACGTGTTCACGAATCCGGCCACATCCTTACCCAACACTTTGAGCACGATCACTTCATGCTTGGCAAACGCCTTGTAGGTGCGGTCCACCCGCACCGGGCCCTTCAATTTGTCGTCACGGTCCAACTTGATGCTGTCCTCTGAGAGCACCACCAGGTCGGTGGCCATCTCCCGCCTGATGATCTCCATGACGTACGCGGTGAAGGTCGCCCAATCCATTTCCGGGTCGACCCTGCCGGTGCCCAGCACCCGGGCGGCCAGAGAGCAGAACTCGGAGATACCCTGGGACAAGATCGAGGAAACCTCGTTCACCTTTCTGAACGAGCCGGTCTTGCGAATCGCCGCGTCGGCACGGTCGATGACCCACCGGCGCCCTTTGCGTTCCAGTTTCAGCGTCACAACCCCCAGGTGGTCCGGTGCGGACGGACTACCCAGCAGCAGCACCCGGCCATCGCGGGCCCAAGCCGACTCCGGCAGGGGCAGTCCGCCCTCACCGGTGAGCCCACCGGCGACGACAATGTCAACACCGTCGACCTTCCCCAGGAAAGATATGGTCTCCGAAGCAGGACCCCTCGCTGCCTCGAGGTTCACCACCGCGATGACCAGGTCAACTTTCTGTTCTGTGCGCAACTGATGAGCCAACCTGCTGGCAATCTCGGCCGCGTCATCAAATTTCAGACCGCTGACGTTGTCGGGATGGACCACTCCCGCAATTCGCGGACCGGACAAAGGGATGAGGCCGATGCGGACGCCGCCCCTCTCCACCACCGGAGGCCCATTAGCCGGCTGTAGACTGCAGGCCCCGGGGGTTCCCGGGCAGGAAACGTTCACGGCCGCGAAGCGGGCGCCCAGATTAATGAAGTCGGGAAGGAACTCCATGAACATGCGATAGGGAATCCCAAACTCGCTGACCCCGGGGACGAACAGTTCCGCTTCGGTTCGCTCCAGAAACTGCGCAATTGTGGCAATTCCCGATTCCCCCTGGTTCAACAGGAAGTCGAAGTATGGAGCATCTCCCAACACGTTACCGGGGGACAGAACAAGGTAGTGGCCGCCGCGCTTCTCCGAGTCAAGCAGGAAGAGGAAGTTGGAGAAGTCGACGGTGCCCCGCTCGCTGCGGTTGCAAGCAAGATCAGCGAACCCGCCGTTGAGATCTCCGAAGTGAAGGAGCTTCACCGTCTGCACGTCCCGGGCCGACAGCGGCCCGCCCGCGCACAGTACCAGCCCCGCGGTGATGAGGGCTAAGGCTCTTTGAATCATCAGTTCTCGGCCTCGGGATCCCCCCCCTCGGTGGGACGATAATTGAGTTCTTTCACTATCCTGAGGTAGTTGAGGAAAGCCGAAGTCTCGGAGTCGGAAAGCTCCGTGAACTGAACCGCAAAACCGCCCGGTCGGGTGTCGTCGTCATGCCACACGGCTCGCACTACTTCCGCCTTGACACACACCGGCTGCGCATTACCCGGCAGGTCCATTTCCAACCGCACCTGTTCACCCACCGCGGGGTATCGGTCGGCCTGGATAAACAGGCCTGAGCGGCTTACGTCGATGGAGTGGGAACTGAATTCGCCCGCGGTAGAAATCACTTTCACCGAGACGGCCTGCGGATACCGCTGGCTGTCGCGCCGCTCATCCTGGGGATTGGCCGCCAGGCCCAGCAGGCGAGCGTAGCCCTTCGGAACGGACCCGACCAGGGCCAGACCCATCTCGTGCCACGCCCCATACTCCGACTCTATCTGCACCTGTCTCGTCCAGACGACCTTGGCTTCGACCACTACATCCTCGCCCTCCAGCGCCAGAGAGAATTCCTGCCGAAAACCGGGGGAGTGGATCTGCCGCGTGCGCACACAGAAGCCGGTACTCGACAAATTGCACACGTAGCCCAATTCATCCGCCCCCGACCACTTCCAACGCACAGCCATCGTGCAACCCAACCGTGGCTCGTTCCGCCTCGATACACCCGGTAGATTAAGGTCGACTCCCATGTCTTCCCCCTTCGCCGCTTGATAAGGCCAGTATAGCACCCGTGCCGAGGGGACACAACCGCGGTTGCGGCACCATCGCCATTGTGCTAATACACCGTTGTGGTATTGATGCTTTGTTTGACGCACACCGAGGTGGAATAATGAGGTATTTGTACATCGTAATGGCTGTGGCACTGTTGTCGGCGGCATGCGGCAAAACCGATGGGAAAGCGGTGGAGAAGAAAGCGGCTGCGCCCGCGGCGGAAGGCAAGAAGGCGGAAGCGCCAGTTGAAAAGGCGGAAGAGAAGCCGGCGGAAGCTGCCAAGGCCGAGGAAAAGAAGGCCGAAGAAAAGAAGGCCGAAGAGGGCAAACCGGAGAGGAAAGCCCAGGAAGGCGACGAGGCGTTGTGGCGCCAGGCCTGCGAGCAGATGGCTGATATCGCCCTGGCAGAGGCGGAGAAAGCCACCAAGGGCGAGTGGAAGGCACCCGGCATGGAAGAGTTGGCCCGCCAGAAGGAAGCCTGCTTCAGAGGGCTCGCCGAAGGCCCCACTCCCGATATGGCCGACCTGTTCGCCAAGTGTGCGATTGAGGCGAAGACCGGACGGGACATGGAAGTTTGCACCGATAAGGTGGCCGAGGCTGAGGCGAAGAAGCTGGCTCCGAAAGTGGACCCCAATGCCAAACCCAAGGCTGCTGAGGGCAAGATAGCGGACTCTCTGGATGGCCCTCCGGTAGTGCTCGTCGAGACCAACATGGGCAACTTCAAGGTGCAACTTACCCCTGAAAAGACACCGGTCACGGTAGAGAACTTCCTCAAGTACGTTCAGGACGATTTCTACTCAGGCACCATCTTCCACAGGGTGGTCCCCGGTTTCGTGATTCAGGGCGGCGGCTTCGCCGAAGATCTGGCCCAGAGACCCGTTCGGGAACCGATCATTAATGAAGCGGCAACCGCAATTCCCAACGACCGGGGCACCATTTGCATGGCCCGCACGCAGGTGCGAAACAGCGCCACGTCTCAGTTCTATGTAAACCTGAAGAATAACACCATGCTCAACTATCGAGGCGAGACGCGCAGCGGGTGGGGATACTGTGCGTTCGGTACCGTTACCGAAGGGATGGAAGTGGTAGACGCCATCGCGTCGGTCTACACAGGACCGGGCGGGCACTTCAAGAAGGACGTGCCCCTCGACCCCATTATCATAAAGAAGATCAGCCTCGTGAAGTAGCGCGCCTCACGGCCAGAGCCAGCAGTCCCACCACCAGCAGCAACAACCAGACACCGGAAGGAAGCTCAGGGCAAGCATCCATGCGGCACCCACACCCCTCACTGGTGGAGATGTGGCCGATAATAACGTCCTGGTCTTCCTCATCCGGAACCGGGACAAAGTCGCCGGTCACCAGTTCGCCGCCCGCTTCCACGGGCAGAACATCTCCCTCCTCGTCCGGCTGCGACACCACATCTTCGGCCGGCTCCTCGACCACCGGGATTACTCCATTACCCTCCAACTGGAAGTCGGCCACTGCGAACGCCGGGTCGCTTGTCACCACGTTCATGGTGGCGCTGAACTCACCTTCCTCCGGTGGAGAGAAGTAAAGAACCAGGCCGCCCGTGTCGTTGGGGCCGACCCACAAATGCGGAGGAAACAGATCGAAGGGGTTCTCTTCCGGGAGAATGACGAACTCGGCATCCAGGAACAGGTTGCCGTTGTTGTTCACCGGGTAGTTCACTGTTGCTACTGTACCCACCGGCACATCCCCGAACTGCACGGTGTCCAGACTGATATCAGCCCGGGGAAAGTCGTGTTTTGCCTCCACCGGCTCGAAAACGAGTTCCTGCACCTCGGTCTGAGCCTCAATGGGAATGTCGAAGGATGCAAGCTGTGTGCAGCCGCCGATGGGCACACAAACCTCAACCCACGGCACCACCACAACGCTCAGCGAGCAATCAATGCTGCCCTCGAACGAGAACGGCACCACTACCTGCCCGTCATCCGCGGGCGACACCTCCGCGGTTCCACCCTCCTCTTCAATGGCTGCATCCTCAGAGACGCGGATGCGGTCTCCCTCGAATGCACAACCCATGGCGCCCTTGAGATCCGCATGAAAGACTATGTCTACCACGGCCAACACGGTAAACACCGACTCGATAACCGAAACCTTGTCTCCCTCCACGTGAATCTCTACCGGGCGCTCATCCGCCTCGGGAAGAACGAAGGGAGTGAACAGGGTGACGCCGTCGAAAGCGAACTGCCCGGGAGGATCATATGGAACGTCGAATTCTCCCTGGTAGCCGAGCAGATCTATCTTGACCTTCGCATCGATGTCCAAGCCGTACTGAATACCCAGCGCGCCGCCACCGTCCACGCCGTCGACGTTCACGGTGAACACCGGCGGCCATTCCAGGATGGACAGACCCTCCATTTCAACCCAGAAGGAACCGTCCATGGTAACCACGAATTGGGTTTGAATCGCACCTTGCTCCGGCCACCAGCCGGTGTCATATTCAAAGGTGTCCATCACCGAGTCTGCGTGCTGCAGCAGCAGCGGTTGTGGCTCCGCCTCGTACGACAAAGCAGGCGCGGATATGGTCATCAACGCAACCACAATCGCGACTGGAATCGTTCGCCTGAACATGATTTCCCCCGTTCCTTGTGTCCTCTATTATTGACAATTTCCGACGCAGTGGTCAAATAAACAGTGCCATCGCAGAAAGGAGACTCAATGACGAGACAAAGGACAGTGCTGGTAACGGGCGCAACCTCGGGCATCGGCAGAGAGAGCGCATTGGTGCTTGCCCGCGCCGGCTACCACGTGTTTGCAACAGGGCGAAAGACCCAACTGCTGGACGATTTGAAGAGTGAGGCCGGGGGCCTGCCTCTGGACACCATAGTCCTCGACGTGAACCGCCAGGAATCCATCGACGAGGCCGCCGCCCTAGTGGAACAGAAGACTGGAGGCTACGGGCTTGATGCCCTGGTGAACAATGCAGGCTTCGGTTTGCAGGCTCCCATGGAACTGATTTCAGCCGAGGACCTGCGCCGGCAATTCGACACCAACGTGTTCGGCCTGGTCGCAGTGACGCAAGCTTTCCTTCCGGCCATGCGCAAGCGGGGATCCGGACGCATCGTCAACGTCAGCAGCATCGTCGGGAAGATCTCCATGCCGCTGCAAGGCGGCTACTCGGCCTCCAAGTTCGCGGTAGAGGCCATATCCGACGCGTTCCGCCGCGAGCTGGCCGGCTTCGGTATTAGAGTAGTAATCGTTGAGCCCGGAGTGATCCGCACGCAGTTTGCAACCACCGCCTCCACCACGGTGTCCACCTACGCCTCACAGGAGACACCCTACACCCAACCTCTGCGCCGATTCAGTGAAATGGCCGACCGCATGACGGAAAAGGCCCCGGGGCCGCAGTGCGTGGCCGACACTATCGCATTCGCTATTCGAGTCCGCCGCCCCGCGGCCCGCTACGTAACCCCCCGACGCAACCGGTTGGCCATTTGGCTCACCAGCCTGTTGCCCACTTTCTTGGTTGATGCCGCATTCCGGTTCGGCACCGGGTTGACCCGCCGCCGATTGACCGCGATTCCAGCCAACAGGGATTGACCAACTATTATTTCTTCAGACCGTACCGCGCAATCCAGCGATGCAACTGGCGACGGTGAAAACCGTAACGCCGTGCAGCCTCGGATACGTTGCCGCCGCAATCATCCAACATTGTCTGCACCTGTTCCGGGGTCGGCCTCCCGAGAGTAGTGCCTTCGGGCCCAGGCGTTATCGCACGCCTTCCCCCTACCCTGTCCAGAGCGTCGCCCTCCAGACGCCCACCTTCCCGGGCCACAAGCCTGAGGCACGCACCACTGGCTTTGATCAACTGCCGTACATTCCGCGGCCAGCGATGAATAAGCGCTTTCTCAACAAAGTCAGCGGTGAGAACCGCGGATGAAGCCAGCTTGGAATCCTCGATCACCTTGCACAACAGGGGCAGAATGTCGCCACGGCGAGCCCGCAGGGGAGGAAGACAGAGGGTCCAATCTTCCAGCCGACCCAGCAGATCCTCCCGCAAAGTGCCGCCGATCGTCCCCTCATCATCGGTTCGATTCGTGGCCGCGATTATGCGCACATCCACATGCGTCGGCACCGTCTCTCCCACCCGCTGCAACTCGCTGGTCTCGATAAAATGGAGCAACTTGGCCTGCACCGGGGGACTCAACTCGCCTATTTCATTAAGAAACAGCGTGCCGCAGTCAGCCCTCTCCACCAACCCGGGACGGCTCACAGCCCCGGTGAATGCACCCTTGGCGGTGCCGAACAAAGTGCTCTCCGCCAGAGAGTCCTGGACCGTCGCACAATTCAGCACGACAAATTGGCCGGATCGCCCACTGCACTCGTGAATATGCGCGGCCAACAGGTCCTTGCCAGTACCCGTCTCTCCCAACAACAACACCGAATCCGCGGTCGGCGCAGCCAACTCAGCCTCGGCCAGCACCCGCCCCATAGAAGGGCTGTCCACAACGATACCGGCCTGCCGGAGACGGGCAAGCCCCACCGGTGGCGCGTCCATGGCCAGAAAAATGGTATCCCCCAACCGCACAACATCACCCGTCTCCAACGGCGCGGCGGCAATCCGCTTCCCGTTAAGAAAAGTGCCGTTTGAACTGCCCAGATCTTCTACGACAAATCGCCCGCCCGTCTCAGATATTCGGCAGTGTCGCCGGGACACGCCGATGTCCAGAATACCATCCGCCGAACTCACTCCTCTCTCACGACCCAGGACAAGATGAGAATCCACCGTCGCGGCCAGCCCGCAATAGCCGTGCTCGTCGTGCGGAGGGTAAATGCGATGAAGGTACAGCTTGCTCGCTCCGTCGAGTTGCTCCTGGCCCTCCGACCTGCTCTTCTTGACTGTAGTGCGCCCCTTACTCAACCGCAATCCCTCTTCGAAACTGCCATCTCATGGTCACAAAAAGAGAATATCATGCGTGCCCGCCATGGCAAGCCCGGCGCACAGGCAGTTGGGGTGCCAACCCCATGCCCGGGACAAGGTGGGACAGGTGTCCCACCCGCCCACCGCCGCGGCAACTCCGTCGTGACGACGGATGTGGACCTGTGACAGGTGGGACAACTGTGTGCGCAACTCTGGTTGGCGGCCTCCGACCCTCAATTGAACCGCGATTTCCGCACCTCAACGCATAGTGGCAAAGCTGGGAACGGAAGACCCGGCTTCCGTTGCGTTACTACCCCTTCAGTAATCAGTGTTCAACCTTTGCTTGAGCTTCCAGTGCCGACCCTTCATCCCCTTAGATCGCACCCGGTTCAGGCTGCCGAAGCTGGCACGCAATCTGCTTAATGTAGGGCAGGCAATAGCTTCAACCATGGAGGTTTAACAATGCCAGACATCAAGATGACGCTGAAAGCCGAAATCCCCCAACGATCGGGGTACACCATGACCCGCGCCGAGGAAGATGAAATCAAGTCACGCCTGCTCAACACCGACATCGCTGACTACGTCAAGAACACCGTTGGCTGGGACTACGTTGACGACACGCCGCTCACCGTAGTGATGTTTCACGAAATCTAACCGGGACACCGGCCGGGGAGCAGCTCTGGAACCGGCCAACGTCGGTGGTCAGAGGTAACACCAAGGACAACGGTTCATGGAGAATTTTGAGCGCAAGCTGAGAGACCCCACCATTTCCCTCCCGATCCTTCCGCCGGAGTCGGGCCCGGGAATGGAGGGTCTTGCCGGCCGCTTCCTACTGCGGGCTGGCGAATCAGCACGCTGGCTGCTGGCAGCATGCGCTGCAGTTGTGGGTGGATTGGACAAACTTGTAGAAATATGGAACAGGGAATTCCAGGGAATCCCGGAATGCCAGGACAGCCGGTTCTATTCCGACGGCAGATTCCGATTCTGCTTTCAGGAGTTTGCAAGATCGCTGCCCGGCAGGCCTGAATTCGTGAGTAGAACCGCATCCCCGTTTTTGGCCGTGGTCGACGCCCACTGGGTGGACTACGATGACTATGTGTTCTTCGGTGCACGCGCGTCTGAACGTAGATGCTCCGCACCTACTTCCGACACCGTGCTGGTGAACGCATGCATTCTGCGCCCCCTGCACTACTCGCTCCGGGACCTCATCAGTGCATTGAGCCGCGGCGTTGACCTCTCCACCGTGGCCCCCAAGGAAGCCACGGTCCTGCTATTCAGTGAACTCGGCATGGTGAAATCCGAGGAGCCGGGCCCACTTACGATGGCCGTCGTAAGCGCGTTCTTGGCTCCCCGGAGCCTAAATGACGGCCTGGCCGAGTTGATTGGGAACAGTCCGGACCTCGTGCCCGCCGGCCTGCCACCTGGAGAAGGTTTCACCTACGCAGTTCGCCACCTTACAAGGCGGGGCATACTCTCAATAAGTCCACCGACCGGCAGTGACGCCAACAACCCCGTACCCCCGGAGGCATAATCATGACTTCCCGGACGTGGCAACGCACCATTCTTGTTGTGATGGCGGCGATCTCTGCGGTGAGCCTGTTCACTCGATGCGACGGGAGTCGCGACACCATCGTGGCCACAGCACAACAAACGGTCACAGTGCAAAACGCCATTGTCGGAGGTGAGCCGGAGGACGGTTTCCCCGGAGTCGGCGCGCTCGTCGGGGAAATCCCGGGCAGAGGCTACCAGGGCGCCTTCTGCTCAGCCACGCTGGTGGCGCCCCAATGGGTACTCACCTCGGCTCACTGCCTGCTCGGCCTAAAGGGCCCCTACCAACCCAGTGAAGACGTCTTCCCCGAACTGGTGAGCTTCTACGTGGGACCTGACGCCAACCCCGCCATGGTGGGCGAACCGCCGGCCCAGGGCACTCTGTACCAGGCGGACGCCTTCTTCCCTCACCCCGACTTCGACTACGTTCAAGCCTTCAACGACATCGGCCTGGTCCATCTCGCATCAGCCGTCGTAGGAGCGGAAGAAGGAGTCGTGGCCGTCTCTGCCGGCCCGCTGTCCGGAGAATCGGTGGGCATGCCGGTGCTGCACGTAGGATACGGCGCGCTCGAAGGCGTCGAAGGCACCGGTGTCGGCGTCAAACGTTCCGCCTATGCCGCCATGTCCGGATTTGACGAGATCAGCTTCTGGACCGACTTTGTCGACGTAGGACTGTGTTGGGGCGACTCCGGCGGGCCGGGCCTCGTAACGGACACCGACGGAAACTGGACCATCGCAGGCATCGCTTCTGCTCACGCCGAAGATGCGCCCGGAGAAGACCCGTGCAAAGTCAAGTACCTCAGCGCCCGGGCCGACACACACGCGGCCTGGATCGAAGAAAAGCTCAACGGCCCCCAACCCAGTTGCCAGGAGACCCCGGAACTGTGCTGGTGCGACGAGGCCTGCCTCTCGGACGGCATGTGCGACAACACCGCTTGCCAGACGCTCGAATGCCGCTACCTCTACTATTGCATCGCGGAGTGTGCCTACAACCACCAGTGCCAGAAGGACTGCCACACTAAGGCCATTCCCGAGGGGAAGGTCCAACACCAGGCGATGCAACTGTGTTTTGACCAACACTGCAAGGGACTCTTCGCCGACTTGTTCAAGACATGCGTGGCTGAACACTGCGCACAACAGATGGACGTTTGTTTTGTCGAGGTCTACGGCAACGAGAATTGCGAACACGTCTCCGGCTGCCTGGAAGGGTGCGCAGCCACCGAGTACTCCTGCCAGATTGCCTGCGTAGAGGAAGGGACCGAAGACGCCAATGACCTGCTGAAAACGATGCGGGACTGCCTCAAGGAAAACTGCCCGGGCGAACCGCTCGGAGAACTCACCACATGCGGCGCCGAATTCTGCCTCGACCACGTCTGCGATTGCCTGGACCTCGACACCAGCCAGTGCCCGACACCCCCTCTCCCCGACGGAAACAACGGGGACGGGGGGCCTGTTTCGGACGGGGACGGGGGGCCTGTTTCGGACGGGGA
>CAZVFX010000052.1:0-46938 GCA_964626565.1 uncultured Myxococcales bacterium
GATTATGTAGCTTGTCGATCCTGGCTATGCTGTTTAGCTGATCGTCTCTCTAGAGATCACAGGCGTCCCCCACTCCGTCACCATCGCTGTCCCTTTGCGACGGGTTGTACAATCCGGGGCAATTATCCTCCACGTACTTGTGCTCCGGCAACTGGGGATCGTCGAATTCGATGAAGCCATCCCGGTCCGGGTCCAGGGCGCCCACGGTGTACTCGCACAGCGATGGATGGTTGAACACCCTGGCCGGGAACCCTTCGAACGCGTCGTTGAAGAAGGGCATCACAGAGCCCCGGCGGGGGAAATTGGACCCGGTCTTCTTGTCCAGCGCCCCGTCCCAGACCAGGGCTTTGCCGAAAGCCTGGTCCTCCACCTGGCCCCAGGAGTGTTTCAAGGTGCCGCGGTCCTCATTGCGATAGGTATGGGGAATACCACCCAGGTCCAACATGTTGTCCAAATCCTGAGCCGAGACCGGGTAGGCTGTCAGATCGTAGACCGCGGTGGAGTAGTAGAGAAACCCGTGATAGGGAAACTCCTCCGCCACTTGCGCGTAGTTGTTGACCGCCGCGCCCTCGGGGTCAATGAGCGCGGTGATATCCGCCCGCCACAAATAGTCTTCCACCTGTTGGTGAGAGATGGTCTCCGGCGGTGCGAAGTGACAGGTCTCGTAGTCCCAATCGGGCCCCCGGCGCTCAGCCCAGTGCACCTGCTGGTAATGCAATCCGTCGGGCAGCATGTACAGTTCCCGGAAACCGTCGCCGTACGGCTCCCGCTGACCCGGCGCGCCCGGTTCGGGGCAGACCGTTAACCAGGCTGCCTCTTCGTCATTCCCCTGCACGGGCGCGTATGCGTAAGGGTTGAACACGCTCAGGCCCCCGCCCGCGAGCACGTACGCAGCCCCGTAGGCGTCCGGGCGCAGGTGCGCGTTGATGGCGACGCCGGTGGAGCCGCCCGAAGTGCCCACCAAACCGTGGGCCCGGCGGTACGACTGGGCATCCACAACCTCTCCGCCCAGTGAGCCTCGCACTCTAAAACTCTGACGCAGATAGGTGCGCAGCGTATCGGCCATGAAGTTCGAGTAGGACGTAAAACCCGGCCCGGGTATGAAAGTGCCCAGGAACATGGGGTCACAGTGGTGCTCCGAAAGGACCGGCTCGGCAGCGCACTCCTCTTCGGAGAGCGTGCCGGTAGGGGCGACCACGATCATAGGCTGCGTAGTGCCGTTCTCCATCCCGTCTTCCACCGCGTCCACCGCCCAGAGCGCATCCTCCGCGTCAGCTTCCAGCCAGTGCAATGCAAAGAGCACCGGGTAGGTCTGAAACAGGTTGTCGGCTCCCGGGGCCCGGTTGTCATATTCCGGATTTTCGTCGGCATAGCCGGGAGGCAGATTGATGATCACTTTCACCGGGTGAGGCCAGCACGCGTCACACGGATCGGCTGGAAGGGTAACGACCAGTTGCTTCCACTGCTCCACGTCTTCGAGAACGTGAAAGACCCTTTCTTCGGTCTGCCCTTCTCCGGTGTGCAGGACGACGCGATAGCTCCTGCCCTCAGCCAACCGGTGCGAACGGGGCCTGACCCGCCGCACCGGACCGGACGGGTCGTATGGGGCAGCCAGCCACTCGCTCGTGGTGGGTACCGGATATTCGCTGCCGTTTTCGGAGAGAAGCCACCACTCCACCGGGAATTTCTGATCCCAGAGGTAGCGTTCCAAAGGGGCGGCAGGCATCTTGAAGTCCGGGGCCAGTTTGAAGCCCATCGCCTTCCCCGGAGCGACCCAATCCCCATCTTCGACATTCCACGCGCTCACTGGCAGTGAGGCAGGCGCCTCGGCCGCCCCGGCCACCGCAGGCAGCGCCAGCACTGCAACCACCGCAACTGCGGCCGCGGCGTTGCGCGCCCGGCGCACCGTTGCGAGGCAAGCCAACAGGTAGACCGCCAGCACCACCAGCCACACATCCCGCATACCGGTCAACATGGAAACGTACTCGATCAGACCGCCGGCCATCGCACCCACCAGGTTCAAGCCCAGCGCGTATCCGGTGGTTGCCTCCGTCGCGAACAGGCGACTGAAACAGATGGCCGCGAAATAGACCGGAAGACCGATCAAAACGCCACACGCCAAGGCCCGTAGCGGAGCCCCCAACTCAAGTAACAGCGAAGGCGGGAAGATCCAGTTCACCAGCACAGCCAGGAACAGGCCGACCCAGGCCGCCTTCAGCGACGGGGCAAACCCCTTCAACACGCTGGCGTTGGCAACGAAGATCATGAAAAGCACCGCGGCAAAGACCACCGCATTGACGGTCCAGGTGCTGCCGAACAAGAGGGCCAGGCGCACGATGGCCGCCGACTCCATGAGGGTGAACCCGACCCCCAGCAGCAGGAAATTGGCGTGGAGTCCCCGCACCGGATGCAGCTTTCGAAGCAGCAGGAACGCACCTGCGATCAGGACCATGATGGCGGCCAGCAGTTTCAGGTACAACGGCGCAACCGTGGGCTTCTCCAGGTATAGATATGGCCAATCATCGGTAGACGGAAAATCGTTGCCGAAAGCCTCCCTGTTGCCGGGAGAATCCTCAAAGACGGGCAAGTCCCGGGAGCCCATGATCACTGTGTTGAACAGGAACTTCGAATCGGTACGGTGCAGCCGGGTCTGCTTTCCGAAAGCCTCCTTCATGGTGGAATAGAGGCGGGCAAAAAGCCAGGGCGAGCGCTCTTCGAACACCGAGTAATACGCTGCGACCATGCCCCCCTCCGCCAGCAGGCGCCTGACCTCGGTAAAAGACTCCGCGGTATACACATAGTTCTCGAGGCGCAGATTGGCGTGCCCGCTAAGCAACGTCTGCGAATCCAGCGTTCCCAGTACCACCAGGTCGAAGGGGCCTTCCGCGGTCTTCAGATAGTGCCGGGCGTCGTCCACCACCGCGGTAACCGCAGGGTTGTCGTACGGTTTGCTGCCGTTGTACTCCTTCCCCAGTTCCAGGATCACCGGGTCGATCTCCACTGCGACCACGGCCTTGGCGCCGTTTTTGAGGGCTACGTTTACGTCGTTGCCGGTGCCCGCCCCGAGAATCAGTATCCGCTCCGGCGACTTGCCGTCGTGATACTGGCGATAGATATCGTAGGGGATGGTGAATTTCTCCAGCGCGTGCTTTCGCATCTCGGCGTGGTCCGGGTCAGTCTCTGAAAAGTCAACGGCGAACTGGTGGAAGCTGGAATTAACCCAAACCCGAAGTCCCCCTTTTTCCTCCTGGTGTTGCACGAAGTAGTAGGGACTCCACTGAGCCGGCAAAGTGGAATTGGCAAAGAGGAAGAAGAGCCCTCCGGCCAGCAGGGCTGCGATCTTCAGCCCCGGGCCTCTGAATACGAATATGGCCAGCACCGCGCCCACCAGGGGCGGCCAGAACCAGGGCGGCACCTGGAGCCACGCGCCGAGGGCGAACAGGAGCGTGCCGGCCAGGCTACCCGCTATGTCCCACCCGTACGCGACCAGCCGGGGAAAGCGGTCCATGGCTTCCGCCAGCGCCTGCCCCAACGCGACGAACGGCAGCGCGGCTGCAATGAACACGGTCAGGGCGGCCGGGAACAGTGCGACCTGGGGGGCCGCGGCCAGGGCCTGCTCGTACTGTAGCCAGTAGTGGACCTGGGTGGCCTCGGAGTAGAGCACCAGGCCGCGGGTCGCCAGGACGAAGGCGCACATTGCACCGAGGCCGGCCGGGAAAGCCCAGGCCAGGGAACGCCGATGCTGCAGCATGCAGCCGACTCCCAGTCCGAAAAACGCGGCCATGAGCATGAGGTTGGTGAAATAGGAGATGGCCCGCACCTCTGCCGGTACCTGGCGGATAAACGCCAACTCCAGCAGCAGCACGCTTCCGGAAATGAGTGCGATGACGGCGGGGGATCCTGTTTTGACACCCTTCTGGTTGGTTGCGGTCAGCGTCGGGCCTCCATTGCTCCGGCGGCATTGTACCGCGGGTCTGGAGTCCAGGCCAGCGCTTTGACTTTGACTTTCGCGCGCGTAAATGGTCTACTTTCTTGAGTTGATATTGCTGATTAAGGGGATCCATATGAGGCTTATGAAGGTCTTTGTACTGGGCTTCGTTCTGGTTGCATTTTCAGGCCCGGCCCTCGCTGCCGACTGCTGCACACCCCAGGGTACTCCCGGGTGCGACGACCCGAACATCGAGGGTTGTGTTTGTGCCGGTGACGATTTCTGCTGCACCGATTCGTGGGACGGCCAGTGCGTGGCTGAAGTCGAAGAGTTCGGGTGCGGATCATGTGGCGGCCAAGGCGGCTGCGGAGACTGGAATTGCGCCGGTGACGAATCGTGCGTGAGTTGTCCGGCCGACTGCGGCAGTTGCCAGGGTTCCGGGGACTGCTGCCAGCCCAACGGAAGCCCCGGCTGCCAGGACGCGGCAATTGCCAATTGTGTTTGCGGCAATGATGCATGGTGTTGCTCCACCGAGTGGGACCAGCAATGTGTGGATGAAGTCTCACAGTTCGGCTGCGGCGTCTGTCAGTCGCAACCGACGTGCGGAGATTGGGAGTGCAACGGCGACGAGACCTGCGTCACCTGCCCGGCCGATTGCGGTTCGTGCCAGGGTGCGGGAGACTGCTGCCTTCCCAACGGCAGTCCCGGCTGCCAGGATGCCAACATCGCCAACTGCGTGTGCGGACAGGACGCATGGTGCTGCAGCAACGAGTGGGACCAGCAATGTGTCGATGAGATCGCCCAGTTCGGATGCGGCGTGTGCCAGGACCAGCCTTCCTGTGGCGACTTCAACTGCACCGGGGAGGAAAGCTGTGCGACGTGCCCTGCTGACTGCGGCCAGTGCCAGGGCACCGGCGATTGCTGCCTTCCCAACGGCACCCCGGGTTGCCAGGACGCCAACATCTCCGGCTGCGTGTGCGCCCAGGACGCGTGGTGCTGTAGCGACGAGTGGGACCAACAGTGCGTGGACGAGGTCTTCCAGTTCGGCTGTGGAGTCTGCGAAACCGGCGGCGAATGCGGCGACGGCACTTGCAGCGGCGAAGAAAACTGCGTCGACTGCCCCCAGGATTGCGGAGACTGCACCGGCCCCGGGGACTGCTGCGAAGACACCGGCACCCCGGGGTGCCAGAACGCTGCGATCGCCCAGTGCGTGTGTGCGGAAGACCTCTATTGCTGCATGACGATGTGGGATGGGATCTGTGCCGGAGAAGTTGTCAGCTTCGGGTGTGGCACCTGCGAAGGGCCGGCCGGCTGCGGTGACGGCAACTGCGCCGCTGACGAAGATTGCAATATTTGCCCCGAGGACTGCGGTTGGTGTCCGGGGGTCGGCGACTGCTGCGAGCCAAACGACACTCCCGGCTGCGACGACCAGTCAATCCAGAACTGCGTGTGCGACCAGGACCTGTACTGCTGCGAAACCGAGTGGGACTACACCTGTGCTGCCGAAGTCGAGTCTTTTTCCTGCGGCGAATGCATCGGCGGCGCCGACTGCGGCGACGGCGTGTGCGCCCCGGGCGAAACCTGCGCCTTATGCCCCGAGGATTGCGGACCGTGCGGCGGTTCGGGAGACTGCTGCGAACCTCACGATGGCCCCGGGTGCGACGACCCCACCATCCAGGCTTGTGTGTGCAAGGAGGACACCTTCTGCTGCGAATTCACCTGGGACGATGTCTGCGTGGAGGAAGTGGCCGATTTCGGGTGCGCGGACTGTGAGGGTGGAGGCTGCGGAAACGGCGCTTGTGACGGCGTTGAAGATTGCCTCACCTGCCCGGAAGATTGCGGGGAGTGTTCCGGCACCGGCTGCTGCGAGGCACACCCTACCCCGGGCTGCGACGATCAGGCGGTTCAGAACTGCGTTTGCGAAGATGACATCTACTGCTGCGAAGAGGAGTGGGACGGCGTTTGTGTTGACGAAGTCGACGGACTGGGCTGCGGCAGTTGCGGCGGCGACGCACCGGTGTGCGGCAACGGCCAGTGTGAGAGCGGAGAGAGCTGCGAATCGTGCGCCCAGGATTGCGGCGAGTGCCCCGGCACCGGCGACTGTTGCCAGATCCACCAGTCCCCGGGCTGCAACAACCCGTCCATACAGAACTGCGTCTGCCAGAAAGACGCGTACTGCTGTGAGACCAATTGGGACGATACGTGCGTAGAAGATGTGGAATTGGAAAACTGTGGCAGTTGTGGTGGCTGCGTACCCGATTGCGCCGGCAAAGAATGCGGCGGGGACGGCTGCGGAGGCTCGTGCGGACAGTGCGAAGCCAACCAGTCATGTACGGGAGAGGGGAAATGCAAGGACAGCGGCGGCTGCCAGCCCGACTGCGCCGGCAAGGAGTGCGGTGACGACGGCTGCGGCGGCCAGTGCGGCCAGTGTGCGCCGGGCAGCGCCTGCCACAACGGCAAATGCAAAGAGAATGTGTGCACGCCCCAGTGCCAGGGCAAACAGTGCGGGCCTGACGGCTGCGGCGGCCAGTGTGGCCAGTGCCCGGCCGGCCAGTTCTGCCAGGGCTCCCACTGCAAGAAAGAGTGTAAACCCGACTGCACCGGCAAGCAGTGCGGCGCGGATGGATGCGGCGGTTCGTGCGGAAACTGCCCGGCTGGAACCTCCTGCAACGCAGGCGGTCACTGCGCTTCGTCGTGCACCCCCAATTGCGCTGGGAAACAGTGCGGCTCAGACGGGTGCGGCGGAACCTGCGGCCAATGCCCGGCCGGAAAAACCTGCAACAACGGCCATTGCTCATCCACTTGTACGCCCGACTGTGCGGGCAAAAAGTGCGGACCGGACGGCTGCGGTGGGCAGTGTGGCCAGTGCCCGGCTGGGGCCACTTGCAACAACCAGGGGCACTGCGTCATCGGGTGCACCCCCGATTGCACCGGCAAACAGTGCGGCACCGACGGCTGCGGCGGCTCATGCGGCAAGTGCGGTTTTGACGAACAGTGCAGCGCGCTGGGCAAGTGCGAAAAGGTGTGCGTTCCAGACTGCCTCAACAAGGAGTGCGGGCCCGATGGCTGCGGCGGCCAGTGCGGCGCTTGCGGCTTTGACCAGTCCTGTACCGACAAGGGGATCTGCGGCGGCTGCGAGCCGGCGTGCTCCGGCAAGGCGTGCGGCGACGATGGCTGCGGCGGACAGTGCGGACAGTGCACGGCCGGACTTGACTGCGACCCGTCGTCGGGCATGTGCGTTCCGGAAGGCACCGTTGAGAATCCGGAGCAGGACGCCGACGCATCCGGCGGCGGCATCCTCTCTTGTCCCGACGGCGAAATGGAATACCAGGGCGCGTGTGTGCCGGTAGAAGAATGGCCCGAATCGAAGAGCTCCGGCTGCGTTTCATCACCCGGCGGTCAGACCAACCCCTCCTCTCTGGCCCTGTGCCTCCTCTTGGGCCTTGCGCTCATGTTGGTCCGGACCCGGCGTGGACGCCAGGGAAGCTAGACTTGCGGCCGGCTGTTTCAACTCTCATTTTCGTGGCACTCGTCGCATGCGGCTCGAAAGAGGAGACGCCCCCGGCTCTCAACGACGCAATTCCGGACTCAGCCGGAATTGACCGGACGGCCTCGCCGACTGTCCCTTTCGACTGGTGCGATCCGGAAGTCCCCCCGGATGACGAATGTCACGCGGCAAAACGAAATCCGGAATCGAACAACATCGCTCTCGCCGTTGCCGTGGCCGAGAGATACATGGAAATCCATCCTGCGGATTCCCAGCCTTGGAACTGGGAGGAGGCAGTGCTCATGCTGGGGTTGGTGGAGCTCCATCGGGTGACCCGCGACGACGCGCTGGTCGAGTATTGTCGAACGTGGCTCGACCATCACATCGCCAAGGGTTTTGAGATTGCAACCAGCGACACTTGCGTCCCGGCCGCGGTGGCGGTGTACCTCTTTGCCGAGACTGGGAATGAAGAATACGGGGCGGTGGTTGACGACGCCCTGGGGTACCTCAACAAACGTGCGCTGAGGACGACAGAAGGCGGCATCAGCCACCTGGGCACGGTGCCCATCGCAACTCTGTGGATCGACTCGTTGTTCATGTTCGGTTCGGTGCTGACTTATCGGGGGGAGTTTGCTGCCGACGAAAAGTCCCTCGACCTGTTCGGAGAACAGTTCGCCATCTTCACCGAACTTCTTCAGAAGGGTCCCGGCCTGTACATGCACGCACACGACTGGATCGGCCCACAGGATGCCGAGGTGTACTGGGGACGGGGCAACGGCTGGGTGACCACCGCGGCCTACCAATACCTCAGGGTGCGGGGCCTTCGAGGGGAAGACGACCCGAAAGTTTCCACGGCCGCCGCCCTCCTCTCTGTCGCCGTGCTGGACCTGCAGGACGCAGATTCCGGGCTGTGGTGGACCGTGCTCAATCGGCCGGGAGAAACCTACCTGGAAACAAGCGCGGCCGCTCTCTTCGCCTACTCCTTCGCCCGGGCCTATCGATATGGTCATGCGGGCAGCGACGTCCTGGCTCCCGTCGCTTCGGCCATGAACGGCGTCCGTTCCCGCATAACGGACGACGAGTCGGGCAAACCGGTGGTCACCGGCATCTCCGGAGCCACGGGAGTTGACAGATTCCAAGGCTATGCAGGAATCCAACAAAAGGATGACCTGCCCTTCGGCGTCGGCGCGGTTATCATGGCGCTGGTGGAAACCTCCGGCCTTCCTTTGGAGAACTGACATGCGAGCAGAACTTCTGATCCTTGCCATCGCTGTTTGCGCCCTGGCCACTCCGGCCTGCTCATCCCAAAACGGGTCACTTCCGCCCCCCGACGTCCACGACAGCACGTCGGGGACAGACCTCCTCGACCTGCAGCCTGAACAAACACCGGAGACAGACCTCACCGACCTGCAGCCTGAACAAACTCCGGGGACAGACCTCTTGGATTTGTGGTCACAAGAAGTGGACGTGACTCCCATGCAGGAGCTTCCCATTGAACCCTCGCCGGGCTACCTCAGTCGGCAACAGGAGTACCTGGACGCGTGCGCGGCCAGTCACGGACCGGGCACAGGGGGCATTCACGGCCAGGTCTGTCCCGCATATCTGGGAGAACCGGTAAATCAGGACGCGCTCGACCAGGGATGCGAGAAAATGGACGCCCGGCTGGACACTGCCGATTTCACTGCTGCGTCCATGTTGCGGCTGCTCTACTTCGACCGGGAGACAGGTGCGTTGACGGAAGAACAACTCGCGCAGGTCGAAGGAACGGTGAAAGGGTTCAAATACTGGATCGACCAACCGGGCAAAGACAAGATGTGCTATTGGACGGAGAACCATCAGATCCTCTTCCACTCGGCGGAACTGCTGGCCGGCCAGCTTTTTCCCGACGACGAATTCACCAATACCGGGTGGACGGGTGCGGAACACCGCGCCCACGCCGAACCTCTCCTGCTCCGGTGGCTGGATTTCCGGGGACGTTACGGCTTCTCCGAATGGCACTCCAATGTCTACTTCAACGAGGACATCCCGGCGCTGCTGAACCTGGCGGATTTCGCCGAGAACGACGCCATCCGAGACAAGGCGGTGATGGTACTGGACGTCCTGGCCCTCGATATGCTGAACAACTATTACAAAGGGCGCTTCGCAACCGTGCACGGCCGCACCTACCCGAGCAAATTTCTGGACGGATTGAAGGACTCCACCACCGAAGCTGCCTGGATCATGCTGGGTTTGTCCGAATACGGCTCCACCGGCAATTTCTCGGGCGCTTTTCTGGCCACCAGCAGCCTCTACTACCCTCCGCCCCTCCTGGAAGAGCTGGCCGCAGAGGTGCTGGATAATCACAGCCATCGCCAGTTGGATAGCGTGGACGTGGCAGACGGCCCCGAGTTGGGGGTCGGCTATACCGAGCTTGCGGACGTGATCTTCTGGGCCGGGTTGGCCGCGCTGGTCGCACCGGACGTTATCGACGGCACCGCGGCGATCGCAGAAGAATATGACCTGTGGGACGGGTTCCTTTTCGGCGACATCCCTGAAGAATACATGGGCCTGCTAAAGGCGGTGGCCGGCACGCCCGATCTGAAGAAACTTGCTGTTGGCATGGAGCCTGTGGCGCGTGGAATCGCGCTGGAGTCCATGTGCACGTATACCTACCGGACTCCCGACTACCAACTGTCCGGAGCCGAAGACCACCGGCCCGCTTTCTGGGGATCACAGACTCAAATGTGGCAGGCGACGCTCGACGAGAGCGCCTACGCTTTCACGAGTTTCCCGGCCAACATGGGCGACTTGGGCGTCGACTTCGAGTTCGGGGGTGACTGGATCGGTGGCTGGTACCCGAGAATCACTTTCTACAAGAACATCGCGGTTATTCAGTACCGCGCCGGAGAATTATCACTGTTTGAGGATCTGTTCTCTGCCGACTACACCCACGCCTTTTTTCCGAAGGACGGCTTCGATGAAATCGTTGAAACCGGCGGCTGGTTCACCGGCAGAAAGGGGGATGGATACCTGGCGCTTTACTCCCACAATCCGGCTGCCTGGGCCGAAGACAACTCCCATGAACTGGTAGCCCCCGGAACGGAAAACGTCTGGCTGGTGGAGTTAGGCAGTGCGGCGGAAAACGGCACCTACAAGGAGTTCGTCAGCGCCCTGGCTCAAGTGGAGGCGACGGTGGGCGAAAAGGTGTCTTACCAATCCCCTTCCCGGGGTGCGGTGGAGGTCGGCTGGGAAGGTCCCATGCTGGTGGACGGGGTTCCGGTTTCTCCAGCCACGTGCCTTCGCTTCGACAACAAATTCGTGCATCAGGAATCAGGCTCGCCGATCACGACGGTAACGCTGGGCGACTACGTACTGGAACTGAATTTTGAGAACGGCCAACGACGCTTGCTGACCCCTCAATAGATAGATTGACGCTGAGCCGGATTTGTGGCTACACTGTGCCGCGTCGACTGTGAAAGAATGGAGGACATGATGATTTTGCTGGAGAAGACGACTAGACTGGCCGCCACGACGTTGCTGGCCGCGCTGGTTTGCTGGAGTTCCACCGCCCTGGCGCAGGGGAAGCCGGACGCGGACCGGGAAGCCGCTCGAGAAGCCCGCCGGGCCGCCATGGAAGAACGCAAGAAGCTCAAGGAGCAGCGAGGCGACTTGAAAGCCGCGACCAAGGAGGAGCGGGAACGGCTTCAAGCCGAACGCAACCGTCTGAAGGCCGAGCGCGAACGCGTGAAGGGAGCAGGGAAGGTGGACCGGGAGCAACTCAAGGCTGAGCGGGAGCGATTGAAAGCCGAGCGCAAGCGACTCAAGGCCGAGAGGGAGCAGATTGCGGCTGAAAGGGCTCAGATCCGAGCCGAGGCCAAGGCGGGAGAGCTGGACGACGCGACCAAGGAACGCATCCGCAAACTGCGAGAGCGCGAGCGTGCTCTTGAAGTTGCCGAAAGAGAGCTCAGCCGGGGCAAGGCAGCCCCACGTGACCGTGCCCGGGCAGGTGCAGATCGCAGCCGGGCCGTGAGGGACAACGAGCGCCTGAAGCGGGCTCGGGAAGCTCGGCGGGCCAAAGGAGCCCGCGGCAAAGGCGACGTTACCGGCAGACGCCGGGGCCGGAAAGTGCTGTACGAACCTGCCGTCGCTGAGAAGGTCAAGAAGGAGAAGCTCAAGCACATCAAGCGCATGACCCAGATCGACCGGCTTGAAGAGGTCGCGCGCAAGAACAGAAACATCGAACTGCACGAGAAGATCCGGGACCTTCGCAAGAAGGAGGAAATGCGCCACCGCAAGGCCATGGCCAAGCTCGCCGGGAGGAAAGACAATGAACGCAAAAAATAGGTTGTTCCCAATGAGACTCTTCGTTGTTGCGCTTTTCGCACTGGGGCTGGCAGGACTCGCCGGGTGTGGGAAGAAGGGTGAAGAAAAGAAGGCCGCCCCCAAGACGGAAAAAGCTGCGGGCGAAGAGAAAGCAACAGATGAAGAGCCGGCTGCGGAAGAGGAGCCGGCTGCGGAAGAGGAGCCGGCTGCGGAAGAAGAGCCGGCTGCAGAAGAGGAAGCCGCGGAAGAAGAGGCCGCCGCAGAAGAGCAGCCCGCGGCTGACAAGGGCGTCGAGGCGCTCACCTCAAAAGAGGAAAAAGAAGCCACCGAAGGGTTCAAGAAGGAGGCCGCCGAGCAGATCACCGAAGAAAACGCAGCCACTAAGGCAGACGAACTCCTGAAAGAGATCGAAGCCGACCTCGAATAGACTCACCTTTGCAGATTACACAGGAAATGCTCGGCGGATCTGGCGGGCAGCCTGACGAAGACGCTCCTCGTTTTCGACGAGTGCGATCCTGACGTATCCTTCGCCATCCTCGCCGAAACCGCGCCCCGGAGCCAGCGCCACTTCAGCCTTCTTCAGGCACTCCATGGCAAATTCGAGAGAGCCCATCTGCCGGTGGGGTTCCGGAATCTTCGCCCAGACGAACATGGTTGCGCGGGGGCTCTCAATTTCCCAACCAGCCCTCCCCAACCCCTCGATCAGGCAGTCCCGGCGAGTCGCATAAACCTGGGCCTGCTCCTCCATTTCGTCACGGCAATGCCGCAGCGCGATCACCGTGGCTATCTGGATCGCTTGAAAGACGCCATAGTCGTAGTACCCCTTGATCGCACCCAACAGCTTGATCATGCCCGGATTACCAGCAACAAAACCGATGCGCCACCCGGCCATGTTGAATGCCTTGGACATGGTCATGGTTTCCACACCCACATCTTTGGCTCCGGGCGTCTGCAACAAGCTGGGCGCATCGTAACCGTCGAAAGTCGTAAGCCCGTATGCGTAGTCGTGAATAACGTAGAACTCGTACCGCTTAGCAAGCTTCACCACTTCTTTGAAGAAGTCCGGTTCAACGGTGCGGGTGGTCGGATTGTGGGGGAAATTCAAGATCACAATCTTGGGCCGGGGCGAGACCGTGCGGCACATGTCCGCAATCCGGGAGAGTAACGCGTCTTCGCCACCGGTCATCGAAACGCCGATGACGTTCGCGCCGGCAATGACAGGGCCGTAAATGTGGATGGGAAAAGACGGCGTCGGGGTCAGGGCAACATCACCGGGGCCCAGGGTAGCCAGACACAAGTGGCTGAACCCCTCCTTCGACCCCAAAGTTGCGATCACTTCCTTCTCCGCTTCCAACTTCACCCCCCACCGCTCCTCGTAGAACCGGGCGAGGTCTTGCCGCAGATTCAGCACACCTCGGGAATCGGAGTATCGCTGGTTGCGCTTCAGTCCTGCCGCCTCTTGCAGCTTCTCGACGATCAGCGGCGGCGTCGGATCGTTGGGGTTGCCCATGCCAAGGTCGATAATATCCACCCCGTCCTGGCGCAACTGGTGCTTGAACGCGTTTATCTTGCCGAAAAGATAGGGCGGCAACCGGTGCATGCGGGCCGCAGCCATGGGCGGCAAATCGATGGCCATGAGGGAATCAACCGACATGCCATTGGGATCATCAATCAACATTCAACTACCTCACAAGCAGCTATCAGCTATCAGCGGTCAGCAATCATCTAGAACCGAGTCAACTTCCGGCCGACCATCTTCTCAACTTTGGCAGTCTTCTCGATGAGGCCTTTGCTGCGGCCCTCCCGATAGTCCACCTTGAGGGATACCGAGATACGTCCGCAATCCTGCTTCATCCTTTCGAAACAGTCCGACACTACCCCCATCACATCATCCCACTCACCTTCCAGAACAGTGCCCATGGGACCTAAGGCGTAGGGTACTCCGGACCGGTCGATAATATCCAACGACCTCGACACATACTTGCTCAGGCTTTCGCCCTTGTCAAAAGGAGACATGGAAAATTCCAACAGCACCGACATGGCGTTCCTCCCCGGTTGTCGTCCGGGTCTCATTATGTGGAGTGTCGGACCCGGCTGTCAAACGGAACTGGGGCTGAGGCCCGCATGGAGCGCACTCCGGAAGTCCTTGACGTTGTCGAAACGGCGGTCGGGATCCTTGGCTAGAGCGGTCGCGAGAAACGTGTCGAGCGAAGCGGGGATGCCCGCGCCCGGCGCCCTGGCGGAGGCCGGCAGCGGCTCCTCCAGGACATGTTTGAGAAGCAGGCAGATAGAGTGCTTTGAGCGAAACGGCGGTGAACCCGTCACCATTTCGTAGAGCACCGCGGCCAGGGAATAGAGGTCACTCGCCGCGGTAGCCTGCCGTCCCATGATCTGCTCGGGGCTGAGATAAAGGGGAGTTCCGCAAATGACGTTTCCCGCTTCTGCCGCCTCGCCCGAAACAGGGTCGCTCGTGCTGGCAATGCCGAAGTCTACCACCCGGGCAACGAGGCATCCCCGAGTTTCCTGCACCATAATATTCTGCGGTTTGATGTCGTTGTGCACGATTCCGTTTTCGTGGGCCTCCTCAAGGGACTCACAAACCTGCAGTGCGAGCCGAGCGGCCAGCGAGACAGGAAGGGGGCCGTCTTCCTTTAGCACCCTGGAGAGCGGACGGCCATCGACCAGTTCCATAGCGTAGTACAGGAGGCCTTCCGACGTAACGCCCGCGTCGAACACCGTAACAGTGTGCAAGCTCTTCAGACTGGCGATAGCGCAGGCCTCCTGAAGAAACCGGAAGCAGGCCGCCTGGTCAGACGCGAGGTTCCTGCGGATCAACTTCACCGCGACCATGCTGTCAAGCAAGTTGTGGCGAGCCCGATAGACCTCTCCCATGCCGCCCTTTCCCAGCAAATCGAGAAGCGTGTACCGATCGTCCAGCACATGTCCGGTCATGACACCGTGTGACACGCTGAAAGGTATGGTCTGGGCTACGCTCATCACTTCTCCCGGGCAGGGTCCAAAAATCGCCCGCCCTACCCCTGAAAGGCAATAACCCGCCGGGGCCGAATTCGGGGAAGCGGTGCAGAAAACCGTTCCTGCTTTTTGACGCGCTGCGGCGGCGTAAGAGCCGGTTTCTTCGTCCCTACGTTCGTGAAAACGAACGTAGGGTTTGCTTTTTAAGCTTGAATTGCCTTTAATACGTAGTGACAAACAGATGTAATAAGAAAAGGCCGCACGCCTGAAAAGGGGGAAAGCAGCATGACTCAAATTCGCAACTACTTACTACCCGCAGTTCTTCTGGCGGTCCTGGCTGTGGCAGCAGCGCAGCCGGCCCTGGCCCAGGAGACTCGCCGGTCCTGCCTGGCAGACACAGACTGTGAAATCGGCGACCTGGACACCATCGGCTGGTGCGTAGAGGACCTGGAGGGAATTACGGGATGCGTGTACGAGTTCATTCCGTGTGACGTCGCTGGTGAGCAGTGTTCAGCATATCCGGAAGATCCCGGCGTACAGGGGATTTGTGACGTGAACCTGCACTGCTTGCACTGGTACGTACAGCCGGAGCAGATGTCGGCCTTCGACGCGGATGCTGACGACCGTCCCGACGGAGGAGACGCGGTCGGGCAGCACGACAACGTCGACCCCCTTGCCCAGCACGACACCGAAGATCCGGTCGGGCAACACGATGTCAACCCCCACGGCCAGCACGACCTGAGCGGTTTGATGGACCAGCACGATGTTGAAGACCCGGTAGGTCAACACGACACGGGCAGTCCGGTTGAGCAGCACGACAGCGGAAGTCCGGATGTAGGACAACACGACAGCGACGACCCGATGGGTCAGCACGACGATCAGCTTCTCCCCGTAGTTCTCATCGACCTGATATTTGTGAACTGGCCGACCGCAGTGCCGGAAGTCGGCCAGCACGACGGCAACGAGAGGGACGATGAGGACTCAGTTGACTCGAGGGGGGAAGAATCATGAGCTGCGCCGAAGAAATCAAAATGACGAACTTGCAGAACTACGAAGCCGAGATGTTGAAGGCCAACCGGACGGTGGCTTTTCTGGCCAACGCAGCAGCGGAATCCCAGGCAGATTCGCAGGTCTCCGTTTCGGGCCGGGAATGTGCTGAGAAGCTGACGCAAATTGCAGATGCAGCAGCGTCGCAGTTGGAAGTCATCGCTCGCCAGGACCCATCGAGCTTGACTCCCGAGGACCTGCGGGACGACCTCCAGATCGCCATGGCCCCCGTCTACCGGGAAGTGGGCCTGCAGCTACGCACCTGGGTCCTTTCCTCCCCGTTCAAGGGCCGGAGGAAGTTCTGCAAGGTGAGGGAAGAGTACGTCGAAAACGCCGAGATGAGCGATTGCGTCCGCAGCTTGAGTTTCGTGGCCGAATGCTACGTCAGCGAACTGGTTGAAGAAGCCCACGGCAAGTCCCGCCGGGGTCCCAGGCGGAAGAAGCCCATTGACATGGCCTACGTTCTTTCCACCTGCATAGGCAGGGAAGGCTACCGCCTCATGAAAGAAGACGGCGAATGCGGCCGCCGGGAAGTTTTTCAGCCCACAGTAACAATGGCGGATGACTCAATGGAGTCCGCTGATATCGAGACCGACAACGCCCACATTCGCGTGGCCTGGGACCGCCTTGACCCGGACTCCCGGGCGATTCTGGGCCTCCTGGCAGATGGACTCGACCCATCGGCCATTTCGGGCAAACTGGGGCTGGCCTTAGGTGACGTAGGCGACCGGCTAATGGTCGCCAAAAACCGCTTCGCTGAACTGGTAGGACGGCCTGACCTGAAGGTGGCCGGAGCCTGAGAATGGAACTCCGCAATCTGCTCGCGAACTACGAAGAGCACGTCTCTACGCTCTCCTCGAGCGACTTCGGCACCGAGACGTGGGACCTCATCGCTTCCAGCGCCTATGAGGCCGCCCTGTCCGTCTATGACAACATCAAGCAGAACTGGGGCTGGCAGCACGAAGGAACGGTGCCCGGTGAGCTTTGCGTCCGGGTTCTGAAGCGCCACACCCGAGCCTTTGTCAGCGACGGCATAGCCAGCGCACCGATCAGGGAGCTCACCGACCGGCTGGCCGAAACGGAAGACAGCATCACCACCGACATTCCCACAGTTCGCCGCATGGTCCGGGCTTTCGCTCAATTGGCAGTTCTCTACCTCGACGCAGATGACCCGCGCCTGGCCAACGCCGGGGGCCTTATCGCTTCCGTTTCCTGGCGCACCCGGGAACTGGACCTGGTCGAAAACCTCATCGAAATCCTGGCGAAGCGAGAAAAACAGGCGACCACGCCTTTGGGTCGCAAGATGCTGGCATTCAGACGGGAGAACACCCTCGGTGGCGTAAGCCAGATGAAGGGTGATTTCCACTCTGCACTGCACCATCACTCAGAGGCGCTGCGACACGCCTACGACGACCGGGCCCGGCTCACCGCCTACCTCAACATCTCCGAAGACGCCATCGTTATCGGCGCCATGGACCAGGCCAATGAGGCCTTCGCAGCAGCTCACGCACTCGACCCCGAGGTGCTCGAACAGCGCATGAACGCGGTTGACTATGCCCGGGACATCAACAACTGCACGGGTGACTTGTCGGGACTGAATGCAACCAGCCGCGACCTGCTCGGCTCTTGCCTGCGCCGCGGCTTCCCCGACGCAGAGGACGCCGAGCAGAGACTCTCCATCCAGCAGGCCCTGAACAACCTTTCCCACCTATAGGGGCGCGCATGCTTACACGTACATGGATCCTTGTTGCAGTAGTTGTGGTTCTCGCCGCCTTCCCCCGACCCGCTCGGGCCATCAAGTGGGAAATGCGGGCAGGGACCTACGTCGCCAAAAGAACGCCGCCCAAGCCGGTCAAGGTCGCTTCTATTGTAATCCTGGAAGGGTACAAACTGCGCCTCATCTTCCCGGGCGCCAGCACGGGAACCCGCATCGAAGTAATGGGCACCTACAAAACCACCGCCACCAAGTTCAGCGACTATCATATCACCTACACAGTCGAGTCGGTGGACTCGGTCCACGAAGAGCCTGGCCAGAAAGCACCCAAGGTGAAGAAGCTGGACAAAACCAGGCAACTCGGCAGAGATTTTCAACCCAAGACCGAGTACCGATTCACGTTCGGCTTCGGGTGCTCAGACAAGTACGAGTACGCCCAGCTCTGTCTCCATGACACCAACGAAGACGGCTCGGCCCACGTGGAATGCGACGAACTATTCGACCTGACTTCAGAGTGCACACCTCCGCCGCCCCGTCCTGTCGACGCACCGCTACCTAACGCTCCTCCCGATTTCATCCCCAATACGGACAAGGTACTTCCCGAAGATCTCCAATGAGACCCTTTTCTCTCCTGCTGCTGGCGTGTGCATGCGTGTCGTGCGGGAACCCGCCCGCACCGGCCCGGGACGCGACCACGGGCGAGAATCTCCTCGATACAGCCAGGCGACTACCCGACTTGTCCGCCCCGGAGATCGCAACCGACGCGGCGAGCCCTCCGGACACCGCGGACAGTTGGGTCTTCCAACGCAACAACTACGAACCCGTTCACGGATGGATTCTCCTCGACCCCAATCCGGAGGCGGTGAAGGAGAGCATCGAACTGGCAGCCGAATTCGGAGTCAATCACATTCAACTCTCCCACGGCCTCATTATGAACGTGGAAGACATCCTCGGCAGCGGGGAAGAGATTGCACAACGGGTAGAAACCCTGAAAATGGGCATCTCTCTGGCCCACCAACACGGCATGAAGGCCTTCGTATGGACCCACGAATTCTCGGGGACAGACCTCGACATCTGCTTTGGTCCGGAGGGTCAGGTCTGGCAGGACCGCGCCGACGCATACCGGCAGATGTTCGACAAACTTCCGGACCTGGACGGTGTGATCCTCATGTTCGGTTCCGCCCCTTCCCCGCCCTGGTTCGCGATCTGCATGTGCGACTGGTGCCTGGACAACTACGACGAACTCCCACTCTTCATCCCACCGGCAGAGGAACGGTTGAAACTGGTGACCGAGCAGATCGGCAAGGTGGTGGTCGAAGAGTTGGGTAGAGAAATGTTCGTTCGCACTTTTGTACATGAACCTGCTGAGGTCGCCTGGCATTCGGACGGACTGGCCGCGGCCGCTGACGTGGCTTTTACAGGGATGCACAAGGGGCCGGTGCAAGACTGGCAGCCGTACAACCCCCACCATCCGTGCACCGGCAACGTCGGCAACCACCCGTCGGTGCTGGAACTGGACCTGGCGGGGGAATACTACGGCCTCTCCGAACTGCCGTTCGCAGCCCCCGGCTACTATTGGTACCGACTGCAGAACTTGTGGAACAACAAGGGAATCGGAGTGGTGGCTCGTATCCAGCGGGGCAGCCACCATGCAGCCGGCACCCCTAACGAAGTCAACATGTTGGCCGTCCGTCGGCTCGTAGAGAATCCTCACACCTCCCTCGACTCGATATGGGACGAATTCCTGACCGCGCAGTATGGCCTGTCCCCGGACTCTCCCGACCAGAAAACGCTCACGAGCATACTTCAGGACACCTTTCCCATTCGCCGCAAATCCCACTACGTTTTGGGTATCTGGGCGCTGGAAAAGGGGAGCGACCTTCCCGGCAACACCAGCCTGGGTGAATTCTACGACCGCGGAAAGATGCCCAAGTGGGACCCGGACTGGCAGGAAATTTGGGACGACTTGGACAAGCCAGACCGGGAAACGGTGCTGAAGATCTGGCAGGAAGGCACCGAAGCCGTTGTGCTCTCCGAAAGCTCCCTCGACCGTTTCCAGACGATGTCCACCCTCTCCGAGCAACATCAGCAGGATCTTGGGCGCCGGCTGCTTCATCAGTGGTACGCAGCACGAGCGTGGCGTGCGGTGGAGCTGTACATCTGGTCCGCCCGAGCCAAGTCCAAGGGCAACGATTTTCCCGACTCCCCCGGATGGCGTCGGTGGGCCTACGAAGAACTGGGCGAAATAGCTTCCGGGATGGAAGCCGACGGTCTGTCCAACGTCTCCCTCGCTTCCCCGGGCAGGATCAACCAGTTCCGCAGCGCAGTCGCCGGAGGCGTTCCCCCTGACATCGCGCCCGCATTCCCCGACGAGTTGTTGTTTTCACCCATCCGAACGACGAAGGTCACATCCACCAGCGCAACCGTGACCTTTTCCATCAACCGGGACGCATCAGTCACGCTAGACTACGGCTTGGAGATCCCTGACTACGGCCAGACCATCGAGGTCGGGCCCGTTCAGGCCAAACAAGAGGCCGAGGTCCACCTCGAGAACCTCGAGCCGGGCCAGCGCCACGTAGTCCGCGTGCGAGCCAAATGGTCTGCCAGTGAGCATTCCGGGGGTGACTTCTGGCTGTTCACTTCCGTCGACTGAGCTCTCACTAGTCGAATATTGTTGCGATAAGCGTTGACTCCGGTTCTTACTTTGGTACTATGCGCGTGCTTTGAAAACATGACCTGGGCCCGTAGGGCCCATTCCTGGTGACTTCGCGCGCCGCGGTCCGAAACCGGCCTGAGTGTTGTTCCCGGCGAGTGTTGTCTTCGGGGGTCTTGAACACCGGCTCTGCACCGGTTAGAATCAAACTCCAAGCTGGGGGTTGGCTCCATGCATACCGACTTCCTGACCAAAGCGGGCTACCGGGCCATGGGGCTGAGGTGTGGGCTGGAGGTGCATCAGCAACTGCGCACCCGGCACAAGCTGTTCTGCAAGTGCCCCAACGAAGCCTACACCAACCACTATGATGCGGAGATTCTCCGCCACATGCGGCCGACTTTATCGGAAATGGGCGAGTACGATCGGACCGCGCTCATGGAATACCGCACCCGCAAGGAGATCATCTACCGTCTCCACAGGGACCGTGTGTGCACCTACGAGATAGATGACGCTCCTCCGTTCGGACTCAACCAGGAGGCGCTGGACATTGCCATCGAGATATCGCTTCTCTTGCACTGCAATATAGTCAGCGAAATCCACATCGCTCGCAAGCAGTACCTTGACGGTTCGATTCCAACCGGTTTCCAACGCACCATGATCGTTGGCCTGGACGGCTGGTTTCCGGTCGGCGATCGCAAGATTCGGGTACGCCAGGTCTCCCTGGAAGAAGACGCCTGCCGGGAGGTGTCGGATGAAGGACACATTCGCACCTACTACACCGACCGTCTCTGCATTCCGCTCATTGAAGTAGTAACCGACCCCGATTTCAGAACTCCGGAAGAGGCGGCGGAAGGCGCCGAGGTGATCCGCCGCTGCACACGAGTCACGGGGAAGGTGCGCCGCGGTGCGGGGGCCACACGCCAGGACACCAATGTCAGCGTCAGCGGGGGAGACCGCGTTGAGATCAAGGGGGTGTCTTCCATCCACATTGTCCCCCAACTGGTTCACTGGGAGGGGATCCGTCAACGAGCTCTCATCGAAATCGCAACCATACTAAGCAATCGTGGTCTCACCGAGGAGCATTTCGGGAATGAGTGGAGAGAAGTAACCGACCTTATGCGGATGTCCCGTTTCAAGCCGATCAGGCAGGCCGTGGCGGACGGCCATACCGTGTACGCCGTCCGCCTCCCTCGCTTCCGGGGGATACTGGAGCACTCGTTGGGAAACGCGCGGGCCTTTGTGGACGAGTTGCGCGACAGGGTCCGTGTAGTGGCTTGCCTGGACTCCGAACCCAACTTGCTCTATTCCGAGGACACTTCGCCATCTATCGCTCACCGGATCTGGCAGAGGGTCAATTCCCTCGTCGAAGCGGACCAGAATGATGCGGTCCTGTTGGTCTGGGGGCCACAGCGAGACGCGGTGACGGCTTGCGAGGAGATCGTCTGGCGCAGCCGTGACGCGCTGGTAGGGGTCGTTCCCGATACCAGGCAAGTCCGGACCAGCGGGGCGACAAGATTCGAACGGGTGCTGGCCGGCCCCAATCGCATGTACCCGGACACCGATATGCCTCCGGTGGCCATTGCGCCGGAGAGGCTGGTCCGCATCAGGGCGTCGCTGCCCGCTCCTCCGTGGGAGCGATACCGTGTATTGACTGAGAAATACGGACTGCCTCACGACGCGGCTGACGCCCTTATTCTCACCGGTCGAGCCGACCTGTATTTGAGAATCGTCGAGGAAATCGGTGCGCCGGCTCGGGTGGCCTCCCACATTCTGACCAACGTGTTCCGCCGTCTGCAGCGGCGGTGGCAGTCGCCGGAGGATATCCCGGAAGAAACTCTGCTGGAGTTCTTCCGCCACTATGCCGAAGGCGGATTGACCCGGGAAACGGCCGTTGATGTGCTGGCCCGACTGTCGCGAAAGCCCGGCACCAGCCTGGAGGCCGCGCTGGAAGGTCTTCCCTCTCGGCGGCTTGCCACGCCCAAGGAGTTGGACCGTGTCATTGTGCCCATGCTGGAGGAGGAACGAGATCTGCTGATGTCCCGTCCGCGATTCAAGGCGACGGCTATCGCGATGGGTGTCGTCATGCCGGAAGTACGCGGCTGCTGTGCGGGGAAGGAAATACAAGCCCGCGTCGAGGCCTGGCTGGATGCACAGGAGGACGCGCAATGACCGACAAGTATCGCGGCTATCGGGGGCGGGCCCTGGAGACGCTGAAACACTTCCAGACCGGGGTCTGGAACCTCGCCACCATAGAAACAACGGGCGGGACCTTCGAAGGGCTCATCCTGCCACGCTCCGAGACGTTCGATGACAAGCACCTCGTGCTCAAACTTGACAGCGGGTACAACATCGGCATAGCCGTGGACACCATCGAACACATGGAAGAGCATGGACTCCGTGAAGCCGACTACCGGATTCCCGAGAAGGAGGTGCCCTACAACTCCGACCTGCCCAACGTTATGCTGTTTGGCACGGGCGGCACAATCGCGTCTCGCCTTGACTACAGGACCGGCGCAGTTATTCCCAGCTTCAGCCCTGCCGAATTGAACGGTGCGGTACCCGAATTGGCCGGGGTGTGCAACCTCACCACGACGAAACTCTATGGGGTTTTCAGCGAGAACATGGCCCGGGAGCAGTACATAGGCACCGCCATGGCCATCGGCAAGGCGATCCAGGACGGGTACAAGGGCATCGTCATTGGCCACGGTACCGACACTATGCACCACACGGCCGCTCTGCTCTCTTTCATGGTGCAGAACTCTCCCATACCGATCGTCATGGTGGGTTCGCAACGCTCGTCAGACCGGCCGTCCTCCGACGCGGCGCTCAACCTGATCCACGCTACGCACACCGCCGGGTACAGTGATATCGCGGAAGTTCTCGTTTGTATGTTCGGACCGACGTCGGATGAGTATGGCTTGCTTCACCGCGGCACCAGGGTGCGCAAGATGCACTCCAGTTATCGCTCCACTTTCAGGACGATCGGAGACATTCCGGTGGCGACCGTAAATGCCGACGACATCGTGCCACTGCGAGATGACTACAACCGGCGCCGGCAGGATCGAGACGTCGTCATCGACGCGGCTTATGAGGACCGGACCACCCTCTTATCGTTTTATCCGGGGATGAACCCGGACATCATGAGGGCATGCGTAGACCTTGGCTACAAGGGCATCATCATCGCGGGAACCGGGCTTGGCCATGTCAACCGGCCGATGTATGAGGCGCTCGAGTATGCGCAAGCGAAAGATGTCCACGTATACATGACGGTCCAGACCTTGTGGGGCTATGTGCAGATGTATGTTTATGAAACCGGGCGCGAAATGATGGAGTTGGGAGTGATACCCGGCGGCAACATGCTCCCGGAGACGGCTTTCATGAAGTTGGGCTGGGTACTGGGACACTCGAATGACCGGGACAAGGTCAGGGATATGATGCTCACGCCCATCGCACATGAGATCACCGACCGCGAACCTCATGATGGATATCTCATCTACCAGGGCGGGCTGCCCGAGGTGGAGGAATTCGTGGCGCGGCACCTGAAATAGGGCAGGATTGCGAGGAAACCATGGAAAGAAAAGAGTTGGAAGAGGTCATCGCTGCAAACGAGGTACGCAGCGTCGACATAAAGTACTCCGACCTGGTGGGCAACTGGTACCACATCGGTTTCCCTCCCGAACGGTTGGAATCGGTGCTGAAGGACGGAGTTCCGTTCGACGGCTCCAGTATCCCGGGCATGCGCTCGGTGGAGTCCGGGGACATGGTGGTGATTCCTGATCTCGACACTGCCATCATCGACCCGTTCACCAAGCGCCCTACCCTGCGCATGCTGTCGTACATATGCGATGCGGAAACACGGATTGGAGTGGCCAAGGACGCAAGGAGCCTCGCCAAGCGTGCACAGGAACATCTTGAAGGTTCAGGAATCGCGGACCAGAGCCTGTGGATTCCTGAATTTGAGTTCTACATGTTCAACGAGGCGGAGATCCACAACGGCAAGTTCTCCGCCGGGTTCAAGTTCACATCCGCGGAGAATAAGGAGGAACTGCCCTTCGGATACCGGGATCGCGACGGCACTGCAGTGGCCAACCGAAAGGGCTATCACATTGACGTACCGTTCGACAAATACGCGGATGTGCGCCAGGAAATGGTGGAATTGATCGAGGAGATCGGCTGCCCTGTGCGTTACCACCATCACGAGGTGGGTCTGTCGGGGCAACAAGAGATCGAGACTGAGATGCTCGACTTCAGATTCATCATTGATCGCATGATGTACATCAAGGACATCATCCACAACGCGGCGCTCAGGAACAACCTGACTGCGACCTTCATGCCCAAGCCCTTGTACGATGAACCGGGCAACGGCATGCACTTCCACATCCAGCTTAGAAACAAGGGCCGGAACATCTTCTACCAGGAAGGTAACTATGCTGACCTGTCCGAGGAAGCTCTTTGCTTCATCGGCGGGATTCTGAAGCACGGCCGCTCCCTTGCCGCACTTACCAACCCATCCACCAACTCGTACAAACGGCTGGTACCAGGTTTCGAAGCACCGGTAAAACTGTTCTTCGGCCTGTCCAATCGGTCGGCTGCGATTCGCATCCCTCGCTACGCCACCAGCGAGCAGGCCAAGCGGATCGAGTTCCGCACCAGCGACGGCACCTGCAACTACTACTTCGCCATGAGCGCACTGCTCATGGCAGGCCTCGACGGCATCCGGAACAAGATCTATCCCACTCCCGAAAACGGATTGGGTCCGTTCGACGACAACGTCTACGCATGGACCGATGAACAGCAGTCCCGGCTTCTGTCGGTACCCAGCTCATTGGAAGAAGCGCTTGAGGCCCTCGAAGAGGACCACGACTACCTCCTTGAAGGCGGCGTGTTCAACACTGAACTGCTGGAAAGCTGGAAGGTGGAGAAGATGAAGGAAATCGTGGCGGTCAAGAACCGTCCACACCCCTTCGAGATGAATCTGTACTATAGCCTCTAGCCAACGGTCCCCTCAGGCCCCGGCAGTTGTTCATCGTAGGGCTCGATGTGGATCACAATACGGCTGGGCGTCGGTAGCTCGTTGCGGATGCTTTTCTCGATCACTTCCGAAATCCCGTGGCCTTCGGCTACTGTCATGTACGGATCCACCAGGATGTGAACGTCCAATTCGGTGCCTCTCCCGACCTTTCGCGTTCGCAGCCGGTGCCACTCCCGCACTTCCGGGTGTTCGTCCAAACAACGCTTGATTACCGCCATCTCTCGCTCGTCCACCGCCCGCTCGCTCAGTTCGCCCAGGGCCTCGATGCCGATGCGGGCCCCAACGGCGGCAACCATGAGGCCCACAAGTATGCCGGCAACCTGATCGCCATGTTCCCACCCCAGCGCACCTGCGACCGCCCCCAACAGCACTGCTACCGAAGACAAGGCATCGGAGCGATGGTGCCAGGCGTTGGCGTATACGGAGGGACTGCCAACCTTGGCCGCAACGGCGCGAGTCATCCAGAACAACGCCTCCTTGGCCACCACCGAGATCAGGGCCACCGCGATGACCGCGGGCCCGGCGACGAACGCCTCGTGATCATAGAGGGACAGACCTGCATCCCAAGTGATGGCAACGCCCGCCGCAACCAGGGCTGCAGCGACCCCGAGGGTAGCGAACGTCTCGAATTTGCCATGCCCGTACGGATGGGATTGGTCGGGAGGAAGCGCCCCAAACCAGGTTCCGAGCAAGACCAGGATGTCAGTGATGAGATCGCTCAGCGAGTGCACGCCGTCTGCAAACAGCGCGACCGACCCGGTTACCTTGCCCACCCCCATCTTCAACGCAGACAGGATCAGGTTCGTAACCGATCCTAAGATCGTGATACGACGAATCTCCCGACTGTCTACATCGTGGCTCATAGGTGACCCCCGTCGCATCATTGTAGCGGTCCCGGGTTTGGCTGGCAAAAACATTGGGGACAGACCCTGCAGTCGTCAACGTCAGGGTTGAAATGCAAGGGCCGATCATCAAGCCGGAAAGGGGCGGGATGCTGCCGGAGTGCCGACCGCCTACCTCACCCAGATGAGGCCATAATTGGCGGTGGTGAGCATGCCGAAATTGTAGATGTTTGTTCCCTGGACCAGGGCGGCAAGATCATTGAACCCCTCGTTGTGCCAATTGCCGAATCCCTGCGGGTTGGGGTTGTTACTGGGGCCAGACGCATCGGAACCGATGGCGATAAACGAAGTCTCCGGAGGGCCATAGCCGCTACCCCCGTTGGACAGGTCGTCCGTGATCCCCGGCACCGTACCGTTCTTGACGCACAGGTTTGCCTTGTCACCGTCGTTGGGCCCGAGCATCAAGCCGTGAATGTACCCGCCCCCCGGTTTTTCTCCCACCTCGCCGCTCTTCACCGCAAGGGCGGGAGTGTACTGCACGCACGAGGCTTCGGTCCACACCGCCTGACCCGGCAGCGGGTTTTCTCCATCGCAGATACCGTCTCCCCAGACGCCATAGACCAACTCCCCGCTGTCCTTGCCATGAATGGTGAGCAGCAGGTCAGTCGCCACCAGCAGATCCAGCCCTGCATTCTTGTAGTCCGACGTGCCTTCCACGGTTCCGTGAGAAGCACCGTTGAACCAGAGAGTTTCGGGCATGTCCGCGTTGTAGCGCGCAGACCAGCGCTTCTCATCGTCATCGCTCAAGCGTGCGGTCAAGGTCCAGCCACCACCGCCGGTAGTCATGTCGCAAAGAGTTTCGAAGGGCTCAGCGGGCCCATCGCCGTCGGCATCGATGGTGTAGGGACCGTCGGGCAAGTCGGCGTTGGCATCCAGAATCGCCAGGCAATCTATCAGCACACAAGCGTCAGGGGTATCCCCGGTGCAATCTTCGTCAATCTCGTTGAAACAGATTTCCGCCTGCGAGGGGCCGACGTCGGGATTCAGCGGCTCGCAGTCCAGGTCATCCAGGTCGCCGTCACCATCGTCGTCGTCGTCCACGCAATCGGCGACGCCGTCTAGATCAAAGTCCGCAAACGCCTCATCAACTTCGCCGTTGCAGTCGTTGTCCAGGCCGTCACATTCCTCGTCGGCGGAACCTTGCATCGGATCGCAAACCTGCTCTTCACCTCCGGCACAATTGTCGATAGTGTGCTCGCATTCCCCCAAGCCGCACGTTGTCTCACCAAGGCCGTCGTCAACGACCCCATCGCAGTTGTTGTCGAGGCCGTCACATTCTTCGAGACCAGCACCCTCCATAGCATCGCAGACCTGCACTTCGGCGTCGACGCAATTGTCGATAGAATGCTCGCAAACCCCGAGGCCGCAGCTCGTGGCGCCCAAGTCTTCGTCGACGTCTTCGTCGCAGTCGTTGTCCAGACCGTCGCAAGACTCTTCGACCGCACCTTCCAGCGGATCGCAAACCTGGTTCTCGCCACCAACACAATGGTCCACCGTGTGTAGACATTCGCCAAAGCCGCAGGAGGTCTGTCCCAGCTCCTCGTCCACTTCACCGTCACAGTCGTTGTCCAGGCCGTCGCAGTCGTCAGGAGCGGGAACCGCCGCGTCGCACACCAACTGGCCGTCCACGCAAAGGTTTGTCCCGGCGCAAACGCCGACGTCATTTTCGATGGTGCAGTCGTTTCCGCCCGTGCCTTCGTCGATGTCGCCGTCGCAGTTGTTGTCCACCCCGTCGCAAATCTCGTCCTCGGCTCCAGCCAGCGGATCGCAGACCTGGACCTCACCACCTGCACAATTGTCCACACTGTGCTCGCACGGCCCAATTCCGCAGGAGGTCTGTCCCAAGCCCTGGTCCACTTCGCCATCGCAGTCGTTATCCACACCGTCGCAGGCTTCTGCGTCAGCACCTTCCATTGGGTCGCACCACTGGAGCACGCCATCCAGGCACGCGTCGATGGTGTGTTCACAAGCGCCCAGACCGCATTCTATTGGCTCGAATCCTTCGTCGACCTGGTCGTTGCAGTTGTTATCCACTCCGTCGCACTCTTCCACGGCACCGGGGTAGATGCCGGGATTCAGGGGCTGGCAATCGTCTGCGTCCAGCACCTGATCGTTGTCATCGTCCAAATCACAGGCATCGCCCGCTCCGTCTTCGTCGAAATTCTCCTGGTCGGGATTGGAATCCGACGGGCAGTTGTCATCGACGTCGGGAACGCCGTCGCCGTCGTCGTCGTCGGAAATGCAGTCCGGAATTCCATCATCGTTGGTATCGGGGAAATCCTCGTCAACTTCGTCGTCGCAGTCATCATCGATGAGGTTGCATTTCTCCTCTGCTCCGGGGTGAATGTCGGAATCAAGCGGTTCGCAATCCTCCACGTCGAGGCTGCCGTCTCCGTCGTCGTCGGCGTCACAAGCGTCTCCTTCCCCATCGTCGTCGAGATCCTCCTGGAGCGGATTGGGTACATCGACGCAATTGTCCTGATAGTCAAACACGCCGTCATCGTCTACGTCGGACTCGAGGCAATCGGGCGTCCCATCCCCGTTCTCATCCTCGAACTCCTCGTCTATCTGGCCATCGCAGTCGTTGTCCAGTCCATCGCACTCCTCCTCGATGGGGAGCTGCCCCTGGCACTCATATTCCCCTTCGACACAAACCGCTTCGCCGGTGCACACACCGAAATCATTCTCCAGGGTGCACGCCCCCGCCGATAGTTTCTCGTCAACCTCGCCATCGCAGTCGTTGTCGACCAGGTCGCACTCCTCCTGTTCCGGCTGAGCACCGTCGCACGGGGACAGACCTCCGTCTTCGCATACCCGCTCTCCCTCACAGCTCCCCCACTCGTTGGCGTTCACGCAAGAAGTGGCGGCGCCCGCGGCAACAAAGTAGGCGTTGCACTCGCAGCCGCCGATCTGGCGGACGCATGCGGTAACAAGGTCCCCCCCGCGGGAGAAGGTCTCGCCGCACTTGTACCCTGCGGGGCAGTCATCCCCGGACTGACACTCGGCCGCGCAGAAGTCGCCGTCCACGCCATAGCTGGCGCACCGGTACGCACCATCCCACTCAGGTCCGGCGCAGTCTTCATCCCCCTGGCACGGTTTGCACAGGTTCAGGAACTCGGGCATGCACACCATGGCCGCATCCACCAGGACGCAAACAAACCCGCCGGGGCATTGGTCCTCGCATTCCTTGGTACAGACCTTCCCTTCCGCGGTATCTATACAAACGCCAAACTCGCAGTCGTCGTCCTCTCCGCACGGCTCCCCGAAGTCGTCTACCGGCGGCAGTTCCTGCTCTTCCAGGTCGATAACCTCCTCGAATCCACCCGGATCGGGCTCCAAATCGGCAGTCAGCTCAGGTGCCACTTCGATCTGCACTTCCCCTCCCGCCACCTCGACTTCATCGGATGAAACCGCGTCGGCATCCGGCACCGTCTCTGTTCCGGAATCGGCGCCGCAGGCGAACGCAAAAAGAACTACCGCCAGAAACCACCCTTTCTTCAACATGATGAACCTCCATTGGATTCTGCGACGGGAATTATACCATGGGGCGAGGAACTGCGGCAAACCCCGCGTTTGTGGCCTCGAACGAAGGCAGAGTGGCTTGCTTCATCCGGCCAACGAAGCTGCGGATCTCCTCGAGCATCTGTCGACGATCATTGCCGGCCAGAGGCAGAGGTCTGTCCCCAATGTGGCGGTTGACTATGGAGACTATGGCGCTGCCGGAAATGGCGCCGCTGGCGCCCGCCAAAATGGCGGCGCGGACGTGATCCGGGTCGCTGATGCCAAAACCCAGTAGGGTTGGAATGGTGCCGAAAGACTTGAGACGGTCCAGTAAGGAGGCTGCGGAGGTAGCGAATTGTCGGTCCTGGCCTGTCACCCCGACTCTGCTGACCACGTAGAGGTAGGGGCCGCCCGCCTTCACGATTGCGGCGAGACGTTGGTCAGAGCTGGTGGGGGCGACCAGGGAGACGGAGCCTACACCGGCGGACCTGGCGGCCCTGCGGAAGGGGACAGACTCTTCCAGTGGGACGTCGGCGATAAGCACGCTATCCACACCTGCCCGGGCCGCGCGGGCGTAGAACTGCGTCAGGCCGGGCGCGCACACGAGGTTTGCGTAGAGCAGCAACCCCACAGGAACGCCTGGATGTCGTGTGCGGAATTTCTCGACAATGCCCAGCGCGACGGTTGGTGTGACTTGAGCGGCCAGGGCGCGTGCGTCGGCCTGCTGGATAGTAGGTCCGTCGGCCACCGGGTCGCTGAAAGGAATGCCCAATTCCAGCATGTCGGCACCACCCTCGACGAAAGTGTCCAGAATAGCGAGGCTGGTTTCCGGGTCCGGGTCCCCGAGAACGGTGAAAGGAACAAACGCCCCTTCGCCTTTTCGGGCAAGTTCATCGAAGGTGCGAGAGTATCTATCTGACGCCATGTTGCTTCACCCCTCCCTGACTAGCCCAACTCCGGAAAGCACTTTCGCGCTGTTTCCATGTCCTTGTCGCCCCTTCCCGAGAGACCAACCAGAATCGCCGAGTCCGGACCTGGCGGCTGACTGCTCTTCTTGAGTCCGGCCGCCCGCCTGAACCGGCGGGCCAGTTGCATTGCGCCGGCAACCGCATGTGCGCTCTCCAGCGCCGGCACGATCCCCTCGGTCTCGGACAGCAGGCGAAACGCGCTGAGAGCCTCGACATCGGTGACGCTGAAATACTCCACCCTTTCCGTCTCCTTCAGATGGGAGTGCTGAGGGCCCACTCCGGGGTAGTCGAGGCCGGCACTGACACTGTGGGTCTCGATTATCTGACCGTGTTCATCCTGCAGCACATAGCTTCGGGCGCCGTGCAGAATACCCGGACTGCCCTTGCCCAAAGTCGCACCGTGCTTTCCGGAGTCCAGGCCTTCCCCTCCCGCCTCCACGCCAAACAGCGAGGCAGGGGTGGGCAAGAAGCTGGCAAAGAGCCCGATAGCGTTACTGCCGCCGCCCACGCAGGCGACCACCGCTGAAGGCAAGCCTCCGAAGCGACGTTTGAACTGGGCTTTCGCTTCCTTGCCGATGACCTTTTGGAAATCGGCCACCATTTTGGGAAATGGATGTGGCCCGGCCGCGGTGCCCAGAAGATAGTGGGTGGTCTCCATGTTGGCAGCCCAGTCCCTCAACGCCTCGTTAATCGCGTCCTTCAGGGTGGCGCCTCCTCCTTTCACCTCGATTACCCGGGCGCCGAGTAGTCGCATGCGAAAGACGTTCAACGCCTGGCGTGCAACGTCCACCGCCCCCATATAGATGTCGGTCTCGAGGCCAAACAACGCACCGGCCATGGCGGTCGCCACGCCGTGTTGCCCAGCGCCCGTTTCCGCAATGAGCCGAGTCTTGCCCATGCGCCGGGCCAGCAGCCCCTGGGCGAGCACCTGGTTGGTCTTGTGGGCCCCGCCGTGCAGCAGATCCTCACGCTTCAGGACCACCGGCCAGCCAACCCGGGCTGAAAAGTTCTCGCACCAGGTTATCGGGGTCGGCCTGCCCGCATACTCCTTCAGCAACCTGTCCAACTCCCTCTTGAACTCCGGTTCCTTGCGGGCTTCCTTCCAATGCTGCTCGATCTGCTCCAACGCCGGCACCAACACCTCAGGCACAAAGACGCCCCCGAACTTGCCGAATCTCCCTCTCTCTTTCATTCTCTACACCAAAGGCATCGCAGGTTGTTAAATAGCTGGCGTATCTTCTCGTGGTCCTTCAACCCGTAACCGGATTCGACGCCGCTGGACAGGTCACAAGCAAAAGGATTGAGCTCGGCCACCTCGGCGATGTTCTCCGGCCCGAGACCTCCGGCAACAATAACCTGGTTACTGAAGGTCTCCGGCGACTCGGTCGCCAATCGGACAATCGCTTCCATTTGGATTCTGCGCCCCGTACCGCCCGGAGCTTCCGGGACTTTTGCATCCAGGAGGACGTAGTCTGCACTGGTCGCGGGCAAAGCCACTGAATCACCGGCTACACGGACGACCCGGACGATAAAAACGCCGGGCAGTTCCTTCCTCAAATATGACACGACATCTTCGCCGTATTCCCCGTGCAACTGTACACCGTCAAGGCCGCATTTTCGCGCGACCGCGACAATCTCTTCCTTCGCTTGTTTCACGAACACGCCCACCATCGGACCTTCCAGCCCCGACACGATGGTGCAACATTGTTCCGGAGTTACGGAACGAGGACTGGGCTCGTGGAACACAAACCCCAGCCATGCTGCGCCCGCGTCCCTGGCCGCAACCGCATCCTCGCGACGGGTAATGCCGCAAATCTTGACCCGCCCGTACACCAGTTCCTTCACCTTGGCGTCCATGTTGTCCGCGGCGAGGATTGCTGAGCCAACCAGGATGGCATGGGCGTGGGGCGCCAGGCGCAGAGCATCTGCCCTATTCAATACTCCCGATTCGGCGACCACGACCTTGCCCGCTGGAACCAAGGTAGCCAGCCTCTCGGTAACTCCCAGGTCGATGGAGAGGTCTTTGAGATTGCGGTTGTTGATTCCGATTATATCCGCCCCCGCGTCGAGGGCCCGAGCCAACTCCTGCTGATCGTGAACCTCCACGAGGGTGTCCATGCCGAGGCTGTGCGCCAGGTCCTGTAGCTCGACAAGCAGGCTGTCGTCAAGAGCGGCCACGATCAGCAACACTGCATCCGCGCCTGCCTGTCGGGCTTCGTAGACCTGGTACGGATCGATGATGAAGTCTTTGCGCAACAGAGGCAGGGAGGTTTGTTTGCGTACTGCGGCAAGGTCTTCCAAAGTGCCGCCAAAATGACGTTCCTCGGTAAGCACACTCACCGCGGCCGCGTGACGGTCGTAGAAGGTGACCAAATCGGTGAGGCGGAGGTCAGGGCGGATGGCCCCCCGGGACGGACTCTTCTTTTTCACCTCTGCAATGAGGCTTAGACCGGGACCGGCCAGTGCGGCTCGAAAATCGTATTTCGATGGGGACAGACCTGTTGCGAAGGTGTTGGCAGGACGGGCTAGTTTGGCGCTGGCCACATCGTCTCGCCGCCGGGCGATGATCTTGTCCAGGACGCTCATATCAAGCCAGGTCCCTGCTCGCTTCAACCCACCGGTCCAGCAGCTTCTCACCGCTGCCTGCGGCGAGGAAATGACGGGCGCTGCCATAGGCATCGCGCCAGTCGGTCTGCTTGCCGGCGAGCACCAGGCCGGCCGCAGCATTCAGCGCCACCGCCCGGGCTCCCGCGCCGCGATCCCTGCCACCGAGGATATCCCGAAGTTTGCGGGCATTTTCGGGCGCGTCCCCGCCCCGCAACTCCTCGATACCCGCCGCGTCGGCTCCGACTTCGGAGGGATCGACGACAAACTCGGAGGTCTGTCCCCCTTTTACCTCCACCACGGAGGTGGGGCCGTGGAGCGCTAGTTCATCGAGGCCGGAGCCGTGAACTACGAATGCCCGCTGGACGCCCATGTCTTTCAGCGCGAGTGCCATCGGTTTGAGCAGTGCTTCGCTGAACACGCCCAGCACCTGAGCCGTCGGACGAGCAGGATTACAGAGGGGCCCCACCAGATTGAAGATGGTGCGGGTCTTCAGCGCCTGTCGGACCGGCATGACGTTCTTCATGGCAGTATGGTACACAGGGGCAAACATAAACGCGATACCAACTTCGTCGAGCAACTTTGCGTTGGCTTCGGGACCCAACTTGAGGTCGACTCCCAGCTCTTCCAGCACGTCGGCGCTACCCGACCGGCTCGAGACCGCTCGGTTGCCGTGCTTGGCCACCGTGACTCCGGCCGCGGCGAGGAGCAGAGCGCTGGCTGTAGAAACGTTGATGGTGTGGTGACCGTCGCCCCCGGTGCCGCAGGTATCCAGCAGCGGTTCAGCATCGCAAACAACCGGGACTGCGGCATCCTGCATGGCCCTGGCTGCGCCGGCTATTTCCGAAGGCGCTTCGCCTTTGATCTTAAGGGCGACGAGAAAGGCGGCGGTTTCGGCGTCGGAGGCGCGGCCCGCCATGAGTTCGCCCATGGCTTGCCTCGCCTCGTCGAACTCGAGATCATGGCCTGCGTACAATTTGTCCAACATGGAATCCATTCTACTACCCATTATCCTTCACCCGCGAGCAGGGCGTCAATGATCAAGCCCCCTGACGGCGTCAATATGCTCTCGGGGTGGAACTGCACCCCGGTAACTGCATGCTGTTTGTGTCGCACCGCCATCACCAGGTCGTCCAAAGTGCCGCACACCTCCAGCTCCCCCGGGATCTGCACTCCCACCAGACTATGGTAGCGGCCGACCTTGAGCGGGTTGGGAAGGCCGGAGAAGATACCCTGGCCATCGTGTTTGACGCTACCGGCTTTACCATGCACAGGCTCCGGCGCCCTCGCCACCTTGCCCCCGAACGCCTCAATAATCACCTGGTGTCCCAGGCAGATGCCGAAAACAGGTATGCGGGTGGAGAAATAGCGGACGGCCTCGAGGCACACGCCGGCTCGAGCGGGAGAGGCCGGGCCGGGGGAGACCACCAGCAGATCCGGTTTCTCCACCTTTTGCAGCAGGGACAGACCTACGTCATTTCGGTAGACCAACACTTCGGCTCCCCGCTTTTCGAATTCGTCGACCACGTTGTAGGAGAAGGAGTCGAAATTGTCGATGAAGAGGATCTTCACGTGCTCACCTCCCCTCTTCAAAGCCAAGTGCGGCCAGGGGGGCCCGAGCCTTGCTTCGAGTCTCTTCGGCTTCCGCCTCCGGGACAGAGTCGTAAACGACGCCCGCACCCGCCCTGGCGATGGCCGTGTCACCGGTGAGAAGTAGTGACCGAATGACGATGGCGCTGTCGAAGTCACCGTTCAACATGTAGTAGCCGACCGCTCCACCGTAGAAACCGCGGCGCGTGGCCTCGGTTTCTCTTAGCAGCCGCATCGCCTCGACCTTGGGCGCGCCGGTGAGAGTTCCCATGTTCATGGTTGCAAGGTATGCATGCAGCGGATCCAATCCCTCCTTGAGTTGCCCTGTGACGCAGCTCACCAGATGCTGCACGTGGCTGTATTTCTCCACCTCGAACAGGCGCGGCACTTGCCTGGTGCCGGGTTTCGAAACCCGGGCGACATCGTTGCGGGCCAGGTCGACCAGCATGACGTGTTCGGCCAGTTCTTTTGTGTCCAGCTTCAACTCCGCTTCGAACCTCCCATCCAGGTCGACGTCGAGCTTTCCTTCAATCAAGCCCCGGGGCCTCGTTCCTGCGATGGGTCGGATTTCAACCTTGCCATCGGCAGACACTTTCAGCGCGGTTTCAGGACTGGCGGCGAGTAAGGTCTGTCCCTCCATTCTCACGTAAAACATGTAGGGACTGGGATTGAGCTTCCGCAGCCGCCGATAGACGGCGAGAGGCTCCTCAGTGCAGGGGGCGGTAAACGTTCGGCTGGGCACAATTTGGAAGACGTCGCCATCAAGAATGTGCTCTTTCAGGTCCTGCACGACGCCAGCGTACTGACTGTCGTCCAGGTCAACCGCCACCTCATGGGGGGCCAGGGAAGGCGGCGACGGAAGGTCGGGAAGGGGCGCCGAGTTGTTGGCTATTTTTTCGTAGAGTCGAATGAGACCTTGAGCCCGATTGTACTCCTCTTCGGGGCCGGAAACGTTCAACGCGGTGGCCACGAATACGCAACGGTCGTGGATATGGTCCACCAGGAACAGGTGGTCGGCCAGGTAGAACACCATATCAGGAGCGGGGTATTGGTCGGTCTGGCGGGAAGGCAACTCCTCGCAGCAGTCCACCAGGTCGTATGCAAACGCTCCCAGCAGACCACCGGGAGGGAATCGGGAGGATTCCACCGGCCCGACTGCCAGATGGACCGCCCGCAGCAAGTCCATGGGACCGGGGACGGACAGACGCTCCCGTTCCTCCAGCCCTTTCTCAGGTGCGGGCAGCCGACCGCTGATGCTATCTTCCGTTGACTTCACGTCCGCACAGAAACTCAAGTGAGGCAGAACCGCGCTGAGGACCTTCCGGCCTGTGAGGTTAAACGCGAGGAGCTCCCAGTCACGGCCGGTGCAAGTGATCCTCACGCAGGGGTCTGCGCACCCGAGGCTGAGTTTGGCATTGTGGGTATGAATGTCCGCGCTCTCCAGCAGTACGGCCCTGGGGGCGCGTCCCTCGTCGGACAATGCGCTGAACAGCCGCAGAGGATCGATGGCGCCGCTGGTCACCTTGACCAGGGACTGCGCCCGGGTGCCATGATTTTCCGTCAAGGCAACACCCTTCCGGCGAGGTCGGCGTATCGAGCCACCTGTTCCATGAGCTTCTTCAACTGCTCGGGGTACAGGGACTGCTGCCCATCGCTCATGGCCTCACTGGGCTCCGGGTGCATCTCCACCATGGCTCCATCAGCGCCGGCCGCAACTGCCGCCAGCGTCATGGGCAGCACCAGTTCCCGCTGCCCCGTGGCGTGGCTCGGGTCCGCGATGACGGGAAGGTGGGTCTTGCCTTTCAGGTAGGGCACCGCGGCCAGGTCGAACGTGTTGCGGGTCGCGGTTTCGAAGGTCCGAATCCCTCTCTCGCACAGCACAACATCCGGGTTACCTTCACTGACGATGTACTCCGCGCTCATCAGGAGGTCCGTACAGGTGGCACTCATGCCACGTTTGAGCAACACCGGTTTGCCGGCACCGCCCAACTCCTTGAGCAGGCGGAAATTCTGCATATTGCGAGCGCCCACCTGGAGCATGTCGGTGTATTTGACCACTTTCTCAATGTCGTGCACATCGATCACTTCGGTGACGATGGGAAGTCCGGTTTCGGCAGAGGCAAGAGCCAGCAGTTTCAGCCCTTCTTCCTCGAGTCCCTGAAAGCTATAGGGGCTGGTGCGTGGTTTGTAGGCCCCGCCTCGCAGCAGCTTCGCCCCCGAGGCTTTAACCGCCTTGGCCGCAGCCACGATCTGCTCCTCACTTTCCACTGCACAGGGCCCGGCCATGACGGTGAAGTAGCCCGGCCCGATGGGCACATCTTTGACTTTCACCATGGTGTCGTGGGGATGCAGTTCGCGGCTCACCACCTTGTACGGGGTAAGGATGGGCAACACCCGGTCCACGCAAGGGTGGACTTCGAGACGCAACTTACCCAGTACCCGCTCGTCGCCAAGGGCGCCCAGAACGATACGCTCCGTCCCCGGCATATAAAGCGGTTTCAGGCCCTGGTCTGCGATGGTTTCAAGAAGCGTTTCAGCTTCGCTCTTGGTGGCTTCTTTCTTCAGAATGATGATCATACCACTATCTCTCCGTCAAATGGTGTGCGGGGGCCACCGTGCTACTGCGATGCCGAGTTCTTCCCGCCCGGCGTTCCCTTATTGTCGGTGGGGCCGTAGGTGTTCACGGCTGCGGCCCAACTGGTAGGCATTGTATTGTCTGCGCCCGGATCCGCAAGTTCGAGGGATGACCCGATCTGGTGGGGCCAGCCTCCGAAAGAGGCGAAACGCACCTGGTCTACCAGCTTTCCCCCCTCATCGAACAGCAGCACTGAGCCCTCGGAATTGGGAAGGTAGAAGGCCTCTCCGGGATACACGTAGTCTACGGTCACACCGCCGTTGACCGCGGGGTCCCCTTCCGGACCGAACACGGCGTAACCCTTGGGAGGAATGACGGGGGCATTTTGCGCGGACAGTGTGACTTCCAACACCGCGCAATCCCGGATCTTCCATCCGGTCATGTCGACCGGGGCCGCGCCGGGATTGTACACTTCGAACCATTCCAACTGGGCGTCAAGTCCCAACGGATCAACCATGATCTCATTGACCACCAACGCTCCGGTTTCATTGGCTTCCAGCGAGACGATGCAGTCGGTATTAATGCACTTGGTGGCTCCCCCCTGGCCCTTGTGCTCAACCTCAATGTCAGCGTCATATCGAGGTTCGAGTTTGGCATTTCCAAACCCATAGTTGAGTGGTCCTGTGATAGTCGCTAGTAGGTCTCCCACCGCGGCGTCATAGTACCACTGCCCCAGGTCGTCGACCCTCAGGTCCCCGTTTACCATGAACTCACCAAATTCGTGGGGGCAATCGGGCTTGGTGTTGGTAACCGTCACCTGGGATACTCTCACCAGCACCGACTCGAAGGGCTCGGCCAGGGGACCGCCGGTTGCGATGTATGACGGATGTCCTATGTCATAGGGCTCCGGCTCACCGGAGTCGCCAACCACGGTGAAGGAATCGAGGTAGAGTTCCGAGAGCCCATAAAACTCCTGGTATGCTCCGGAGACATCGACGATGGTTCCCGGGGACAACTCGCTGGTCGAGATGCTGTGATTGTAGACGGCCATGCCGCTCCACGGTCCGCCGGCCGCATCCTGGATGAAGAACATCTTTGAGAACCGGGCTGTGACCACCATTCCGACCAGGTCCACTTTCAGGCCCGGGGGCCCAGTGGGTTCCGGCGTGGGGTGGTCGGGGCAGGAGGGGTCCTGCAGGTCAAAGACATTTAGCACGCCGTCGCCGGGCGGGCTGCAGGTGGAAGCAAGGTCCACATCGGGAGGAGGAATCTCCTCGACAAGAATATCCGGTGCTACTTCTTCGACCGCGGTGTCGGGAAGAGGTGGAAGGTCCTCGATTGCAGGGGCATCCGCGGGCAGGACGTCGGCGACGTTCAGCACCTCGGCGTCGAGCGTCATCGCATCCAGGGTGGGCGTATCCGCCGAAAAGCGTACGTCTTCTGCCTTCAGGTCGACAGCAGTGGTCGAATCGGACGGCGCAAATCTCACGTCGCCGGGCGCGGCGAAAACGTCCTTATCGCCTGATGTTGACCCGCCGCACCCCCCCAGCAGGGCCAACAGGCACAGCCCGCACAACAACCTCCCCCGGTTTTTCAGCACAGTCATGTCGTCCCCTTTAGAACTACCGGCCAAGTAGAACATCGCGCGAGCGTGGAGTCAAGGGATGAGTGGGCCAATTTGCATTTCCGCCCGTGTCGGGGTATGGTGCATTGACCACTCCTGCCGGAGATTGCGGCGGGAGTACCTCAACAATCTGACATAACTACCTGAGAGAAAGATGCGTTTTGAAGACCTTGATTTACTTCCGCCCCTGCTAAATGCAGTTGCGGGGGAGGGCTATGACAAGCCGACACCGATCCAGGAGCGGGCAATACCTCCTGCACTGGAAGGGCGAGACGTACTCGGTTGCGCACAGACCGGGACGGGAAAGACTGCGGCCTTCTCGCTGCCGATACTTCAATACTTGTGCAACACACCTGCCAAGAAGGACAAGAAGGGAAAATCTCCCGTTCGGGCCCTGGTGCTTACCCCCACCCGGGAATTGGCTGCCCAGGTGGCCGAGAGCTTTGAAGCTTACGGGGCCAAGACCAAGCTTCGCACCACCACGGTCTACGGCGGCGTGAGCCAGGGGCCTCAGGCCCAGGCGCTCCGCCGGGGCGTGGATATTTGTGTTGCCACTCCCGGCCGTCTCATCGACCTGGAAGGGCAGAGAATCATCTCGCTGAAGGACATCGAAGTGTTCGTCCTCGATGAAGCCGACCGAATGCTCGACATGGGGTTCTTTCCGGACATCCGGCGCATTGTGAACATGCTGCCCAACCAGCGCCAGACCCTGTTCTTTTCCGCCACCTTGCCCCCCGAGATCAGACACCTCACCGATTCGATTCTCAACGACCCCGTCTACGTTGCGGTGGACCCGCCGGCATCCACGGTGGAGCTGACCCGGCAGGAGGTCTGTTTTGTCGAGCGATGGGACAAGATAGAGCTACTTACCCACCTGCTGACCAACCCCGAGTACTCCCGAGTGCTTGTATTTGCCCGTACCAAGAGTTGGTGCGAGATGGTCGCCAAACTGCTTCAGCGGGCGGGGGTCAACGCCCAGGCGATCCACGGCAACAAAACTCAGGAAGCCCGAACCCGGGCGCTGGAAGGGTTCAAATCGGGCACAACCCGGGTGCTGGTGGCTACCGACATTGCTGCTCGCGGAATCGACGTTGAAGACATTTCCCATGTGGTGAACTTCGACTTGCCTGACGAGCCGGAGGTGTATGTGCACCGCATCGGCCGCACCGGGCGCGCCGGGCAGGCAGGGATCGCACTTTCCTTCTGCTCCATGCAGGAGCGCAACGAACTGAAGAGCATCGAACGGCTGGTGATGATGCACCTGCATCGAATCGAGGACCATCCCTACAGTTCCAAGTATCTTCCTCCCTTGCCCACGGTACTGCCCGATTCCCACGAGAGCAAAGGTGGGGTTGAAGACCCCGGCGCGGGTTTGAAGAGACGCCGCAACCTTGGCCGGCGCTACCCGGGCGGGGGACGTCTGGCGGGTTTCCGTAAGAGACGCTGAAACGCAGTGGAGGGCCAATGATGGCCAGGTTGTCAATTGCCGTGCTTGCTGTTGGCCTGGCCGTGGCATGCAGTTCCACGCCCAAGACGACGGAGTCAAGGGGTGATGAATGGACCATCGGAGTGATGGACGTCGCGGACGGATGGACCCGGCCCGGCATTGATGTCGCGGATACGCGGACCCCACGCCGCGGCGACCTTGTGGACTTCGAGAAAACTGAATTGGACTCTCTTGTGCCCGCGGATGTGACATCGGACATTCAGGACATTTCCGGCGATGAGGCTGACGGTCCGGACTCACAAGTCGACGTACCGACGGAAGTGGAGGAAGTCAAAACGCCTCCGCCCCACCCTCCATTCATCGCCCAGATTCCCTGCTTGGACTACGACGGCGTTCTCGCCGATTATGAAGACCCGTACGTCGTCACTCCCGACATGTACGCGCACAACATGAAGTGGTTGAGCGAAAACGGCTACACGGCAATGACGCTGAGACGACTACTTGAACTGCTCGAAGACCCGGCTTTCCCGGGCGATGACTTCCCCCCCCGGCCGGTGTTGGTCTTTTCCGACACGACGGGTTCGTGGTTCTATGACACGGCGGCGCCAATTCTCGACGAATACGAGTACCGGGCAACTGTCGCGGTGGAAGGAGACCTGATGGGCCAGGACTGGGCCATGACCGGCGAGCAGATTGCCGATCTCGAAGCCCGGGGCTACGAACTCGCTTCCCACACGATTTCCCACCCCGACTTGACGCAAATTGATGACGAGCAGCTTACGGCCGAGGTGGCGGGCAGCAAGGCGCTATTTGAAGAGATGGGGTTGAATATCACCACCTTTGTCTATCCGTTCGGCTACTACGACGACCGCGTGATCGAGGCGGTGCAGGAGGCCGGCTACGTCACAGCCAGGGCAGCGGTAGACATCACGGGCGGCGGCTACTCGACTTTCGACCTTGCCCGCCGCTGGGAGTTTGGCTGTGCAGTGGTGCTGGCGAAGACCACAAAGCAGGAGATCATCGACTACGTATCCAACCCAAAGCTGGAACTGGAGGACTTGTTTCTGGTGGTCGAAGATGCCGGAGAGTTGAGTGCCATCTTCCGCACGAGCTTTGAACAGGACAGCTATGGAGCGGTCTACATGGCTGATGCGGGAGATTCGGTGGTTTTCAGGGTGCACGTCACAAAACCCGGGATCTACAACCTCTCCTTCCGTGTCAAGACCGGAATTGAGGGCGACCCGCTATCCACCGCTGACGGCTACCTCTACACCCTCAACGGCGATCCTCTGTCGTTCCAGCAGGAAGGCCCCACCGCGGTGGAGCAGGAATACATCGTTTGGGGTTTTCATCGTTTCGAACCGGTGGAGTTGACGGCCGGCATGGCCGAATTCCAGGTTACTTGCCTGCAGGATTGGGCCGTGCTGCTGGACTACATGACCCTGGAGCTGATTCAGCCCGACTGAGAGCGGACCCGAAGATTCAGGCTACTGGGCTTCCATGAGCAGGAAATCCGCGTAACTGAGCCGTTCGGTCTGGCTGGCGAAGAAGCTCTCCAGCGGGTCCATGCTCATGAATCCGCCGGGCGTATCCGGCGTAAGCTTGCGGTACCAGAAAAACGCGTCCCAGGCGACACCATAGTCGGCGTCGAACATCAATGCGGGCATGTGGAGGAATGGGTTGTCGTCGCAGTCTACCCCCGGCAGAGCGGCGGACATGAAGTAGTTCTTCATGGGCATGTCCTTGACTACGTCGGACATCACCTTTGGTTCAGCGGGGATATTCTGGGCCATGAAACCGTAGAAGATCTTGCTGCCGGGGCCGAAGGCGGGGGTGGTGGTGTAGACTTCCCCTTCTGCGGCTGCGCCGGTGGCATTGAGCATCTCAGCAACGTTCCAGCCCCCTTTGGCGGTGTGAGCGGAACCCATGTGCGAGTACACTTTGTCGCCCAGTTCGAGCGCCTTTTCGAAGTTGTAATGGATGAGCACTTCACGCTTGGCCATCAGCTCCATCAACTGCGCCTCGGGCAGCCCTCCCATGGCCCCCATCATGAAATCCTGCGAGTTCACCACGGCACCGATGTACAGGGCGTAAGCGAGAAACTCGATGCGGTCGCACTCATCGTCATCCACGTCGGCACAGACGATGTCCAGGTTGGAGACCACGGTGAGATGGTAGGCCTTGGCCTTGTTCACGTAGGCCTTATCGATACCCATCATGCCGTAGTCAACTATTTCCAGCGCTTCGGGAAGGGTGTCCAGGATGATGCCCTGGGCTTCAACCGAAAGACCGACTGCCAGGGCTTCCAACTGCTCATTGACCCAGGCCAGACGTTGGGGAGCGTCCACGCCCACGGCGATCACCTCGATGCCCTGCTGGTACAGTTCGTGACCCTTCTCCACGAGCACCCGCCGAAACATGTTGTCTCCGTACATGTCGAACCCGATCTCTTTGGCCGCGGAAGGGCTCGCGGTTTCGATGTACTCGTTGAGGGCATCATTGGTGTCCATGCCGATTTCCAACGCCAGCACTTCCACTCCACTGTGCAACACCATGGTTTCAAACAGGGCCGCGCTGGCGATTCCTATCTCGTTGGAGCCGTGGATCTCCCCCATCATGAAGATCCTGTAACCTTCGAATTGGTCCAGGAGAATCCGAAAATCCCACTCATCTTCTTCCCCTTCTTCACACCTGAGTGAGATGATATTGTCGGCCACAAACTGCTTGACGGCCGACGATTCGGCCGGAGCGGGGGTGGTGTTGTCGCACTCTGCCAGATAGGGCGCAGGTCCGCAATGCAGATACGGGTCGGGAAGATCGGGTTCAAACAGGTCCTCAACTATCTCCTCAGGTTCGACGGGGAGGTCGGCCGCGGTAACGATGTCGGGATCGGCCGGCGCCAGATCCTCTCCTGTCACCTCGACCGCGTCGGCGGTCGCCGCACCGTCTTCCGACACTCCCGACGACGAACTGGCGGGGCACCCGGACAGGACCAGCAGACCTACAAAGATGAGTGGCGTTGCGACTTTCTGGAATGTGGACTCGAGTATCATGAATAGCCTCTTACCAACTGGGACAAGTATGGTCGGACTCCGGAGCCCAGGCGGTGCTCCGGTGCCGGCGGGAAAGAGGATACGTATGGGAGAGGGAATTATCAATTGCCAATTTTCAATTTTCAATTGTCTCCGCCTGGCGCTACAGTGGAGGGGTGAAGAGCATCTAAGCAGGGAGCCTGCCCGCAATGACCGGCAGCAAGGACAGTTGGGACCGATTCATCGGGTCCACCATTGATGACCAGTTTCTGGTGGAGAAGAAGCTTGGCGCCGGAGGCATGGGAGTCGTCTTTCTGGCCGAGCAAGTGGGCATGGACCGCAAGGTTGTAGTCAAGCTGATGCGGCCGGAGTTGATGGGGGACGAAACCGCCACCACCCGGTTCCAGCGCGAAGCAAAAGCGGTGGCGCGGCTGAATCATCCCAACATTGTGCAGATCTTCCTCATGGGTGAGACTGAAGGGTATCACTACCTGGCCATGGAGTATGTTGAAGGGCGGCCGCTGTCACATCTGATGCGCAGCATCGGCCGGATTCCCGAGGAACGGGCGCTGGTTCTGGCCAGCCAGATTCTCGACGCGCTGGCCGAGGCTCACCGGGCCGGGATTTTGCACCGGGACTTGAAGCCGGACAACATCATGGTTCGTACCCATCGTGCGGGGACAGACCTGGTGAAGGTGCTCGATTTCGGCTTGGCCAAGCTGGTGGGCGACGCAGCGGGTCCCGGGGTCACACAGACCGGAATTATCGCAGGGACGCCGCGCTATATGTCGCCGGAGCAGGCCAGAGGCAAGACCCTGGACTTCAAGAGTGACCTCTACTCTTTCGGCGTGATTCTGCACGAGATGTTGACAGGGGAACACCCGTTCGATGCAGACTCCACCTACGACTACCTGGTAAAGCACAACAGTGAGCCGGTGGCCCCGCCGCGGCAACGCTTCACGGACCTGAGATTAAGCGGGTCAACTGAACGCGTGGTGATGTGCTGTCTGGCCAAGAAGCCGGAGGATCGGCCTGCCGGCGCCGACGAGACGAAACGAGGTCTGTCCCCGGATTCGGAAGGTCTTGCGACGCCACCGGTGGACCTTGAAGCGCCGACCGAGACCGCGGCGGCACTATTGTTGGAAGCCACAGCCGATACTGAAACAGCCGAGAAGCTGCCGACTGATGGAACCGTTGCCGGCGACCAAACGCGGTGGATACTCAGGGGCATTTCCCTGGTCGCCTTTCTGGCGCTGGTAGGGCTGGCTTCCTACGGGGCCTGGCGCCTGATCTTCCCTCCTGCCGTTGATCGCGAGGCCCCTGTCGTGGGAGTTGACGCCCATGGAGAGGCCCCGACAAAGGTCGTCCCGTCGACGGCGGGGGCACCGGACCTGTCAACGTCATTTCCCGATACGAGAGAGATGGCCGGAAATGGGAACCAACCGGATGCCGGGACGACTGCACCCGACGTGGCGACCTCCGGAGTTCCTGCCACGGACGTGGACGGCCGCGACGAGTCGGGCGGAGTAATCTCCCTTTCCGCCGACGGTGGGTTGATCTTTCTTCAGGAGCACGACGAGGCGGAGCAATCCGGGGTGCCGTGGGGGTTTGACGGCATCCCCGTGCCGCCGGGATCGCTCCTGAATTTCAGGGACCCCGTGGAGTTGAACTACTCTACCCGCGCCTCTACTGCAGAGGTGATCCAACTGTACGCTCGATGGGCAGATGAACGCGGCTACAGGTACATGATCATCGGGCCGACGCTCACCATGAGCGACGCCAGATCTTACATAGTGACGCTGAGTGCTAGCTACGAACCGGGCTCCGGCCACCCAACCGACGTCTCGGTCACCGTCAACCCGGTTTTTGCTCCGCCGCTTCGGCGCACTGCCGGATATTTCGACGAGGTGCTGATTCCGAACCTGGTATTGAAGAACGTGCTGGACGACAGCACTGAGTACGTCGCGTCGCGTCCACTGGCTGAGGTGATGGCTGCATACCGTGACATATACGGCAATCGGGAAGGCTATCGCGTTTCCGAAATACAACGTGAGGGAAAGGTAGCGTTGGAGGTGAAATCTGTCCGCGATGACGTACGATTCGGCCTCATCAGGGTGGCGTTGGGGCTCGATTGGGACGACCAGCCGGCTGTGACTGTGAGAGTGGAGAAGAAGCCGGCCCGCAACCCGGACGGCTCATTGGTGTATGAAGTGTGGCAGCCCGGGACGAACTAGAGTTTCAGGCACCTTCCATGGGCAGGACGTAAAGCAGTATACACAGAAAATGGGTGACGCTTCCGCCGAGGACGAAGCCGTGCCAGATGGCGTGATTGAACGGAAGTCGGTCCCACAGGTAGAACGCCACTCCACCGGTGTATGAGATTCCGCCGGCAGCCATCAATGCGATCGCGGGTATGGAAAGTGCGGCGAAAAGCGGCTTCAGCGCGATTACCACCAGCCAGCCCATGCCGATATACAACGCGGGCGGCAGCCACCGGGGGGCTTTGAGGAACGCCACTGTAGTCACAACGCCGGCCAGCGCACATGCCCAGACCAGGCCGAACAGTGTCCACCCCCAGGGACCTCTCAGCGTCACGAGTGTAAAGGGAGTGTAAGTCCCCGCGATGAGCAAGAAAATCGCGGCGTGGTCGAAGATCCTGAACAGTTCCTTCAACCGCTGATTTCGAAAAGCATGGTAGAGGGTCGACGCCAGGTAGAGCAAGATCAAACTGGAGCCGTAGACGGCAAAACTCACCACCCGCCAGACATCTCCCCACAGACCGGCGAAGGTCACGAGCACAGCCAACGCTGCAACACTCAAGCCAACCCCCAACCCGTGGATTACGCTGTTGGCGATCTCTTCACCGCGAGTATAGCTGGGCAACTTTACCGCTGTATTCGACGCGCTATCTTCGCTCGAACTACCAGAATTTCGCATCAGCCACGCCGTTGTACCTGTAGAACCGCTTATCATTAATGTAGACGATCACTCTAGCCCGGGGAGGCTCGGTGGCTTCCGGTGTCTGGACAATGCCGATCACCAGTTTGTGAGGACCGTCCTTTTCGGGAAGAAATGCTACCGACCGTGTACCGTCGGCGGGCGCCACCTCGGTGATCCCCTGGCTTTCGACCGCTCCAGGCCCCTTGAGCTCGAACTGCAGGGCAAGCTTCTCTTCGGTGTAGATATCTACCACGTGTTTGCCGTTGCCCTTGTCCACATAAAACTCGGTAGTTGAATGCTGGGCCACAGTGACTATGTCCTCATGGATCACGTCGCCCTTGAGCAGCAGGGTGTCCACCAGCAGGAGGAGCACCACGAACCCCACAAGGCTGAGGAGAGAAGACAGCGGCCTGAATCTTGGTCCGGTGTCGATTGAATCTACGGTACGATGCAAGGTTCACCTCTTTAGCCATATTTACCACAGGGCGACGCGGCTCTCAAGGCAGAACAGGGCATTGACAAACTCGGGGCCCGGGTGTCATAGTTTGTTCGCCGAAGGGCAACATTCAGAAGGAGGTGCAGAGAATGCCTGTAGAGATCATGAAGTACACTTGGATTA
>CAZVFX010000053.1:0-5166 GCA_964626565.1 uncultured Myxococcales bacterium
ACTAATTAGGTTGGTCGATGTACGGTGTGGCCGGGGAGTGTGGTGGGACATTTCTGGAAGGAGTAGATAGGGTGGGCCTCGAACAAACCATGGTATCTTTCGATCTGCCCTGCGGTTTACAGAATCGCATATTCAGACCTCGTCTTGCGACCCTGATAGCACCGCCAGCACGCAGACCTTTTCTTCTCAAACGCGTTTGAATCCACATACCTCTCCAAACACTCCTCGACGCTCAGACGTTTCTTCTTTGCCCGACAGTAAAACACGGTCGAGGCGGTAAGGCGCTCCGCCGCTTCGCTTGCCCTTCGCATGATGCCTACCTCCTGCCTCATACCGGAAGCGTCACTGATGCCCCAACCCGTGTGTCTTCTCATCTGCAACAATGAGCACGATTCCCGCATAGTCAAGGGGCGGGGGGCATTGTCCGGGAGGCTGGGCCTACTGATTGACATACAATGACGGTTCTATATACTTCCCCGGCAGATCAAGGAGCGGTACGAATGCCTGCCACCAACATTCATGCCAGGGAATCTTGCTTCTTACAAACCTTCGCCGGGGGACTAGTAGCCGCGCTGCTGCTGGCGTCCCCCTTTGCCTCTGCTGACCCGGGCGACACACTGGGCCTGTCATGGCAGGGCAGGGGCGGTGCCGGGGCCGCGGTGGCAGGCGTCGAGAACTTCTCCGCTGCCTACTATAACCCCGCCAATCTCGGCTTTGCCGCAGGTCCGGGCGGCTCCGTCTCGTTCCTTCAGGTGATCTCCGAGTTGGAACCCGGCAAAGCAGGCGCCTCCGAAGGAGGCTTCATCGAGGCGGGCGTGCTCCTCCCCCTACTCGACATCTCCGGCCTGCCTCCAGTTTGGCTAGGCTTGGGCGTCCTGACCCCGGCAACCGGCTTCTACGAAATCGACCTTTACGATGACATCGAACCGGCGTACCCGCTGTTCAGCTCCCGGGAGCGGCGGCTCCTACTCGCCGCCGCGGCCGGCGCAAAGCTGTTCGACTTTCTCGCCGTCGGTGCAGGCTTCGAGATGCTGCCTACCGTAAAAACCGACGTGAACCTCGACCTGGCTAACCCGGAAGGACATAATGAGCTCCACGTGGAAGTGGGGTACCGCCTGAGTCCCACGGCGGGGGTCACCGTGCACCCCATGAACCAAATGAAGATCGGCATCTCCTACCGCGGCGAAAACCGCACCTGGCTGGACCTTCCCGTTGAGGTGCAAGCCGGAGGTATCCACCTCGAAGCGCTGGTAAATGCAGAAATGTACTACGTGCCTCACCGGGTAACAGCGGGAGTTGAGTGGTCCTTTACCGACTCCCTGGCTATCGAGGCGGACGTCGCCTGGCATCATGTCACCGGCTTCCCTTCCCCCGCCGCGGAAGTGTCGCTGCTGGATGATGATGGCAACGACACCTTGGGCAGCACCGTCTTGCCCACCGGGTTCAACGATGTTCTCACGCCCTCCGTCGCCGTACGCTATGAACCGTCGTTCGGCCAGTTCACTGCCGGGTACCGGTTCTTCCCCTCCCCTCTGGACGAGCAAACGGGAGTCACCAACCTGCTCCACAACGACCATCACACCATCGCCACAGGGGGAAGACTCACTCTGGCCGAGGGGTCCGGCAGGCCTACACGGTTCCTGCTGGCATACAGCGCCTTCGTGGACTACATGCCCAAAACCAGGGAATTCAAGGAAGAAGTAATGGTGGGCAACCCCGGCTATCCGAACCTGGTATACGGCGGTGCAAGATACGGGTTTTCCCTCGGGTTGGAGGTGGAGTATTAGATGAAACAAGGACCTTCATGCGTATTTGTGCTTGCCCTGATGCTGGCCGTCGGCGCTTGCGGCGACACCGCATTCAAGGACAGCGACGGGGACGGCCTGTCGGACGAGCAGGAGTTGAAGCTCGGCACCCTCCCCGACAATCCCGACAGCGACGGCGACGGCATACTCGACGGCGAGGACGAATTCCCAACGAAGAAAACCAACGAAGGCAAGGTACAGATTGATGTCTCTACGACTGCCGCCGAACCAAACGAAGGAACCTGGAGCGCCAAGATAACCGTCGCGGTCTCCAACGAGAAAGAAGAGCCGCTTGCCGCATCGGTGTCTGCGACCTCCAATCTCGGTCACTTCGATGCGAACCCGTTTGCGCCTGAGGAGGCGGGGCGTTACCAGTCCACAATCTCCTCGAACGACAACGGCGTCGCTGAAGTGCAGCTCAAAGTAAAGGTAGACGAAAAAGGAACCTACAGCGAGAAGCTCCTCGTCTACTTCCTCGACGACATTCCCCAACCCGGAATCAACCCGCCGCCATACGATGGGCTGGACGGCATCAACGGGTACTTGCGGGTATTTGTCGTTGACGGAGACAGTGCCGGCGATTCGAAGGCCTCCCCGCATCCGGTAGCGGACGTCTACGTTCAGGTACAATCATCCGATGATGAAGAACTCATCTGGGAAGGAAACAGCGCCGTCACCGGCATAGTGGACTTCTCCGCTGACGAACTGAAGGGTGCAGTGAACATCACCGCGGCAAAAGCGGGTTATCAGGCTTTCACGCTCATGGGAGTCAGTGCGGCCCACGTCTGCATCCCCCTTACACTTCTGGACCCGCTGCCGGGGGAGGTGGAGGAGCAGCGGGGCTCGGTGTACGGCTCGGTGATCGGATTTGATGGGGAGTTTGGTGTTACGCCGTTTGAAGACACTTCCTATCTTTCCGGGGCCGGAAACTGGAGCATGGGCATTATTCAGACGAGCTTGAAGAATGTGCCGCTTTCGTCCTTGAGCATGAGTTCGGTGCTGGCCTTCCCGCCCGGCTTCACCGACTGTGAAAAGAGTCTCACCGACTGCATCCCGCCCAACATGGTCATTTATGACCAGGACAGCCCGGAGATGGCGGAGTTCCGCATCGAAAACCTGGTCCCGGGGGAACTGCTCATAGTCGTGTTGGCCGGCTCGGGATACGATGTCCTCAACTCTATTCAGAATCCGTACGCGCTGAAATTCCAGCCCAGCGCCATGGGCATGGTCAAAGTCACAGTAAAGGCCGGGGAAGAGGTCCACGCAGATCTCCCCCTGACCCTCGACCTGGCCAAGCAGAAGGAAAAGGGCATCGGAGTCTTCCAGGTCAACCTGGGAGATTTTCCACCCGACCCGCTGACGTCGGCTCCTTTTGCCAACGGGCTCATGTTTCCAGTCATGTGGGTCGAGCCCTACGGGTACATCTGGGTAGATGTCAACGGAACCTACAACTTCCCCGACTACGAGAACCCCATGGAGGTGGTGTACCCGGACCCGAATCACGAGCTGTTCGCCGGCCTCGATCCCTTCTACCTCACCGTAGGTCTCGCCGGCCGCCGGGCGTTCCTCGGCGCAGATCCCCCCGGCTTCAGCACCATCATCATCAGGGATCAGGCCCCGGCCGAACCGTTGGACATGAACAGCTACGACAAGTGGCTCCACTCGCCCATGGGAAAACTGCCGGCGCCACCGGACCCCACACCGCCCAAGAAGTGCTCGGAGGGGACTATCGCCGAACCAGCCGGCGCTTGCGTCCAGGCCGACGTCCCGCCGGAGGAATACCAGCACTACATTCCGCTGGACCGGGTGGGCGGGACCCTGGGGGCCGACAGGAAAATCGAGTGGGAGCCGGTGAGCCAGCCGAAATTCGCCAACCTGTACCGAGTACGCATCGGCTATCTGGTGTCCGCTCCCAAGAGCATCTTCCCCGGGTACTCCATCGGCGGGCCTGATGCGTACGGGCTGTGGAACATCATCGCCCCCGGCGAGATGACCTCGTTTACGCTGCCGACGCTGCCGGAGGAGATTTATGGAGAAAAGGGGCTACTGAGGAACCGGGCACCAAATCTTGACGACGAAGACGCACCCCAGCGTTACGCTGAAGACACCCTGGAAGTGGAGTTCAACGCGTATCACATGGGAGAGCTGAAGCCGTTCACCTATAACAACAACTTCGTGTTTGAGGACATCAACCTCAACTCGAACAACGTAAGCCTGGACAGTTATCCCTTCCGGATAGAGTTGGAGAAATGAACAAGCACGCAGCCATCGGCATTTTTGATTCAGGTATCGGCGGGCTCACCGTGGCCCGGGAGCTCTCCAGGCTTCTGCCGCGGGAGAACCTCATCTACCTGGGAGACACCGCCCGGTTGCCCTATGGAAGCAAGTCCTCCGAAACCGTGATCAAGTACGCGGTGCGCAACGTCTCCTTCCTGGCCCAGAGCGAACTGAAAGCTATCGTAGTGGCGTGTAACACAGTTTCCGCCGTGGCCCTCCCCGCGCTAAGAGAAATTGTCGACGTCCCGGTGCTGGGGGTGATCGCCCCGGGCGCCCGCGCCGCGGCCGCAGCATCACGAAACGGAGTCATCGGAATCATCGGCCAGCCGGGCACCATACGATCCGGTCGCTACGAATCGGCGATCTTGCGCCTGAAACCAACTGCCAAGGTCTACTCCCGCCCGACCCCGCTGCTCGTCCCGCTGGCTGAAGAAGGGTGGGTGGGCAGCGATGCCGCATCCTTGATCCTCACCCAATATCTCGAGCCGCTGCTGTCTTGCAGCATCGACACCCTGGTCCTAGGCTGCACCCACTATCCTCTCTTCAAGGGGCAACTGGAAGGGATGTTCCGGGACGATCTGGGGGTAGACGTCGGACTGGTGGACTCAGCCGAGAGCCTTGCCTCGGAGTTACTCGACAAACTGAGTGAAGAAGATCTCCTGAGGCCCAACGGGGAACCGTCCCATCAGTTCTTCGCCACCGACTCCACCGAGACCTTTGTCAAGGTCGGAGCGGATTTCTGGGGTCAGGATTTTCCGACCGTCTTGCATGTAGATCTCTAGCTGGTAGAGTATTAGGCGGTAGGCGGTAGGAACAAATAGCGGCTGATAGCCGACCGCGGATTGTGGATTGATTGTCATCCTGAGCGAAGTCGAAGGATCTCGAACCAGCGCATTGTTGAGTGCTGATTCCCGGAGGTGCCGAAAATGCGAATTTTCCTCGTCGTAACAGCCCTGTTCGTCCTGCTTCTGCCTGTCCGGGCGCTCGCCGCTTGCGGCGACGGCCCGGATTGCCGGGCCGGCCGCCTCTGCCCCCATGGGCAGGGCCTGGGATCCCTTTCAGATTTGCTATAAAGACTTTCTAT
>CAZVFX010000053.1:5176-46746 GCA_964626565.1 uncultured Myxococcales bacterium
GTCGAACCGGCGTGTGTGGGCGTGGTGGGCGGGGGGCGGGGGGGGGGGGGTGGGGGCGACGGCCCGGATTGCGGGCCGTGCCTCGTCTGCACCGATGGACAGTGCGTGGGAGGCCCCAACGTGCTGTGCATGGACGACGACGACTGCGCCGGCGCCCAGGTGTGCAACGCCAACCCGGACAACGCCTGCTTCAACATGTGCGTCGCTGAGGGCGGTTGCGTCGAAGACGCCGAGTGCGAAGAGTGCCAGATGTGTATCGGTGGTGCGTGCGTCGGCGAAGCAGGGGTGAAATGCGTTTCCGACAACGAGTGCGGAGCCAATAAATGGTGCAATGTCAACGCCGAGAATCCCTGCATGAACATGTGCCTTGACTTAGGAGCGTGCAACATCGACCAGGATTGCCTGGAGTGCCAATTGTGCGTTGGGGGCGAGTGCCTGGGCACCGGACTGCAGTGCCTCGATGATGACGGCTGCGAGGGGGACAAAACCTGTAACATCGATCCCGACGACCAGTGCAACAACATGTGCACCACCGGCATGGAGTGCGAAGCCGCCGGAGATTGCGGTGCGTGCCAGGCCTGCATGGATGGACAGTGCGTCGATGCCGGCGTAATCCTGTGCGAAGACGACGACGACTGCAAGGCAACCCTGGGCACCATCTGCAAGGTGGACAACGACAACCCCTGCAACAACCAGTGCGTCCCCTACGTGGACTGCTTCGAAGACTCCGACTGTGAGAACTGTGAAGCATGCCTCAGCGGCGAATGCAAGAGCAAGGGGCCCATGGAGTGCATGTCCGACAACCAGTGCCCTCCCGGCAAGAAGTGCCAGGTGGATGCCCAAGACGTATGCAAGAACAAGTGCGTCTCCTCGGGCTCCTGCAATGTCGATGACGATTGCGCCAAGTGCGAGTTGTGCATGGGCGGCGAATGCGTGGCGGCCGGGGAGGTGATGTGCGAGAGCGACGACGACTGCCCCGAGGGAGAAACGTGCGACATCAACCCGGACGACGAGTGCCAGAACGCTTGCGTGCCGCCCGCACCCGACTGTGAAGATGACGACGACTGCGGTGGTTGTGCCGTGTGTCTCAACGGCCAATGTGCGGGCACGGGAGAGGTGTTCTGTACGGAGGATGAACACTGCCCCGGAGAGCTGGTCTGTCACGTGGACCCGGAAGACCCTTGCAAGAACACCTGTGCTCCTCTGGCCCCCGATTGCGCAGTAGATGACGAGTGCGGCCCCTGCGAGGCGTGCCAGAACAGCATGTGCACAAACATCGGAGAAGTGCTGTGTACCTCCGACGACGACTGCGGAGGCAATGAGGTGTGCGGAAACGCCCCCGACAACCCCTGTATCGTCACCTGCGTAGAAGCTGTTCCGGAAGTGGACGTCACCATCGGCGAGGAAGACATCCAGGCCCAGCCGGAAGATATCGCAGCCAAGGACATTGGCGGCAACGGCGGCGGCGATGGCGATGGCGGCGGCGATAGCGGCGGATGCAGCTTCGCCGCAACCGGCTCCCCGCTGGCCGTGTGGCTCCTGGTTCTGGCGTTGCTCGCCGCACTCATGCGGCGGCGTTCAATTCTGTCATCCTGAGCGAAGCCAAAGAATCCCCTCCCTCAATTGCCCCATAAATTGCCTCCTCCGCCGGGCGGGCTTATCCTTTAGCAGAACGTAGGCCCGGGTAGTCAAATGCCGCTCCGTATTCTACTGCTGCTGCTAACTCTCACCGCGGCCGCAGCCCCTTCTCATGCAGAAGAGATCTACCTCACCCATTACCTCCTTGACCAACTGGATGAAGCAGTAATTGAAGTCAAGGACTCCAGGCGCGGCCAACTCCCTTCCGACCGCTACTTCCAACCCTATTACCACTCCACGGCCAGGGAGGAAGTCCGCAAATACCACGCCCGGGTCATAGTTCATGAAAAAGGGGACGGCATACGGGACATGCGGGACGCGCTGACGCTGCCCGTGCCCGCTACCGCTACCTTCGCACTGCCGGAAGGGGAAGGGCGTTTCCTGCTCTTCTCCCCCCTCTCTCTCGACCTCAAAAGAAAGGGTAGAGGCGTGGTAACCACGGTGGTCTGCACGGACCAGCAACGCGAGCGCATCCTGTGGCAGGATGAGACCAAGGCCATGACTCCTTCCAGGGTGCCGGCCTGGCCTGCCTCGGTTCGACTCCCCCTTCCGGACTGGTGTGAAGCGGTCCGTTTCTCAGCCGGAACCGGCCCCGACACCAAGGCTGGAAAGCTGGTGACCGCCTGGGACAGGCCCCGGATCGAGCAGCCGGGAGAGACACAGGAGAAATCCCGCTACAACGTTCTGTTCATCGTCGTCGATGCATTGCGCTCCGACGTGGTTGGAGTCCATCGCACCGCGTTCCCCACGGTCTCCCCGGCCATGGACGAATTGGAGCAAAGCGGCACCACCTTTCCCAACGGCTTCGCCAACGGCAACACCACTTTGCTGTCCATGAACACCATGCTGCTCGGCACCCACCCGAGAGCGTTGGGCTTCCTCACCCTTAGATGGGCCGGTACAGACCGCCGGCAGTGGTTCTATGACCAGGAACCGCCCTACCTGACCCTGCTCCTGCACAGGGCCGGTTACGTCGCCTATGGCGCCACCCACAATCACCTCTACTTCCCCGGCTACAAGTACGGAGTTGACCCCGGCTTCGATGTCCTTCAGGACTGCTCCAGGGACACCCGGGACCACCCGATACTCACAGCGCGAACCGTGCGCTTCATGGAGGAAAACCGCCACCGCCGCTTCCTGGCCCAGGTCAACCTCATCGGCCCCCATCAGCCTTACACGCCGCCCCCCGAGTGCCGGGAGCGGGCCAGGGAAGCCCTGAAGGGCCTGGACGTCATGTACGACCCGAATTACCTCGGAGAGGTGTGTTGGGTGGACCAGCACGTGCGGTTGCTCGTTGAGGCCCTTGATGAGCTGGGCCTCAGGGAATCGACCCTGGTGGTTCTCACCGCGGATCACGGAGAGGTGATGGACCCTCTCCACGACTGCCACTCCGCACGGGATTCACGCCGCTGCCGGTACCTGCACGGCCTCACCCTTTTTGACGAGGAGATCAACGTCCCGATCATGTTCTCACTGCCGGGGCTCATTAAACCCGGCCAGGTGGCCCCCGACGTCGCACAGCACGTGGACATCGTGCCCACGCTCCTCGACCTGCTCGGCATTGCCCGGGACCAACGAATGACCGGCCGCAGTCTGGCCGGCGTGCTCACCGATGGCGAACGGCTGGAAGAGGTGCCGGTCTTTGCCGAACGGTGGGTCTCGCGGACTCTCCGCACCCTTAAATACAAGCTCATCTTCCACACCCGGAAAGATGACGTCTGCCCCAAGGTGGCCGCAGAGGTGTGCAAGTCTCGACACTGGGTCGAACTGTACGACGTGCAGAACGACCCGGAGGAAAGGGTCGAAATCTCCCGCGAACTGCCCGGTGTCGTCAAGGAAATGGAGGAAAAACTGGAGGAGATGCGCGCCCTCTTCTATCAACAATCGGGCGGCGACGGACCCAATCCCTGACGCCTTCTTTTCTATTTACAAAGTAACTCTGCCCTGATAGACTCCCATCTCTACATGTTATATCGGATCAAGTGTTACGATCCGCGCACGTGTAGAGGGTGAAAGACAAGCGGCGGAGCAAGGCAATGACAGAAGAAGAGAAGAAACTGGAAGGGGAACCGGAAGGAGACGAGGTACTCTCCGAGATTACCGGCGAAGAGGACTACACTGCCAGCAGCATCAAGGTGCTCAAGGGCCTTGATGCGGTACGCAAACGTCCCGGTATGTACATCGGCGATACCGATGACGGCTCGGGGCTCCACCACATGATTTTCGAAGTGGTGGATAACTCCATCGACGAAGCGTTGGCCGGGCATTGCGACAAGATCGACATCGCGGTACACGGCGACAACTCGGTGACCGTCTCGGACAACGGCCGGGGTATCCCGGTGGATATCCACGAGGAGACGGGGCGACCGGCGGCCGAGGTGGTGATGACCGAACTCCACGCAGGCGGCAAGTTCGATGACAACTCCTACAAAGTTTCGGGCGGTCTCCACGGCGTGGGCGTGTCAGTTGTAAACGCGCTTTCGGAATGGCTACGGCTGGAGATCTGCCGGGATAGCAAGGTGTGGTACCAGGAGTACACTCATGGCAAACCGAGCACCGACTTCAAGGTGGTAGGAAAAACCGGCCGCTCGGGGACCAAGGTGACGTTTTCCCCCAACCCGGAAGTGTTCTCCAATATCGAGTTCTCATTCGACGTGCTCAGCCAGCGGCTCCGTGAGCTGGCGTTCCTCAATCCCGGCCTTACCATCGATCTGGAGATGGAAGCCACCGGCAAGCAGACTTCGTTTCACTATGAGGGCGGCATCGCCAGCTTCGTGGAGCTGTTGAGCCGCACCAAGGCTCCCCTTCACCCCGCCCCCATTTACATCCATTCCGAGAAAGACCTGGTGCAGGTCGAGGTCGCGCTGCAGTGGAACAACTCGTTCCAGGAGCAGGTATACGTCTTCACCAACAACATCCGCAACCGGGACGGCGGAACCCACATGTCGGGGCTAAGGGCCGCGCTGACCCGCACGATCAACACCTACGCGTCGTCCACCAACCTGTTGAAGAACGTTGGCGGCTTATCCGGAGACGACGCCCGGGAAGGACTGATTTGCATTTTGTCGGTGAAGATGCCGGATCCGAAGTTCTCCTCCCAGACCAAGGACAAGCTGGTCTCCAGCGAAGTAAAGGGGGCGGTGGAAGGGGTCGTCAATGAAAAACTCAGCGAGTTTTTCGACGAGAACCCCAACGAGGCCAAGCAGATCATCGGCAAGTGCGCCGACGCTGCCCGGGCCCGGGAAGCCGCGCGCCGGGCGAGGGAGATGATACGGCGCAAGGGGGCCCTGGATACGGCCAGCCTGCCCGGCAAGTTGGCAGACTGTCAGGAGCGCGACCCGGAGGCCGCTGAGATCTTCATCGTCGAGGGTGACTCGGCGGGCGGTTCGGCCAAGCAGGGCCGGGACCGCCGCACTCAGGCGATCCTGCCGTTACGGGGCAAAATCCTCAACGTGGAAAAAGCCCGCTTCGACAAGATCCTGAAGAGCGAGGCAATCGCCACCATGATCACCGCGCTCGGCACCGGAATCGGACCCGAGAGTTTCGATATCTCGAAATTGAGATATCACAAAGTAATCATCATGACTGACGCCGACGTAGACGGACACCACATCCGAACGCTGCTCATGACTTTCTACGTCAGGCAGATGCCGGAAATCCTGGAGCGGGGCTACCTCTACATCGCCCAGCCGCCGCTGTATAAGGTCAAGAAAGGGAAGAAGGAACGCTACCTCATGGATGAGGAATCCCTGCAGCAGCATCTCCTCGAATCGGGAATCGACGGCGTGAAACTCGTTGCGGGCAACGGCCAGACAACCACCCGGGACGAAGCGCTCATGGACCTGGTGGCCAACGTCAGGCAGTACCAGGAATGGATCGCTCCGTTTGACCGCAAGATGGACGTCCGCATCGTCGACTCCATGCTGTCCTCCACCGACCTGAACGTTTCCGACCTGGAAAACCAGGAGCAACTTACCGAGGGGCTGGGCACTGTTGAGCTCTACCTCCAGCAAAACTACCCCGAAATTTTCCCCTTCGCCTTCACCATGGAAGACGACGAGGAGCACGAGTGCCTGAAAGTCATTGCCAACACCGTTTCCAAGGGGGTCCAGAAACAGACGGTAGTCGACATCGGGCTTCTCAATGCCCCCATGTACCGGCGGCTGAGGCAACTGGCAGGCGATCTGAAGAAACTGGGCGGCCCTCCCTATGTGTTGCAGGACAAAAACGACAACACCGTCTCCGAACTGTCCACTCTCGAAGCGACTGTGGAACGCCTCATGGAGTTTGTGCGCAAGGGACAAACCATCCAGCGCTACAAAGGTCTGGGCGAGATGAACCCGGACCAACTCTGGGAAACCACCATGGACCCGAAGACCCGGACTCTGCTCAAGGTCAAGATCGAGGATGCGGTTGAGGCGGACCAGCTCTTTACCGTGCTCATGGGAGACGAAGTGGAACCGCGGCGTGATTTCATCATGGAAAATGCGCTGAACGTCTCCAACCTCGACATCTGACGTCGGTGGAATACCAGAAATACCTCAACGACATTGAACGATTCTTCTGCCTGGTGCGGGCGTCGGGCTTTGCGCTGTCGCCCCGGGATTCGGAGAAGGTGCGCCAGTGGTACGTCAAAGGGGTCCCCATTCGGGTGATCCTGGACGGCATCGTCAAAGGCGCCCGGGAGTTCCGCTTCAAGGCCGCACCAGGGGAGGTGCTGCCCCACCACCTGTCCTTCTACTCTCACTTCATCGGCGGAGCCGTGCGCAACTTCCGGCGGGAGCCGCCGTCGGAAGCCCCTGCTGCCCGACCGGACGATGCCACGCCCGAACTCCAGCCGATTCTAAAGCACCTCCTCGCCGAAATCGAACTGCTTTGTGTCAAAGAAGAACGCCAGGTCGAAGCCCGGGCATTGGATAAACTCAAAACCGAGATGGAAGCGCTGGCGGTGCGCGCGGTGGAGCAAAAGCTCGACGAGCAGGCGCTGGCCTACCGGGTACAAGTGCTTGACGAGAATACCCTGTCCTTCTATGATGGAATACTGGAAGAAGGCACCCGGGCCGAGTTGAGGGCCAGGGCGGCCAGAGAGGTTAGTGGGACCGCAGGGCTATCTGCACGAGCCTTGCAAAGGAGACGAGACGCCCGCTTCCAGGCTCTCTTGCGGGAACGGCTCGGCCTCTTGGACCTGGTGCAATGAGCGAAACCATGGAAACTTCTACCGACTGCCGGATGTGCGAGGGCAGCCTCTACCGTATTGACGCCAGCGGCACCTTTGCGGCTGCGACCAGGTGCGAGTGCGCCTCCCCGTGCGCCCAATGCGGAGGCGCAAGCGTGGTGGTGAGCTTCGATGGAGAGTCTTCCTTCGCCGAGCCTTGTGGCTGTACAGCACTCGAACGGCGCATCAGGCTGTACAACGAAGCGTGCCTGCCTTCCAAGTTCGCAAACAAGTGGATCGAAGACCTGGACGACCGGGATCACACTCAGAAGGAAGCCAAGTACGCGTTGCTGGCCCATCAGGACTCCTTCGACCGTAGCGGCCGGGGATTCCTGCTCTGGGGCAAGCCCGGGGTAGGAAAAACCCACCTCTTGTGTGGGCTTGTCGGCTATCTCACCCTCGAAATGGGTGTGTCTGCACGTTACGTCGATTTCATGCAACTCCTTTACGACCTGAAAAAAGCCTACTCCGAGGGCAAGTGGGACAGCGACCTCGTGTTTCCCCTCCTGGAGGTCGATGTTCTCGTAATTGACGAACTCGGGAAGGGTAAAAACTCCGACTGGGAGCTTACCATTCTCGACGAACTCATCTCCGCCCGCTACAACTCCCGGAAGACCATACACTGCACCACCAACTACTCCCCGGATGGAACGGAAACCGGAGTCGCACCGGTGGTGGAAGGGGGGCTCAGGCTACCGACATCGTTGAGAGAAAGGCTGGGAGACCGTATCTTCTCCAGGCTCAACGAAATGTGCCAATTCTTCCTCGTGGATGGAGAGGACTTCCGCCGTAAAGCTCAGCGCAGGTTCTAACTGATACGTCATCCTGAGCCACGTCGAAGGATCCCGCTGTTTTTTTGCATTGAATTGCCGTCCGATATCTGGCATTCTTACCCCTCTTGTTGAGAACCGATGTTGTCTATTTGAGCAGAATTGAGGTGATACCGATGAAAAGAGCATTGGCACTGATTCTCGTCGCAGCTGTCCTCGCCTGGACCACCGGGTGCCGCCAGCCCAAGAAAGTGCTGACGGAGTTGGACAAGCAGCAGGTGAAAGATAACGTGCTGGGACAGGCTCCGGCCGGACCCGGCGTCGTGGCGCTGAACGCCAACTTCGAAGACCAGGTGACGTTGCTGTCCTACTCGGTGAACAAGCAGAGGGTCAAGCCGGGGGACGCCATTGCGCTGACTCTCTACTGGCAGTCGGTGGCCCAGGTCTCCGGCGACTTCAAGATCTTCGTCCACCTCGACTCATCCCGCGCGCGCAAAACCTATGACCACTATGCCATCAACGGATTATACCCCACCGCCAACTGGGTTCCGGGTGAGATAATCAAAGACGAATTGATGCTGCAGATCGACCAGAACTTCCCTACCGGGCCGGCCAAATTGTGGATCGGGTTCTTCGACGCTACGGCATGGAAGACGGCCAAAGAGAACAAGCGTCTCAAAGTAACCTCGGCCGGCAACGGCCGCGCCGACAAGGGAGGACGCCTGCTGGTCACCTCGTTTATGGTGGGCGACATCGAAGATAAGAACCTCAAGGCAAAGAAGATCGCGGACAAGATCACGGTGGACGGCAACCTGGATGAAGCCGCATGGAAGCAGGCCTTGCTCGACGGCGGCAAGTTCTACGCACCGGAAGGGAAGGGACTTCCCGCCGGCGTAGAGGTGAAAGCGGGCATGCTGTTCGACGATGCCAACCTGTACATTGCCTACAAGGTCGGCGACAACGACCTGCAGACCCCGTACAAGACCAGGGACGCCACTTTGTGGAGCGGCGGCAAGAAGGGCGCCTCCGATGTCGTGGAGCTGTTCCTTGACCCCGATGGCGATGGCAAGAACTACCTGGAACTCCAGGTTTCCCCCGCCGGTATGATTTTCGATGCCGTCTTCACCTCCTATCGCTCCCCCGCCTGGAAGAAGGCTTCCGAATTCAACATGGACTTCCAGCACAAGGTCGTAGTGGACGGTACGCTCAACGACTCCAAACCAGACAAAGGGTACACGGTTGAGATCGCCATCCCCTGGAACCAGCTTCCGGGAATGGACAAGGTCCCCGCACCCTCGCAGTCGTTCAAACTGAACTTCTTCCGCCTCTCCAACTCCGGCCCGTGGGCCGCCGCATGGTCGCCGGTTGGCAACGACTTCCACGACTTCTCCCTGGCAGGCACCGTAACCTTCGGCCAGTAGCACCGGCAATGAGCCACGAAAGCAAAGGCGACCCCACCGACCGTCTCCTCGCCATAATGGCTCGCCTGAGAGACGCCGACGGATGCCCCTGGGACCGGGAGCAGACACTCAAGACACTGAAGCCGTTCCTCGTGGAAGAGACCTACGAAGTCCTCGACGCCATCGATTCCGGTGAACCCTCCCGCCTCAAAAACGAATTGGGTGACGTGCTCCTGCAAATCGTCTTCCAGAGCCAGATCGCGGCAGAGAAGGGATGGTTCGAGTTCAGCGACGTCGCGAGAGCCATTGCGGACAAACTGGTGCGCCGGCATCCTCACGTCTTCGGCGACGAGTCCGTGACAACCGCTGACGAGGTGGTTGAAACCTGGGAGCGGGTAAAGGAAAAAGAAGGGGACGGGGGGCTGTTGGAAGGTGTTCCCCGGCATATGCCCGCGCTCCAAAAAGCCTATCGCGTTTCCCAGAAGGTCTCCCGGGTCGGGTTCGACTGGCCTGACGTCTCCGGACTGCTGGACAAGATCGCCGAAGAAGCGAAGGAGCTCGTGGAGGCAAAGGAAGAGCGGGACGTCAAGGCCGAGTTGGGCGACGTGCTGTTCGCAATGAGCAATCTCGCCCGGCATCTCCACATTGACCCTGAAGAGGCTCTGCAGGAGGCCAACGACAGGTTCATCAGTCGTTTTTCCCACGTCGAGAAGGAACTTACCGGTAACGGGGGCTCGCTGAAAGAAACCCCGCTGGAGGAAATGGAACGGCTCTGGGCGGAGGCCAAGGAAATTGAGCGCAGGCAACGATAGCAAGGGAACGACAGGAGTCGCCCCGGAAGGCCGGATCCACAAACGGGTCCTAAAATCGGCCGCAGCCATCACAGTGCTTACGTTCCTCTCTCGCATCCTCGGGCTGGTAAGAGAGCAGGTTCGAGGCTACTACCTGGGCACCGGTTCCGGCTCCGACGCCTTCGGCCTCGCCGCCACCATCCCCAATCTCTTCAGGCGCCTCCTCGCCGAGGGCGCTATGACTGCGGCGTTTGTGCCGGTGTTCACCGGTCACGTCAATCGAGGCGACAGAAAAGAGTTGCTCGGGTTCTTCTCCAACTTCCTGAGTCTGTTCACCTTCGTGACGACCCTGGTGTGCATCCTCGGCATACTGTTCAGCCCCTGGCTCATCGAGACCTTCTTTTCCGCCGGTTTCGGCAAGGTGGAAGGGAAAGTGGCGCTTACCATCGTCCTCACCCAGGTGATGTTCCCCTACCTGCTACTCGTCAGCCTCGCAGCAGTGATTCAGGCGGTGCTCAACAGCTTCAACATTTTCACTCCATCAGCGTTTACCCCCATTCTGCTCAATTTGAGCATAATCATCCTGGCCGCACTGTTTCACGACGTTTTTCCCGACCCGTCCTACGCATTTGCAGCAGGTTTTCTAGTGGGGGGCGTACTTCAACTGGCTTTCCAGCTCCCCTGGTTTCACCGCACCGGAATACGGGTGTCGCTCTCTTTCAATTGGAAACACCCGGGGGTGAAGGAGTTGATCCGGGTCTTCTTGCCCGGGACCTTTGCCGCCGGCATTTATCAGATTAACGTCTTTGTTTCCCAGATGATCGCATCGTCGCTTGCAGAAGGGTCCATCGCATCCCTGCAATACTCCGTGCGCCTGCAGGAACTGGTGTTGGGCGTCTTTGTGGTGTCCATGACCACCGTGATCCTTCCAACCCTGGCCCGGCAACATGCCAAAGGTGATGATGCCGCGTTCGGCAGCACCAACAGATTCTCGCTGCAGGTGCTGGCTTTCGTCACAATTCCCGCTTCCGCCGGCCTGATCGCACTGCGGGAGCCCATCGTCAGCCTCCTCTTCCAGCAGGGCGAGTTCGATTCTTACAGCACCGCCATGACGAGCTTCGCGGTGCTCTTCCACTCGGTGGGAATCTACTTCATCGCCTCTTCTCGATCGCTGAACCAGGCGTTCTACGCCATGAAAGATCTGAAGACCCCAACCATGGTGGCAGGCGTCGCCATGGTAGTAAACATCGCCGGCTGCTACCTGTTTTCGATTCCGTGGGAGCACGGCGGGATTGCGCTGGCCAACTCGGTTAGCGCCGCCGCGGCCACCGTGCTCATGTTTTACCTGCTGGCCAGACAAGGGGTGGAGGTGGGCCTCTGGGCCCATGTCGGGCTCGTTTTCAGACTGCTGCTGGCCAGCGGAATCATGGTCGCGGCCCTGGCCGGCCTGCAACAGCTTCTGCCTACCGACGCGGCACAGGGAAAACTCCACCTTCTGGGGCTCACCGCGCTCTACGTGGCGGCCGGCGCGGCCGTCTTTGTGGTCGCAGCCCTGGTGCTCGCAAGGGCCGAACTGACCCAAATCCTCTCCCTGTTGAAACGGAGAAAGTAACCGATGGAATTCATCATCAAACCAGATCCTGCCGCAGTTGCCGACTACGCGGCTGGGATCGTGTCTGCGCTGGTCGCCGGAAAACCGGCAGCCGCGATCGCCGTGCCCACGGGAAAAACGCCTTTGCCGCTTTTCCAACGGCTGGCTCGCACAGCTCGCCGTCAAGACCCGGCCCTCGACCAGGTCAACTGGTTCGCTCTCGATGAATTTGTGGGCCAGAACATCCCTGGAGAATCCACCTTCGCATTCCTGCTCGAAGAGCGGCTCATCAAACCTGCCGGGCTCAGCCTCCAACAACTTCACTCCCTGTCAGGCAAAGCCGACGACCCGGCTGAGGAAGCGCAACGGTACGAACAGCTCATTGAGAGCCGGGGCGGACTCGACCTCGCCATCCTCGGGATCGGAGGCAACGGACACATCGGATTCAACGAACCGGGGACCCCGTTTGACAGCCGCACCGGTATGCGTGAACTGGCAGAGGGCACCCGTCAGGCAAACACCTACCTGTTCCCCTCTACGGCTGTTCCCGGTCGCGCACTCACCATGGGGGTCGAGACCATTCTAGAAGCGCGTAGAGTGATGGTGCTGGCCACGGGACCGGCCAAGGCGCTGATCGTTGAGACTCTCGCCGGGGCTGCACCGAACCCTGCGGTTCCAGCTACCGCGTTAAAGGAACATGGTGATTGCGTGATTGTTGTGGATGCTGCTGCGGGTGCGCTGCTCTAGCTATTCTTCTTCTTCCGGTTCGTCTTCCGACTCCGGTTCTTCTTCTTCGGTAGGCCCGACGCTATCGTTCAGGGTGCTATCGGCTTCCGGGTCGGCTTCATCGCTGATGTCGTCGTTAGTCTCTTCGTCATCGACGCGAAGCACTTCGCCGGAGTGGAACCGGGCAGCGGTTTCCACCTCCTCCTCCAACTCGTCTTCTTCCGGTTCAGCCAAGGTGTCGAGGCTTACCACCTTTTGCCCCTTGTCCAGGTTGATCACTTTGACGCCCTGGGTGTTCCGGCCGATGACGGAGATCTCCCTGACTCTGGTGCGGATCATCTGGCCGCCGCTGGTCACCACCATCAACTCGTCTTCCTCCGACACAACAATCGCGGCCACAACGTTGCCGTTGCGCTTGTTGGCCTTGATAGTGATGATTCCCATGCCCGCGCGCTGCTGAAGCCGGTACTCGGATGCGACAGTGCGCTTGCCATAGCCCTTTTCCGACAACGTCAAAATGGTCTGGGTAGGTTCCCTTACCACCGTCGCACCTACCACGTGGTCATTGGCTCTAAGCTGGATCCCCCTGACCCCCATGGTGTTGCGGCCCAGGATGCGCAGGCTGTCCCCCGGGAAGCGGATCGACATCCCCTTGTTGGTAACCAGCAACACGTCGTCGTTGGCACCCAGTTCCTGCACGGTGATCAGGTCGTCTCCTTCCTGCAGGACGATCGCCCTGATGCCGTTGGCCCGGATCTTACTGAAAGCCATGGTCGACGTTCGGCGCACAACGCCGCGCTTGGTGACCATGAGCAAGGTGCTCTCTTCCTTGAACTCCCGAATGGGCAGGATGGCGCGCACCCGCTCGCCCTTTTCCGTGGGGATCAGATTGACTATGGGCTTGCCCCGGGAGGTGCGACTGCCGATGGGCAGATCGTACACCTTGATGGAGTAGGCCTTGCCAAAGCTGGTGAAGATAAGGAGGTTGGTATGGTTACTCGCCACATACAACTCGGTGACGAGATCCTCCTCCTTGGTCGCCATCCCCCGTTTGCCGCGTCCCCCTCGCTTCTGGCTGCGATACTGCTGGGTCTGGGTGCGTTTGATATAGCCGGTCTTGGAGACGGTCACCACCATCTCCTCATCAGCGATGAGGTCCTCGATGCTGATGTCGCCGTCGTGAGGAATGATCTCGGTGCGCCGCTCGTCCGCGTAGCGCTCCCGGATCGCCTGCAGTTCCTCAGCGATTACGGCCATAAGCACTTTCTCGTCAGCGAGGATATTTTTCAGCCGGGCGATCTCCTTGAGAGTCTCTTCGTACTCTTCGAGGATTTTCTCCCGCTCCATACCGGTAAGACGGTGGAGCCTCATGTCCAGAATCGCCTGGGCCTGGCGCGGCGAGAAGTCGAAACTGGCGACCAGCCTGGTTTTAGCCTCCTCGCTGTTCCTGGAACTGCGAATCAACTCGATAACTTCGTCGAGGTTGTCCAGCGCCTTTACGTACCCTTCGAGGATGTGGGCCTTCTCTTCCGCCTTTCTCAATTCGTAAATGGTACGCCGGGTCACCACATCCCGACGGTGCGCAACGAAGGACTCGAGCATCTCCTTGAGCGTCACCACCCGCGGCTGCCCTGCCACAATGGCCAACATGTTGGTGCCAAACGTTGACTGCATCGCGGTCTGAGTAAACAGCTTGTTGAGCACCACCCGGGGTATGGAGTCGCGCTTCAGCTCAATGCAGATGCGCATCCCGTCCCGGTCCGATTCATCCCTCAGGTCGGAAATGCCTTCGAGTTCCTTGTCCTTCACCAGGTTGGCGATCTTCTCGACCAGCTTCGCCTTGTTGACCTGGAACGGCAACTCGGTGACGATAATCGCTTCCCGGTCGGTGCGCTCATTGCGCTCGATCACGGCGCGGGCGCGCATGCGGACCAGTCCGCGACCGGTAGTGTAGGCGGAACGAATTCCCTCGGTGCCGAAGACAAACCCCCCGGTGGGGAAATCCGGTCCCGGCACAAAGGTCATCAACTCTTCCACCGACGTGTCGGGATTCTCTATGAGGTGGAGGGTGGCATCGATCACCTCGCCCATATTGTGGGGCGGGATGTTGGTGGCCATACCCACCGCGATTCCCGAGGAGCCGTTAACCAACAACGACGGAAACTTGGCAGGGAGCACAACCGGCTCGTTCAGAGAGCCGTCGTAGTTGGGTGAGAAGTCGACAGTTTCCTTCTCCAGGTCGGTGAGCATCTCCGAGGCGATGCGCTCCATCCGGACCTCGGTATAACGCATAGCCGCCGGAGGATCGCCATCAACCGAACCGAAGTTACCCTGCCCATCCACGATGGGATAGCGCATGGAGAAGTCCTGCGCCATTCTGACGATGGTATCGTAGACAGCCTGGTCGCCGTGAGGATGGTACTTACCAATGACATCGCCGACGATCCTGGCGCTCTTCTTGTACGAGGCCTGCCAGTTGTTCTTCAGCTCGTGCATGGAGTACAGCACACGACGGTGAACCGGTTTGAGCCCATCGCGCACGTCCGGGAGCGCCCGGCCGATGATGACGCTCATAGCGTAGTCCATGTAGGATGTACGCAGTTCGTCCTCAACGCTTACGGTCTGTTTTTCAGGCCCCATGTAATCCTCATTCTAGCCCCGGAACCGGCAGAGAGCCGGAAGGCTGCAACAGTCGGGAACAGAGAGTGGCGGTTGTGAAAGAGCCGATTAGCGCTTCGAGTACTGGTACCGCTTACGGGCTCCCGGCTGACCATACTTCTTGCGCTCTTTTTCACGTGCGTCACGGGTCAGGAAACCACCCTTCTTGAGGATCGGCCTCAAATCAGGGTCCAGCGCACACAAGGCGCGGGCGATGCCGTGCCTGACTGCGCCTGCCTGCCCACTAAGGCCCCCTCCCGAAGAGGTCACCTTGATGTCAAATTTGTCTTTCATGCCCACAGCGACTAAGGGTTGCTCGATCTGCATCAACAAGGTCGGGCGGCAAAAAAACACGTCCGCCGCCTTCCTATTGACTACGATCTCGCCGGTCCCTTCGGTCAACCAGACCCGCGCCGTCGCTGACTTCCTACGCCCCGTTGCGGACGTTACTTGTGGTGCATCACTCATCTTCTCACCCCTACTTGGTCAAGCTGATGGACTCAGGCTGCTGCGCTGCATGGGGATGCTCAGACCCAGCATAGACCTTGAGCTTCGACAACAACTTCCGCCCCAGCTTGTTCTTCGGCAGCATTCCCCGCACCGCACTCAGCATCACACGGTCGGGGTGCTTGGCCAACTGCGTCTCCGCGCTCACACCCCGAATGCCACCCGGGTATCCCGTGTGGTGATAGTACGTCTTGTCGGACATCTTCTTGCCCGTCAGACGTACCTTTTCCGCGTTGATTACGACCACGAAATCACCGGTGTCGACATGAGGCGTAAACTGCGGCTTGTTCTTTCCCCTGAGAATGAGGGCGATGCGCGTCGCAAGACGGCCCAACACCTCATTTTCAGCGTCCACAACATACCATTTCTGTTCAATCTCATTCGGCTTTGCACTTTTAGTCTTCATCGTCACACCTTCATACGGCCATTCAAAAGGGAGCGCCATATTGCACGCGGGCGTTGGAAAAGTCAAGGAAATTGTCGTCTAGTTGCCGCCGTCCGGAAACAGGGCGACCAAATTGCCCACTTCCCGGCGCCTCGCCACCCCCATTTCGCCCTGCCTGACATAACCCTCCAACTCAGGGTATGAGGCCCGCCGGCACAGCACCACCGGCCGGCTGGTAGAAAGCCCCCGCACCACTTCCGCCCCGTCGGCGCACCACACAAAACCGCTGCGCCTGAGCATGTCGATGGACTCCAGATGCCCGCACAACCGTTCGTCGGTACTCCACGTCTGCACCTTGCGATCCGCATACCACCCTGCGGCAGGTGCGTAGACATTGAAAGTCACCAGCGGCCGGTCCACTTTGCCTGCCGCAGTGGCCAACTCCCGGGTGCTGTGGGAGTAATCGGATGAGGCCAGATGAAAGCTGTTGTTACCCAGGAAGATGGCCACTGCCAGAATAGAAACAACCGCGGCTCCAACAGCCTGGGGCCACCCATCCCGCAGGCGCTCCCCAAAAGCCGCCACCGTTCTCCCCAGGAACACAATGGCAACGATCACCACCGGCAACAGGTAATGCTCCAGGCGGGTCTTCATCAGCACAATAAGGGGGATGTAGAGGGCCAGAAAAATAGTCAGAACCAACTCCGCCGGGTCCCGGCTCCTGACAGCCCGGAGCGGAGCCAGGATGAGGCCTAGAAGCACAATCCCCCCTAAGAGCGGCCCCTCCAGATCAAACAGCCGCTCCAGGTAAAACAGCGGCCCGGTTTCAGTGACCAGAGAGCTGGTGATCCGCGCCACTGCGTGGTAGCCGAGGTACGTGCCTAGGAAATCTGTCCCGTGCACGGCGATCTGGTAGCCGTGCCACCAGCCGGCGACCAGCAGCGCCGGCAGTACAAATGCAAGCCAATCGCCTACCCGCCAACGCCGGATATCGCCGGAAAAGACAAAGTACAAAAACGCAGCCGCCACCGGAACCGCTACCGCAGGGCCTTTCACCATCACCGCCAGCCCCAGCGCCAGACCGGCTAGAATCCGCCCTCGCACCGTCTTGTCCCGGGCAAATAGAAGCAGAAACAGAAACACGAAAAGCCAGAACGGCAGATCGGTCATCACCCGTCTGGAATTGAAGTAGAACTGTCCGGAAGCCAGCAGAAACAACACCGTGGCCGTGCCCCCCAGCAACCCGCCGAATCTGAGCCCCTCTCTCTTGCCCCTCACCAGGACAAAAAGCAACGCCAGCAGTCCGAACGAACAGACCGCATCAGGAAATCGGGCGGCCAGATCATTGACGCCCAGCAGCGAATAGCTGGCGGACAGCATCCAGAAGAACAGGGGCGGCTTCTCAAAAACGAGGCTCCCCTGATAGGAAAAGTCGAGAAATTCACCACTCCGGTAGGCGTCCCTGGCGATCCCGGCGTAGATCGGATCGTCGGAATTAAGCAGGCTCCCAGCATCAAGGTTGTGACACAACAACACCGCCGCAAGGCCGCCCAATACCACCGGAATTGCCCGCGCCGCCCAAAGCTGTTTGTTGTCGTACCGGGCCACCCTTCCCTTGCTATCCCTCGACCATGTCGGCCGTTAGTACCAGATTCCTCGCCGCCCACGCTTCGTCCGGCCTCGAAATATAGGTCTTGGCCGGAGCTTCCTTCAGCCCCTCGGGGTCGTTGCTCCCCTGGGTGTGAATATCTTGCATCGCCCCGATGAAACGATCCAACGCCTCGAGGGTTTCCGTTTCGGTAGGTTCAATCATCAAGGCACCCTGTACGCAGATGGGAAAAGAAACCGTGGGCGGGTGAAACCCTCTGTCGATGAGCGCCTTGGCCACATCGACGTTACTGACCTGCTTGCGGTTGAGTTTTCCATCGGTAAACACACACTCATGCATACAGGGGCGGTCATAGGGAAGGTCGAAGTGGCCCTTCAGCTTCGCCAGAATGTAGTTGGCGTTGAGAACAGCCATGTCAGTCGCTCGCCTGAGCCCCTCGGGCCCCAACTCCCGGATATAGGTATACGCCTTGACCATCACCAGAAAATTCCCGAAAAACGCTCGCACCCGGCCCGGTGACAACTCAGAATCACTCAGGGTAAATCGATGGTTTTCGTCCCGGTTGATGCGCGGATTGGGCAGCAGCTCTACCAGGTCACCCTTGACGCCCACCGGCCCGCTCCCCGGCCCGCCGCCCCCGTGAGGGGTGGAAAAAGTCTTGTGCAGATTGAACTGGATCACATCAAAACCCATATCGCCGGGACGGGCTACTCCCATGAGCGCGTTGAGGTTGGCCCCGTCCGCATACATGAATCCGCCCTTGGCGTGAACCACCTCGGCGATCTCAGCGATCTCCCCCTCAAACAAGCCCAGCGTGTTCGGGTTGGTCACCATCAATGCGGCCACCTGCTCATCCATCGCCTCAGCCACCGCAGCCGCAGTCAGAACCCCGTCCGCACCCGATTTCACCTCTACTGCCTGATAGTCGTTGAGCGAACAACTCGCCGGATTAGTGCCGTGAGCAGTATCGGGAATCAGCACCTTCGACCTGGTCTCGCCCCGTCGCTCCAGCAACGCCCGGATCATCCTGATGCCGGTGAACTCTCCGTGGGCTCCCGCAGCCGGCTGTAAAGTCACCGCCTCCATGCCGGAAATCTCCGCCAGATCCTGCTCCAACTCCCACATCAGCTTCAACGCACCCTGAACATACTCCTCCGGATAGTAAGGGTGCACCGAAGTGAAACCCGAAAGTGAAGCTACCGCCTCATTGATCTTGGGATTGTACTTCATAGTGCACGAGCCCAGAGGATACAACCCGGTGTCCACACCAAAATTGAATTGGGATAAACGGGTGAAGTGCCGCACCGCTTCCGGCTCGCTTACCTCCGGCAAGCCGGTCATCTCTCCTCGCTTCATACTGTCGGGAAGGTTGTCTTCCACTCCTGAGAACTCGTTTCTGGGAACCGCAAAACCGTTGCGTCCGGTTCTGCTCTTTTCAAAGATGAGAGGTTCCGCAATTTTCAGGCCGCTGACTGCCTTGCTCTGCTTCATGGTACCTATGCCCTCACCCCAGGCTGATACGTTCGATGTTGGCGCCGATGGAGTTCAGGCGTACATCGATCGATTCGTATCCCCTGTCGATCTGTCCCACGTTGTAGATGTGCGTCTCCCCTTCAGCACACAGCCCCGCCATAACCAGCGCCATACCGGCGCGAATGTCCGGACTCTCAACTCGGCAACCGTACAGCTTGGCGGGCCCGGCCACCACCACCCGGTGAGGGTCGCACAGAATGATCCTCGCACCCATTGCGATGAGGTGGTCTACAAAAAACATGCGCCCATCGAACATCTTCTCGAAAAACAAGATCGTACCGTTGGCCTGGGTCGCGATGACGATGGCGGTGCTCATGAGGTCGGTAGGAAACTGCGGCCACGGCGCGTCGTCTATCTTGGGCACGGCACCGTGCAATTCGTACTGAATGTTCAACTCCCGCGTTCCCGGCACGACCAGAACATCCTCGCCCTCAAAGTAGGTCTCTACTCCCAACTTCCGGTAGTTGAGCAGGATGTTTCGCAGGTCCTCGCGGTTGACCCGCTCGATCCGCAACTCCCCGCCGGTGGCAGCCGCAATACCGATGAAGCTCCCCACCTCCAGGTAGTCTGTACCGATGGTGAAATCAGCCCCTTTGAGCTGCTTGACCCCTTCGATACGGAGCTGGTTGGTGCCGATCCCCTCGATCTTGGCGCCCATTGCGTTGAGCAACCTGGCCAGTCCCTGCACATGAGGTTCGCACGCGGCGTTACGGATTACCGACTTCCCCTTGGACATGGCCGCAGCCATGATGATGTTCTCCGTCGCCGTCACACTGGCTTCATCCAGGAAGATGTCGGCGCCCTTCAGCTTCTGCCGCTCCAGGTAGTAGGTGCGCCCCACGGTGAGTTCGGCGCCCAGTGCCTTCATGCCGTCAAAGTGAGTATCCAGCCGACGCCGGCCCAGCACGTCGCCACCGGGGGGCGGAAGTTCGACCCGCCCCAGCCGCGCCAGCAAGGGGCCGACAAACATGATGGAGGCCCGCACTTTACGGCACAACTGCTCGTCAAGACGCCACGTGTCTATCCCCTTCGCCTCGATACGAAAAGCGTTGGCCTCCAGCTTGTCCACCTTGCCGCCCATCGCTTCTACCACCCGGAGCATCACCAGAACGTCCTCGATCTCCGGGACGTTGCGTAAGATCACCGGCTCGTCGGTCATGATGCACGCGGCAATTGCCGGCAGGGCCTCGTTCTTGCTGCCCATCGGCACTATGGTCCCGCTGACCGGGGATCCCCCCGTGATGACGAATTTCTCCAACCCCTTGTCGTTACCCGTCATATCTAACCACTCCTGCCTGCTGCGTTGAAGGGTTGTTTTATGGTCCCGCTGTCCACCTCAAAAAAACGAACGTCACCCTCTAATACCATATCAGGTTTGGATGTAGTAGAGATAAGTGTCTGGATTCCCCATCCGGAAATCACCGAAAAAAGGAGTTCGGCCCGCTGGTCATCCAGTTCCGAGGCCACATCGTCAAGAAGGAGCACCGGATTAATGCCGAATTTCTGCCGCCACAACTGCAACTGGGCCAGCTTCAGCGCAACCGCGACCTGGCGCTGCTCGCCCTGGGATGCGAAGAAGCGAGCCTCCTTGCCGTTAAGCCTGAGCGCAAGATCGTCCAGGTGAGGCCCCACCGAAGTGCGCGCAGCCGGCATGTCGGCCCGACGCCGGGTGGCCAGTTCAGAAAGGAGCCTCTTTTCCAACTCCTCTCGCCGCCCCTCGGCCTCAGGTAACTCTATGCTTGAGTCATAGCCGCCATCCAACTCCAGCCTCGCCGCAGTGTGCTCCGACACCCGCATAACAGCAAGGGGAAGGAACTCCTCAAGATAACCAATTCTAGCATCCAGCAGCGCCGCTCCCCGACGAGCAAGCTGCTCCTCAAAGGACTCAATCAAGCCCCCGGGAGGCGCTCGGCCGGTTGAAAAATCCCGGAGCAGATGATTGCGCTCGCGCAACAGCTTCTGGTATTCCCGCAACAGCTTGCCATGGGAAGGCTCCTGAAAGGCAATCGCCCGGTCGAGAAAGTCCCGCCTCACCGACTTGCTCCCCTTGACCAGGGAAAGGTCCTCCGGGCCGAAAAAGATGACCCGCAGGTGGTTCGCTATCTCCAGAAGAGAACACCCTTCCTTGCCTTCCAGTCCATGCCGCCGCTCCCCCTCAGCCAGGGTGAGCGAAATCCGGGATTCGACGCCATCTCCCTCTACCGTCAACTCCACCCGCGCCGCAGCCGCGCCGAAGCGCAACATGTCCACCTGCTTCCCCGGCCGAAAACTGCGGCCGTAGCAGCTCACGTAGATCCCTTCCAGCGCGTTGGTCTTCCCCTGACCGTTAGGGCCGAACAGGACGTTCACCCCCTCGCAAGGTTCAAACGTCCCCTCTACATTCCTGAAATCTCGATAGGTGGCGCTGGTGATGTGCATCCGGGTTGAGGCGGTCTCTAGGCTTCTTCGATAGGCATGAGCACGTAGGCCACATTCTCTTCGGCCTCGGAGGGAACCAGCAGGCAGGGGGCTCCCGGTTCGGTCATCTTCAGCAATATCTGCTGCGACTCAACGGCCGAGGCGCTGTCCAGCAGGTAGCGGTGATTGAAGCCCACGACAAAGGACTCGCCCTCGTAGTCGGCATAGATAGTGGTCTCTCCGGAGCCGGCCTGGGGATTCGCCGACGAGATAATCAGAGTCTCCGGTCTCACCTCTAACTTGACGGTGAGAATGTTCGGGTCGGTGAGAGGCAACACCCGCCGCATACCTTCCAACAGTTCCGGAGCATCCACGGAAAATTCCCGGGTAAATTCGCCGGGAATGACGCTCTCGTAGTCCGGATATTCTTCATCGATTTCACGCACGTACAATGCCGCATTGCCCGCCCGGAACACCACTTCGCCAGAGCCAAACCCGATGAACACGTCCCCGGTTTCGCTGTCCAGGATCTTCTTCGCCTCCAGAATCCCCTTCCGGTGGACGATGACACCCATCTGGTCGAAAGGAACATCCATACCCTCGAAATGCTGCTCCACCCTGGCCAGGCGATGGCCGTCGGTAGCAACGCAGGCAAACGACAGTTTGTCGCCATCCTTCTTCAAATCGAAGAAGATGCCGTTCAGGTTCATGCGGGCCTCTTCCAACGACATGCAGAACGAACTCTTGGCGAGCATCTTGCGCATGCTCGAAATAGGAATGGCGATACCCGGCTCAGAGTCGCTCTTCTCGATGCGGGGAAAATCATCGGGGTCGTAGCCGGCCAGGTCGTACTTACTGTTGCCCGCCGCAACGTGCAGCCGCTCGCCGGTGTCCTTTTCCACCTGGATGTCCACCGAGGGCAATACCTTGACGATATCGTACAGAGTCTTGCCGCTGATAACCGCCTTGCCTTCCCTTTCCACTTCGGCAGGGCATCGGTCCATCAACACCACGTCGTAGTCCGTGCAAGTAAGCTTCAGCTCGTTGTCACCAACCGTCTCAATAAGCAGATGGGAGAGCACGGCGATGGTTGACTTCTTTTCAACGATTCCCTGGGCCCGGGAAAGCATCCTTGCGAAATGGTCTCGTTGCACCGCAAACTTCATTTTTCCACCTCAATCGATTTGCACCTTTTCGATATAGAACACTTCTATTTAAAAAACAACCTTCTTAAGCCCTGTGGAAACGGGGAAATCAGCTTGCAAGCCACTGTTTGTGCGGTTTACCGGTCCACAGGGGCCGGTTGGTAACGTGTGCAAAAAGTGTGGACAAGAAAATCGCATCGTTTTTCCACAGGGTAATAAACAGGCTTTCCACATCATATCCCCAGGTGTGGTGAAGGCTTAAAACTAGCGCCTCAGACGCGATTCGAGTTCCTCAATATCCTGCTGCAGCGTGGTGTCTACTTTGAGGTTGCGCTCGATCTTGCGGATGCCGGAAATAACGCTCGTGTGGTCCCTTCCGCCGAACTTCTTGCCAATGTCGGGGAGGGAAAGCAAGGTGAACTTTCGGGCGAGGTACATGGAGACGTGACGGGGTGTGGTGAAGTTCTTCTTCCTGCTCTTTGAAATAAGGTCGTCCACGCCCACGGAGAAGCGCTGGCTTACCACCCGCATGATGTTCTCGATGTTGATCTTGCGGGCCTGCTGCTTGAAGTAGGACTTCAGCGACTCACGGGCCAGCTTGATGGTGATGGGGACCTTCCTGGTGATCGATTCCAACTGCAAGCGATTGAGGCAGCTCTCCAATTCCCGCACGTTGTCGCTGACTTCCCGGGCGATGAGGTCAGCCACGTCACCGGGAAGATCCAGCCCCACCTGGACCGCCTTGTGTTGTAGGATCGCCATGCGGGTGTCCATCTCCGGTGCGCTGATATCCGCGATGAGCCCCCACTCGAAGCGGGAAAGCAACCGTTCTTCGATATCGGGGATCTCTCGTGGAAACCGGTCGCTGGTAAGTACGATCTGTTTGTGCGCAGAGTGCAGGGCGTTGAACGCGTGGAAAAATTCAAACTGGGTGCGCTCTCCCCGCCCGGAAAGAAAATGAACATCGTCTACCAGAAGCAGGTCGCAGGAATCCCGGTATTTCACTCGGAACTGATCCATTCGCTTCAGTCGCACCGATGAGTAGAAATCGTTAAGGTATGTGTCCAGGGTGATGTAGACCACCCTCAGTCGCGGGTCTCGCTGCTGGGCCGCATGTCCGATGGCGTACAGCAGGTGGGTCTTCCCCAGGCCCGTTCCTCCGTAAATGAACAGCGGGTTGTAGGCCCGCCCCGGCCGGTTGGCCACAGCCTTGGCCGCAGCATAAGCCATATGGTTGGAAGAGCCGACCACGAATCCATCGAAGGTATAGTCCGACTCGAAACGGGGATGCTGTCCGGCCGACGCCGTAATGGCCCGGTCAAACAGTTCAGGGTTCTTGAATTTGTACTCTACTTCCAACGGCTTTTGAGTCACGGCTTCCAGGGCTCGGACAACCAGAGGTTCATAGTGTTCGATGAACCAGGTCTGAAACTCCCCGTCCTTCACCAGCAGCGTTACCGTGCCGTTGTGCCACTCTACCGCCTGTACAGGTTTCAGCCAGTTTCGGAATTCCACCGGCCGGACCTGTGGCCGGACTTTGTCCAGCACTTCCTGCCACACATTCTCCATTTCTATCAGCTCCGCTGTGCCAGGGGTATGGAACCCCTGTGAGAATTGCTTCCCTTACTCGTTTTTGCGACCCCACCTTGCTGGCGTCCTTACCCTATGTTCGATCCGGTTTCGAAAAGCTGTCAAGCCGTTTTTGCAAACCCGGTGATCCGAGGGAGATCCGACGTTTTTTCACGGGTGCGCGGAAACGCAGTAGCCGAGCGGACGATCTGAAATAAAACGCCAGAAATGACCCTTTTTAGCGCGCTCTGAAGGAGCCGCCGGGAAACCCGCATGGGGCCTCGTATACGCCGGTTTTTTGGCGAGATCATGAATGCCTTTCCGCATGGACTTGACAGAAATGGAGTAACCACAGTACATTAGCCGCCTGGAGGCTGAAAATGATCTTGGGTAAAGTCATCGGCCGGGTTGTTTGTTCCCAATATTACGAAGGGCTGGAAGGAAAGAAATTCCTCTACGTCCAGACCATGAACGAACATTGGGAACCGGTGGGAGATAAGGTCATTGCCGTGGATACCGTCATGGCGGGCCTCGGCGATCCGGTGTACATGGTGCTGTCCAGAGAAGCAGCCCTGGCCCTGGAGCCGTGGTTTGTTCCCGTCGACCACACCATCGTCGGCATTGTCGATTCGGTGGACCTCCTCGAGGAGGTCAAGCAGTGACCCTTGCAAAAGTCATCGGAACCGTAGTGTCCACAATCAAACACGCCGACTACTCGGGCCTCAAACTGTTCGTGGTTCAGCCCATCTCCATCGAAGGTGAAGATACCGATGAGACGTTTCTGGCTGTGGATGTTGCCCAGGCCGGCGTCGGCGACACAGTGCTGGTATTACGTGAAGGCAACGGCATTCGCCAGATCTTCGGAAGGGAACTCTTCTGCATCCGCTCCTGCGTGGTAGGCATCGTCGACCACGTCGAAAAAGGCTGCTGGGTGAGCTAAGCCCCAGTCCCATCTTTCAAGTTCCGTATATCTCATCTATCAAAGGAGCATATTTCTCGTTGATGGCCTTGCGCTTGAGCTTCATGGTGGGGGTTAACTCGCCAGCGTCTTGAGTAAACTCCGTGGCCAGCAGGGTGATCTTCTTGATCCTCTCGTAGGGGCCCAGCGGACCGGAACGGGCCGCAATTCGCTGCTCGTACATGGCCGCGACCTCCGGAGCCGCAACTAACTGCTCACGGGTATCGTACTTCAGCCCCTTCTCCCTTGCCCACTCCTCCAGAGCGTCAAACGAAGGCACTACCAGCGCGCTGATGAAAGGACGGCGATCCCCGATGGCCACGATCTGCTCAATGAAGTGGTCACCTCCCACCACCAGCTCGATGTGCTGAGGCGCGATGTTCTTGCCCCCCGACGTTATGATCAGATCTTTAATGCGGTCCGTAATCTTCAAGAAACCATCTTCGTCGAATTCGCCGACGTCTCCAGTCTTGAACCAGCCGTCCACGAACGCCTCGGCCGTCGCCTCCGGCTTATTGTAGTAGCCCTTCATCACGTTGGGTCCCTTGGCCTGGATCTCGCCCTCTTCAGAGATGCGCACCGTGACTCCGGTGATCGGCTTTCCCACCGTGCCAAACCTGAACTCCCGCGGTACATTGGCGGAAATAACCGGCGAAGTCTCAGTCAAACCATATCCCTCACAAATGAGCAGGCCGATGGAGAGGAAAAACTCTTCGATCTCTGCAGCCAGCGGCGCCCCTCCGGCAATGAAGAATTTTTTGCTCCCTCCAACCACCGCGCGGATCTTGCTCAATACCAGTTTTTCCGCCAACGAGTGCTGCCACGCCAGGAGAGGGCTTACCCACCGTCCTTTCCTGGTCGCATACTCGTATCGCCCGCCCGTGAAAATGGCCCAACGGAACAGGAGTTTTTTTGGCAGGGAGGCTGACTCCAGCCGGTTGAGAACTGTGGAATAGATCTTCTCGTAAAGCCTTGGCACGCTCACCATTGCCGAGGGCTTGACTTCGCTCAGCGCCTCCTTGATCTGCCTGGGATCCTCCAGATAGTAAGTGGACGCGCCGTGCAGGAACACATAGTACGACCAGGCCCGCTCCAGCACGTGGCTCAAAGGCAGGAAACACACCGACCGATCGTTGGCATCGATCTTCGCCTCCTGCTCCAGAGCATGAAACTGATGAAAGAAGTTGGCGTGGGTGAGCATTACGCCCTTAGGCTCGCCCGTGGTGCCGGAGGTGTAGATAAGAGAGGCCAGGTCATCCGCCTTCACCGCGGTCAGGCGTTGTTCGATCTCCTCATCCCGTTCATCGGTTGTGCCCGACTCCAGCAGCTTCTCGAAGTTGACTGCACCTTCTCCCTCAGCCCGAGGGTAGCTGACGATAGTCTCAAGGGTGGTGTCTGCCAGCAGGGCGTGGGCTTTTTCGTACTGCTCCCGGTTCCCGACGAACAGCACTCGAATGGATGCATCGTCGAGGATATAGCGGAGCTGCTCCACCGTGTTGGTGGCGTACACCGGCACGCTCACTGCGCCCACGGTGAGGATGGCGATGTCCGAGATGGTCCATTCGAAGCGATTAGGTGAGAAAATCCCTACCCGCTCTCCCGCCTCTACCCCCAGCCCCATGAGCGCCCGGGCCAGTTGCCGGACCCGGACCCCCATTTCCCGGTAAGTTATGGTGTCCCACCCCTCATCAGTCCGGAATCCCTGGGCGGCATTGTCCGCAAATTGTTCCGCCTTCTCATTGAAATACAACGCTAGATGATCCATCACACGCCTCCCGCCGATCTTCATCCGATTGTCGGTTTTCGTTGCTCAATTTGCAAACTTCAATTTACCATGCTTCAAAATAGGGAGATGTCATGTGGCAAGGGAGGACCAGACATATCGAGCGGCCGCCAATCGCAGCGGTCAACGCCCTGGCGGCACGACTGGCCGCAGCGGGGACAGACCTCATCAACCTTGGTCAGGCCGTGCTGGGATTGCCGCCGCCCCCGGCGGCGAAAGCGCAGGTCCAAAGCTATCTCAAAAACGCTCGAGAGCACCCCTATAGCCCCGACCCGGGACTGCCGAAAGCACTCGAAGCGGTGGCTCGGTTCGTTGAAGAACGGAAAGGTCTGTCCCCAGTTTCTCCCGCCAACCTGGTGCTCACATGCGGCGCCAACCAGGCCTTCGTCAATGCCCTGCTCACCGTCACCAATCCAGGTGACGAAGTGGTCTTCTTCGGTCCCAATTACTTCGACCACGTTTTTGCGATCAAGCTGGCTGGGTGTGTGCCGGTAGAGGTGCCGCTGACCGTCAAAGACCGTCGTTTTACCGTGGATTTCGACGCGGTGGAGGCTGCACTCACCCCCCGCACCCGGGTGTTGGTAATGGTGTCCCCGGGGAACCCTACCGGAGCGGTGCTTTCCCGCCCGGACGTCACTCGCCTGTGCGAACTCACCGCCGGCCATGGCCGTTGGCTGTTCTCCGATGAAACCTACGACCTGCTCACCTTTCCCCCGGCTGTTCATACCAGCCCTGCACAACTGGGCATCCATGACCGTGTCGTGGTGCTGGGAAGTTTCTCCAAGACCTTCGCCCTGGCCGCGTGGCGTGTCGGCTACACCCTCGGCCCGGAGCAGTTCATCGAAGAGTCCATCAAAGTCCAGGATGCTCTCACCGTGTGCGCCCCGGTGCCCTCCCAAATGGCCGTTATGGGCGCACTGGAAGATGTCGACAGTTTCGTAGGCCCTGCCCTTGCTGAATTGCAGCGCCGACGGGACGCAATGCTGGCCGCAGTCGAGGTCTGCCCCCACTTTGAACCGGTCATCCCGGACGGCGCCACCTTCGTCCCATGCCGCATCACCACCGGTGAAGATTCTTTACCCTTCAGCAAGAGAATTCTGAAACAGGCCGGGGTTATCACTGTCCCCGGTTCTGCTTTCGGCCAATACGGGGAAGGCTGGGTTCGTCTCTCCTACGGCAACCAGCCGGTGGCGCGCATCGAAGAAGCGGGACGGCGCCTGAACGCAGTTGGCAGCTAACGGTTCTCTCGAGCCTGTGAGAGGGCTTTTACTACCGTCGTCATGGGAAGAAACAAGCGAAGAGGTTGTTCCGGGAACGAGGCAAAGCCGAATCTTCGATAGAAGGTGGCCGCTTCCGGCGAGATGGCATCCACGACAACGGCGTAAACGCCAAGGGTGTCGCTTGCCGCCAGGACGCGCCAGAGAGCGTCAACCAGCAGAAGCGCGCCGATGCCCTGCCCCTGAGCTTCGGAGTCCACAGCGAGACGGCCGAGGATAACCGCCGGAACCGGATAATAGGGAAGCCTCCTGGCTTCGGGAGGTGGCAAATCGCCCTTCAAGAATGCAGCTGCGCTCAACGAATAGAATCCGAGAACACGTCTCGACTCTGCTTCGGGCAGGACGAACACCTGTGCGACCCTTCGGTTCTTGTCCTGAAGTGCCTGCTTGTGGAAATAGCGATCCAACTCCGGGTGGCCGCAGCTGAAAGCTCTCCGGTCGAAGTTTCGCTCCAGAGGAACAGTCCTCAAGGGAATTCGAGTCATTACGGTTCTTCGATAAATCGGCGAAATTCGTCTATCAGGTTTTCAGAAGGCTCGGGCGGGTCGACAAGTGCACCCATGAATGCAGCCCAGTCGGAAGCACTGAGCCGCACATGAACATGTCCTTCTATGACACGATCCGCCCGGGCCAACGCGTGTGCCAACACGAACTGGCTGACGGTCTGGTTGGACACCGCCGCGGCAAGCTCCAATTTTCGTTTGCTCTCCGCATCTAGACGCAAGTGCATCCGTTCCCGTTTGGTGGCACTTTGTTCGTCGCCCATGGAGAAGCCCTCCTATCCACTCGTCCCGCTTGACATTGTACGCCATTGTGGCGTACAGGGCAAGGACTTCTTGAACTGGCTGATTGCTGAAACCCGACCGCTATTCCGTACAATCCATCTTCCAGCACTCCATGAAGATGCCGCTGCCGTCGGCGGGGAGGCAGCATTCGAAGTCGCTGCCGGGGCACGAATAGCAACAGTATTCGGGTTTGTCGGCAGGACAACTCAGTTCGGCGCCCTGAGTGGGCACCCAGCATTCCAGGCATTCGTCGCCGCAGTGGTCGGGGTCGGAGGGAAGATAGCAGCCCCCGCACTTCTCTTCGTGGTCGTTGGAGTAACAACCGGAGCACATCTTTTCAAAGCCCTGGTTACATGAGTAGTCACAAGCATCATCTTCGCAGATGGACGCTCCGTTATCGACTTCCGGACACTGGTCGCAGTCGGGTCCGCAATGAAGAGGATCTTCGTCGGAATAGCAGGAGCCATCGCTGCATTCATGGATCCCCGGCGGGTCGCAACTTCCCGCTTCGCAACCCACCGTCTCCACGTAATCGATCTCAAGATGCTTGGTCCACTTGGCAAGCTGATAGCCGCCACACAGCAGCGCATATCGCATGAACGTGCTGACCGCAAGGTCCGCGTCTCCAAGTTCATCCTCCGGCAAAACCACGTTGCCGGCGTGGGAGTAGCTCCCCTGGAGGCTGAAACCAAACTGTACCCAGGTGGAATCCTCGAGTGCGGTAAAAACCCGCAGTGGGGTGGACTGCTCGCACTGGTCGAGGGCCAGGCTGCAGTTGGAGCCACACGTCGAGGCTACCTGTCGGCCGGTGATCTTCATGACGCTGACATACCGCACCGCGCCGAAGTCAACTTTCACGCAGCCCGAGGTGGAGCCCACGCCGAAAGCTGAGCCGAAGCAACCGTTTATGCCCAAGCCCGCCACGTCGCCGTCGGCCGTCAGCACGTTCTCGGGGTCGCAGGGTTCGCAATCGGCTTGCGTCACCGCGCTCCCCGCGGTGATGGGGGCTTCGGTGAGCCCCGATTCATCCACGTCGCCATTGCAGTTGTTGTCGGTGGCGTCGTGGCACAGTTCCGGGGCGTCCGGATTTACCTGCGTTGACGAGTCGTTGCAGTCGTCTCCGCCCGAGTCCAACGAGGCAAAGCCGTCTCCGTCGGCGTCCACGCCGTCCTCGCCGTCGCAGTTGTCATCCACCCCGTTGCCCACCGAGTCGATGGAATCGGGATGCACCGCCGGATTGTCGTCGTTACAATCTGTCCCGCCCCCTGCATCGGAAGCGAAACCGTCCCCGTCGAGGTCGGTCCCCTCATGCCCGTCGCAATTGGTGTCCTGGTTGTCGCCCAGGAAGTCAAGAACCCCGGGATTCACGTTCGGGTTGTAGTCGTTGCAGTCCGCTCCTCCCGAGTCTTGGGAAGCGTATTCATCCAGGTCGCCGTCCACACCGTCCACGCCGTCGCAGTTCTGGTCTTCATCGTCCCCAGCGTCGTCGGCCGCAAATGGGTGAACTGCGGGGTCGTCATCAGCGCAGTCATTGCCGCCCGAGTCCAGCGAGGCATACTTGTCCAAGTCATCGTCCACACCGTCCAAACCGTCGCAGTTCTGATCGACCCCGTCGCCGAAAGTGTCGGCGGCGCCGGGGAATACCGAAGTATCGTGGTCGTTGCAATCATCCCCATCTCCCATTACGGCGAGGAAGCCGTCACCGTCGAAGTCCAGGCCATCGACGCCATCGCAGTTCTGGTCCTTGTCATCACCCTTCGGGTCAGGAAGTCCGGGGTGGATATCGCTGTCGGCGTCGTTACAATCTGCCCCTCCCGATGCTTCGGAGGCATAACCGTCGCCGTCTCCGTCCACCCCGTCCGAACCATCGCAGTTCATATCGGTTTCGTCGCCGACTGCGTCTTCAACCGCAGGATTGGTGTCTGCGTCGGTGTCGTTGCAGTCGCTGCCGCCTGAGGCGGTTGACGCAAAGCCGTCCGCGTCTGAGTCCATGCCGTCCGTTCCGTCGCAATTCTGGTCCACTTCATCTCCCGCCGGGTCGAACATGCCGGGAAAGATGCTGGCGTCTTCGTCCTGACAGTCAGCGCCGCCTGAGTCGAGTCCCGCTGTGCCGTCGCCATCCAGATCCACGCCGTCGGCGCCGTCACAGTTGCTGTCGTCATCGTCGCCAAACTCGTCTTCGGCATCCGGAGAGACGTCCTTGTCGTCGTCATCACAATCGCCGCCTCCGGAAGGCAGTGAAGCATGGCCGTCGCCGTCGTCGTCTTCACCATCCACGCCGTCGCAGTTGCTGTCTTTTTCGTCTCCGGCCAGATCCGGCATTTCAGGGTTTACAGCGGGGTCGTCGTCGTCGCAGTCGTTGTCGAAGTAACCGTCGCCGTCGGCGTCAACTCCATCGACCCCGTCGCAATTGCCATCGACGCCATCCCCGGCCTCGTCATCATTCCCCGGATACACCCCGGCATTCCCATCGTCGCAGTCGTCCCCTCCCGAACCGATGGACGCCACCCCGTCGCCGTCTGCGTCCACGCCATCCACGCCGTCACAGTTGGAGTCGTAACCCTCATCATCGGTGAAATCGGAAGCTGATGGGCTGGTGCTGTGGAAACTGTCGTTGCAGTCTTCGCCGCCGGAAGCCTCCGATGCATATCCGTCCTGGTCGACGTCAATGCCGTCGATGCCGTCGCAGTTGATATCCTCTCCGTCCCCGGCCTTGTCGTTGGCCCCCGGGAACACCTCGGGGTTCATGTCGTCACAATCGGTGCCCCCGGAAGCGGGCGAGGCGAATCCGTCCTGATCCTCGTCAAGACCGTCACTCAGGTCACAGTTGGTGTCCTCCCCGTCCCCGTACTCGTCGTAGGAACCGGGGTTCTTGTTGGGGTCGAAATCGTCGCAGTCGGTGCCGCCCAGATCCGCGGAAGAATAGCCGTCGTTATCCTTGTCCACCCCGTCTATGCCGTCGCAGTTCTGGTCCTTGCCGTCGCCGGCCTGGTCCACCGCACCGGGAAAAACTGAAGGGTCATGGTCGTCACAGTCGCTGCCGCCGACGCCCATCCCGGCTTTGCCGTCGCCGTCCAGATCCACGCCATCAACACCGTCGCAATTCTGGTCGACCCCGTCGTCGGCCAGGTCGACAGCACCCGGGCGCACCGCCGGGTCGCTATCATCGCAGTCTTCTCCGTTGCTGTTGGTGGAGGCCACCCCGTCACCGTCTGCATCGACACCGTCCGCACCGTCGCAATTCTCATCGAGTCCGTTGCCGAAGTAGTCGAACCCCTCGCACACCGGCTCCTTGCTGCCGCCACCGCCGCCGCACGCGGTCGCAACAAAAACGGCAACTACCAACATCGCTACTCTCACACCAATCCCGGCCGATGCCCGCCGCCTCCGCAAGCCCAACAGCGCCAGGAGTCCTGCCAGCAGAATCGCTGCAGGCTTTGCACTTCCTTTGGAAGGTGCAGCCGAGCACCCGCCGCCGCCCGTTTCCTCCATCACCTGCTCAACCGTCTGAGGCTTGACTTCCGACCACTGGTCTTCGTAGGAAATGTCGGCCGCCGGGATCATCTGGGGGTTGTGCAGACCTTCGTCCACGAGGCCGTCGCAATTGTTGTCGATGCCGTCTGCGACTTCCGCCGCGTCGGGGTTGATCTCGGGGTCTGCATCGTTGCAGTCGCCTTTGCACGCCCCGAATCCGTCACCGTCGCCGTCCGGCGGGTCGTCCTTGGCGCCGTTGCAGTCGTTGTCCTTTCCGTCGCACGCGTCGTAAGCGTTGGGGTGTATCAACTTGTCGTTGTCGTTGCAGTCTCCATCACACTCAGTGTAGCCATCGTTGTCCTCGTCGGGGGATTCGTCCACGAGCCCATCGCAGTTGTTGTCAATGCCGTCGCATTTCTCCGGCGCACCGGGAAAAACGAGGAGGTTGTTGTCGTCACAATCGTTGCACGCGGTTGAGCCGTCGCCGTCCGCGTCGGCAGCTTCGTCCACCTCATCGTTGCAGTTGTCGTCGATGTCGTTACATTTCTCAGCCGCGCCGGGATTTACGAAGGGATTCTGCTCGTCGCAGTCGTCGCAGACGGTATAGCCGTCGAAATCAGCGTCTGTTGCATCGTCCACAACATCGTTGCAGTCATTGTCTTTCTCATCGCACAACTCCTCGGCCCCGGGGTACACCTCGTCATCGTCGTCGTCGCAGTCCCCGTCGCAGATGGTGGCCCCGTCGTTGTCCCCGTCAACCAGGTCATCGATGGTCCCGCTGCAATCGTTGTCCTGAAAGTCGCACACTTCCTCCGCACCCGGGAACACCGCCGCGTTGAGGTCGTCACAGTCGGGGACCGCGCCGCAGGTGGTGAAACCGTCCTGGTCCAGGTCGAAACCTTCGTCTACATCGCCGTCGCAATCGTTATCTTGTTCGTCGCAAATCTCCACCGACCCCGGAAAGAGCAGGGGGTCGTCATCCTGGCAATCCTCACATTCATTCCAGCCGTCGCCGTCGGCATCCTCGGTGTCATCGATAAGGGTGTTGCAGTCGTTGTCCTTTTCGTCGCACAGTTCCGGTGCACCGGGAAAAACCTCGCTATCCTCGTCGTTGCAGTCGGGAGGGGACGCACAACTGGTGACGCCATCCCCATCGCTGTCGAACTGCTCGTCCACTTCATCGTCGCAGTTGTCGTCCACACCGTTGCACCACTCAGGCGCGCCCGGGTACACGAAAGGATCTGTGTCGTCGCAATCGTCGCACAAGCCGAATCCGTCCGCGTCCTCATCCGCCACGTCATCCACGTCGCCGTTGCAGTCGTTGTCGATGCCGTCGCACAGTTCATCTGCACCCGGAAATACCACCGGATCGTCGTCGTTGCAGTCTCCGTCGCATTCAGAAACCCCGTCTTCGTCGACGTCAATCTGGCTGCAGGTCTCGATGACCAGCGCGGCCGGGTCACCGAACGATTCGTGAGGGCTGTACCCAACGTTGCTCCAGGGTGCGTTACCAACGGGAACCAACGCTATCCCGTGGAACGGCCCGCCCCCTTCCAGGACTTCCTGGACCAGTTCAGTCACATTGTAGGTGTGCACCGCCTGGTTGACGTCTATTTGCCACTGGTCGTATGTGGTGGTCCCCACCTGGACACCGTCGTTCCAGGTTACCTGCTCGTTCCAGGGACCTAAGATCTTTCTTACCGCAACAGTCACCGGCGTGTTGTTGCCCATGGCGTAACCCGATTTGGCGAGCTTCAGGCTGGCTGATACCACACCTGCCTCGTCTGGTACCGGAAGCTGGTCCTCCGGGAAATGGAGGAAGACGATCTGGGCTCCTTCATTGTCTCCCACCCAAAGGGTGCCGTCGGTTTCGAACTGCACGTCATCCGAATCGTGGCTCTGGTTGGGCTGCTTGAGCCAGATGTAAGTGTCGGCATCGGCTTTCAGTTCAATCTCAGCGGCCCACAGTGCAGTTGCGGGTGCCAGAATGGTCAGCACGACCAGCAGCCGCAGGCTCAATCCGCGGGTACATCGGGTAGAGCAGAGCATGTTCTTCCCTCTTCGAAAGTTCCCTCAAACAGGGGCATTCTAGCGGTAATGGGCAGGCGAATCAATGCGTGGGAGAAGTCTACTCGTCGTCTTCCTTGAATTCGTCTTCCAGGTCGTCCCAGCGGCCGGTATTCATATAGACATCCATGGCCAGGGCTGCCCGGCGTCCTTCGCCCATGGCGAGAATCACAGTCGCGGCGCCCAGGACGATGTCGCCGCCGGCAAAAACTCCTTTCATGGAGGTCGCACCGGTGGCCTCATTGACGATAACACCGCCCCACCGCTGTACGGCCAGGTCGGGAAGAGAGCTGGGGATAAGCGGGTTGGGGCTGTTGCCGATGGCCATCACCACCACGTCTACGTCCACCAGGAAGTTGGACCCATCCACCGGTACCGGGCGGCGGCGGCCGGAGCTGTCGGGCTCGCCCAGTTCCATTTTCAGCACTTCCATGTTCTGGACCCAGCCGTTCTCATCGCCCTGGATCTTCACCGGGGTCTGCAGCAGGTGGAACTCCACGCCCTCTTCCTTGGCGTGGTGTATTTCTTCCACTCTGGCCGGCATTTCGGCCTCGGAGCGGCGGTAGATGATCAGGGAGCGTTCCGCACCCATGCGCAAGGCGGTCCTGGCCGAGTCCATGGCCACGTTGCCGCCGCCGATGGTGGCGACCCGCTTGCCACGGATGATCGGAGTATCTGCGTTGGGGAAATCATATGCTCGCATCAGGTTGGCGCGGGTAAGGTACTCGTTGGCCGAGTATACCCCCAAAAGGCTCTCGCCCGGGATGTTCATGAAGCGAGGGAGGCCCGCTCCCGTTCCCACAAAAATGGAGTCATATTCTTCCAGCAACTCTTCCACGGAGATGGTCTTGCCGATAACGTGGTTGTACTTGAATTCCACGCCCAATCGGCCCAGCGTCTCAACCTCCTGGAACACAATTTCCTTGGGGAGACGGAACTCGGGAATTCCATAGGTCAGCACGCCCCCGGGCTTGTGGAAAGCCTCGAAGACGGTCACGTCATGTCCCCACTTCACAAGGTCGCCGGCGACCGTCAGCCCTGCCGGACCCGCACCCACAATGGCGGCCCGCTTGCCGGTCTTGGCCGCGACCTCGGGCATCTCAATCTCACCCTGCTGCCGCTCCCAGTCAGCGGCAAAGCGCTCCAGCTTGCCGATCTGTACCGACTTGGCCAGGTCCTTCTTGGACTTGGCTACCGTGCAGACAACCTGGCACTGATCTTCCTGGGGACACACCCTTCCGCAGACTGCCGGAAGGAGGTTGGTCTGCTTGATGATGCGGATCGCATTCTTCACATCACCGTCCTCGAGCGCCTTGATGAAGTCGGGGATGTTCACCCGCACCGGACAGCCGTCGATGCATTTCGGGCGTTTGCACTGAATGCAACGCTGCGCTTCGCGCATCGCCTGGTCAAGGGTATAGCCCAATGGGACTTCGTTTACGTTCGTTACCCGCTCAGCCGGATCTTGTTCGGTCATGGGCTGGGGCTCTATCTGCAGTCTTTCCTTTGCTTTCATCCTGGCCTTCACCTCATATCCTTACGTCGATGTCCGGGTGCTCCGTCTTGAATGAGTCCAACGCCCGGCATTCGTGGTCGCGGTACATGGAGAGACGTTGCATGAGACCGTCGAAGTCCACCTCATGGCCGTCGAACTCCGGCCCATCCACGCAGGCAAACCGGGTTGCACCACCCACGGTGACCCGGCAGCCGCCGCACATGCCGGTGCCGTCAATCATGATCGGGTTCAGGCTGACGATGGTGGGCATGCCCAACTTCTTGGTCAGCAGGCTCACGAATTTCATCATAATCGGCGGGCCGATGGCCACCACCAGATCGATCTTGCGGCCAGCGTCCGAGAGCTCCTGGATGGCGTCGGTAACCAGCCCCTTCTTGCCTCTGGAGCCGTCGTCCGTCGTGATGATCACTTCGTCACTGACCGAGGCCATCTCCTCTTCCATGATGAAAAGGTCGTGGCTGCGAGCGCCGAGTACGGTGACCACGTGGTTGCCGGCCTCTTTCATCGCCTTGGTAATGGGGTAGAGCGGGGCAATGCCGATACCGCCGCCCACCGCCAGCACCGTGCCCACATTCTCGATGTGAGTCGGCTTGCCCAAGGGGCCGAGGACGTCGGGAATGACATCCCCCTCCTGCTTGAGGGCCATCTGGACAGTCGTCTTGCCGACGGACTGCACTACCAGGGTAATGGTCCCCGCGTCAGCGTCGCCATCGGCGATGGTGAGCGGGATCCTCTCGCCCGTCTCTGCGATACGAATGACCACGAATTGCCCCGGCAGCCGCTTCTTTGCAATTAGCGGTGCGTCGAGAACGTACCGGTGTACGTTGGGAGCTATGGTCTCCTTCCGAACGATCTTGTACATGCTCTACCTCGGACTGGTTGCTGGTGCCAGATAATCAACACACGGTAGCTAGCATAACCGGCCCGCCAAAGTCAAATATAAATGCTCTGAAAAAAGCAACTATAATGGTATCATGACCGGCGAAAGTCAGCGGGCTGGGGAGGCCACATGAAACGGTTAGGCGTACTGCTGCTCTTGGTATGGATGCTGTCGGCTTGTGGGAATTCCGACCCCACCGGCGGTGGCGGCGGCGGCGAGGAAGACGTCACAAAGTACCCGGACATCAAGAAGACGGAAACCACTGTGGCCTGCACGGTGGACGGTGACTGTGACGATGGCAACCCCTGCACCGCCGGGGACTGTGGATGGGGAGGCGTGTGTGTCTTCTCCCCGGTTCCGGGTACCCCCTGCGATGATGCCAACAAATGTACCACCGAAGACCAGTGTAACCAGGACGGGGAATGCGAAGGTGAAGTGTTTGTCGACTGCCCCGACGATAACAACCAGTGCACGAAGAACGAGTGCGACGCAGACCTCGGCTGCACCTACCCCCTCGAAGAAGCCGGCGCTTTGTGTGACGATGGCAATCTGTGCACGGAAGGAGACGCCTGCCTGGACGGCGAATGCAGCGGCGAGTACATCGACTGTGACGACGAAAATGACTGCACTATAGGCAGTTGTGACCAGGAGACCGGATTCTGTACTTCCGTCAGTCTTTCCGATATGCCGTGCAACGACCAGAATGCGTGCACAAACAACGACAGTTGCTCCGACGGGCAGTGCCTGCCGGGCGGGCAAGTGGACTGCGACGACTCCAACCCCTGCACCATGGATACTTGCGCAGCCCAGCCTAAAGAGGCGGGCGGCGGCTGCAAGCATCAGGCCGCCATTGGGGCGCCGTGTGACGACGTCAACCCCTGCACTGCCGCTGATATGTGTACTGAAGCCGGAGAGTGCATGGGCGAGCCCATCGACTGCACCGACGACAACCCTTGCACCGATGACCTGTGCAACCCGGTGGTCGGTTGCTTGAACAACCCCATGACCGGTCAGAATTGCGAAGACGGGGACCCTTGCTCGCTGGCGGACAAGTGCCAGGACGGAGTATGCGCCGGCAGCTCCACGAAGAACTGCTCCGACGGCGTAGATTGCACCGTCGACTCCTGCCATGCCGGCGGAGAGTGTGTCCATGTGCCGGACCATTCTGCGTGCGATGACGGCATCCCTTGCACCGTGGAGAGTTGTAATGTTGACGACGGCTGTGTTTCCACCCCTGACCACAACAAGTGCGCCGACGGCAACCCGTGCACCGAAGACATCTGCGATCTGGTGGAGCAGTGCCTTCACGAGCCGCTGGCTGGCTACCACAACGGCGCCTGGTGCTGCGCCGACTCTGCCCTCGACTGCGACGACGGCAACATGTGCACTATCGATAGCTGCAACTTCTCTCTCCATCAGTGCCTCTATGGGGCCGCGCCCGACGGCGTGCCATGCGAGGATGGACTCGCATGCACCCAAGGTGAGACGTGCCAGGAGGGGCTGTGCGGATGTGATGATGGAAATCACTGCACCGTCGATTTCTGCGATGATGATGGTGGATGTGCCCATGAAGAGCTCTCCTGCGACCAGTATTCCAGCGTCTGCTTCGACTCCGTATGCAACCCGGGCTCCGGCGAGTGCGAGGCCGAAGCCCTGGACTGCGACGACTCCAACCCCTGCACCATTGACTCTTGCGACCTGGTCGTCGGTTGTGTCAATTCCCCCAAGGACTGTACCCCGCCGGGAGCGGAAGGGTGCAACGACTATACCTGCTGGCCGGAAACCGGTGATTGTCTGGCCACCGCCAAGGAGTGCCCGGACTCGGATCCATGTCTGCTCGAGTGCTCATGTAACGAAGAAACGGGCGAATTGGACCTGGTTTACGTCGACTGCGGTGACGACGACCAGTGTACGAGCGATGATTGCATCCCGGACCCCGGCGACCCGGACCAGCCCCTCTGCCAGAATCTCCCCGTGGACTGCGACGATGCAAATGCGTGTACCACCGACGGCTGCGACCCGGACGTCGGCTGCGTCAACGAAGCCATGCCCGGAGTCGGGTGCGCCGGGGACGGCGACTGTGACGATGGCGACCTTTGCAGCCTTGACATTTGCGACACCACCGACACCTGCTCCTGCTTCAGCGCCCCTGTCGACACGGATGACGGCGACTGTTGCACCATCGACGAGTGCGATCCTGCCGGTGGACCGTCCAACGAGCCGCTCTGGGAAGGATGCCGCGAGTGCCAGTCAACTCCCGACTGCCACGAAGTTTGCCCGCCGGGAAAGGCCCCGGACTATCCGGAAACCGGCCTTTGCCATCCCGAAGGATCTCTCTGCCAGCACTGGTATTGCGATCTCAACTCCCCAACTCAGGATGAGTGCGGACAGGGGACGGGGAGGTGCGCATTCGTGCCGATTTTGTGCACGGACGTGGGAGAGTGTTTTCAGGAGTGCTGTGACCCGGAAACCGGAGAGGTAGTCACCTCCGTCGACCCCAACTGTTGCTCAAAGGAAACCGACCCGCCACTCATGGACCAGGACCCGCAGTGGGACCCCGAAGTCTCGGTGTGCTGGGATGGCGACCTCTGCACTATCGACAGTTGCGATTACGGCGCTCACGTCTGCCAGTACGCTCCGCTGCAGTGTTTCGATGGGGATCCCTGCACCGTCGACTCCTGCGTGCCCGGGGTCGGGTGCTCCTTCGAACCCATCGAAGGGTGCAACGTCACCTGCTACAACGACTATGACTGCAGCTTCGCCCACGGCAGCGCCGACGACGAGGCCGGATTGTGCAGCACCGAACAGTGCTCTTTCGCCGGCGCTCCTTTGGGGGTGTGCCTTTATTCGGCGGTCACCTGTGACGACGGTAAGCCATGCACCGCCGATTCGTGCGACCCCGGCGCCGGCTGTCAGCACTCCCCGACATCCTGTGAGGGAGTGCCCTGCTCCGAGGCAAACGACTGCGATGACGGCAGCCCCTGTACCAACGACGCGTGCATAGATGGCCTGTGCGATACCTTCCCCATCGGTTGTGACGACGATGATCCGTGTACCTGGGATGCCTGCAATCACAACACCGGCTCCTGCATTTACAAGCCGGCGGCCAACTGCCAGTCGGACTGCGCTGCTTTGGGGGGAGACGACGCGTGTGATGACGGGAACAAGTGCACTGTCGACAAGTGCCTGACGGAACAGGGAAGCTGTTTCTACTCGGCACTTGACTGCCGTGACTTTGATTCATGCACGGTCGACTACTGCGACCCCGACGATGGGTGTGTGTTCGACCCTCTGGGCGACTGTGGTGGCTGTGAGGCCGACGTGGAGTGCGATGACGGTAATCCGTGCACCTTCGACACTTGCAAAGCTGCAAACCCGGCGAGCCTCAACGACGCCGGTTACCTGGCCAACGGTTACCTGCATCCCCCGAAATACTGCTCCTACGAAGGTCTTTGCACGCCCTGTCAGAACGACGAGGAGTGCGAGGCGCTGACGGCTGGCAATTTGTGTATTTCCACTGCCTATTGCGACCCCGACAACAGCTACTGCGTCTTCACTGAAATCGACTGCGATGACGAAAACCTCTGTACCGCTGATGCCTGTGATCCCGGCACCGGCCAGTGCTCCAATCTCTCCCTCATCAACTGCTGCCAGAATGACAACGATTGCCTGGACCAGGACGAGTGCACCATCGGCTCGTGTGACGTCGAAGCCAAGGTGTGCAAGTTCCTGACCTACCAGTGCGACGACTTCTTCGCCTGCACCGCAGATTCGTGCGACCCCGAAACCGGGCTATGTGTTTACGAGCCAATCGCCTACTGCACCAACATGTGCGACAAGGTGGCCGACTGCTATTTCCACCCCGACCTCGAGAGCATGTGTGTCAACGCCGATTGCGTGCCCGACCCCAACATACCGGGTCAGAACAAGTGCGTCCTCACCTCACTTACCTGCGCTGATGCATATTTGTGCAGCGAAGACATCTGCCTGCCCGAGGCCGGCTGCCAGTACGTGCCGCCCCAGACCTGCGACGCCCCTTGTGACGGGGATGACGACTGCGCCAACGGAGACCCGTGCACACTGGCCGTTTGCGACCCGGCGACCAACACCTGCAACAACGAGTTCGTAGATTGCGAAGACGGCGACGCCTGCACCCTCGATGTTTGCGATCATTCCTCCGGGGAGTGCGTCTATATCGACTGCGAAAACTGCGACTGCCCGTCGTGCCAAAGTAACCTCGACTGTCACGATTTCGACGCCTGCACCTACGACATGTGCGTCGCCCCAGGCATCTGCCATAACATCCCCGTGGTCTGCAAGGACGGCAACCCCTGCACCACCGACCTCTGCGACCCCGGCCCCGGCTGTTACTTCGAACCCCAGGACAAATGCACCGGCTGCACCACCAACTCCGACTGCAACGACAACAACGGCTGCACCATCGACAACTGTGAACCCGACCTCACCTGCTCCCACCAAGACATCTGCTTCTAACGAAGCAAAACGACGGGGACGGGGGGCGATTTTCTGCCTGAAAACGACGGGGACGGGGGGCGATTTTCTGCCTGAACACGACGGGGACGGGGGGCGCCAACAACGACGGGGACGGGGGGCGCCCAGCTGGACGGCTCACAGGGCCTCTCCCAACCATGAAATCGTCGATTCGCAGCTTTCCTTGCGCCGCGCCTGCGCCACTGTTCGCAAAACCCGGCGTACCTTGCGCCGCACCGGACCAATGTTCGTTGGAGAGTGGCCTTGAATACAGCCGAGCGCAAACCTCGGCTCAGGGGGGTACTAAGGAGTGACCTGCTTCTTACCTGCCCCGGTTCCTCTAGGAACCGGGGCCTTGACTGTCAGGTGCTCGGGACTCCGCGGCGACGACCTGCGGTTCCAGGA
>CAZVFX010000054.1:0-46700 GCA_964626565.1 uncultured Myxococcales bacterium
AACGAGGCTGTTGGCGCCCTTCGGGCTCATGCCGCCCTTCGGGCTCATGCCGCCCTGCGGGCTCATGCCGCCCCTTCGGGCTCATGCCGCCCCTGCGGGGCTCCCTACAACGAAATTACCATTTCGCCACCAACCACCGTCGCGGGTTGCAAGAGGGTATCGAACCTGAGCTTCGCAGTCGCGCCCGCGTGCTGGGATGTGCCTTCACGGGTGGCTACCAGTTTGTAGGTCAGAACGAGTTCTTCGCTTACTTCCGGGATCAGGAACGTTACCGCGTCGTCCGTGATCTTATACGTCGCGACCTTCTTATCGAGGGCCAGCTTCTCCACCGACTTCTTGTCGATTGTCATGTTTGACGGGATCGAATCGGTGACCTGCACCAGGCGGCCCTTGCGGTCCGCGTTCACCGTGAGTTTGACCTCTACCGGTGCACCTACCTGGGCCTCGCCCGGAGCGGAACGCTTGAGGCTCAGGCCCGGAGCGCGGCTCATGATCTTGGCCCCCCGTCCCTTGCTTTTCCACTCCCGGGTCTCCAGCATTACCGGCACCTGCAACTTGCCGTCGTATGACACCGTAACTTTGTTGGCGCCGTCATTTAGATGGCTGGTGAGCTCAAGATAGCGGAGCTTTGCCGCGGACAGGAACGGATCAGCCGGATCCACCTTCACCGTCGCCACCGTCTTGCCGTTGACTTGAACCGTCACGCTCGAGGGAACCTCCTTGACCGCACCTGCACCCGCCTTCAGCAGCGCCTTGATCGCAGTGACCGTACCCATCTCGTTGTGCCACGCACCCCACGCTTCCCTCGTCGACAACAGGTAGGTGATCAGCTCCCTTTGTACCGACTCGTGGGCGCTGGGGTTCAACGCGTGGATCATGTCGAGTATGGTGGCGTTCAACTCCACCATGCCGCCGTAGGCATGATACCAGTGCGGCTCCCAGTAGCCCTGCCTCTTCAGCGTCAACAGGTAGTTCACTGCTTTCTCCAGTTCGGCCTTGAGCTTCTTGTCCTTCTGCCATCTGGCATAAGTCACCAGGCCGGCGGTGATGTGGGCCACCGCCGACGCTTCCTCGGGGCGCTGGGCCAGGTACTTCTGCAGCTTGCGGCTCACTTTCTTCAGTTCCTTCGACGGCTTCTTGTCGAGGGCGCCAAGCGCTCCGGACACTGTCCCGAACAGGTCGCCCGACAAAGCCCAATCGGTTTCCGGCGCGTTCTTCTCCCAGAAATAGGCGCCGCCCGGGGCCCACAACCCTTCCTTGTTGCGGGCCTTCATAATGTAGTCTGCGGCTTTGACCATCGCCTCGTCCTGCATCCCGAGGTCTGCCAGTTTCACCTGCGTCAGCGCCTTCAAGGCCAACGCGGTCAGGTAGGTGCTCTTGGTGTAGCCGCCCCGGTTGGAACTGGAGTCGGGAAGGTACCACCACCCCCAGCCGCCGTCTTTGTCCTGAGCCGCCACAAGCTGGGCCGCTGCTCTCCCCAGACGCGCTTTCAGGCCGTCTATCCACTCGGGCGGGCGGTTTGCCTGAATACCCCACTCCAGCAGGGCCGCGTCGAGAATCGCCTGGTTGGCGAGGCCTGACACGCCGATGAAAGCGAAGGGCAGTTCCTGCATCGCTTCGAACCCCTGCAACGCGGGGATGATGTTGGGGAAGCTGGCGTTGAGGAACACGGTCCGATAGGCTGCACCCTTGTTGAGTTTCACGTCGGCAGAAAACGACTGCCCGGACGATAGCGTTCCGCTCTCCACCGTTACCGCGGGGTTGCCCGCAGGGCGAACGAACACCTTCCTCTCTTCGGTGTCTTCGTACGCCTCATTGGCCACGGTCACGCGGTACTTGTTGGCGCCACATTTCGCCGGTTTCACCGGCCACGTAATCACCTGCATGCCCTCGTTGGGAACAGCCACCGGCTGCGCCGGCGGCCCGAGCACGACAAAGTCGTCGGACTGAAGAGTGGCCACCAGGCTGACGTCCTTTCCCGACATGTTGCGCACCAGGGCCCCAACCGTGAGCTGGTCGCCCAGCGTCATGGTTGCGGGCAGGTCGCTCTGCACGAACAGGTCCTGCCTCACTTCGATGTCCTCGTGAAGCAGGCCGACTCCGCCTACTTTGTCGGTGGCCATCAGGGTCAGGCGCTGGACCGTGATCGAATCGGGGAAGTCCACCTTGATGGTGGCCTTGCCGTTGCGGGTAGTGAGCAGCGGTTCCCACAGCGCGGTTTCTGGGAAACGGGTGCGAATGGTGATCTGAGGCCGCTTCTTCTTCTTCTTCTTCGCGCCGCCATTTCGCCGTCGGCTGGACTCCTTGGCCATCTCGGGGGACGGTTCTTCGTCTGCGTCCATCGCCTCTTCCATGGGCGCGGCCATTTCGCCGTCAATGGCTGCGTCCATCATCACCATGGACGATTTCGCCTTGGACAACTTCTTCATGGGAGCGCCCGGAGACGCCTTACCCATGGCCACGCCGCCGCCGGAGCCGCTTCCGCTCATACCCATGCCCTTCGCACCCAAAAAGCCGTCTTCCCCTTCCGACTCGTCACGTGAATCCTTGACTATCCCACCCGGAGCCTTGAATCCCCAGTTGCAATAGGCGATGTCCCGCCATGGCGAGCCCCAGTTGCGGTCGACTACGGGCCAGGTGAGCACGCCCGCGCCGCCGGTAGAGATCACCTTGCGCTGCGGATTGTAGAAATGGTCGGCAGGAGTCACTTCCAACGGGTCGAGAAGAGAAAGAACCGCCCCATCAACCATGGATGCACCCAGCGCTACTTCCTGCCCACTCTTCGTCTTGACCTCGACTTCGAAAACCACCTTTTCGCCCGGTTTGACCCGGGGCTTGAGGTTCTTCACCGTAATGGTGGCTTCAGCGTCGGGGTAGAGCGTCACATGTTGTCCTTCGGTGATAAAGCCGACGTTCTTCACGCTCAGCTTCTTCTTTTTCCTGATATTTCGCCGCTCGGTTGCCGCCACGTACAGGTTGGCCAGCATGGTGCCCCAGGTGTCCGCGGTTACCGTACCCTCGGCCTTGTGACCGCCGTCCTCAGTTTTGATGACAGGTATGGTGGTGGAGGTTACGAGGCCGCCTGACAGATCGGTGAAGTCGATATGTACCACTTTTTCCACCGGCACGTACTTCGGGTCGAAAGTGACATTGAATCGCACCTGAACTCCCTGTTTGTCCGGGGGTTCGTGGACTTTGGAGGTCATCGGTTTCGGCGAGTTGAGCCGCACCGCCTTCTGGGCCAGCGGCACCGGCATCACGGGACTGGTAACTACCGCGGTGCCCGCATTCTTGCCCATCTTGAACGAAAACTCCGCCACTCCCTTGTCATCGGTCAACGCGTCCACCTTGACCTTCATTTCGCCCACGGTGCAGGTGAGCTTGATACCCTTGGCCGGCTTGCCGTCCAGGTCCGCCACCTTGGCCTGCAGCTTGACCATCTCGCCCGTGGGGTAGTCGTCCTTGTCGAATTCGAGAACCGCGCGGAAAGGCCGTTGCGTGTAAACCACATCCCGGGTCGTCTCGCTGGTCCGGTCGAAGTTGTCGGTGACTTTCAAAACGATGCGAAACGCTTGCTCTGCGCTTAACTTGCCGCGGATCTGGTCTAACTCCTTTCCGCTCAATGTGAACTCGAAAGTCGCGGGCGAAGTTTCCTTGAAGGTCTTTGAAAACAGCTTCTTCTTCGCCGAGTTCTGCACCTGCAATTCCAGGGTTGAGGAAGCGGGTTTGCCGCCCGCAAAGTACGCCACTTCGGCCTTTACGTCCAAGTGGTCCTGGGCCGCGGTGAGAAACCGCTTCAAGTTGTGTTTCACCTCGATGAGGGGCGGAACAAAACGCTCGATGCGCAGGCGCGCGGTTTCACGCGCCTTGTTGTAGAGGACCACCAACTCGAAGTTGCCTTCCTGCATGTTGTCCGGAAGGGGGATCTTCGCGGACGCAACCCCAAATTTGTTGGTCTTCACCTTGGTGCCGGCAAACACCTTTCCCGCCCCCGCGCTTTGCAGCATGAGGGTTACTTCTGCACCCGGTATCGCGGTGTAGTCAGCCAGTAACTCCCAGGCCAGCAATCTTACCAGGATGTCGTCACCGGGGTTGTAGACGCCCCGGTCGGTATAAACAAAGAGCTGGTCGGACCGGAAGCTGGCGGTCCGCGCGTTGCTGGCGAACGATTTACGCACGCGATATTTCGTCCCGTCCTGCCTTAGCGTGGCCACCAGTTTGTGCGACTTATTGGCGCCGGGTACGTAGTCGAAGATGCAGGTGCCGTTTTCGTCGGCCTTGCCCACCTTCTTACCGTTGACTTCCACCACCGCGCCCTTGGCGGGTTTGAAGTCCGGCTTGAAGAGGGTGACGTGGATCTTGGTCTTGGCAGACCCTGTGATCTGGTAGGGGTAGTTCATCACGAGCATGAGCGGTTTGCGCCGCACCTTCTTCTTTTCCCGCTCACCCGCATCCGCGGTTGCCCGGCATGACTGCCCGCCCAGGGCGACAGCTGCCAGCAACACCAAAACGTAAACCCGATTCAACCAAGCGTTTCTCATGTCAGCTCCCTCGCAGTGTTCCTTGCCGGTAAATCGACACTCAGCATAGAGAATGGTTCCCGACAAATCAATTGCTGCGGGAGGATACGCAGCCGGAGGGCCGCGGTTCTCATTTGCGCACCCCTTTTTAACTGATGCAATGATTTGACACTGCATGACACGTGCCATAGGATAGATCCGGCAACAACGGGGGGAGGCTGGTGTCACTAAAACCATGAATTCAACGGTCATGGTGGCGGATGATCTCGGTGATTGTTTTGCCGAGATAGTACAGGCGCTGGGTCCAGCGGGATTGAAGCTGGATCAGGCGACCACCATGGAAGAGTGCATAGACAAGGCCCGGAAGTTCCGACCCGCAGTTGTGGTGGTATACGCGGCCATGAAGCGGGCATTCTCGTTGTTGCGACTGTTGCGTCACAGCGACGACCTGGCCGGCATACCCCTGGTGGTGGTCGGTGAGCCGGATCAGGAAGGGCTCATCGTAAAGCACCGTAAGTTGCCTTCCCGAGCTGATCGCTACCTGTTGCGCCCTCTCGACCCTGAACTGGTGAAGAGTGTGGTGGAGGAATTTCTCGGCACCAATCCCGAAATCATCATTCCGGAGTTGCCCGAGCGATTGACCGACGCCCATTTCGAAGCACCGCCCGACGCCTACGAAAAGATGGAGTCGGAAATCCAGAAGTACCGCGATCGGGTGTCTCAGTTGGAACGGGACCTGCAAGCTGTGCTCAAGTCGTCCAAAGATATGACGCGCCTGCGGGAAGAGAATGAAGAGTTGACCGCGGCGTTGGAAGAAGCGAGCGCCAACCAGGCGCCGGCTGAAGACTACAGCGAGCTCTTCCGCCGGTTGGAGAGCGGTTACAAGGACACCATCGAAGATTTGGAGCACCTCATCGGCGAGAAGGACGAGATTATCGCCAATCTGGCTGCTTCCGATGAGTTGGATGGCGAGGAGCGGCAGGCCCTGACCGGTCGCTTGGAGGAAGAACAGGCGCGCTCGGGAGAGATGAAGAAAGTGATTCGCCAGCTTTCCGGCGTCATGGACGAAATGTCGAAAATGGCCGAAGACATCGGTTTGGAAGCCGCACTGGAAGATTGGGACAGCCACAAGCAGAAGGCGGGCGAATTGAGTGCGGCGTTCTCGTTCGACGAAGAGACCCTGGTGGTCAGCGCTGAGGTTTTGAAAAGAGAGTTGAATGGAGGCGATGATGGCGGCGGCTGAGGTTCCGTTCCCACTTGAACACCTTCCCGAACGATTGTGGCCCCTGCTTGACCCGGACGGAAACCCGGCCAGACGCATGCTGCTCGCCAGAGCGGCGCTCCCCCTTCCGCCCGAGGAGCTGGTGCCCGCAGTAGCCTTTCTCTGCAATGACCCTGACCCTGAAGTGGCCACCACCGCTCGAAAGAGTGTGCTGGAACTCCCGCAGGGTGCGATGCAAACAGTACTCTCGTCTAGCAACACCCACGCAGGCGCCCTCGATTCCCTCGCGCGCAGGCTCATGGGCAACGAAGAGTTTGTTCAGCGCATCGCCCTGAACCGGAGCGTCCACGACATGACGTTGCTTCACCTGGCCGAGAAAGGGCAGGGGGTCGTGCTGGACATCATCGGACAGAACCAGGTCCGTCTCTCCACCTGCCCGGAGCTGGTCAAAGCGCTCTACTTCAACCCCCGCACCAAGATGGCCACCGTGTCCAGGGTGTTGGAGTACGCAGTTCGTGAGGAGCTGCCGGTTCAGGATATGCCGGGGTACAAGGAAATCGTCGCCTCAGTCATGGGCGACGTCCGCACAGCAGGTGCGGCCGAGGCTGTGCCCGCACCTCAGCCCGAACCAGTCCCCGAACCGCCTCCGGAACCTCCGCCCGCGGCCAAGCCGGCCCCGTGGCAGGACGCACCTGCTGAGGCGGAACCGGCTCACGTCGACACCTTTGATGCGCCTCCCCAGCCGGAGCCGGCCCCGCCGCCCCCTGCCATGGACCTGGCCGCCGGCGACATGGAATTCGCCTCCGACCTCCTGGGCGCCATGGACATGGAGATTATCGAGGACGACGTGGACGGCTTTGGCGATTTCGGCGGCGGCGGCGGTTTTTCCGACGAAGTTGAAGACGAGTCTTTCGAGCAGTTGCTGCTGAGCTGCCTCGAGGGTGCGGAAGAAGAAGAGGAAGAGGAATCCCGGGCGCTCTACGACAAAGTGAAGAAGATGTCCATCGGCGAGAAGATCCGGTTCGGACTCATGGGCAATCTGGCTGTTCGAGAGCTGCTCATCAAGGACTCCAACAAACTGGTCGCCATGTCCGTACTCAGGAACCCCGGGTTGGGGGACAAGGAGATCGCCAAGGTCGCCAGCAGCCGAATCGTGATCGAGGACGTCATTCGAACCATCGCCGAATCGCGGGAATGGTGCAAAAACTACGGGGTGAAGCTCAGCCTCGTGCAGAACCCGAAGTGCCCCCCACACATTGCCATGAATTTCCTGAAGTTCCTGCGAGCCAAAGACCTGAAGACCCTGTCAACGTCCAAGGATGTTCCGACCGTGATTGCCAGGACTGCCAAGCGGCTGGCGACAGCTAAATCTCCAGGCGGCTAGCCGCAACCCGCACTAGAACCAGTCCACCCGTGACGCGTGGTGCTCCACCACATCCGCGGTATTTGCCCACAACGACAAGTACAATTCCAAAGTGTCCGCACCGGGCTCGGGAGGTTCACGCCATACCGCGGTTACCTGCTCGTTGGTCATGCTCCGGGTCTTTCCCTTCCCCTTCAGGCTGTCTGGCAATCCAACTCTGGCTGAGTAGAACAAACGTTCGCCCAGCCGCTTGCCAATGATTCTGGCAGCCTCCATTCTCCGGCACAGGCGACACCGATAAAGCTCTGTTCCCTCCTGAAACGGAAGGCCTTCCTTAATGTGCCGTCCGACCTTGGAGAGGTGGGGTAGTACGTAGCGTTTGATTACCTGCTGCTCACCGCGCACGCCCGGACTGCCGTGCGATTTCTCCTGCTCGCACCGCAACAGCCACTCCCGCAGATCGTCAACGCGCTTCACGGTTCTTTTCGGGTTGATGAGTTTGGAGCCAAAGTAGACGAGGGCTTCATGTACAACGTTGTAATAGAAGGATTCGCGCGTACGATGATACCGGGCGTCCCAGCCTTGCCCCCTCAGCAGCAGCCTGGCCGCGGCATCGGCCACGTGATTCAGTGAGACCCGGTGCACCAGCAACAGGTTGCGCCCGACGAAAACCGGCTGACTGGCCCGCACGGCAGCTCGCACAACCGGCGCATCAACCGAAGACTTCTCCAGGTAGGTGGAGAGGTCCGAATCCCCGTGATCTTCCAAGTCCGGCGCGGGCAGAATCTCCACCTCCGGTAAGGCTCCTCCCGAGAGTCCGAGGTGGCGGGCGATTCGCCGGGCCAGATCTTCCACCTGCTCTTCGACGATGAGCGACCCTGCGAAGAAGTCCTCCTCGTCCTGCCCCGCTTCTTCCACCAGCCCTTCGACGAACCGCAGGTAGGAGTCGTACTTGGCGACGGGCGTGGAGTTGATCACGCAGAAGCGCTGGTTGTCCAGCTTGACTATGTTCACCATGTACTCCAGACGGGAACGGGCCAGTTGCCAATAGATGTTGTCGGGGTTGGTGTAAACGATGAGAGGTTCGACGTTCAGCTTGCGCTTTTTGGCGATCTCCTGAACCCGGCCGGGCAGATGGCTGCGGGCCACGTGGAGTTCGCCGATGAGCACTGCGATCAGACAATCCGGATCATCGGCAATTGCTCGTCCGATAATTCGCCCCGCATGAATGTCCCGGCGGTGCAGCCGGTCTTCCCGTCGCCGGGGGAAGCAGTTTAGCGCCAGCACCTGGAAGCCTGCCTCCTTGCACCTGTCCAGCACCTCACGGTAGCCCTGCACCGGGAATCCCCAGGTCTGCGGGTAACGCACAGCTTGGAGCAACTCGTCAAACGAGATCTCGCCGGCAAGGTAGCGGTCCATCTCATCTTGCCGGGACGATGGGAACGCTTCCATTGCGCAAACGATCTTTCGCCCGTTGAGATCGGAGCGCTCCTGGAGTCGGGTCAGTAGCCGGACAAAGAACTTCTGAGAGTGGGGGAGGGTGTGAAAATCGCCTACGTACACTACGTTGGACGCGAGCACCCGCTGCATCAGTTCCTCAGGGTATGACGGTACATCGTAACCGGTAACGTCCTTGAGGTAGTCCGACTGGTACCGCTCCAACTCCGGGGTCTGCTCGATGTAGCTTCTCATGCGCGCCTGGCGGGCCTTTACCAGCGCTCGCTGCAGGGACAGAAACGTAGTTCTTCTCATTTCGTCCCCTCATCGTACGCGCACCGCACTCCCGATTCGGCCAGGGATGTGCCGGTGAAGTGGAAGCTGAAGGAAGAGACCAACATGTAGTGCTCGAAGTGCTTCCACGAGCCACCCTTCAACACCCGGTGCCGGCCTTCTTTCGGCCGCCGTCCATCCGATTCGTACTCCTCACCCGTGTTATACGGGGTGGCGGTCCACTCCATTACGTTGCCGGCCATATCTTCGGCGCCGCACGGGGCCGCACCGCTCGGGAAGATGCCCACCGGCGCAGTGATGAGGAAGCCGTCGCCGCAGGTTACGTCGTCGCAGTTGGCCCTGAAAGGCTCGAGGCGGTTTCCCCACGGGTAAAGCCTTCCGTCGCCACCCCCGGCGGCCAGTTCCCACTCGGCCGCGGCCGGCAGCCGCCCGCCTACCCAGCCGCAGAAGTCGGTGGCGTCGTTCCAGGTCAGGCAGTTCATGGGATGCTTGCCCCCGCCCGGACGCTGGTAGTTGCACCAGCGCGTGGTTTCGGGGTCGTAAACCAGGTGCCGGCCCGACTCGCAGGCGCCCGCATCGACGCAGGCGCCGTATTCGTCGGCCGTCACTTCGTAGCGGTCGATACTGAGGCCGTCGGTGAACACCACCTTCTCTCGGACGGGGACTTGCCCCGGCGTACTACGACCGCAGGCAGGCAGTACCCAAAGCAGGCCAAGCACCAGACCGATCCGCGCCGTAGGAGTCATCCTGCTCCCCCCTGTGCTCCCGCCTCACCTTCTTTACCCCCGGAATGCATCGGCTTGCTTGCACACCGAAAGCCCACCGTGCCGTCGAACTCGTACGGCCGCTTGTAGTATCGGTTCGGGAGCCGCACAACCTGCACATGATCTCTGAAGCAGCCCCCCTTGATCACCCTCATCAGACCGTCATCGGGCCCCTGGGGGTCCCGGGCCGGGGAGGTCTTGGTGTACCCCTCCCGGTAGTAGTCTGCTACCCACTCGGCCGCATTGCCAGACATGTCCAGAACCCCATAGGGGCTCGCCCCGTCAGGGAAGCACCCCACGGGGGAGGCCATGCTGTAGAAGTCTTCACAACCCTGCCCACAGTTGGCGACGCCGCCCTTTGCCTCCCTGCCCCATGGAAAAAGCCGTCCGTCAGGGCCACGCGCCGCCTTCTCCCATTCGGCTTCGCTGGGAAGCCTCGCATCCCGCCAGCGGCAGTAGTCGTCGGCATCGAACCAGTTCACTCCAACCGCAGGACGGTCACCGCCGCCGGCGCGCTGGTCATCGGATGACGGACCTTCGCGGCACACGCCCGCGTCAACGCACGCGCGGTATTGGAGATTAGTGACTTCCAGCCGGTCGATGCAGAAGAGCGAAATATATATGGTCCGCTGGGGCTTTTCATCGTACTGGCCGTTGTCGTGGCCCATGAGAAATTCGCCGGCTGGTACCTGCACCATGCCTTCAGGGCAGCCGTCGGAAGACCCCGCCGGCGGGTGCGAAACCGCGACCCCCTTGACCTGAGAGTGGCACGCTCCAACCATCAGAGCGGCCAGCAACAAAGTCCTCACGCGTGTCGAGTTCATCGTCTTCTTCTAAGCTCTCTTTCAGCGTCCCGCGCCTCGTCCCGCTTGCGGATGTCGTGGCGTTTGTCTACCTGCCGCTTGCCCCGCGCCAGACCAAGTTCAACCTTGGCGCGACCGGCCTTGAAATATATGGCCAAGGGGATTGCGGTGTAGCCCCGCTCGTTGATCCGCCGGCTGATTTTATCGATCTCGATGCGATTGAGTAAGAGCTTGCGCGGGCGCACCGGATCGTGGTTTTGGAGGTTGGCGAAAGGGTAGTGGCTGATGTGGCAGCTCACGAGGAACAGTTCACCCTCCACTACTTCGACGTGCGCATCGGCCAGGTTGGCCCGGCCGTCCCTGAGCGACTTCACTTCGCTGCCTTTGAGAACCAGGCCTGCCTCGTAACGCTCCAGGACGAAGTAGTCCCTTAGCGCCCGCTTGTTCCGAGTAACCGTCTTTGTGCCGCTCATCTAGCTTCGAATCCTCCGGTACAACAACCACCCCAGGACCAGCAGCCCCAGCAGGGACAATGTCCGGCCTGCAAATTCGCACCAGCCCTTCTCGTATACTAGTCGCACGTGGCCCGCAGATGCAAGGACGGCCATGCCTGCCCCCGCCCGGTGGAGCGGCAAACGGAATCCCGGTCCGTTCCGGGCCCGCCAGTGGGGATGCCACGCCATCTTCACGTAAATGGGACAGGGGCCCGAATCCGCAGGCACTCCTTCCAAATCGAAATGCAGGCCCGCACCACTTTCATGCAGTTTCAAGCCTTGGACGCGGGCAGCTTCGCACCCCGGTCCAGCCGGCGCAGGCCCTTCCAGGGGGACAGGCCCTGTTGCCCCCGCGGCAAACCACCGGTCCATCGCACCGGGAAACTCCGTTGCAACCGCGACGGAACGAAAGACCCTCCCGGCATCGACAATCGACCCGGTGGGAAGGGGATGCAGCAGATAGCGGAAGGAACCGGCATCTTCAGTGAGGTGGTACCTGCTCTTGAGCGCTTTCAGCGACTCCGGATCCTTCGGAAAATAGTTGGGGAAACGCAGGGCCTCAACCGGCTTTCCGGCTGGAGACAGGCCCGGTGGCAGCAACTGGTCGGTAAGGACGTGGGAAAATCCCAGCGCGTCAAGCTGGCCCAATGTTGGGGAAAGACCCTGGTTCAAGCCCGCCAGTGCAGGGTTGTTCTTCATGTCCACGCCCCAGGTAAACGACGCGGGGCTGAGTTTTCTCACCACACCGAAGATGTATTGCGCTCCCGCAGCGGACTCCACGGAGATTCCGTGGGACACCGCACCGCCCCCCTGCACCGTTCGCTGGGGCAGGGCGTGATAGCCGGGAGAGTGCATGTCCTCGGTAAGTATCATGATCCGGCCTTCCGCTGGTTCGTAGCCGCCCAGTTCCGGCGTCGCCATGTCCGGGTTCCCACGCGGATAAACCGGGCCGAAGTAATGGAACAGGACTACCGTGACAACGGCAACCCAGCCGAAAACCAGGCCGGCCAGGCCGGACCGGTCTTGTCCCACTACCACTGCCACAAGCGACAGAAACAGAACGGCCAGCGGAAGGGTAAACCGGAAGAAATGGAATGTTGCCTCCACCGCGTCACCTGCCAGACATAACAAGGACAAACAAATGGCCGAAACGCATAGCATCCGGCCCGCGGGCGACAGTTTCTTGAACCGGTACACACCCAGCGCCGCGGCGGCTGCGGCCAGCAGGCTGAACCATACCGGCCACCCGGCGGGAAGGTGGACTGCGCTCATCAAATCAGCGTGCGCGATCATTGGGACGGAGAAGAACCCGGTAATTGCGAAGGCCAGCAGACCGGTCAACGCCCACTGCCCGGCTCGGTGGGTCCGGCTCTCGGCCGGAGCGCCGGTGGCGGATACCGCGGCTGCGGACAGGGCTACGACCGCTCCTACAAGGCCCCAAACCGCATGCGACAGGACTGTGAAGGCCAGCGTGATTCCAACTCCGGCCAGCGGCGCAACGCCGGGCCGTTTCTTCTCGAGGGCCAGGGCGATCTGCCAGAGCAGCAGAAGGAATGCCAGCGCCCCCAACGCGGAAGGGAACATGCCGTTGCCCAGGGTCGACTCGAGATTGGTTCCCATCGCACGATGGCTGAACAGGAAAGCAGAGGGAACCTGCAGACCGGCCCACACCGCGAGCATCACCATGGCGCGTACCGCGGGTTTGCGTGCGAGGGCCCCGGCCGTCAGGTAGATCGCAACCGGAATCAGCAGCCAGGTCGCGGCAATGAGGGTCTTGACGGCCGCGACCGCACCCAGAGCCTTGGCCAGAAATCCAGCCAGAATGTGAAACAGGGGCGGATACAACTGACCGGCGGGGAAGCCGGTCCACACCCGGTTGCACCAGCCGGACCCGAACGGCAGCAGGTGCTCGGAAGTGAACTCGGTCAACATCAAGTGCCCGGCGCCGTCACCCTTGAGCAGATTGTTGTGCAGCAGGTAGGGAATCAGCAAGACAAGCAGGAACGCATACAGCGCGGCCAGAACGACAAACGGCAGGTAGCCGGACGCAGCCTCGGTTCGCGACCTCATGGACACCTAATAAATTCGTTTGACCGATACGTTTCGGTAGTAGAACTGGAGGATGTCGAGGAACGATTTCCCCTCTTTTGCCATTACGATTGCGCCGAGCTGGCACATGCCCACGCCGTGACCAAAGCCGCCACCGGTGAATTTCCATGACAACACCGTGCCGTCGCCGCCCACGGTGGACTCGACCAGGAACATGCTGCTCTTGAGTCCGCCGAACAACCTGCGAATTGTGAGCTCCCCAGACACCTCGATTTCCCCCCGGGTGCCTGTGAGGTGGACCTTATTCACCCGACCGGAAACTCCCCGGTGGAGAATGTCTATCTTCTTCAGTCGCCCGATGGTGTACTTGTCGGCTATCCTCTTGTTGATTTTCTTGGCCGGCACCACCTTGGCCCAGCGGAAGGTGGCCTTGCTTTTTGACGATTTCCCGCAATAGCTTTTCGGCGGGCTCTCGATGAACCGTTTTACCTCACTCTCGTCGATGGGAGCATACGGCTCCTGTTGTCCACCGACGTCCCAACGGCCTTTCAGAGCTTTGCTCTTGACCCCCGGCCACGCCTCGTGCGCGTCCTCGGTGTGGCCGCCGCAGGTCGAGGAGTAGCGGGCGTCGCCCAGCGCTCCATCCTCCTCGAACATGACCTGGCCTCGGGTCGCGTCAACCGCGCGGCTGGCTCGGTCCCGTTCTGCGTTGAGGCCTTTGTATACCTGGCAGTCCTGGTCGGCGCACAAAAGATAGGGATCGGCGAGGTGGCGGTGCCCGATTTTCGACATAATCTCGTTGCGGGCCGTAACCGCCTGGGCTTTGAGCGCCTCGTCGGGAGAATCAGGATAGATCTCTGCCGGCACAAGCCCCTTGAGGAGTTTCTCCGCAGGGAGAACGTTGACGATGGCCAGTTTGCCGTGGCGGTCAACGGCAAGGTAGAAGGTGCCGCCGTATTTCCGGGTCTTCCGGCCGTGCCAGGGGAACCCCTTGGCGTATTCTACATCGATGACGGTGAGCGCCCCTTCCAGCGGCTCGAACCAGATGGCGTTAAGCGCGTCGATCTTCACGTCCCCACCCTTCTGGCGCAGGGTTACTCTCCCCGAAGGCCTCTCCTCCAAGATCTCCTGAGTATAGATCTCGGGTAGGAACTTGCCGTCGGGAGATTTTAGCTCTTTCAAAGCCGCGGGCGGCTGTTTCTTGGTTGAATCGAGGCAGACGATGGTCTTACGAGTGTCGAACACGGTGCCCTTGAAGCTGAACAAGCTCCCCAACTCGAGGGTTGTGGTCTGTAGACCCTTTTCCCGCCACCGCTTGACCATCTGCTTGACCTGCTGGAAATCTCGCGTTGCGGTGGAGTCGAGGACGAGCCGCTTGCTCACCTTCGAAGCCTTCCCGTTCCTTACTCTGGCGCGCCAGCGCTTTCCTCCGCTCACCTCCACGGAAGGTCCGCCGGGGCCGGAAGGGTAGATCCGCAACCCCTTGGGCGCAGAGAACTCCACCTCCTTCTGTTCGTCCATGACGCGGACGGAAATCACCGGTTGCCCGTCGGGCGTAAACGAAAACCGGTTGGAGAAGAGTATAGCCCCCGTATCCTCCCGGGTCATCTTCTCCTGTGCGCCTGCCGGCAGGCACAGGGCGGCCAGCAGCAAAGTCAGAAACACTGTTCTCATCGAAGGCCTCCAATCAACCACAGTTTAGACCCCGGGGGCGCGCAAGCAACATATTTCTGGTTTTTGTTGTAACCGCAGCCCCAGTCTCTATAATGGGAGCCCGGAAAGGGGGCACAATGGCGGTCAAACAACGCTACAAGATCTCTGAAAAGGTCGATGCCGGGGGCATGGCCGAGATCTTTCGCGGTTACGCCGTGAGCCTGGACGGTATCCAGAAGGAAGTAGCGGTCAAGCGTGTCCGTCCCCACCTCGCAGCCAACGCCCGGTTCGTAAAGATGTTTGTGGATGAAGCCCGGCTGGCCATGCGGCTCAACCACGGTAATATCACCCAGGTTTTCGACGTGGGGCGAGCCCAGAATACGTACTTCCTTGTGATGGAGTTTGTGGACGGCGCCAACGTGCGCCGCATCATGCAGGTTGCCTCTGAGCGAGGCTATCGAATTCCCATCGAAATCGCCATTAACATCATTCTTGAAGTCTGCAAGGCGCTTTCCCACGCCCATAACGCCCATGACGAGAAGGGCCAGCCGCTGAACATCGTGCACCGGGACGTCAGTCCGCCCAACGTATTGGTGTCGCGGCAGGGCGAGGTGAAGATCACCGACTTCGGCCTGGCCAAGGCAGCTACCCACCTTGAGGCCACCGACCCCGGCGTGGTCAAGGGGAAGTTCTCCTACCTCTCACCCGAGGCCTGCGAAGGGAAAGAGGTGGACAAGCGTGCCGACGTGTTTAGTTGCGGCATCATCCTTCACGAGATGCTCACCGGGCGGCGGCTCTTCATGGGTAAGACCGACCTCGAAACCGTCGAACTGGTGCGCCAGTGCAAGATCCCCCCTCCGTCAGCGTTCAACCCGGACGTCAACCGGGAGTTGGATGGGATTCTGCTGAAGACGCTGGACAAGGATCGCAAGAAGCGACCCCAGTCCGCAGATGATCTTGCCGACCTGTTGGCAAACCACCTGTTCTCCCACGGCTTGAAAGTCACCACTTTTGACCTTGCCAAGATGATGGCCTCCCTCTTTGACGAAGGTGGTGGCCAGGCGTTCCCCATGCGGGTGGTGGAGATCGTGAGGGAGGAGATCATCAACTTGTCCAGTATGGGCAAACTGCCCGGGCTCACGGCCCAGGAGGGCGTGCACCCACTGGACTTGGAAGAATTCCGAAAGCGCAAAACTCCTTTCAACGATATTTGGGACGAGTACGGAGAGGATCTCAAACCCAGCGACAAGTCGGTGGTGGATCTGAACGAAGGGGTCAAGGAACAACCGGTTCTGCAGCAAGCTGAGAAGAAGAAATCCAGGCTTGGCCTGGCGCTGGCGCTCACCGCAGTGGCTGTAGGCGCAGCCGCGCTTGTAGCCTATTTCGTGTACAGCGGCGGCATCAGCTTCTAGGCTGGCATGCAGGGCGAAACCAGGACGTAGAGTTAATATGGCTTACATTATTATCGAAACACCAAGATTGGGAGAGAGCCGGGTAGAACTAGCGGAGAACCAGTGCCTCGGCCGGCATCCCAATCAGGACATCCAGGTGATGGACCGGCTCGTGTCGAAGCAGCACTGTGGAGTGCGGAAGGTGGCCCAGGGATGGGAAATCGTCGACGCCGGCAGCCGCAACGGCACCTTTGTCAACAACAAGCGCATTGCCGGGTCCCACGTCCTTTCCCCGGGAGACCGGGTCATGATCGGCGCGACCAGGATCACCTTCGAAGATGAGGCCCCGGTGGAGGAAGAGCAACTCGACATCACCGAGTCTTCGTCCTCGCCCCTGATTCAGTCCATTGTCGACCCGAGCGAGGCGTTGGAGTTTCTGCCCGCAGCCATGATCGAGGATTCCGACCTCATGCGTCGCGACTACGAGAAGCTGAGGTTCGCCTACCAGCTTCACCGGGAGATTGCGCTGGAGCTCGATCTGGACCATCTGCTGGGACGAGTCCTGGAGATGATTTTCGCGTTTCTGCCCGCGGTGGACCGGGCTCTTATCCTGATGCAGAAGGAAGACGGAGGCGGCCTGTACGTCGCCAAGAAGCAGGCGCGCCAGGGCGTAGCTGATACCCGGATGTCTGTGAGTAGCACCATCGTCAACCAGGTGGTGAGCGACAAGAAAGCCGTCCTGTCCAACGACGCAATCGTCGACGATCGTTTCGATGGCTCTCAGAGTATCATGCTTCAGGGTATCCGGTCGGCCATGGCTGTCCCCATGCTAGGCCGGACCGAGCAGGTCTTGGGGATTCTACACGTCGATTCCCTGAAGAAGATCGGGGCGTTTACCGAGCGCGATTTGAACGTGGTCCAGGGCTTCGCCGCCCAGGCCGCACTGTCCATCGAGAACGCGTTCATGGCCCGCAAGATTGAAGACGAGGCAGCCACCAGGGAGAAACTGGCGCGGTTCCTGTCACCTAATCTGGTTGAGAGAGTGCTCCAGGGAGAATTGCAGATCGAAAAAGGCGGGGAGTTGAGGCCGGTGGCGGTGCTGTTCTCGGACATCAGGCAGTTCACTGCGCTGGCCGAGCGTCACGAACCACAGAAGATCGTTGACCTGCTCAACGGCTATTTCGAGCGAATGACTGAGATCGTGTTTGACTACGACGGCACTCTCGACAAGTTCATGGGCGACGGCATGATGGCGCTCTGGGGCGCTCCTATCTCGTACGATGAGGACGTGATGAATGCGGTGAAGGCCGCAGCTCGTATGCAATCCGCCATGCGGGAGTTTAATGTCGAGGCGGAAGGGATTATCGGCGAACACATCGGCATCGGCATCGGTGTCGACGTCGGGAATTCGGTGGCCGGACTCATGGGCTCTTCCCGCACCATGAACTTCACCGTCATCGGATCCCACGTGAATCGCTCCGCGCGCTTGTGCGCGGCGGCCAAGGCCGGCGAAGTGATAGTTTCTGAATCGGTATTTGCACAGGTGGGAGACGAAATCCCGTGCCTTGCCGGCGAGCCGATCCCTCTCAAGGGCTTTGAGAAACCCCAGCCGATCTACAAAGTGAAGCTCGCTGACTAGAAGGACTGTGGGAGTTTTTCAGCCGCGCCTGGTCCATGAGTAATCCCGGACACGTGAATATCCTTTTGCTAGAACCAGCCTTGCTTCCCCTTTAGACCGGTGTAGTGCGGCGACCGTCGCAACTTGTCCAGGGTTTCGGTGAGGGAGAGCTTCGGGGAATACCCCAGCTCCTCTTTCGCCCGGGAGTCGTCAACGAGGCATGGGTATCTGAGAAAGTCGATCTCCGGCGGCGGAGCCTTGGCGAAGCCGAGGTCCCACGCCCGCTGGGCCAGTTTGCGCAACACGCTGTAGGGGACCGGCAGCGTAGGTTTGCCAAGATAGGCCAGCAGTGCGCTTAGGGGCACCGCGGTAGGGCCCGCGATGTTGTAGATCCCCCGGGTCTTTTCCTGCATCGCCTTGACCAGCGCGTCTACAACTTCGGTTTCGTGGACGATCTGCAGCATGGGGTCAAAGCCCAGGACTGTGGGCACCCGCTTCAAGGAGAGGTAAAGGGTAGGGCCGTTTCGAACGGTGCCCACAATGTGGCAGGGCCTGAGGATAACCGTTTCGACCTCCGGGGTCTTCCAGAAGAAGGAAGTGACCATCATGTCCGCAGTAATAAGGCTGCGCATTGCGGAGAAAGTTTCGCCGGCCAGCAACAGTGATTCTTCGGTGAGAAACTGGGGGTTGTCAGGCCTGGCTCCGTAAACGTTGGCGGTGGACAGGAAGATCACTTTCTTTACCCGGTACCGGGCTGCATACTCCAGCACCCGCTGGGTGCCCACCACATTAAATCCGTGAAGGTCGGCCTGGGAACGCTTGAAGTCATGCATGATGTTCAAATGAAAGATCACGTCGATGCGGTTGTTCCTGAACACGCTCTCACACCGCTTGCGCCGGAGGTCATGGGCGAAGACCTTAATGTCTTTTGGTTTCCTGGTGAGGTTACGGCGATCCAGACCCAGAACCTTGTGGTCAAGGTGGAGGCGCTGCGCCAGGAGCCGGCCCACGGTGCCGGCAATCCCGGTGATCACCACCTTGCTCATCTCAACCCCCCGAGCACCGAGAACGGGAAGGGCCCCCTCTCCTTGACTCCCTTGTCGAGCATTCCCTGGATCGCACCCTTCACCTTGTCCACGTGCGCATCGATCACTTCGTCTTCGTCGTTGGGGTCGCCCCGGAACTGCATCGGCTCGCCGAAGTAGATGCGGATCTTGACCGGATAGGGAACGAGTCCCAGGCCTCCGAGCCACGGAAAGGTGGGGGTAATAGGGAAGGCGGGCGCGCCCAGCAGTCGAGCCAGAAACTTCCAATTGTGCAGGGCCGGCATCGCCTCCTCTGCGCCGACGACTCCTACCGGGATGATCGGCGTCTTCGTCTCCATCGCCAGGCGCATGAAGCCGGTGCCGAACTGCTGGAGACGATATCGGTCCCGATATAGCTTGCTGATCCCCCTGACTCCTTCAGGAAAGACCAGGATCGCTTCGTCGTTTTCGAGGATGCGTCGGCTGTTCTCCGGGTCTCCGAGAATCTGGCCGCACCGCGACATGAAGAGGCTGACAAAGGGTAGGGTGGGAACCCAGCGTTCGACCATACTGCGTACGATGCGCGGCGGGTTCCCTTCTATTGCAACCGCAGCCGCGATGAGCGCGCCGTCAAAGGGCAGTTGCCCGCTGTGGTTGGACACGAACATCAGGCGAGTCGCCGGCAGGTCTTCGAGCCCCTGGGAGACAACCCGGAAGTACGCGCGGTAGAGAAACCGGACTATGGGTATCACTTTCTTGATGAAGGAGGGGGACATGCCGAACGGATCGTAGCCGAACTCGTTGAGGTTACGAGCTCCCGATTTGAGGAAATCGTCTTCCCACTGTTTGTCTCCCCAGTCGCGAAACCAGTCGCCAGCCTGGGTCATCCAGTCGTCGAGTTGCGGCGAAAGGAGTCCGTCGTCGTCGGAGTATTCGTGCACTATCTGGTCTCCAGCACATCCAGGGTGTCGGCTATAATCGCGAACGCGGCCAGTCCGCCCCGGTCACGGCAGTCCGGGCAGGTCAGACGGAATGCACCTTGTCCGGTGACGACAAGCGCGTTGTGCTCCTCGGCAGCTCCCGGCCCTGCGGGGATTTCGACAAAGTACAGTTCGTGACCGGCGCCGCTGATGTCTGCCTCGACCTTCGTCTCCGGCTGGAAGATGAAGCCCATCACCTCCTCCAGCCACCAACTCCCGTCCTTCTTGGCAAGGGGCCAGTAGTGCACCCACACCGTTGTGTCCCCAGCCTCCACCACCACTTCGTAGATGAATTTGCGGGGATCGGTTACACCCTGCCATTCCTGCTGTCGCACAAGGTGGCCGGGAACGGTCATTGTGAAGGCTGAGGCGCCACGTACCTCGAAGGTCATGTTAGCCGGCTGCGGAGTCTTACCGGCCGCGCCGACAGAAATCCCCAAAAGCAGCAAAACGGCAGTCCATAACGTCGTCTTCATAGCCCTCTCCCCATGACAGATACTATCCTTTATGTAGGCTATTCGTCAACCACTCACGTTTTTTCTTGACTAGGTCCCGTCGCAGGCCTTATACGTAAGTAATCAAAGAACGCGAATCTAAGTTCGCTGACCTATGTTGAATAGAGGAGGAAGAGATGAAGAAAGTCGGGTTTGTCGTGCTAGTCGTTGTGGCTCTGAGTTTCTCATTAGCCGGATGCAAGAAGTCGGGTGAGGCCCTTTGGAAGGATGCTTGCGATCACGCGATTGGCGTCATGAAGGGCGAGGCCGGCAAGGCGATTGATGAGGCGCTCAAGAACGCTCCGGACAAAGCAAAGAAGGAACTGGAGAAGTCCAAGAAGGAACTGGACAAGCAGTTTGAAGGTTTTGGCAAGAAGTGCGTGGAGGACTTCAAGAAGGGCGATGCCAAATCGGCCGACGAAGCTGCCGCCTGTCTGCTCGAAGCCAAAGACCAGAAGGGCATGGAAGAGTGCATGAAGAAGATGAAGCCCGCCGAAAAGAAGGCCGAAGAGAAGGAAGAAGAGAAGAAGTAATAGCCTCAGTCCCCTCCGCTATTCTCCGAGCGCTTCGCGCAACGAACTTTCGTCCTTAGCAACCAGGTTATTACCGGCCACCAGGTAATCCATGTCTGTGCCGTAGAAGCAGAACAAGGCTTCCTTCACGGTGTTGACGATCGGCTCGCCGCGGATGTTGAAGGAAGTGTTGAGGATGCAATCAACGCCGGTAAGCTTGCCGAATTCCTTGATCACATTGTAGTAGGGGGCGTTTTGCGCCTCGGTAACCGTCTGCACCCGGGCGCCGCCGTCCACGTGGGTAATGGCGGCCAGATCCTGAAGTCGCTCCGGAAGAGTGTCGTACACCCGCAACATGAAAGGTGACGGCTCTGCGCTATCGAACAGATCTCCGCACGATTCCTCCAGGCAGGAAGGTGCAAACGGCCGGAAGGGTTCCCGGAATTTGACCCTGGCGTTGAGGATGTCTTTCATTTCCGCCGGGCGCGGATCAGCTATAATAGACCGGTTGCCCAAGGCCCGGGGTCCGAACTCGGAGCGGCCCTGGTACCAACCCACGATTTTGCCGCGAGAGATGAGGCGGGCCGCAATCGCTTCCGGCTCGTCGAGAGCTGCCGAAGGAGTACCCGCGGTAGCAACGGCATGGGCCATCTCTTCAGGCGTATTCTCGAATCCCAGATAATCGAGGTATTCGCCCGGGTCCCGCGGCTGCCGCTTCAGCGCATGCGCCACGTACTGGGCCGCGCCCAGGCTGCTCCCCTGATCGCCCGATGCAGGGTAGATGAAGATCTTCTCGAACCCCGCCTCACGGATGATACGGGTGTTGGCTACGCAGTTGAGGGCGACCCCGCCCGATATACACAGGTTGGGACTGTTGGTCTTCTTTCGGGCCAGTCTGGCCAGATGCAGCAGGATCTCCTCGGTGACTAGCTGTAACGCCGCCGCAATGTCGTTGTGGCGTTGAGTCAACTTGGACTCCGGAACCCGTGGCGGGCCCAGGAGGTCGACGAGCTTGTGGGAATAGCGGGTAGTGCGCTCCAGCATGTAGTTGAAATAGGTGAGGTCCAACTCGAAGCCGTCCTCGGTAAGCCGCACGAGTCCGGCTACCTTTTCGTACAGCGAGTCGTCGCCGTACGAAGCCAGCCCCATCACTTTGCCTTCGCCGCTGTTTGCCCGGAAACCAAGATACTGGGTAAACGCTGCATACAGAGAACCGACTGAGTGGGGATAGTCCACCGTCAGAACCCGTTTCAGGTCCAGCCCCTCGCCCTTGCCGATGAGGGTGCTATTGCGCTCGCCGTATCCGTCAACCGTGAGGATGGCCGCAGAATCGAAGGGGGAGTTGTAGAATGCGTTGGCAGCGTGCGTGAGGTGGTGGTCCACATAGTAGATCGGCACCTCCCCGCCTCCCTCAAGGCCCAGAGTCTGCGTCACCATCTCTACCCCGGGTTGCCCCATAAACTGAAGCAGGTGGTTGGGGAAGTTGTACAGGTACTCGGCGTGATGGCGGAAGGCCCCTGAGTTTCTCGAGAGCATCGGCTCAAGGTGTCGGCCGGGATTCCAGAAGAACGCATATCCGTCCACCTCGGCCGCGGCAAGGCCCGCACGGTTCAGGCAATAGGATAAGGCCTTTACCGGAAAGGAACTGTCGTGCTTCCGGCGGCTGAACCGCTCCTCTGCACTTGCAGCTACCCGGCGACCGCCCGAGACCACTGCGGCGGCTGAATCGTTGGAGAAATTGACACCTGCAATGTTCATTCGAAAACTCCCCGCTATAATCGCTGATATACGGCAACGAAGACCCGGCGCAAGGCCATGGTGCGCTGCAACTTGAAGTCCGCCCCTAATCTCCGGCTGATGTCCTCCAGAAACTCCCGCTTGCGCTCGAATGCAGCTCTCGTCAACACTACGTTCACTGTGTCGGGCAAGTGCGCAGCCGGCGGAATCTGCGCCGGGCTCATGATGCCGAACGCGGTCCCCTCGCCAAGGTAGAACTCAAGGCCGGGCCGGTCCCACATGGGCAGCACGAAAGTGGCCAGCTCTCCATAGCTCGCCGACCCCACCTCCACCACCAGCGCAGCAGTCCCCTTGAAATCCTGCCTTGCCTCAAAAGCGGTGTCGTGTCTCACCACCGAAGGCACAGTCAAACTCAGGACCAGCGCAACAATGGCGAACCGGGTGACCGCATTTCTCGCCTTGAGCGCCGAGGCTACCAACAAGCAAGACAAGGGCAGCAAAAATATCACGTTCCTCGCCAGGAACGGACGGCCCGCGGCAAATGAGAGGCAGATCAGAAGGGCCGAGAGGCAGAACACAAAGGACTCAGGTTCCATCCGGTGCCCGCCACGCAGGAACCGCAAATTGAACACCGCACCGGACACAATGAGAGACACACCGCAGAATAGACAAAGGTATCCCAGTGGCAGCTCCTGGAGCAGCAACGGCAAAGTTGCCTCTGTGGCCTCCACATAGGCGACCGACAGCATCGGTCCGAACAGAAGCATGGCTAGCACAACGGCTGCCGCGGTTGACTGGCGTCGAGACATGGCTATCGTCTGTTTCTGGAGCGTGCTCGTGACGCCGGTGTGCGCCCGGCGGGGAAAGTCCGCTACGAGTGTGGCTATGATTGCAGCGCCATACAACCCCGTGCCCAACCAGGCGACTATGCTCGACGGATGGACCGGCCCGGGGCCGAAAGCCAGAGCCGTCATGGCAAGCGCGTTGGGCGACTGCAGGTGGGCGAATATCCCTTCCGGCAGGTGAAAGTACTGGACCAGAAGCAGAGGAAGCCACATACCAAATCCCGCCAGCGCTATCCCCTGGGTAAGGCACCAGCGAACGGTGCGATTGAGCGGGTGCTTCGCGACCGTGAAGAAGTGGACATTCACCGCCAGAATCAGGATCGCCGCGTAGTAGTGAGTGAGCACCAGCAGTGCCGCAGTGGCGGTCAGAAGGGTCCAATCCCGCCAGCGATTCTGCCCTGAAGTAATCCGCTGATATGAATAGAGAAAGAGGGTCGCAAGGAGCGCCAGCAGCGGGTACGCTCTAACCTCGACGCTGTAGTGGATGTGGAAGGTGGAAAGAGCGAGCAGCAGGAGGGCCATGATCGCGATCCAGCGCCCTTTCCGGCCGGCCCAGACGTAGAGCACTACGAGCGTCAGTCCGGCAAGTAGCAACGACAGAAAGCGGCACGCAACCTCCGACTCCCCGAAAACCGACGTCCAGAGCGATAGCAATATGTAGTATGCAGGCGGGTGAAGATCCGCGAATCCAACTCTCTGGATCAGTTTGGAGAATGCCGGACGGGCGGTCTCAATCGAGATGATTTCATCTATCCAGTAGCCCTCGTCGAGCACCAGGGCGCGCACCGCGATGGCAGCCAGGAAGATCAGGAACGCCGAGCCGATCCACCTGTACTCTTTTATCGCGCGCAACTACTTCACTTTACTGTTGTAGATCGGCATGTATCCCCGCCAAATCTCCCGCGCCTCTTCCACCGCTACGAATGCCTTGGGCGCAAACTTGTTGACCACCGCCACGAACCGTTCCAGGTCCTTTCGGCGCACCACACTGAACAGGATGTAGACCTTGCCGTCCCTCCCCTCTCCCACGATCCGGGTTACCCCGAATAACAGCCGCCTCAACTCGCTCACCAGGACGTCGTTGGGACGGTGGGTGATCACCTTGACCACCCGATTGCCCAGCGCCAGCTTCGACTCCACCGTGATACCCAGCATGGTGCCGCAGGCAAAACCACCGGAGTAGGCCAGTACATTGACGATGTTGTCCAGTTGGCCGACAACTTTGCCAATCGCAATGACGAAGATCGTCACCTCCACGAACCCGATGGCCGCGGCCACGTATCTGCGCCCCTGGAGCGCGATCATCATCTTGACCGTACCCAGAGTCACGTCGCACATACGCAATCCGAAAATCAGAAGCGCACCGAGAAGTGTGTCCAACCAGTCCATCTCCCCCCGCCTGGCAAAGCAACCTCAATAGCCCACCGATTTCCCTACGTCGTAGTTGAGAGCATCAGGGAAAAGATGCTCCAGCACGGGACCGCGTTCCTCCGGCGCCGCATAGGTGGCAAGGTACGCTACGACGTGTCCCGCCACCTTCCGACAATAGTTCCTGGCTTCGTTGTATGCAATCTCCTCGATCATGTAGTCGAGGTCGCGATCACGGTTCGACTCCAGAAACTGTCGTACCGCAATCGGTCCCGCGTTGTAAGACGCAGCCACCAGGATAAGCTGCCCCCGCATGTCACGGTTCAATGCTCCCAGGTAGGCGGCGGCCAGCTTGATGTTGAGTTCGGGTGTGAACAGAGCCCTGCGGCTATACGCCACGTTGTTGAGGCGGGCGGTCTTTGACCCGGTGCCGGGAACCACTTGCATCAGCCCCATGGCGTCAGCCCACGAGGTTACGCCCCGCCGGTAGCGGCTCTCCTGCCGCATGATCGAATAGAGGAAATAGGGCGGCAGGCCGTTCTTCTTCGCTTCTACCTGAATGAGAACCCGATAGGCCTCCGGGTACTCGAACATCCAGCCCAACCGGTTCTTCTTGTTGGGATAATCTCCCCGGCGGCGCAGATTCTTGCGACCCCACGCCCGCATCTTGTCCGGTTCTTCCAGCAACGACCAGACGACGAACCGGGCACCGGCCGAGATCTTTCTTGTCACCCTGAAGAAGTCTTTCTCCACGGGAGCAAAGAGCTTCCGGGCCATCGCTGTCTCGCCGGCATAAAGCGCGTCGAGCACCGGGGTCATCTCACCCAATATGCGCCGGGGCGTGATACCCTCCAAATCGTCCGGCACAGGTCTTGCCGGAGGAGGCATGTCGATGGCAACAACTTCATCCTCAAACTCCCCTCCCAACTCGCGAATCCGATGCCTCGAGCGACGATCGTAGTAGCTCATTGCGTAGCGCTTGCTCAACTGCTTGAACTCGGCCAGAGCCTTCTTCTTCTTGCCCAGTTTCTCGTGCGCCCGGGCAATCCAGTAATAGGCTTTTCCAGCAACAATGTTGTTGCCGTACGGGACGAGGTCTTTGAAGCCCTCTATCGCCTGACCCCACTTGCCGAGCCGATACAGAGACCACGCCCTGAACCAGATCACGTAGGACCTCAGGCTCCCTTTTCGGTACTTGCGCAGGAACGCGTCGAAACCGGGAATCGCCCGAGCAAGTTCATCGTGGTCGTAGGGTAGCCAACCTGCGTAGTAGCGGCACCGTTCCACAAACTCCCCGTCAGGATACTTGTCGAGGTACTTCCTGAACAACTCCTGAGCTTCCTCGTAGAGTTCCAGGTTCATCTTGCACCTGGCCATCTGGTAGAGGGAGTAGGCCTTGCGCCCCTTACTGCGTTTGTGCACGTGCCGGTAGTGCTCAAGCGCGCGGGCGCGGTCGTTGCGAAGCTTGCGGGACAGGATCTCGGCTATGTAGAAATGGGAGTCGAGGTGCAGGGAACGATACGCCTTGTCGGAAAGGAAATGCTCGAATTCATGCAGCGCCTCTTCGTAGCCCCAGCATTCGAACAGGTTGCGGGCCCGGCGGAAACGTTTCTTCGCCGAAAGCTTCGAGACTTCAGCCAGTTTGCTACATGCGGCGGGCAGGGCAGCGCAGGGAAAATCGATGAGGAGTTGCCTGCATTCGTCCTTGGGTTGCTTGCCCAATGCTGCCCTGGCCCGGGCAGCAATCGCAAGGCGCCGACTCTTCTCCCCCTTGCTGCGGGACACCCGCTTGAGCCAGACCTTGATCTTTTTCTTGTCCCGGGCGCCAAGCGCAGCCTCCAACCCCTGAAATCCCAGCTCCGGCATGAACACCCGGGCATGGGTGTGTCCCTTCAACTCCTCGAAAAGTGCCTCCGCACTGCCGAACCTGCCTGCCGTAGCTTCAGCATTTCCAAGATAGCTGGTGGCCAGAGCATAGGAAAACCCCTGGTGGGGTGTCCCCTTCGCCTTACGGAACGCGGTGAGGATGGCGGCCGCCTCCTTGACCTTTCCCTGCCCTAGCCTGGTGCGCGCTGCCAGCAGCTTAACCGCATTCTTTTGTCGCTGCTCTTTTGCTCTGAGATCCAGCCCTTCGAGTAGCCCGGCGGCCTCATCAAAGTAGCCAAGACGCACGAGTCCCGAGGCTTGCTGAAGCTGTTGCTCCACCGGCTGCGGTCCGAGCGCGGGGAGGGACGCAGAGACTAGTAGGGATATCAGGAAACCGAGCATGGCCAATCTTTGAAATACCGGGGGCTACTTGGCATCCGCACAACACCTGAAGCCCACGTAAGAAGAGCCGCCAAACCGCTTCACGCTGCGATAGCAGGTGGCTTCTTCGCCGGTCTTGTAGCAGTCACCGCCGTTTACATTCTTGCTTGCCGTCCACTCGGCCACGTTGCCGACCATGTCGTACAGGCCGTACGGGCTGCGGCACTTACGCTTGGAGCCTGCAGCCAGCACCGACCGCTCGATGCCGTCCTCGCCCACCGTGTTGCACCGCTCCGGATCGTACACCTTGCCGTACGGGTACTTGCCGCCGCATCCTTTTCGCCACTCCCAGTTGTGACACAGTCGCTTGCCTACCGCGGAGCACGCGGCGTTGGCCGCGGCCCAACTTACATTGGTCTTGGGCGAGCGGCCCTTGCCGGGGTATTCGTAGTAGTCAATGCAATAGGCCACCAGCGGCGGCGCGGTTTTGTCTTTCTTGGCTTTCTTGTTTTTCACAATCATGCGTTTCATTCCGCCGGGGCACTTGAGGGTCTGCAGGAAGGCCTTGAGGTTCTTCTCGGTGCCGCCCTTACCGTCCGTACCCGCGGTTCCCTCAGTCCCGGCGTCCGCGACCTGGACCTTCTCCTTGATCACCTTGTCCGCAGCTTTGGCCACCGGAGAAATCAGCCCGGAAATCGCGTCGTATCCGGCCTGAGCTGCTTCCAACTCATCCTTCTTCAGGAACGCCTTGATGTCGAACAGCCCTTCGCGCAGCTTCTCCACATCGGTTACCAGCGCTTTGGCATCCTTGGATTTCTGCTTGTTTCCGGCCTTCTTCCACTCACCCGCCTTCTTCTCCAGGCCCCGCTTCTTCTTCCTCAAACTGCTCAAGTGCCCCTGGACCTTCTTGGACAGGGCGGAAATGTCCGCCTTTCGCTTCTTCTGGGCCGCAGTCAATTTGACCTCTTCCACCGCGGCCTCGACCTTCTTGGCCAACACCTCATCCACTTCAGCCTCCAACTCCGTCAACTCCTTGGAAGCCTCATCAACCTTGGTCAGGGCGGCAGTGGCCGTGGTGGCGTCAGCTCCGAGGTCCAGGGCCTTCAACGCCTGCAACTCCTTAAGCCGGCCGGTCGCCTTCTTGTTGAGGGCGGCCACCTCTTTGGCCTCCGCATCCCGCTTGGCCCCCTTCCAACCCTTCTCCTTGGCCGGGAGTTTCTCGACCTTCGAAGCAACCGCACTGAGCCGCTGAGCGATGGTGATTTCACGCCACTCTTTGACAAAAGCCAGGTCGGCAGCGCCTTCTGCGGCAAACTGTTTGTCCAATTCCCCCTTTCTAGGAGCCAGCGCGGCCAGCGCTTCGGGAGTCTCGGCCTTCAGTACTGAGGCCTTCAGTTCTTCCAGAAGCGACGCCCGCTTTGCGGCCGTGTCCGCCAGCTCCTTGCCCTTGGCAGTGAGCCCGGCAAGGGTCTTCTCCCATTCGGCCTGCGCCTTGCGGGCCTTTTCGTCCTGGCCGTCGAAGGCTGTCTTGGCAACGCCCACTTCCGTAGCCGACGTGGCGGCCAACTCGGCAGTCTTGGCCAATTCGCCGAGGCGCTCTTCTAGGGGCTTGAGGCTGTCGGTGTAGGCGGTCTTGTCCGCCTCCAGCTTTTTCTTCGCCTCTTCAGTCAGAGCCACTACCCCTTCGCCTTCTTTGCCCGCTTCAGCCTTCTTCGCTTCCTCGGCCTTCTTCGCTTCCTCGGCCTTCTTCGCTTCCGCCGCCTTCTTCTTCGCGTCTGCCGCCTTCTTGGCATCGGCCTTCTTCTTCGCCTCAGCCCGCTTCCTCTTCCCTTCGGCGATCTTCTTGGCCTTGATCTTCTTGTCCGCTTCCGCTTTCTTCTTGGCGGCGTCCTTCTTTTTCTTCGCCGCGGCTTTCTCTTTGGCCTCGGCCTCCTTCTCCTTCTTCGTCTTCTTCTTCTTCTTGTCCGCATCCTTCGACTTGTCTGCCGCAGCCTTGGATTCCTTCTCGGAACTCTTGGCTACTGCCGTCTCTTTTTCCGGCTCTACCTTCTCACCGGTGAACACTATGACCAGAACCGCGACTACTGCCGCGATTACGCAGAAACCGACAATGCCCAAAATGATGCGGGGCGCCTTGGACTTCGCAGCCCGGCGGGGACTGACAACCACCGGCGGTACCGGCGGGGTCGTCCCGACCGCGGTCGGCGGAGCCACCGGGATCGGTGCGACCTCCTCGATTATCTCTTCTTCTTCCTCCAGCAACAGGATTTCGTCCTCGTCATCATCGGCAACCTGGACCGCCTCCAGAACCTCGTCCAGATCCTTGTCCTGCTCTTGGTCTTTGTAGGCCCAGAACTCCGAGTCGGGGGTGAACCCCTTCTCCAGGGGAAGCCAACCCACATCCTCAGGCTTGACGCCCGCAGGTTCTGCTTCCTCGATTATCTCTTCGGCCTCCTCAACCTCCTCCAGGACGACTATCTCTTCCCCTTCCAGCTCTTCCTCTTCCTCGTCCAGTTCCTCAAGTATTACGACGTCGCCGTCTTCCGCATCGGTCGACTCGTCTTCCTCGACCTCTTCCACGATAAGGATGTCTTCCTCGACCTCACCGTCAGTTTCTTCGATCTCCTCGAGCACCACGCCCTCGGCTTCTTCAATCTCCTCGAGGGTCTCCACCTCTTCCTCAAGTTCCGGAACAGCTTCCACGACAACGTCTTCGACAATTTCTTCTTCCGCCGGCTCCTCCTCAAGAACCGCGGCCACTTCCTCCGCTTCCTCGGGCTCGACGTCGGCAGGCTCCTCGAGAGCCGGCTCAACTTCCAGAACTTCAGGCTCCTCGAGTTCGTCCTCTACTTCCTCAACTACCTCCGCGGTTACCAACTCGGCTTCAGGAGCTGCTTCCTCAACCTCTTCAAGCTCTTCAACAACCTCCTCAACTCCCTCAGCGCCCTCCTGGGCCCTCTGCGCGGCAGCAACTTCCGGCGGAAGGTCTTCAACCGCTTCCAGGTCCCCGGTTTCCTCAATCAGTTTTTCAATTTCATCGATGAGGTCGTCCTCTTCGGGCTGCGCTTCAGCCACAGGCTCGGCGGCCATTTCAGCGGGAGCCTCCTCAATTTCCACCGACTCAACTTCGCGGAAGTCCTGGATGACCAACTCGTCTTCTTCAGCCTCCTCGGTAAACATCTCATCGGGAATGCGCACCTCGGGTAGGGTCGCTTCCATCTCGTCGTCACCCTCGGCCGCGCCCACGATGCGATCTTCCTCTTCAGCCGATACCGGCTCGGGCTCCACCTCCACAGCTTCCACTTCCTCAGGTACGTCCTCAAGCGCAGGCTGCACCTCTTCGGCCTCGATGGGCTCGGCCTCGACTTCAGGTTCCGGTTCCGGCTCAGGTTCCGGCTCAGGTTCCGGTTCCGGTGCTGGAGGAGCAGGGGGAATTGGGGGCGGCGCGGCTTCCACCTCAGCCTCAGGCACCAACTCGGCATCACTATCCGGGAAACTGCCGGTAATCTCCGCCTCCAGGTCTCCGGTCTGAATGGTCTCAGCGACAACGCCTGCAGCTACCGCCGCACCTGCATCAGCAGCCGGCTCAGGCTCAGGCTCTGGAGTCGGCTCCGGGACAGGCTCCGGCTCAGGCTCAGGAGTAGGCTCGACTTCGATTTCGACTTCGATATTGGGCAGTTCAACCGGGATTTCAGCGGTTGCCTCGGCGCGTACCGGCGGGGTTGGAGCCGGTACAGCGGGAGTCGGCGCCGCCTCGGGAGCGGGCTCGGGTGTAGGCACGGGAGTGGGCTCCGGTGCAGGTTCGGGCGCGGGTGCGGGCGCAGCAGGTGCGGGCGCAGCAGGAGCGGGCGCAGGGGCCGGCGCCGCCTCACCGCCCAGCCGCTTTACCTGGTCGGCCAATGAAGGCGGGATGAACGCGGCAGGGGTTACGTCCCCCTCGAATTCCTCGGCCGGGACCCGGAATACCTGGCGCACCCCGTCCCAGAACAGGGTCACCGATTCGTAACGGTCCGACGCCGCAGAGGCAGTGCCTTTCAAGAATACGTCGTCCAATTCCGGAGAGAAGAAGGGACCCTGATCACTCAGGGCGACCCCGGGCTTCACCGGCTTGCCAACGAGAATCTCACCCAGTATCAAGGCCAGAGAGTAGATGTCGCTCTCCTTACGCTCCTGGCGTTCGTCTTCCAACTGCTCCGGAGCCAGGTAGTGGTCGCCCAGAGGGAAAGAACCGTGGCCCGGCGGTACGATGGTGCGTCCAGCCAGGAAGTACGGGTCGTCCACTTTCAGGCCCGAGTCGGTGAGCAACAGGTTCTCAGGCTTGAGGTTGCCGTCCGACCCCAACATGTGTATCCAACGCAGAGCTTCGCACACCTCAAAGAGCAGGTGGACAATCTCGCGCTTGTTGAACGGCTCCAGGTTCTGCTGGCGCAGACGCTGCAGCGCGCGCAGACTTATGCCGTCCACAATGTCTTTCGTCAGGAAGAAGTGCTTGTCGTCTACAAAGACTTCCTGCACTGTCACGATGTTCTTGTGCAGAAACCCCCGGGCCCGATACAAGCGGAACAGGTTGATGTCCTTGTAATCTGCGCCCGCCAGACCGGGATACACATACTTCAGGACAACGTCCTTGTTCAATGCCCGATCGGTTGCGCGAAAGACGCCGGAAATCGGCCCTACACCCACAACCTCCTGGAGGCTGAAGCGGTCCAGAAGGGTGTCGCCAGGTTGCGGAAGAAAAGTGTTGGAATTCATCTTGCTCCCTAACAAATCAATTCTAAGTCAAAAGAGTTGCTACCGTCCGTTCATCGCTCTTTCCCTCGAGACAACGAAACAGCGGCAAAGTTCTATTTCAATCGCTTCAGTAGAAGCCTTGCCAAGTTAGCAGACAGGGTCGCGCTTTTCAAGTATAAATAGATGTCATTAACAAGGGAGACACATGACAGCGATATCAGTAATTATGGCTGTATACAATCACGCCGCTTTGTGCGGCGCCGCGGTGCGTTCAATTCTGGGACAGACCTTTCGTGATATCGAAGTGATAATTGTAGACGACGGCTCCACGGACGATAGCCTCCGCCGGCTGGAGACTGCCGCCGGCGGCGATGCCCGCGTCACCATTGTGCCTCGCAAACACCAGGGGCTTGCCGCTTCCCTTCGCTTCGCGGCCGGATTGGCCCGGGCGCCTTACCTCGCGCGCATGGACGCGGACGACCTGTGCGCGCCGCGACGGCTTCAGGCCCAGATCGGCCTGCTGGAGCAGGACGAGACCATCGGCGCAGTCGATTGCCTCACGGAACTGCAGGCAGGGGAGGTAACCGGGCGGGGGATGATGGAATATGTAGACTGGGTCAACTCGCTTGTTGACCCGGACCAGCTTCGCAATTCCCTGTTTATCGAAAGCCCCCTCGTTCATCCGGCCGTGACCATGAGGCGGGCTGCCTACGACAAGGCCGGCGGCTATCTCGACCAACCCGGCCCGGAAGACTACTCGCTTTGGCTGCGCATGGTTGCGGCAGGCTACACCTTGCGGAAACTGCCCCAACTGCTCTTTACGTGGCGTGACCTTCCCGGCCGTCTGACCAGAACCAGCGACGACTACTCGCAAAGACGCATGCAGGAACTGAAAGCGAGGCACCTGGCCGCCATTGTGCCCGCAGCCTCCAAGCAGGTTCAGATCTGGGGAGCAGGCCAGGCCGGCCGCGGTTTCGCCCGGTGCCTGGCTGACGAAGGGGTGGAAGTGGTCCGTTTCTTCGACATAGACCCTGCCAAGATCGGGTCGACCGTCCAGGGACGACCGGTGCTTCCCCTGGACGAGTTGCCGGCTCATCGAGACGTAATGATTCTTGTTGCAGTGGGAGTGAGGTCAGCCAAACCCAAAGTGCGCAAGTGGGCGGCACAGCATGGCCTGAAAGAAGGCCGCGATTTCCTGATGGTTGCATAGCGCACCGCCACTCTTGTCAGGCGTCCGTGCCTCATGTAGAGTGCGGCTGCAACAAAGCGGAGTGGAACATGAACCAGGAAATATTCTCCTCCTTTCGCAGGTCGGACATCGCCCGCAAGATCGTGGCAGAGATGCAGGAGACAGAGTGCGATGAGCCGGTAAAACTCATGCATGTGTGCGGCACCCACGAAAATGCTATCGCCCGGTTCGGGCTCAGGGACTTGATGCCACAGTGGCTGGAAGTGATCGCAGGGCCCGGCTGCCCCGTGTGCATCTGCCCCGCCTCCGATATCCAGATGGCCGTAGACCTCGCCCTGGACCACGGCGCCTGCGTCACAACCTTCGGCGACATGTTCAGGGTGCCGGCCAACATCTCGCTGGCTGAAGCCAAGACCAGGGGGGGAGACGTCAGGGTGGTGTTCAGCGTCATGGACGCGGTGGACCTCGCCCGCCGTGAACCAGACCTCAAAGTGGTGTTTTTCGCAGTGGGGTTTGAAACCACCGCAGTCACCACCGCAGCCGCCCTGCTCACCGATCCACCCGACAATTTCTCGGTCCTCGTTTCCCACCGACTGGTGCCGCCCGCGCTCGAGGCTCTGGCCGCAACCGGCCAGGTCGGGGTAGGGGGGCTGCTTCTGCCCGGACACGTGACCACAGTCATGGGAACCACCGAGTACGACGTCTTCCCCGACAAGTACGGCGTGCCCGTCACCGTGGCCGGCTTTGAGCCGGTGGACGTGCTGCTGGGAGTCAAGAGCCTGGCCGACATGGTCATCGCAGGCGACGCGAAGCTTGAAAACAGGTATCCCAGGGCGGTGAAGAGAGAGGGAAACACGGTGGCTGTGGAGGCCATGTGGAAGGTCTTCGACCGTTGCGACGCACACTGGCGGGCCATCGGAGTTATTCCCGGGTCTGGCCTGGAACTTGCCGCCGAATACGCTCATCTGGACGCTAGGAAGCAGTACTCACTCAGTCCGGACCTGGCGCTGGAGGAGCTAAAACCCGGGTGTCTGTGCGGGCTCGTAATGCTCGGGAAATCCAACCCTCCCGAGTGTGCACTCTTCGGAAAAGCATGCAATCCGGAGAATCCCTACGGACCCTGCATGGTCTCCATGGAAGGCACCTGCCGTAACTGGTTCAAATACCGGAGAGGGCAGTGAGCAATGAGAAGTGAGCTTCAGACCTGAGAATTGACGCCTGAGAATTGGTAATTGGTAATTGGTAATTGGTAATTGATGTTTGCGTTTCTACATTCCGAAATCAGCCATGCAATCATCAAATTCGGGAGTGTTCTTCCACTTGCATCCCCACGCTTCGTTGTAGGGACCGCACTCGGAAAGACTGAGGCACTGATACCATTCCAGGTAGACGCAGGTGGACATCATCGGCTCGGGAGCGCAGATCTCGCTGCTGCATCCTGAGGTGACGCACGGGTTGTTCACCACCGGCTCGCAGGTGGGAACGCAGTCGTTGCCCGCATCTCCGTCGCAATCGCCCTCGCAGTACTCGCCCGCCGGGCAGTCGTCGCTGGTAACGCACTCCGCCTCGGGAGTCGGGGCGCCGCACTGCCAGTCGCAGTCGCCCTCGTTGCAGGTCCACTGGCCGACACACATGATGTGCGGCAGGCCTTCGCAATCCACCGGAGTTACGCAAACCGGCTCATCCGGGTCCGCAGGAACGCAGATGGAGCCTTCCGCACCCGTAAACATCATGAAGCCGTAAACGCATATGAAAAGCACCGCGGCTCTCGTCCAAATCTTATCTTTCATTCTCCTCCCTCCCTGTCGAAGCAAATTGCTTATACGCAACTCGCCTAACAATTTCCACCCCCTTTTTGGGTCATTTTACCTCTCCCAAACATGAGGGGGCGTCTTGACGAGCCTGTCAGATGGGCCTATCTTGGTGAAGCAAAACAGGTCCGGGAATGACCCGGGCCGCAGCCTCCGGAGGGGTGAAAATGTTGAAGAGAACCATGTTGGTTGTGCTGGTCGCGCTGTTCGCAATAGGATGCGGCAAGAAGGAAGGGACCGAGAAAGCGGAAAAGAAAGAAGCGCCCAAGGCGGAACAGAAAGAAGGTGAGAAGAAAGCCGAGGAAGCAAAGGAAGGGATCGCTGATTTCCTGGGCAAGACCGAGATTGACCCGGTGTGCGACATGGAGGTTGCCGTCAAAGAAGACACTCCTCACTCCCACCTCGACGGCAAACACTACTTCTTCTGCAACCCCGGCTGCAAAGAAGGGTTCGACAAGGCGCCCGAGTCGTTCCTCAAGAAGTAACGCCCACCGTCGCCAGAGTATGGAATGCGGAGACGGCCCACCGGCTGAAGCGCTTGATTCCCGTCAGCACCTTGTCGGGAACAGACATCAAGGTGGCCACCGGGCCCTTGCGGGTGAGCTCTACCCGGGCCCTTAGACCATCGTTTTCGAAAGTCAGCCCGAAATTACCGAACTTCAGGTCCGACAGCGGCGGCCTCAGAAGGCCAGGTCCCTTCTTCTGGTTGCCGGGGTGCCCGTAGACCGTTGATTCCATGGTCTGCCAGCGCTCGCTCCAAACGTACTTCCCGCCCCCGGGGCACAAGAGACGGGTGTGCCACACCTGCTCGTGAACGTCCACCGGGTTGCGATTCGGATACAGCCGTTTCCACTCGTTGAGAATGGGGATGTTGCGCCACGCTTGCTTCCGCATGTGCGCGAAGTACTCCTGCGCACCGACGATCTCCAGAATCTTCAGAATTTCGGCGTCGGCCTGCATTCCCAGGTTGGCCCCCAGCCACGGTTCACCCAGAGACAGCGATTTCTTCTTCTTCTTCGCCTTTTTGCGCATGCCCCGGCGTTTCAACGTGCGCTTCAACATGTCTTCATTGAGCGTTACGATCAAGGCGTTGCGGGACACGGCATAATAGAGCGCCAGATCTTCGGGCATGTCGTCTTCCATGGCCTCTCGGGTAGGGCCGATCTTGACGTACTGCTCCCCCTTGTACTTCTTGGTCTCCCAATAGGTCATTCCGGGCGCCACCTGGTCGATGTACGCTCGCACAGAAGCGAGGAACGCGGTGGCCTTCATGACGCTCGAGACTTCAACGCTCACCGCGACCGGGAATTGGTTGAAATGCTGCTCAACATAGCGCTCGGGCCTGTCCGCTTTAGCGACGTCCTTCCAGAACTTGTCCTTGTCTGCCCACACTGTGATCGAATGGCCCAGCCACGACAGCGCATTCCCCTGCAATCCGGGGGCCATGCGTACCGCAAACTCACCCACCTCCCTTACCGGCCGGGAGTCGGGGTTCAGCGACATGCCGAACCGCACCAGCGCGTCTTCGTGAGGATCGCCCGAATCGGGCGCCATGGTCGCCCCGCCGGCAAGCTCGATGAACTCACGGTAGTCGCTGCTGGCAATGAGCGGCATCACAGTAAGATCTAACGCCAGCTTCTTCTTCTTTACCGAGAATCTAAGTGCGATGGGATCGAAAAACTCTCGCCAGTTTGACTGGTAGCGGTCCCTGAACCGTCCGTACGCTTCGGCTTCTGCCTTGCTTACTTTGCTTACGTCAAGCTCGACGACGGGCGTCAGGAACGCCAGCGTGCCGTAGGTCGATGACATTACGCCCGTAGGCGACAAGGTCAAAGCCCCGGCTCCGGGGACCGAAACCTCGGCCTTCACCTTCCGGTTGCCGCCTTTGCCGGATGCGATCGCGTCAAGGTCCCTGGCCTGCAGCCCGGCGAGCGCGCCGGCAAGCCTCAAGCGGCGAGAGTCGCCAATGCGCCAGCGTGGGCCGCACCACCGGCGGATCGTGGCGTCGGAAACCACTAGCAGCGCGGTTTCGTCATCGTCCCCCAACTTGTAGCGATCCCGGAAGAAAGTGTACTCACCCAGAGTCGCTACCGACGGCAACTTCCCGGCCTGCGTGTTCGCGATCGCCTCCAACTGGGCCAGGGAGTTGGTCACCACCAGAGCGTTACCGATCTCAGCAATATACGAACTCACTGAGCGGTCGGGATTTCTCACCCCCGCATACTTCAGCCCACCGCTCAGTTTTCCGTTGACCCGCTGCACCGTCGAATCGGCCTTTAGCGCAGCCTCCTGCTTGGCGCCGATGAACTGCACCAGCATCGGCATGTTCTTCGCTTCGAACAGCACCGCCACATCAGATCCCATGCGCAGAAACGGGTCGGAACCTGTAAACGCCACGCTCGCCACAACCTTGGGGCCGAACAGGCGGGACAGACCGCTCATGGAAAGGCAAAGCTGCTTCTGGTAGCGCTGTTTCGTGAGGCCGTCCTCCGACCTCGGTTCGAACGACGCCAGCACCGGCGTGCCCACCGAATCCGCTTCGTCGGTCAGATCGATCATGGCCTGGAACGTGGGGAAGAACAGCACGTGCTGGTCCGCAGGTATGTATGCGGCCAGAGGGTCTGTCTTCGGCGCGAGACCTTTGATCAACGGCTTCCAGTCAACCTCCTCGATGGTGATGCCGGGAATGGTAGCGACGTCAACCGTCAACTCACTCTCCCCCACCGGCCTGAGCAGGCGATCGAGCTGGATGTTCTCGGCCAGCGCTTTGCCTCCTGTGAACAGATCGTAGGTCTCGGCAAGTTCCCAACTGTTGTCCCACGGGTTAGGCGGGCGTTGAGTACCGTCGGCCGGGGCCCCCAAAGGCCGCTTGAGCCGGGCAGCCTCTGCCTCTTCGGCCAGGTGCCGGAACCAGGCGGTGCCGGGCATCGACGTGTTCCGCAGGTTTCCATAATACTCCCGCTTCACCTGGTAGAAGGTGCTCCGGGCCTCCGGTTTTGACTCGGCAGGCGCCAGGGCAAATTCTATCTCCTGGAGCCCCTTGAGGTTTGAGGTCGGCACGAACGCGCGGACAATGATCTTCTTTTGCGAAGGTGCACGCACTGCAAGCCGCCCCGACACATGTAGCTCGGACGGCCAACTCCAGTACGACAGATTGCCGTGAAAATAGGCCTCTCCGTCCCCTAAAACTATCGCCCGGGGAAACATGGTGATGTCCCAGTCCCGCCAGGGACGGTCCGGCTGGTCCCCCGCAATGGGCAGAGCACCCTTCACCACCTTCGCTTCGGTGACCTTGACGTCATAGAAGATGTCTTTCGCCACCGCATTGCCGGCGGCAAAGCACACAACTACCCCTAAGAGCAACAGCACGATCCGTCTTTTCATCTTCTCCTCCTTCCAAAGAGAGGCGCCCTTTGACGCAATACGTCACAACCTATTCAACATCCGGGCCGGCGTTGCTATTATTGTGAGGAGAAAAGTACGAGGAGGAAACTCACCATGCCCGCACTCTCCAACCCTTCCGGCCTCATCGTATTCCCTGATCTTCTACCGGGCACTCTGATAGAACGCAAGAATCGCTTCGTCGTCCGGGTGCGCCTGGAAGACGGAAACGTCGTGGAAGCCCACACCAACAACACCGGAACCATGCGCACATGCTCTGAACCCGGTAGTCAGGTATTCCTTGCTGAATCGACTAATCCGAAGCGGAAGTTAAAGTATTCGTTGATGCTGGTCAGGTCCGGCAGTACGCTTGTAGGAGTGGATACGTCGTTGCCTCAAAAAGCCTTCGTCGCAGCGGTGTCTGCCGGACTCTTGCCTGAGTTTCAGAACTACCACGTGGCCGCTACAGAAGTAACCGTGGCTCCCGGTTCGAGGTTGGATGTCTTGCTCGAGGGGCCCTTCGGGCCCGCGTACGTGGAACTGAAGAATGTCACTCTACAGGAAGAAGGTCGCCTCTACTTCCCCGACGCAGTCACCTCCCGGGGGCGCAAGCACCTGCTCGAGCTGGCCCGCCTGGTCAAGGGAGGCGCCGAAGGCTATGCCGTTTTCATCTGCCAGCGAGCCGACGGCGAGGCCCTGTACCCCGCGGATCATATCGACCCGGATTTCGGCGAGACGTTAAGGAAAGTAGCCGCCAGAGGAGTCATCCCCCTGGCCTACCGCGCCGAAGTATCTCCTGCCGGAGTCATCCTGGCCCATCGCGTTCCCGTAGTCCTATAGCCTTTGACTTTTCGCCGTTCCTGCCGCCTACAGCCTCTCCGTTGCTACCGCCTGCCCCTTTACCATTCAAAGATTGCGTTGCAGACGTTGTCCTTGCACTCCACCTCCGGCGGCGGGGTGCAGTCGCACACCCACTGAGTGCAGCCCTGCTCAGCAAACTGGCTGCCCAGCGCGGAGAGTTCTTCCTGAGTTACGTTTCCGTTGACCGCCTCGTAGCAACCGCCCAAGCCCTGGCCGCACTGCCCCCAGAGCACCTGGCAGTCGTCGGTAACTTCGCAGCTCGAGTTGTCAGCCACCAGGTCTGCGTAAGTTTGCTGGATCTCTTCGCAAGTTTCCGGCGGGCACCACATGGCCGTGCATGCAATTCCTTCCGGGGTGCAGGTGCACACGTTACACCCGTCATCCGCGTCCCAGGTTTCCCCGAGTTTGTGTCCGTCGCACTCGGGTCCGGCAACACAAACGCCGTCCGCACACATCACCGCAGGGGGCAGGGTGCAGGCGCAATCCCAGAGCTGGCAGTTGGCCGCCAGGTATTCCTGTTCGATAGCTGCAATGTCCTCCTGTGAAATGGACATGTTCACGATTTCGTAGCAGCTACCCATCCCTTCGCCGCAGACCGCCCACAGATACTGGCAGTCCGCATGTTCAGCACACTCGGAGGCGCCGTCCAACATCGCGTGGTATTCTTCCGCTACCTCGTCGCAGGTTTTTGCGCACGCCATCTCGGTGCAGGCAATGCCGTTCTCGGTGCAGGTGCACGTGTTGCAGCCATCTTCCGCGTCCCACGTCTCGCCCAACTCGTGGCCGTCGCAATCAGGCAGGCACGCCATGGCCGTGCAGGCAATCCCCTCCTCGGTGCACGTGCAGGTGTTGCAGCCATCGTCCGCATCCCAGGTCTCGCCTATCTCGTGACCGTCGCAGTCCGGAGGGCACACGTCATCGGTGCACGCGATTCCGTCCATGCTACACTCGCACACGTTGCAGCCGTCCTCAGCAGTCCAGCTCTCTCCCAATTCGTGACCGTCGCAGTCGGGCAGGCATGCCATGGCCGTGCACGCGATCCCCTCCTCGGTGCATGTGCAGGTGTTGCAGCCGTCGTCGGCGTCCCAGCTATCCCCCAACTCGTGGCCGTCGCAATCAGGCAGGCACGCCATGACGGTGCAGCCAACCCCATCCTCGGTGCAGTGACACGTGTTGCAGCCGTCGTCGGCATCCCAGGTTTCGCCCAACGCGTGGCCTTCGCAATCGGGGAGACACGCCATCTCGGTGCAGGCGATCCCTTCCTCCGTGCAACTGCACGTGTTGCAGCCGTCCTCGGCATCCCATGTATCGCCCGGCAAATGCCCCTCGCAGTCGGGCATGCACGCCATCAGCGTGCACGACTCCCCTTCCTCAGTGCACTGGCAGGTGTTGCAGCCGTCGTCAGCTTCCCACGTCTCACCAACCGCGTGACCTTCGCACACCGGCTCCTTGTCTCCGGAACCCAGATCGCATCCCGCAAACATCGCCAGAGCCGCTATCGAAAGAAACCATACAGTTCGCATCGTCTACCTCCAAAGATCATCTGTTCATCTGTACACAAAGAACGGTACAGATCTTTATGGTATACTGTCAATCTTGCATCGCCTTGTGTACCCGGCGGTGTAACCGATCGGTGGAAATCGGCTCTGACATAGCGGCAGGGAGGTGTCAGGTGAAGAACATTGCCAGACTATGGAAGAAACGTTCCATTCGCTATCCCATCGGCGCTCTCGCCGGCGCCGGGCTTGCGTTCGCGTACTACTGGTACGTGGGCTGCGCACCCGGCGGTGGGTGAGGGATCACGGGAAATCCATTCATGATGGTGGGGCTGGGAGCCCTTATCGGATACTCGCTGGTGGCTGAACCCCAACATAAGTCCTAGACCAGAATCGCCACGAATTCATAACGAAACGGACGGTGAAGAAAGTAGTCAGCGCGCTCCACAACCCGATCAGTCCCCAGGAATAGAAGTAGGCCAGGGCCGCCAGCGGGAAGAAGATAAGAGGTCCGGCAATAAAGAGCTGTATCATCAAAAAGCGCGTGTCCAGCACCCCCATCAAGACGCCGTCCAGCACGAAGTTCACTCCGTTGGCGGCCTGCAGGAAGATCACAAACGGCATAATGATAGAGATGGCCTTGACCAGGGCCGGATCGTGTGTGAATAACGCAATAATCGGCCTCGCCCCAAGCCACAAAGTTACCCCGAAGACCGCGCTGAGCAAGAATCCCCACACGATCATCAGGCGGGCGTTGAGGTGAAGCTCCTCGAACTCTCCCTTTCCCTTCAGATTGCCGCAAAGCGTCTGCGCCGCAATGGCGAAACTGTCCAGCGCCAGCGCCAGGAACAGAACCAACTGCATGCCCACCTGGTGCGCGCCCAGGACGTACTTGCCCATGCGAGTGGCCAGCGCGGTCGCCATTACGAAGCAACCCAGCAGGAAAGCGGTGCGCATGAACAGGTGGCGGTTGACGGTGAACATCCTGCCTAGAAGAGCTCTATCGAAGTTGAAGAGCCCGCCCCCGGTCAATTGCACCGGATGTCGTCGCAGCACCACCGACAGCGACCACACGCAAAACAGGAACTGGCAAAACACTGTCGCCAAGGCCGCACCGGGCAGGCCCCAGCCGTCGAACAAGGGCGGGATTCCATAGATGAGGATGGCGTCGAGCAGCGCATTCATGAGGTTAACAAGTAGTGCGATCACCATGGGGGTCTTCATATCCTGCACGCCGCGCAGGTAACCGGTGCTCACAAACGCGGTAAGGGAAAACGGGATCCCCGCCAGCCTGATGCGGTAGTAGTCCCCCGCCAACGCTCTCAGCCCGCTGTCCGCCCCCATCAGATCGAACGCCAGGTCCTCGCACGCAAGCCCCAGCAGGGCAACTACCATGCCGACGGCCGCGGCCAGGAGTAGGCTCTGCTGGAAGTAGCGCGCGGCAGAGGCTTCATCGGACTCACCGGAGAAAAGAGCAATGTTGGCCGTAGTCGCGGAGAGGAAGAAGCTGAACAACCAGATTACGGCCCCCAACAGCGAAGTCACAACGGCAAGCGCGCCTAGCTCAGCAACCCCCAGGTGCCCAACCAGCGCAGTGTCCACGATTCCCAGCAAAGGTTCAGCGATCAGCGCGAACATCGCGGGGATCGCCAGGGCAATAATGTGCCGGTGGCGAGCGCGGTTGGAACGCTTCAGGAACTCGATGATCATGAGTCGAACCCATCCACGGAGCGGGGTTCGTAGTACGGGGCAGGGCCTAGACCCGACCAGCCCTTCCGATGCAGGAAACCACGCACGTGAGTGCACAGATCGCAAGCATCGGAATAGGTCGCCAGCGGCTCGAATCCCTCCCGGGCGGCAACCTCCGCAAGCAAAGCCGGCCCGCCGGAAATCAGCGCGGCCAGCGCCGGGTATCGCGCCAGATCGACCACGCCGGGCACCTGCGCCAAAGGGAGCGCAATTCCTGCACATAAACCGGGGACGTAGAGTCCATCGAGATCGACGTGAAAATGCCCCGTGTCAGACAAGCGTGATCGGCATGAGGACCGGTTCGAGAATTGCTGCCATGCATGCGCCCGTCCGTGCGCGGCCGCGTACCTCCCCGCACGCCCGCCCAACACCAGACCGTAGCGGGACGCCAGGCCCAGTGCGAAGCGGTCGCCGCGCTCATCCAACAGCCGCGCCAGGTCCAAAGTCCGCTGATAATTGCCGCGCTCGAGATCGGGAATGAAGTCAGGCACCCACACGAACGCGCCTCCGGGCAAGACGTGGTTGGCCGCCGCGATGAGGTCCCGGGTGCGGGAGAAGGGCACAAACTCGGCGTGGAAAGGGGACACACTTACCAACACGCAGCGCGAACCGACCCGCGCCAGATCGGCAAGCGCCTGCTCCGCCTGACCCCGGCTGACGACCCAGGAGGCGTTGGTCTCGATGTACTCGAGGTGGAGCCCCCGATCGCCCAGACCTCTGACCGCGCGTTCGAGAAGGGTAAGGTTCAAGAAAGGTTCGCCGCCCCCGATGTGGTAGCGGGCGTGGGGCGCCTTTTCCGCAAGCTCGTCAAGAATCACGTCCAACCGACCTGCGTCGCCACCGTCACGCCGGTGGGGTCCGCAGCCGTAAAGACAGTGCCGACATCGAGAACTGCACCTGTACCCCAACACCAGGCCACCGCCGTACAACTCCCCAATGTTTAGCTCTGTTTCCATGACGGTGAGACGGTAACAACAATCTCCGTTTGATGCAACGGCCCAAAAAAATCTTGACAGGTCACCCCTTTTCCCATATTTTCCCGTCCAGATTGTGGGCCGCTAGCTCAGTCGGTAGAGCAGCAGACTTTTAATCTGCGGGTCGAAGGTTCGATCCCTTCGCGGCTCACCGGTCAGGCCCGACTCGGCCCGGCCGAGCCTCGATGCAATCGAGGCGTTGTCGGGTAGTTGTTTGCTTTGATAAGTCCCCATCGTCTAGCCCGGTAAGGACACCGGCCTTTCACGCCGGCGACAGGGGTTCAAATCCCCTTGGGGACGCTTAAGGAAGGGAGTGCAGATTCTGCGCTCCCTTTCTTTTTGCCCAATCCTTCGAAAAACGGATAAAAAGTGAAGGAAATCAAGCGACTTCCGCGCTTTTCCTGTGGCGGATGCAGAACGATGTCCTTGATCACTGCAGCCAACAAATCAGCCAATTTCTCCCTTTCCGGCTGTTGGAGGGACATGGTCATTTCACTTTGCCAGAGTTGTACGGCGTCCCGGGTCAGGATAGGAGTATCTCCTGCGTACTCAGCTTCAAGGGAGTCAAGCTGTTGCTTGAGAGTGCTTCTTTCCAAGCGGAGGTCCTCGGTGTACTCCACGAAAGCATCAGCTCCGATCTTGTCGCCGTCGAAAAGCCTCTTGTAGTCCTTGAGCTTGGCTTCCACTCTTCTCAACCTGGTGCGGGTCTCCTTGAGGTCCTGCAGCCTGTCGTAGGGGCTCTGCTGCAAGCGTTCCTCAGCAAGCTGCGTTATTTCGTCGATGATTTCGGGAGAGAGAAGCTTGTCTTGGATGAAACGCAGGAGAGTCTTCTCTACCCGTTTCTCCTTGATGATGGGGCTGGTGCAGTCGTTCTTGCCGCTCAACCGGAGATTGCAGCCCAGATTCCCCTGGCCTCGCTTGGTGAACTGGCCGCCGCAAGTGCAGGAGATCTGGAAAAGATGGGGTGTCGAGTTCCTTCTTCCATGGCCCTTGCGCTGGGTGGGCTTAGTGGAGCGATAAGAGACAATCTTGGCGAGAGTAGCTTCGTCTATGCAGGCTTCGCAAGGAACGAAAACCCACTCACTTTGGGGCTTGAACTTGGTGCCCACGTACTTGCCGTCAATGAAACGACCACCAAGGTACTGTCCTCGGTACTCTCCGGTCTTGATACGGGCATTGTGGTAGTTGTACCTGTTCTTGCCTGAGTAGGTCCATTCAGCTTCCTGCTCGATATTTGCTATGGAGCTCTTGTACCAGATGAAATCCCGGGGCTGCTTGAGTTCTTCTCCACATTGAGTGCAGGTTTCTAGGTTCGGATGTTCCTTGAGAGGGTATTTGCACCTGCATTTCTTGCATTTCTTGAGCAGGTTTCCATAGGAATCCCAGGCTGAAGGTCCAGGAATCTGCCGGCCGTTGAGATCTTTGGCGATGGAGCTGTGGCTTTCATGTTCTGCCAGACAGGTGAGGATTTCCTGAGCAATCGGAAACGTCTCTGGATTTGGTGCCAAGCGGGAATTGTAGATGGTCTCTCCTGACTGAGAACGTCTGCGGGCCTCCTTCTTGAGCATGTAGCCGTACTTTGCAGTTCCCCCGGCCTTGAAACCCTCGCTTGCTAATTGTCGTTGTCCTCTGAGAGAGCCTTCCTTGCCCTCAATGCTGATATCTCTGGCTCTGTTACCTCTTTCCCTCTCGTATTGCTCGTAGGTGTAGTGGTCCTGGCTCATCGGGATATCGAGGAAGATGATCTCAATCCCGCAAAGCTGCCTGAGTTCGAACAGCCAGTTCTCTCTTAGGCGAGGATCTCTGGAGAAGCGGCTTATCGAGTAGACGTAGAGGCGCTTGAAACTGCCGTCTCTGGCATCTCGAAGAAGTTGCTGCATGGCACCGTTGTCATCAGTATCTCCGGAAATGCCCTCAGCGACATAGTCCTTAATAAGGATCTCTTCAGCCAATCTTCTGTGTTTGTCAATTCCTTGAAGCTGGGTCGGGATGGAAAGGTCTTTCTTTGCTGACTCTGCTCTGGAAACTCTTGCGTATCTTGCTGTTGTTATCATGTCTTCTCCTCAACTCCTTTCTTGGCTGACGTTGATCAGCTAGTCAAGAGTTTTTCTGTGTTTAGGGGTAGTTGTTCATTTACAACTCCTAGTGTCTTCGTTGGGTTCGGAGGAAGCGCACCAGATCGTCTGCGAGAATTCTGACAAGTTCCTGTCGGATTTCTGGTTGTTTGGTAGGTGCTGCTTCTTCGTAACTAAGAGTGAAATGCTCGGTCGGGTAGAGACTTCTCATTTGAACCTCCGTTGTTGACAGGGGGGCCTGCAAACGAAATGCTGGTGGTCCCGGAAAGGGTCGGGGTACTCGGTGAACATCGAACACTTCCTGCATTTGCTGGGGTTGGTGTGGAGTTTCAGTTTGGAACTCTGGTAGCAGTGTCTCATTCCAGTTCTCCTCTCTTGAGCAGGTATGGTTCGATGTCCTGGACTTCTTGGTCTGGGAGTTCTTTCTGTAGTCGTTGTGCTGTCTTCCTGTTGGAGGCGATCACGAGCGTCTTTTCCGCTCCAGCCTGATTGTTCTTCTGGAGTCTCTCTCGGACGTTGTGGGAATTGCCGTTTACGATTTCGACAGCAATCCAAGTATTTGTGTTTGGTGCCTGCAAGGCTAGGTCGGTGTTCTGGTACTCAAACTTGACCACGAAAGCCTTCTGGCGGAAATGTCTGCCGACTAGGTGCTGATGAACCTTGTGCTCGATCCCTCCTCGCCCAGGAAGCAGATTGGGCTTGAGCATTGGGTGGTGCTGCTGGAGGAGTTGGAGGCCTTTCACGGTTTCGAGGATGATCTTCTTCCAGTCACGGACCAGCAGGCCGGGGCTGCGCAGTTGATAGGGAAGATGTCTGCCGAACTTGCGTACGAAAGTGTGCATCAGTGCTTCGATCTGGTCGTTATCCATGGGGTCAATGCAGGCCAGCACATGGTCGATGTAGGCCTGGGTGTGCTCCCTTTCGATTGCTTCAGCGATGATGTCGAGGATCTTCCTCAGGCCGCCGTTGGTGCCCATTCTCGCGTCGGGGTATACGTCCTCAAGGGCTAGGCCCCTGGATTTGAGCGCCTGCTCCGCTTTGTGTAGGGCGAGTTCCGGGGGGAATTCACCGAGTCCGACGAAGCTCAGATGGTGCTGGGGGTATCTGCGGTGCGATGGGAGCAAGGCCCGTGGCCATTGCCCTGTCTAGAACGAAATGGCCCGACTCCTGGGTAGAGATTGGAAGCGTGTTTTCTGGGAGAACCGTGGTAGTGACGAGCGGTCTATTGAAGTTGCCAGGTGAGCAAGTTGGGGCAATACTGGCTCACGAGATCGCACACGTGGAAGAGCACCTTGGAATGATAAGGATGCAGGCCTTTCTTTCTCGATTGGCATTGATGGGCCAAGGGTATTTGGTCAACGTGTTCAACGGTTACCGTCTCGAGTTCGAAGCCGATGATTGGGCTGTGAAGTACCTAGAGAAGAGCGGACTTGGGAGGACTGTTCTTGCCAACGCACTACGGGTGATCGTTGACAAGAGGCAGGAATTGAAGACGCTGCACGAGGTGAGAAAGAGGTTGGCCATCTATCGACCAGAGATGGCAATGGGCATCGGATATAGCGAAAGAGTAACCGTTCACCCCCTTCAATCTCTTCCATGATCGCCCGGTGCCTGGCG
>CAZVFX010000055.1:0-46359 GCA_964626565.1 uncultured Myxococcales bacterium
TTGGAGTCGGGCCACAGCATGGGCGTGCCCGGGTGGACGTCGCCGATGACCAGGTTCCGGGCGAAAATGAAGCCGACAATGCCGATGACCAGGGTCAACGCGATGACCGCCCATTTGCCCTTGCCGGTGCAGAACCCGCCCAGATTCCACAGCCCTCTATCCAACAAGCTCTTCTTGACCGCCCCGGTCTTCTTTTTCGGTGGCGGCATGATGGACAGCAACACCGGGTTGAATACCAGGTCGGAGACTATGAAGCTCATGACCCAGAAGCCGCCCATAACCGCCAGTTTCTGCATGAGCGGAATGGGAGTGAGGATCACGAGGAACACGCCGGCCGCGTCGGTGATGATGGCCAGCAAACCCGGGGTCAGCAGCCCGGAGAAGGTGGCTTCGGCCGCCTTTTTGCGGTCGCCCAGGGTGTCGTACTCCTCGAAGAACCGCTTCATCATCTGCACTGAGTGGCTGAGCGCCCTCGCCGACACAATGAACGGGACAACGATCACGAGCGGGTCGAAGTTGTAGCCTAAGAAACCGATGAAGCCGATGCCCCAGACTGCGGAAATCACCGCGGTGATCACCGGGGTCATGACTCCTCGCACATCCCGGAAGTAGAGCATGAGTACGAGGAAGATGGCCGCCAGGGTCATGAAGAACAACTTCTTCGTCTGCCCCATGTTGTCCAGGATGAACCCGAGCATTACCGGTCTGCCGATGACATAGATGCTGGTGTTGTCGTCTTCTTCCGCCTCAACGATCTTGTTGAGTTCCCGGTAGACCGCGGCCGGCTCCAGTTCGTTCTCCAGGAATCCGGCCACTACCAGCGCGGCTGTGGAGTCTTTGGACACCAGGGTCCCGAAGATGCGGGGCGTGGAGTAGATGATCTCCTTGAGCTTCTCAATCTCTTCATCAGATTGCGGAATGTCCGGCCACATGATGGGGTCCGCCTTGAACAGCGGCCCTTCCGGCGTGAACTCCACCGTGATGTTCTTCACCTTGCGCTGGGCAATGGAGATGACCTGGTAGTTGTTGATCGCGGGCAGCAGTTCCACTGCCTTGGTCACCCTCTTGACCTTCTCCAACGTGTCCGTGTTGAAGATGTCCCCTTCCTTCACCTCGATGGCCAGCAGCGCAGTGTTGGCGCCGCCGAAGATCTCCGCGTATTTTACGAAGGTCTCCACATAGGGGTGGTCCGAGGGGAAGAGGTCGATGGTCTTGCTTGCGAACTCCACGTCTTTGATCTTCCAGCCGAAGACTGCGGTGATGGCCAGAATGATGATGAGTACTGGGATTCGGTTGCTGATTATGAATTTTGCGAGTCGTTCCCTCATATCAGTCCCCCAGCCTGGTCCAGGTTTTCCCGCCGTCTTCCGTGCGCATGATCAGGCCTTGGCCGCCGATCAGAAGGCCGACGCCGGAGTTGCTCATGGCAATAGAGTCTATCCAGGTGTAGACGCCTAAGGGAACACGGACAAAGGACGTTTCAGATTTCGAGTTTCGAGTTTCGCGGATTAGGACGCCGCGGCGGCCTACGGCCAGGACGCCGGTGGTCGTGATGATCACGCTGAGGAGGTGGTCCTTGACGCCGCTTTCCAGTTTCTCCCAGCTCTCGCCGGAGTCAGTGGTGGAAAGGAGTGCGCCGTCGGACCCGCAGGTAAATCCCCGGTCCTGGCCGTCAAAGGCCACGGAGTACAAGGGGGCCCACTCGCCGCTGTCCTGCTCGGCCCAGGTGTTGCCGCCGTCTTCGGTATACAGAATCACTCCCGACTCGCCGACCACGAAGCCGCGCTTGGCATCAAGGAATTTAACTCCGTTCAGGAGCCGGTCGAACGGTTCTTCCTCCTCGGCCTCGTCGGCCTCGTCGGCCCCCTCCCTTACGGTTGGGGCTTGGTTATTGTCCGTTTCGTCGGCCTCGTCGGCCTCGTCGGCCTCGGCATCGATGCCGTATCCGTCGTCCTCGTCGTCGTCATCGTCGTCGCCTTCGTCTTCGTCGTCGTATCCGCCGACCTCTTCGTCCTCGTCCTCGAGGGTGATTTTCAGGCGGGCCCAACTCTTGCCGCCGTCGGCCGTGCGCAGGACCGTGCCGAAGTTGCCCACCGCCCAGCCGTGGTTGGCGTCGATGAAGTCCAAATCGAACAGATGCTCTTTGCCTGCCCCCTTCTGCGGCGTCCAGGTAGCCCCTCCGTCCTTGGTATGGAGGACGAGGCCGTAACGGCCCACGATCCAGCCGGTTTTGTCATCCACGAAGTCCATGGCGAACAGAGCGTTCTTGGCGCCGCCCGCTTGCTCTTCCCAGGTGACCCCGGCATCCGATGAATGCAGGATGATGCCGGGGAAGCCCACGATCCAAACGTGGGTGCCCACGATTTGCACGTCGTACAAGCGATCCCGCTTGGTGAGCTTGTCAATAGGCGAACGCTTGGTTTCCCCGTTGTCCTCTTCCGCAGCAACGCAAGGTGCAACCAGAAGCGCCATGAGCACGAGTAGAATGGTTCTTTGGATCATGATTTCAACCGATTAGTCGTGAATTGAAAATTGAAAACTGATAATTGAAAATAGCCTCTATCTCTATTTTCCCATTTTCCTGAGCGTAGAGACCTTGAACTTCGACGGCTTCAGGCCGACGTTGGCTTTGAAATTATAGGACGGGAATGCGGTCGCGTGTTCGGCCTGGAGGTCGATAATGAGGGAGGTCCCGATGCCTAGGGGGTAGCGCTTCATGTCTTTGGAGCCGTTGTACGCGTTGATGAGCACCTTCCACAGCCTGCCCTTCTTGTCGTACGAGTCCTTCATGCAGATGAAGTTGGTTTCCGCGTCCACGTACATGATCATTTTCGAATAGGGGTAGTCTTTCAGCTTGGGCGTAACTTCCAAAACGTAAACCGGCCTCGGCTCCCATTTCATCTTGGGATTCCAGTGGGGCCAGGTCTCGAAATCGAACACTTTGTCCCGAGCTTCCTTGCCCAAGGGGATGCCGGCATGGACGGGGGCCAGGATGGTGGTCTTTTCTTTAAGCTTCCAGTTCATCCACTCGGGATAGCCCATGTACCCTCGGACGTCTTCGTACAGAAGGTCGGTGGAGTTCCACGCATCGCCCCGGCTGCCAAAGGTGTTGCGCAACACCCGGCGCATGGTCGGGACGTAGATCCAACCTTCCTGGTCTTTGGGCTCGACGTAGCGGCTGTACAGCGCGCCGAAGCCCCGCTTGTCGTAGGGCTGAATCGCATAGGTCATGGAAGTGTACTGGATCCCCTTCTTCTTGAACTTCTTGAAAGCGGGTCTGGGCTTGATGTCGGTGCGGTTCAGCGTCCGGATGATGTATTCCCACACCCACTCTTCCCAGCGCTCGACACCTTCCTTGGCCGAGATCCAGTAGACTCCGTAGTGGAACGTGCCGTCGTCGCCGTTATACGAGTACTGGTAGTTCCACGCCACTTCCAGGCCGGTCTTGGGGTTGGGGAAGGGGAGGCCCGCGGTGTAATCCTTGATACCGATTTTGCGCGGGTTGTTGCCGGTGTCGATGATGGCAGGCTTGCCCGCGTACTTGTTGGTCGCCTTGACGTAGCCTTTCGACGGGTGCACCCGCTTGTAGTCAGTAGTGTAGAGTTTTAGCGCGTACTTCGTCATCAGGGTCTCGATCCCCTTGGGGATCACCTTCTTGAACTTGGTCCAGTTTCCCTTGTCGATAACCAGGCCCGCCTTGTAGCCGGGGATGTTGAGGTCGGGTTTGAAACCCGTGGTCTCGGTCCAGTTGTCCATTGTGAACTTCTGTGCCAGTGCGGTTCCGGAAATGCCGAGCGCCGCCACAACGACGACCGCAACAAGAATCTTCTGCAATATCTTCATACTAATCCTCCCTGTCTAAAACTGGTATCTGAGTCGGGCGTAAACCTCATCCCGGTCACGGAACAGCCCTGCACCTTTATATGGGTCATCGCCAAAGAACATACTGGCGCCCAACGTTGCGCGCCAGTTGGTGTCGAACGTGAAGTTGAGCTGCCCGGTGAGAAAACCGTTGCCGTAGGTGTCCGGGGGGGCAATCTCAAAGCCCTTGGCAGGGATGTAGGCCGCAACAATTCTCGGCATCATCAAGCCGTGGAAGTAGTAGGTGAACGCGGAGAACACAAGGGTCAGGGCGTGGGGGTTGGTCGCGGTGGAATCGAATCCCGGGACGTCGATGAGCTGCTCGCTCTTCTTGTGGTCGATAACGTAGGAGTGCATCACCTGGCCGATGAGCATGATGGTCTGGTTAGGGTTCAAGAACCGGATGAAAGTGGGCCGCATGAGCTGGATACCGGTGTTGACAACCTGCTTCTGCCGGGTTCCCAGGTAGGTCCATGCGTCCTCGAAGAGCACCGGGTCGTTTTCCCGGGGATAGTCGGAGGCAACTGGGTAGGTGCGGTTGGGCTCAAAGGAGGACTCCAATCTCACCACCGTGCCGATGGGATGGTTGAACGTGTAGTCCAGGGAGAACCCCATAATGTGCTGCCGCGGGTACTCCAGGAACACCTCCACTTCATCTTCCACCGCACCCGTTTCGTGCCCTGTGTAGCGGGCGACGAACTTGGTGGGCACGGGCGGAGTAAGCTGGTGGGTGTAGTAGTAGACAAGGTTGTAAGTCAAATCGCCTAAGGTTCCCTTCCACCGGGCGCCGATGCGGCTGTTTTCGATATCCTGATCCGGGTAGAGGAACGTCTTTCGCTTGATAACGATTTCGCTATTGGTGTTCTGCCTTGGTGCGGGCGGAAGACCCCAGGCCCCGACGAAGGTCAGCGGCGTGGTTACCGTGTCCTCGGGGTTGTCCAACATGGGCACCCACACGACCTCCAATGCGCCTTCGAGTGCGGGGACATCCACCAGCCCCTTGACGATCCAAAGGGGAATACGAATGTCCTCGAAGCTCTCGAGGGAGGCGAAGTGGTAGGTGCTGTTCACCGGGTTCACGACGTCCAGCAGCCGGTACTGGCCCAATTCTCCCCAGGTGACCTGCTGGCGGCCGATGCGGAAGTTGACGTTTTCGCCCGCGTTCAAGTCGACATATATTTCTCTGAGGTCGTTCTCGGTGTAGTAGTTCTTGTGCACCCAGTCCCGGGGGTCGCCGGCCGCGGCCGGATCCGGCGGCTGGGCCTGCTCGTCTGCATCGAGTTTGAGGCTTCTTACTCCCCGAAAGATCCAGTGGAGGCTGGCGTACTGGAAAGGATTCCAGTCGCCCTCGAGCTGCAGTGTCGAGCGCATCATGGACAACTCGCCCAACTTGCCGCCATGATTGCTGGGATAGCGCTTCTCTTCCTCGTACACGGTGCCGGGGAAGCGAATCTCGACGTTGTATTCGTCCTTGTCCGGAGACACGAAGATGCCGGTCTGGTTCTGGATGAATCCGTTGATTGTGAAGGTGGGTTTGTCGTCCTCGTCTTGCTCTCCCTCGTAATCGAATTCGTCTTCATCGTACTCTTCGACGTAGACCTCCTCGGGCGGGGCCGGAATCGGTTCTGCTTTTGCAGGCTCGGGCTCGGGTTCGGGCGCCGGCTCGGGCTTGGGCTCCGGCTTGGGCGGCTCCAGCTTTGCCGGCTCGGGCTTGGGCTCGGGCTCGGGCTCGGGCTCGGGCTCGGGCTTGGGCTCAGGCTTGGCCTCCGGCTCAGGCTTGGGCTCAGGCTTGGGCTCAGGCTTGGCCTCCGGCTCAGGCTTGGGCTCCGGCGCAGGTTCGGGCGGAGAGGCCATCTCCTCCAACGGTTCCACCGGCGATTCCAGGATCACTCCCTCATCGGGGTCTTCCTGGGCGTAGGCACCTGAGACAGTGAACAGCACTGCCACCATACACGTGAGCATCATGGCTCGAGCGATCATATTTCCCCCCTTCCAACTGTGGTATTCAGTTGATAGCCATCCAGGCGAGATTCTTCGACTGCGCCCAGGATGACATCCAACACCATCGACCATTTCCTACTGGCACCCGTCGACGCCGGGGTTCGTGTCCGTCGTCACGTAGATGTTACCGATGGCGATGGAATCGGGCACTACCGGAATGAGCACGCTGCCTACATCGACGCCACCTACCGTTGCGGTGATGGTTGCGGTTCCAGGTTCCAGGTTGGTGACCAGGAAGCGGCCGTGGGCCGGATGGGAGCAGCCCTGCGCGTCGAGGGTGGTGGGCAGGCCGGTGTCGCCGTCCATGTACCGGATGTCTTCGGTGGCCGGGTCGCTGGTCACGCTGGCGCCGCCAACCGGGATCTCCTCGCCGTCTGCATCCACGAAGTAGATGGCGCCGGCCAGGGTTCCCTTGCCGTCCAGAACTTCCAGACCGGCAAGCACGATCGCGAAGTTGTAGATATGGTCCGGCACGATCCACAGTTTCTCATCCGGCGCGTCGGCCTGGATGTGGAACTGATAGGTGTCTTTGTGTTTTTCCTTGGTGCACTTGAAGCCAACCAGCTCTCCCGCAGTCATGTCAGGGAAGGTTACGAAGCCTTCATCGTCCGCGGTCGCGGTTACGCCGGTGCCTTCGCCCGTCTCGTCGTTGAGAACCTCAACCAGCACCGTCGGCTCGTTCTTCTCAGGGTTGGAACCGAAGCTCACAATGTTGGCCTTGAAGGTGCCTTTCGCTACCACGATGTCTTCAGGTTCGTCTTCACCATCGTCACCGCCGCAACCCAGTCCTACCGCCAGAAAGATGGCTACCGTGCAGGCCAGCGTCGTAAGTACCAGTCGTTTCATCTCTTCCTCCTTATTAATGCAAGTTCGCGCGTGTTCAACGTGCCCACAGGTATACTTTCTCTCTACTAGATCAGTCAAGAGAAAACCGTCCTTGACAGGTGGGGAAGCCCCCCTTATTCTGTGCTCCACTGCCCCGAAGGATGAGAACTCGACGAGGGATCGAAACGGTATTTGAGGAGGAGAGTGAGATGAGCAACTGGCAGCCCCGTTTGCTGAGAGTCGTGTCGGCCGCCCTGGTTCTGCTGTGCGCCGTGCCTTGCCTTGCCGAAGGCCGCGCCATGACTTTCGAGGACATGATCAAGCTGAAAGAGATCAAGTCCCTGACCCTTTCGCCCGACGCAAAAAGCGTTGCGTTTGTGCTCACCGGCAGGAACCTGGACACCAACAACTCCTACAGTTCGGTTTGGGTCCTTGAGCTTGCCAACCGGCAACTGGTACACATTACCGCAGACGGCAACCACGAAAGCTCCCCTTCCTGGTCCCCGGACGGCCACCAGATTGCGTTCGTTTCGGACAAGACCAAGAAGTCCCAGATCTTCCGCGCCGGACTGCTTGGGGAACCGCCGGTGCAGGTCACGGACCTGACCACAGGTGCGTCCAATCCTCGCTGGCTGCCCGATGGAGAACATATCATCTTCACCTCCCGCGTGTTTCCCGACTGCCAGATCGACCTGTGCAATGGAGAACGGCTGGCCAACGAAGAGAACAACCCGATCAAGGCCCGGGTCATCGACAAGCTCATGTATCGCCACTGGGACCATTGGCGGGATGGCCGCTTTTCGCACCTGTTCGTAACCTCGGCCGATGGCGGAGACGCTCTGGACCTCATGCCGGGAAACAAGTGGGGCGTCACCGGCGAATTCGACATAGACCCCAAGGGCAAGTGGATCGTGTTTACTACCAAGAATCCGGAACAGGAGGAGCGGCATACCAACCAGGATCTGTACCTGGTGCAGGTCGTCATGCCGGGTCAGACTGAGAAGACCCCGGGCGCGCCGGCCCAGCTTACCCGCAACCCGGCCTACGACGGCGGGCCGGTGATCTCTCCCACGGGAGAGTGGCTCGCCTATCGCTCCCAGGCGCGGCCCGGCTATGAATCGGATCGGCTGCGACTTACCTTGCTGCCGCTAGGCGGTGGCAAGCCGGTGTACCCTGCTGAGGGGATGGACCGCTGGGTGGTGGATTACGGCTGGTATCCGTTCTCCAACGAGTTGTGGTTCGCGGTGCTGGACCGGGGTTCCGTCGCGGTCTACAAGGTGGATGCCAAAGGCAAGAACGGACCGCAGCAGCTTTTTGCTGACGCGTACAACACCGACATCAACCTGCTCCCGGATGGAAAGTCCTTCGTCTGCGTGTCCCAGAAACTCACCAAGCCCGCTGAGATTTTCAAGATCAACACCGATCCCAAAGAGCGCAAGCAGATGACCACCTTCAACGAAGCGGCCATGCGGGGGGTGCAACTGGCCGAGGTCGAAGAGGTGTGGTGGAAGGGGGCGGGCGGCGCCCTGGTGCACGGCTACGTGCTCTTCCCGAAAGGGACTTTCAGGGGCAAGAAGAACCCGCTGCTGGTGCTCATTCACGGGGGCCCGCAGGGGATGTGGTCGGACCGGCATCACCCTCGCTGGAACCCCCAGCTTTTCGCCGCACCCGGGTATGTCACTTTCCTCCCAAATCCCCGGGGTTCGGTAGGCTACGGGCAGCGTTTCACCGACGAGATAAACAAAGATTGGGGTGGCAAGCCGTACGAAGACATCATGAAAGGGGTGGACCATCTCATAAAGGAAGGCTGGGTGGACCCGGACCGGATGTGCGCGGGCGGTGGCTCATACGGCGGCTACATGGCCAACTGGATCTTGGGCAACACCGACCGGTTCAAGTGCCTGTTTTCCCACGCGGGCGTGTACGACCTTCGCAGCAAGTACGGCAGCACCGAAGAGTTGTGGTTCCCAGAGTGGGAGTTTGGCGGCACGCCATGGGATTCAGAGCAGTATGAGAAGTGGTCCCCTTCCCGTTTGGCAAAGAATTTCAAGACTCCCATGCTCGTAATCCACGGCGCCCATGACTATCGGGTGGCCGAAAACCAGGCGTTCCAACTGTTCACCACGCTGCAACGCCTGGGTGTCCCTTCCCGCTTCCTCTACTTTCCGGACGAGACCCACTTCGTGTGGAAGCCGCTGAACTCACAGCTCTGGCACCAGGAAGTCCACGGCTGGCTCAGGAAGTACCTCGCCCAGTAGGTCTTTCCCACACTGCAATTCCCACCGCCACCAGCGTTACAGTGCAACCGAATGCGGCCAGAGGGCCCACCGCTTCACCCAGCCAGATCCACGCGATGAGGGCCGCGCCTACCGGCTCGCCTAGGATAGCCATGGCCACGGTGGAAGGGCGTACGTGTCTGAGAACCCAGGTGATGAGATTGTGGCCCAGCAGTTGCGGAATCACGGCGGCCAGAACCAGATAGCCGAACGCTTCGGTTGAGGCGGCTTCAAAGGGGATGCCCGCACCAAGCGCGGTGACCGCCAGCACCACCGCGCCCACCGCGGTAGCGATTCCGGAGAAGGCCCAGATGTCCAGATCGTCCCCCTGGGACCGCACTGTGAGCATGTATGCGGCGATAGCCACCGCGCCCAGGAACGCCAGTGCATCTCCGGCCAGGGCGTCGGGGGTTGCGTGGAGGTCCTGCCAGCCGATGAGAGCGAGTCCCGCGGCCGCGATCCCCAGCGCGACCCAGAGTTTGCGGTCGGGCCGGTCCCTTCCGGTCACGAGGCCGAGGACGCCGAGGAGGAGTGGCGTGGTGGTAACCAGAGTCACCGACGACGCCACCGTGGTCAGCGTCAGGGACGAGACCCAGGCGCCGAAATGAACGGCGTAGATGACGCCGGCCAGGATGGCCGGCCGTAGCTGCCGCGCTTTCAATCGTCCGGCCAAAAAGGAGCGGACGACGAAGGGGGAGAGGCACAGTGCGGCGATAGCCAGCCGCATGCCCGCCATGACCAGTGGATGGGTGGGAGCGGCCTTGCGGAAGAGGGATGCGGCCAGACTGATACACAACACGGCAGTGAAGAGCGCTGCCGGGACCAGTCTCCGGTGGTTTGCCAACGTCAGGCCAGTCGCCGGCGAAGCATGACGCAGCCCAGCATCGCGAGCACGAACCACACTCCGGACGCGGGGCCGGGGGCGGAAGGCAAGCCGGTGCGGCAGCCGCAACCGTCGTTCGCACCCTCGCCCGAGGTGGCGGAGCTGGTGCAGGAGATCTTGCCGTCGCAGTTGTAGTCCACTTCGCCCCCGCATTCATCGAGTGCCGGGTTTTCGGGGCATGCCGCGACACACATCTGCTTGTCCAGGCATTCAAACGCATCGTCATCGAACCGGGGACAGAGTGTTATTCCCCACACCCCGGAGTCATCGTCATCGCAATCAACGTCCTTGCAACCGACTCCTTGACCGTACCCGTCGCCGTCCGCGTCCTCGCAGGGGCAATAATCTTCACCGTCGCAATCCTGGTCGACGCCGTCGCAGGGAACGTCTTCATCGGATGGCGGGCACGCGGATGCGCAGACGTCAGCCTCGAGGCACTCGTTGGCCGCGCTGTCGAAAATGTGGCACACAACGGGCTCGTACACCTCATCGTTTGCGTCGTCGCAGTCTGTGCCGTCGCAACCTTCTCCTTCACCGTAGCCGTCACCGTCCTCATCCTCGCACGGGCAATAATCCTCGCCATCGCAATCCTGGTCCAATCCGTCGCACACTTCGTCTTCGGGGTTGGAAGGGCAGGCGAGGGTGCAGACGTCCGCTTCCACGCACTCCCCTTCCTCCGGGCTGAAGAGCAGGCAAAGGAGGTCTTCGTGCAAACCGTCGTCATCGTCGTCGCAGTCGGGGCCGTCGCAGCCATCCCCCTCTCCGTACCCGTCTCCGTCTCCGTCCATGCAGGTGCAGAAATCCTCGCCGTCGCAGTCCTGGTCGATGCCGTCGCATTCGATGTCGAAGGGGTTGTCCGGGCACTCAATCAAGCACAACGCCTCCTCGGTGCAAGCCGCAGCCTCCTCATCGAATATGGTGCACGGCATTGCGCTGACCACCGCGTCGTTGGAGTCGTCGCAGTCGTCGCCGCCGCACACGTCGGATTCGTGACCGTCTTCGTCCTTGTCCGGGCAGGGGCAATCGAGAAGGTCGTATTCGTCGGGCAGGCCGTCACAGTCGTTGTCGTGGCCATCTTCGCAGTCTTCCGGCACATTGGGAGCCATGTACGGCTTTTCATCATCACAGTCGCCGGCACACACCAGGAAGCCGTCACCGTCCAGGTCAACCTCTGACGGGTCTGTCTCACCATCACAGTTGTCGTCAAGTCCGTTACATTTTTCAGCCGCTCCCGCATTGATGAAGTAGTTGCCGTCGTCGCAATCGGGAAGCCCTTCGCCCAGTTGGCTGCAGTCGCACTCGGGACCACAGCCGGGTCCGTCGATGAAGTAGTTGTCTGAGTCCTTGTCCCGGCAGCACCATCCCTGCTCCAGATCGATGAGACCGTCGCAATCGTTGTCGACGCCGTCAAGACAAACCTCTGTTGCTCCGGGAAAGACGTCGGCGTCGGTATCGTCGCAGTCGACAAGGTGGCTCGGATCCCCGCAGAATCCGGTGTTGAAACCGTCTTGGTCGAAGTCGTCGCAGATGCCGGGGCACTCTTCGTCCACGCCGCCTGCGCAGTTGTCGTCAATTCCGTTACAAAGCTCGTCGGCAGCCGGGTGTGCCAGCACGTTGTTGTCGTCGCAATCAACCAGCAGCCAGTCGCTGTCGAACCAGGTGTAGCCGTCTCCATCACTGTCCTGACAGATGTCGCCCACGCCGTTGCCGTCGTCGTCAAGCTGCCGGAAGTTCGCCAGGCCGGGGCAGTTGTCGCAGCCGTCGCCGATGGCGTCGAAATCCTCGTCTTCGTGAACTACGTCGTCGAGATGATCGAACGGACAGGAGTCCACCGAGTTAGGTACTCCGTCGCCGTCGATGTCTGCGTCGCAGGCATCGCCGATGCCGTCCCCGTCGGTGTCTTCCTGGCACGGATTGGCTTGCAGAATGCAATTGTCACGGCAACCGCCGTATTCGAAGGGGAGGGCGTCGGCGTTGCACAGGCAGGGACCTTCTTCGCACAGGTCGCTCTGGGGCAGGCAGACCTCGACGTCATTGGTCTTGTCCAATATGCCGTCTCCGTCGCTGTCCACGCCTTCAACGGCGCGCAACGCGTACCAGCTATTCAGACGCGCACTGGTTGCCACGTACCGGAAAAGGTCCTTCTTGAACTCGGCGGTGCGCAACACCGTCTCTTTGACCTGCAGGTAGTCCCAGTCCGGGTACTTGGCTCTGAGTAGTGCAATGGTGCCCGAAACGTGGGGGGCGGCATAGGAGGTGCCGGCCCCGTTGGTGGTGAAGGTGAAGTCGTTGACCAGGGAGTAGATATTGTCCCCGGGCGCGGCCAGGTGCACCAACTGCCGGCCGTAATTCGACCCTGCCAGGGGAGAGCCGGGCTTGTACGGGAAGCGGGCGAGCCGGTCGTTGCGGTCGGTGGCCGCCACGACCAGCAGGTTGTCCACTCCGCTGCCGTCCACCTGGTAGTGAAAAATGATTTCCTCGTCGTCGACGTCGCCGCTGTTGTTGCCCGCGGCGTGCACCACCAGCACGTCGTTGTCCCGGGCATACAACAGCGCTTCGAGAATGTCCGGGTCCTTCTTCATAAAGAACTCAGGGTCGGTGACGCCGTCGAGAATCCCTTCCACACCGTTGAAACCCAGGGAGCAGCTCACTACACCGGCGCCGTTGTCCACGGCATAGTGCACCGCCTCGTTGTACATGGCCGGCGTCGTGTCGAGGATCGCGTTGTTGACCTTGAGGATCATGGTCTTCACCGTCCAGATCCCGGTGCCGTAATTGGAGCCCAAACCTGCAATGCTGGCCTCTCCGCCGGGGGGATTGTAGTCGGACCTGGCGCCGACGATGGAGGTCACCGGGGTGCCGTGAGCCCCGGGTTTGAAGCCCAGGTTCTTGGCCCACTGCCACGCAGCCTTGAAATTGAATCCGATGACGTCGTCCAAGTATCCGTTTCCGTCGTCATCGATGGTGTTGTCGTCATGGAAGAACAGTTCGGTGTCAAGTTGCAGATTGTCAGTGATGTCCTCTTGTTTGTTGATCCACATATTGTCGATGAGGTCGGGCTGAGAATAGAAGATACCGTTGTCCAGAAACGCGATTATCGACGGAGCAGCGTTAATCGCCCCCTGCATGACGTCCCAGGCCTGGACCGCATCCACATCCGCGTCGGCAGTACCTACCGCCGCGCCCGCGCAGTCTCCGCCCGTGTTGTGAAAATTCCACTGGCCGCAGAAATGAGTGTCTGAAGGTAGTGCAATTTCGCCGGCCGCTGTCTCCGGAAAGGCCAACATCAGTACAACTCCGACCATCGCCAAGATGCTCCCCGTCCTCATCGCATCCTCCGTTTACCCGTGCCGCGTGATTGTAACCTGTAATGCACGGCCGGGCAACTACCGAACGGCCCTTGCGTCGGCCCCGGCGCAAGGGCTATACTGCGATCGAATTGATAGGAGGACAAGATGGATTGGGGGCAAGTATTCTCACACGAATTCGCGGAGTCGCTGGCTGACGGTTTTGCTCGGGCCAAGGAACTTGACCACCCCGTGGCGGTGTTTGACGCGGACGGAACGCTCTGGGCAAAGGACATCGGAGAGGCTTTCCTGCGCTGGGTTATAGCGGGGGAGCTTCTCATCAACGTGGACTACTCCAAGGACATCTACTTCGAATACGAAGCCATGGTGGACCAGGACCGGGCCCACGCCTATGCTCACGCGGTGAAGCTCATGGCTGGTTTGAGGCTCGTTGACGTCACCCGGTGGAGCGTGCAGATGGCCTATGCCTGGCCCAACTACCGGACCCGCATGCGGGCTCTGGTCGCGGGCTTGAAGCAGGAAGGTATCGACGTGTGGATCGTGTCAGCCAGCAATGAGTGGACCATTCGCACCGCGGCCCCCTTCGCAGGCATTGAGCCGGATCAGTGCATCGGCATAAAGACCAGGGTGAGCGACGGCCTCATTACCGACCAGGTCGTCGAACCGGTAACCTGCGGGCCGGGCAAAGTCGATTCCATTGAGCAGAACATCGGCGGCACGCCGGTGTTCGCTTTCGGCGACAGTATGGGCGATTTCGACATGCTGGAGTACGTTGACTTCCCCATGGTGGTAGGCGAACTCTCCAACCCCACCAACACGCTTATCGACATTGCGGAACAGCGCGGCTGGCCGGTTCATTTGTTCTAAAGGCCGCTTGCCGGCCCTACTTGCCTTTGGGTTTCTTGTTCCACAGGACGGCGGACATGGCGGCCGCGGCGATGGAGAGGCCGGCGAGGACCTGGAAGACCAGGGTCCAGTCGCCTGCGTTTTGATCGAGGATGCGGCCCACGAGGAAGCCGGCGACTACTGAGCCGCCCAAGTTGCCCATGGCCATGATGAGGCCGGCTGCCGACGCGGCTGCTTTTGGATGGGCCATGTCGATCACCGCGGCACCGGTAAGGATGGCGTCCGGGCCGTAGATCATGAAGCCCGCACCGGCCAGCAGGATGGTGGCGAACAAGGCGTCTCCGGCGGCGATGGGGATGAACGCCAGGCACAGGCCCGCCAGAATCGCCAGCATCACCGCGCATACCGGGGCGCGGCGGCCTTGGAAGAACCGGTCCGAAACCCAGCCCGAGGAGATTGCTCCCAAGGCACCGATGAGGGGGAAAAGCACCGCCAGGAACGCGCTGTTCTTGATCTCCTGGCCGTGGAACTTGTTGAAGTATTGCACCGTCCAGTTCATGAACGAGTACCGCACCGCGTTGAAGCAGAAGTAGCTCCACGCCAACACCCACAACGTCCCGCTGCTAAGCGTGGTGCGCAAGATCCTCCAGACCGTCCAGTCTTCGACCGGCGCGGCTGTGGCTCCGGCCTCCGGTTCCGGCTCAACGTCGTCGCGGATGGGTGCCAGGCCTACGTCTTCGGGCCGGTTCTTGATGCCGAACAGGAACAGCAGCATGATCGGGAACATGGTGATGCCGGGCACGAGGAACGCGGCCTTCCAGCCCATGTACTGCACCAGCAGCCCCGACAGCACCCAGGCGATGACGTTGCCGCCGGTGTAGCATGTGGAAATCAACCCCATCATGGTGCCCCGGCGTCCGACTCGGAACCAGTTGGACATGGTTTGCACAATCTGAGGCCAGCCGATGGACTGGCAGTAGCCGTTTACCGCCCACAGGCACAACATGGTCCAGTAGACGGTCGAGGAGGCGCTCTCGGCGGAGAGGCCCAGCGGCCCCTGCAGCGCGGCGATGATGTCCGGAGTGAATGCGAACAGCACGTTGAGTATGCCGACAACGCACAGCCCGATGGACATCATGCGTCGCGCTCCGAATTTGGACCCGATCTGCGCATTGATGAACTGACCGGTGGCATAAAAAGCGAGCCACACCGACGGGATCCAACCGATCTGCTCGTTGGACCAGCCCATGGCATCTATGAGCTTGGGCTGCGCCACCGCGAAGTTCATGCGGCACATGTAGTACGACGCGTAACCGACCCAGAGGATCGCAAAGACCCGCGTCTGCCAGCTTTTAATCTGTTTGTCCTGGTTCATGCTTTCTTTTGACCGATTAGTTTGCAGGTAACGACATACAAGGCGTTGGACAGGCGATTGAGCCCGTGGAGCATCTGATCCCGGTTCTCGGGAGTCATGTGTTGTTCGTCCTCGGCAAAGGCCTCCAAAGCGGCCAGCTCCGCCTGCCTGCTTTGAGCCCTCAGCAGGTTCAGCTTGGATACTGCCTGACCCATTGACGGGTGGGGAAGTACCCAGCCCACGTTCAGGTAGCGTCCAGTATTGTGTGAGATGCGGTGCAACTCTTCGCCATCGAAGCCGGCGATACTCAAGTGGGGCATGGGCCGCCCGGTAACTTCTGCGGACAGCAGCTTACGCAGGAATTCCAGCACCTCCTCGAGTTCGGCTGCGGTGTCCGGGTGACCTTCTTCGGCCGCCGCGACCGCGGCGTCGATGACGAACCCCTGGAGCAGGTCCATCTGCCCGCGGAAGCGCACCACGGGGTGATCCTTGCCCACCAGGGAGCGATTGTCGAACAGGTGGGTGTAGCCCGCCGGTTTCTCAGCCAGTTCCATGCCGCTGGCGAACAGGGCGTAGGGCAACTCGGAGCCGGTCCCCCGGTCCGCGGTTGCCTTGCCGAACTGCTCGGCCAACTCTTCGGCCTGGGGCGCGGGTGAGATCACCTGCGGCCGGGCCGCCAGGTCCAGCACCGTTTCCTGGAACGCTTTTGCCGCCGCCTCCACAGACGCCAGGTCTCCCACCAGCAGACCCCCCGAGAAATTGGTCTCGCTGGGAGGTTCGTAGAAGACCTTCATTTCCACATCGGCTACTTTCAGTGCCGCGTCCAAAGCCAGCACCGCTTCGATGGGCGGCGCGATGAGATACGCCATGGGCGTCCCCGGTTCCACTCCGGCCGCGTCCGAAAGATAGCGGCCGGTGCGGGGAATGACGTGGGGGAAGAATCCCAGCTTGCCGGCCCGGTCCGCCGCGTAGAACCAGGCTTCCTTCTCGATGTATCTGAGGCAAGCCTGAATACCGCTGGAGATTTCCTCCGGGTTCGCCGCTGCGTAGATACCGATGATCTCACCCGAAAACGGACCTGAAGCGTGGTCCGCTCCCGCGTAAAACGACCTGGCGTAAACAACGTCTACTTCCGCAGCCTTGGTGCCGTCGTCAAGCGCGGCGTACAGTGAGTCGTCGATGTTGCAGGTGATCATGCCGATGCTGGTGTGATGAGGCTGCAGCTTCAGGTCCCGCGCCAGTTGCGGGTCCACATTGGGAATCACCCGCACCGCCAGTACATCAGCTTTTATCGGCTCCAGAATCATGGAGAGAACTCCACGCCGGTGCGCTTGTCCCTGAGCGCCCTCAGGCACAACGCGGCTATCTCCTTTGCTCCCTGCTCCGGGGTCAGGCCGCCGGCGTGGATGTTGGAGATCATATTGCGCATGGACTCATTCAAGTCCTTTACCTTCATGTAGGTCACGTACGCGCCCATGGATTCCGCGGTTTTCAATCCGGGCCGCTCGCCTACCATGGTGCACAGCACCTCGGCATCGGTGGCCCGGGCCACCTCGTCACCGCAGGCGACCCGTGCGTTGCCTACCGCGAACAGCGTGCCCACCGAGGCTCCGCCCCGTTTCAACTCGGCGAGGAGAATCGGCAGGATAGCCGGCAGGTTGGCATTCAAGGCGGCCGCACTCAACCCGTCTCCCACGACTATCTGCACGTCCGCACTTTTGGCCCCTTCTGCGTGCACTTGCGCGGCTGAATCGGCGGACAGGCTCCGGCCCAGGTCCGGCCGGGCCAGAAACTCACGCTTGTCTTCAGCCGCTGACTGCAACTGGACCAGGCCCAACTCGCGACACATTTCCGGGTCCAACTGAGAGGCCACCGCGTCCCGCGCCGCCGCGTGGTCGGCCAGGAAATCCAGCACCGTCTCCGTGCGGTAGCGGGTTCCGACTCTTCCCACCCCCAGGCGCGCCGGAGTTCGGGTCAGGTAGAAGGTGCGGTTGCCCACGGGCTGCCACTTCCCGGCCCACGGCATGGGCGGCAACTCAGCCCCCACCCATTCGGCTACTCGCTTGGCCAACGCAGTGTCTGTGGGAGCGTCGTGAGACGCGACTGCGTCCACTTGAGAGGGGCTGCCGCCCTCCTCCTCTTCCAACTCCTTGCGGACGAGCCCCTCGATGAGCTCTTTTAACCGGTCCCCATCCATTACAGGAATACCCTCATATCACCTGCCATACTCGAAAGCCTGCCCTGCTGCATCAGGCCCATGCGTTCCATCCACGCCTCGAACTCCGGTGTCGGGCGCAAACCCAACAGTTCACGCAGTGAAGCGTTGTCGTGAAAGCTGGTGGCCTGGTAGTTGAGCATCACGTCGTCACCCATGGGGAAGCCCATGTAGAAGTTGACGCCCGCGGTGGCCAGCAGCACCGCCATGCTCTCCACGTCGTTCTGGTCCGCCTCCATGTGATTGGTGTAGCAAACGTCGCAGCCCATGGGCAGACCGTGGAGCTTACCCATGAAATGGTCCTCCAACCCGGCCCGGGTCACCTGCTTGCCGTCGTACAGATATTCAGGGCCGATGAAGCCGACAACCGTGTTGACCATAAACGGCTTGAAATGACGAGCCAGACCGTAGCAGCGAGACTCCATGGTCAACTGGTCCGCGCCGTTGTGGCCGTTGGAGCTCAACTCCGACCCCTGGCCGGTCTCGAAATACATAAGGTTTGGACCCTGGGCGGTGCTCAACTCAGCGATCATGCGGGAGGCTTCCTCCAGCATCGCGTTATTGATACCGAATGCCCGGCACGAAATCTCGCTGCCGGCCAGGCTCTGGAACAGCACATCCATGGGGCAGCCCGCGGCCAGCGCCTCCATCGCGGTGGTCACATGCGCCAGGCAGCAGTGTTGCGTCGGCACGCCCCAGGTGCGGGTGAACTCGTGGAGCGACTCCAGCACCGCCCGCGTCGTACCGGCACTTTCGGTAACCGGGTTCACTCCGATGAGAGCATCTCCGCTCCCCCAGGCCAGGCCTTCCATGGTGGACGCGATGATTCCCGCCGGATCATCGGTGGGATGATTGGGCTGCAGCCGGACCGAGAACCTCCCTTCCAGCCCCAGAGTGGTGTTGGCGTGGGTCACGACCCGTATCTTCTTGGCCCCGATGATCAGGTCGAGATTGGTCATTATCTTGGCGGCTGCCGCGATACACTCGCTTGTCAGTCCGCGCCCCAGCGTCAGCAACGCCGCACCGTCGGCTTCGGGCGATAGAATGTACTCTCTCAGTTCCGCCACGGTCCAATCCGACACCCGCGCGTATTGCCCCGGGTCCAGGTCGTCCTGGATGAGCCTTGTGACCTCATCGTTTTCGTACGACACCACCGGGTTTTCGCGGATGTACCACAGTGGGATCCCGGCCAGCACCCGGCGTGCGGCAACCCGCTCCGTGTCGTTCTCAGCCGCGACTCCGGCCAACTCGTCCCCCGACTTCCGCTCGTTGGCCTTGCCCAGCAGGGTTTTGAGGTCCGGAAAGGTGTAATTTCTTCCCTTGACTGTAGTACTGAGATTCATGAGGGCAAGCCTAGCCGAACCGCTCGCGACGGTCAAGGACATCCCTTTTTTGCTTGCAAAAGGTGTCCGGATGTGGTGATTCCTATGACCATGAGCGACGAAAAGAAATTCACCTTGGAAGAGTTGGCCCAATTCGACGGCAAGGATGGGCGCCCAGCCTATTTTGTGGTCGAAGGGGTCGTTTATGACGCGACCAACTCCCGGCTTTGGCGCAACGGGACGCACGTGCGGTTGCACGAGGCGGGAGGTGATCTCACCAAACCGCTGATGGCCGCGCCCCATCCGGCGGACCGGTTGGAGAACGTGCCCACCGTGGGGGTGCTGGCGGAAGGGGAAGAGCAGGTCCAGGCGGAGCCGCCTGAAGAGGACGAGGTCCCCTTCTTCGCACACTTCCTCTACGGAATGCACGCTCATCCTGCCTCGGTTCATTTCCCCATCGCCCTGTGCGTTATCGCCGGGCTGCTGGAGTTCGTGGGCCTGATTCTGGACTGCCCGGGCTGTCACACCGCGGCCGGCTATAACCTGGTGTTGGGCCTGGCGTTTTCGCCGGTGGCCATCGTCTCCGGAGTGGTGGACTGGAAATACCAATTCGGCGGGCGGCTCACCAACCTGTTTTTGTGGAAGTACGTACTATCGGCAGTCTTCCTCCTGCTCGCGGTCGCGGCGGTCGCGCTGCTGGCTTTCGGAGCGGCGCCCAATGTTTACCGCCTGCTGGTCATCGCGCTGGCCCCGGTCTCACTGGGCCTCGGATTCGTTGGCGGGCGCCTTACTTTCCCGTCGGCATGAAGGAGGAGAAGATGAGCCCCAGCAAAAAAGACGACATAAAAGAGATAAAGCGGATAATCGAAATCGCAACCGTGGCCATACCCAAAGAGCGGGATGCCCGGAATTTCTACCTCGCAGCAGCAGAGCATTCCCCGGGAGAAATGTCGCGGCAGATCTTCCAAAGCCTCGCCGACCAGGAAGAAGAGCACGAAGCGCGCTTGAAAGCCCTCATCGCCATGTTCGAGGAACGGCTCGACTCCCTGAAATAGCAGTACCCTGAGGGCGAGCGAGGGGCCTGCCCGGCATCACATCGGCCTATCCAATAATCGGCCACCGCCGCCGCGAGGCCATATGATCCATGGCCGCCTGCATCCTTCCCGTCACCACGTCGTAGATTTCCTGCAACGCTTCCGGATTGTCCGCGTCGGCCGGTGTGTAATGCTCCAACGAGATCGGCTCCAGGAAGCGGACTGAGCATTTGGCGGGCAGAGGCAGGTGGAAGATCGGTGCGAAGGCCACGCCCCAGGGCAGGGCCAGCATCAGCGGCCAGGTTTCGGCTCTCAGCAACTTCTTCAAACCCAGAAGTTTGGCGATGAAACGGCCGTCGTGCAGCACAAAAAACGTCTCGTGTCCGCCGATGAGCACCACAGGAGTGATCGGTACTGAATGGCGCAACGCCAGCCGGATGAATCCTTTTCGTCCCTGAAGGTCTACCCGGTTGCGGTCGCGATAGGGTCGAAACGCCTCCAGATTGCCTCCCGGTGCGACCAGGATCTTGTGGCCCCGTTCAAACACCTTTGCAGCGTTCTCATGGTTGGCCCGCACCGCGCCGGCGTGGACAAGGAAGTTGCCCAGGAAAGGCATGGCGATTATCGCATCGTGAGCGAGACCGTAAATCGGCTCGTCCAGGCCCCGTTCCGCGTACCATCGCCCGCCCATTCCGAGCAATTCCACCGTTGTTATCCCCATGTTGTGGTTGGCTACAATGAGGGTCTTGCCCCGCGGTACTGCGTCTATGCCCTCCACGTCCTGGCGGAAGTACAAGCGGCACAACCAGTCCACTGCGGGAGCAACCTCCTGCACCATCCCCGCATCGAACGAATCTGGCGAATCGGGGTCGATGGGCGTCGTGGCCGCCTCCAACACTACCTCCAACAACTTCCTGCTCAGCATTCTTTACCCCTCCCGCCAACACAGTCTGAGCAAGGAGCAGGCCGTTGTCAACGCCCAGTTCTGGTCGTAAGTCCGCAGAAAACCCCTATTGACACCGCGCGCTGATCATGTTAATCCTTTGCGGAACTTTTCTTGAGAAGGGGAAAACATGCCGGACATGACTTTGGTAAACGAACTGGTTGAAAAATACCATCAGGGAATCATCGATAACAAGGAGCAGGCAGGTGAACTCCTTGAGATGATCTACAAAGAGCAGAAGGAGCGCCGTGTAATCTACGCCAACACGGTAGTGGCCACGTCGCTGAGGCCCTACTTCCTCATGCCGTGGCAGGCGGAAATGCTGGAGCGCACCGTGCCCATCATGAATAGCTGCCTCGAGCGCATCATCAAGCTGTGGTGCGACGACGCGGAAGTGCGCCGCCTGATCCAGTTCCGGCCCGAAGAAGAAGAGTACTTCAGAATCCCCAGCGGACTCACACGCAACATCGTGGTGGCCCGGCATGACACGTTCATGGATAAGGACGACCTGCAGTACATCGAGTTCAACACCGACAGCCCCGCTTCCATGGGATACGTTGCGCAGCAGCACGGCATATTCGACAAACTGCCCATGATGAAGGAACTCCAGAAGGAGTACGAATACAAGCACGAGCGCCCCGCCGACATTCTGCTGGAAGCGTTGCTGGAGTCGTTCAAGGACTTCGGGCTCAACGAGGAACCACGGCTCATCATCACCGACTGGGACGGGGTCAACACCTACACCGAATTCCTCATGCTTCAGGAGCTGTTCGAGAAGAACGGACTCCCCACCAAGGTTACCGACCCGAGAAACATCGAGTATCGCAACGGCAAAGCATATGCCGACGGTTTCGAAGCCAACTTCATCTATCGCCGGGTTATCTGGCGGGAGATGCTGCAGAAGCTGGACGAATGCCAGGGCCTGCTGGAAGCGGCCAAGAGCCCAACCGTGTGTGTGGCCAACCCGTTCAAGTCGAAAATTGCGGGCAACAAGGCGTGCCTGGCGTTCATGCGCCATCCCAAGTACTTTGACGCCTTCACCGATGTTGAAAAGGATGCGATTCGGCATCACGTGCCCTGGACCTCCGTGCTTATCCATGAACCTGTGGAACATAATGGTGGGAAAGCGGATCCGTTTGACGTGGCCCTGAAGGAAAAAGACACCATGGTGGTCAAGCCGCTCAACGATTACGGCGGCCGGGGCGTCAACATAGGTCCCGAAACCTCCGACGAAGATTGGAGCAAACTGCTGCAGCAGGCCGAGGACGAAATCGGTACCTGGTGCGTCCAGAAGCTCGTGCACATTCCGGAAGAAGACTTCCCGGTGCTTGAGCCCGACTTGAGGTTCGAAAGCCGCAAGATCAATTTGAACCCGTATGCGCTGGGCGGTCGATACGCAGGCTCCATGACGCGGATTTCCGTTTCCTCAATCATCAATGTGAGCGCGGGCGGCGGCATGATCCCGACGTTCATCCTCAAGGGAAAGAAGTAGATGAAGGTCGAACGCAACGTTCCGCAGGATCTGCAAGACCGGCTGCAACGCGGCGAGCGAATCACGGGCTTTACACCTTCCGGCGGAATCGGGTTCGACATCGACCCTTCCTCCCCTTATGTCGCGACCGCCATTCATGCGGGCCACGGGTTCAGGGAAGAGTTGCTCCCCTTCGTGACCTTGTCCGAAGCGGACCGGTACTACGAAGAAGACCCGGCCACCGATGACTTCATCGCGGCTGCGCCGTCCCGTATCTGGGCCCTCGATTCCCGGTTCGAGTACGACATCAACAGGGCGCCTGATCGGGCGTTGCCGCTGAAGAGTGAGTGGGTTTGGGGATTGGAGATTTACGGCGAACTGCCGCCGGAAGGGATGCTGCTCACTTGCATGAAGAAGTTCAACGAGTTCTACGAGCTGGTGGACATGGTGGTGCGTGGGCTCCTCGACCGTCACGGCGCTTGCCTCCTGTTCGATGTCCACTCCTACAACATCTCCCGGCAGGTGACTCGGGAGCGGCCTGTGCCGCCCACATTCAACCTGGGTACAAAGCAACTGGACCGGAGCCACTGGGGCCCGGAAATCGACGCCTGGCTTGGTCTTCTCAACGGCATCGAACTCCCCGGTATCGAAGTGAAAGCGCTGGAGAACGAGGTCTTCGGAGGGCGGGGGCAGTTGTGTCGCGCTGCAACCGCCATCGACCTTCCCAACGTCCTGGTGTTGCCCACCGAGGTCTCCAAGATTTACATGGATGAGGATGCCGGCAAACTGTATCCGGATATTGTCGCTTCGCTGGGCAAGCAGATGGGTGCGGCCATGAGCCGGCTCGCGGAAGCGTTTGCACGGGACCGTTGTTCGGCCACGCCAAAAAAAAAAGACCACTAGTTCCTGATTCAGCTCTGATTGTGGACCACGCTCTGGCCGAGGCCGGGCGGTGGGTCGATCTGCTGAAATACATAAATCCCACCAATCGCACCTCGGAGCTTGACCGATACCTGGCCGCCCCCGATTCCTACGAACCGGAGATGCACTATCTGCCTCTCGAGTTCGACCCTCAGCGGTTCGTTCAGACCCTCCAGGCCGTTCCGGTGGACCGAATTGAGGACCAGGGCCTGGCGGATCTGTACGAGTCACTTAGAGCGGAGATCATGGCCCGGGTGGAGCTGCTCACGTTACGTGGCACACCCGAGTTCCTCGACGCGGCGTTGAAGTTGTACCCGGCGCCCACGGCCGAGGAGGTGGCTGCCGCGGAAAATTGCCTTCGGCGCGACGCTTTCATTCAGCCCGAGGACCAGGACTCGGAGACATTCAAGCGGGCTGCCGAGAGCTTCCTCTTCAAACTCAGCCAGACCTATCCCGAACTGGCGCACTACGAAGTAGTGATGAATCCCCAACTCTCCTCCGACGCGGCGTTCAGAAAGGGGCGGGTGGAGATTCGTCCCAACGCATTCCACACCGCGATTCACGTGGAGAATCAGAACCGCCACGAGATCTACAGCCATGTGCTGACATATGCCAACGGGCTGATGCAGCCGCTGGAAATCTTCCGCTCCGGCTTTCCGGGCGCCACTTTAACCCAGGAAGGGTTGGGAGTGTTCGGCGAGTACATGGACCACGTTCTTCCCCACGAGCGCATCCGGACGCTCAGCGCCCGCATCGTGGCCAGCGACCGTCTGGTCAGGGGACAGACCTTCCGCCACACCGCGAGCGAGTTGTCTGAAGACTTTGGTTTCACGCCCCACAACGCGTTCACCATTTCGTTTCGCGTATACCGCTCCGGTGGGTTCCCCAAAGATGCAGTCTATCTGCAGGGTCTGCTGACTCTACTCAAGTATTGGCTGGACGGTGGAGACCTGTCCCTACTCTACATCGGCAAGGTCTCACTTCCTTTCCTCCCGCTGGTGCAGGAACTAATCGACCGGGGCGTCGTGACACCGTCGAAGTTCGTGCCTTTGTTTCTGCATGATCACAAGTTCATGGAAGCGACCCGGCAGCGCCTGGCCGCAGCCTCCAACCTGCTGGAGCAGGTTTGGGAGGATGCGCCGTTGTAGTGTGTCCTAGTCGCGAGCGTGCGACTTCAGCCAGTCAAGCATTTGCTGCAGGTTCTTCGACTGCTGCCAACGGCCGTTGGCGAAGACGCCGTAGTCCGCGCCGGACATGGCGGAGGCAATTCGTATGGAGTTGGCGTAGAAAAGCCAGTTCTCGGCCCACAACCGTTCAATGAACTCGTTGAACGGGCTGTCATTTTGGGCGGGCCCTTTGGCCAGGCCTTTGTCCCAGGCTGAGACGAGGACGCCGGTGGCGGCCTGGGTCGCCTTGTTGGACGCCGCGATTGTGTGCTGCAAACGCTCGAAATGACCGTCCACCCACTCCACACCGTGGCACGCGTTGCACACCTTCTTCATGGTGGCCAGCCGAGTTGCGACTTCTTCCTCGCTGATTAGATGTGCAGACGCCGGTTCCCCAGTGAGTTCCACCGGCAGCGGCAGCCCCGCCTTGTTCTTCATTATTGTGGTGTCCGGAGATTTGGGGTGGTTGTGCCCGTAAATGCCGAATAGCCGCCAGGGTAAACGGTCGGTCATGCGGTGCGTTCGTTTGACGATAATTTCCCCATCGGGAGTAGCCAACTCACTGATGTGGCAGGTGGCGCAGGTGGGTGCGGTGAAGTGCTCTCCCACCACCCACGGCTCCTCGTAGAAGTTCCACAGCTCGCTGCTGGAATCGTAGATGTTGCCGTGCTTGCTTACGTTGTACACGGGATAGGCGGGGACGTCCGGGCCTTTGTGGCACTGCCCGCAAGTGGCAGGCTTTCGAGCCTCCGCAATGGAGAAACGGTGGCGGGTGTGACATGCGGTGCATGCACCTTTAGACCCGTCCGGGTTGATCCGGCCCACGCCCTGGTTGGGCCAGCCCGACAGAGTCGGGATTTCGGCCTCGTCAACCGCCGTCTCCACCGTGCGTGTGCCCGTGACCTTCACGATGGTGCCGTGGCAAGCCAGGCAGGCATCCGCGTCGGTGAGTGCATGGGGTTCCTCCAGGCCGGCCTTCCCGTCGCGGAAAGAGGGCGTGCCGTTGATCTGCACCATCAGGTCTCGATAGAGCGGATTATTCATCAGGTTGCCGAACGCATTGGCCATGATGTTGTCCGCGTACTGTTCGGCTTCGGCCGCATGGCAGGTGGCGCAATCGGGTGGGGTAACCACGATGTGCACCTGGAAGTCGTTGTGGTCGAACGTGTCCTGGTGGCTCGCCGGATTGATGGTGTGGCACTCGGCGCAGCCCACCGACTTCCCGTCCGCGTCGGCAGTGTTGGCGTGGTGGCTGTTACGCCAATCCGCGACGATGCCCGGGTGCAGAGTCTGGTGGCATTCGATACAAGCTTCCGTACTCTCGCTCACCGGGACTTCGTTCCCGGCGCCTGCGCAAAGCAGCATTCCGCCCAGGAAGGTCAGCCTGACTATTAAGGTCTTCATGCAATCCTCCTCAGTTGCACGTCAGAAAAACAGGACTCCGGCTTCAATCGATAGAAAAGCGAAAGGGGCTTCCCCTTTACTGCCTTTTTCAGCAAATCGTACAGCGCCTTACGCACCGCGGGCGGGATCCGGTGTGCCACCCCGGGAAAACTCCTGAGCGTGGCATCCATGCCCAGGCCTTTCAGCCGGGCCACCGACTTCTTCGCCCGTGCGAACTCCACCAGCCGGTCGTCCTCGCCGTGGAGCGCCCTTACTACCGGGTCGGGACCCTGTCGTTCCACCGGAGGTTGCTGGATCTCCTCCGGCAGAATCCCTCCCACCGGGATGGCGTACGCGACCGAGTCGGGATGTCTGAACGCCACCACAAAGGACAGCACTCCGCCTTGGGAAAAGCCGGTGATCACCGCTTTGCCCTTTGTCGGCCGTGATTTAGACAGCGTGCTGATGAGGATGGCGAGGCGGTCGGAAGCCTCTTCGATCTCCCCCAGGTCGATGCTGGTCACGCGACCCTTACTGATACGAGTGTTGAACCACGAGTATCCAGGACCATGGGGAGTGGGACCCCGTGGGCAAACGATACGGGCCGGCTGTTTGAACCCGGAGAACAGGCCGGCGAATTTCTTCGGGCTGTCACCCAGCCCGTGCACCGCGATTATGAGCGGTAGTTTGTCGTCGTCGGCAGCGCCGCCGGTCACAAATTCGTGGAATTCCAGGCCGTGCGCGGGCGGGGCCTCGGCCCGGCAGGCCGACGGCGCAACGTAGGCCAGCGCCGCGAACATTGCTAGAAAGAGCAGCTTTTTCATCGGGTCACCCCCCTTCAGGGTGACACTAGCGTTGCGACCCGCCCTGAGTCAAGGGCGCTGCATCGTCGATGGAGCTTTGACTTCGGACCCTCAGATGCTAACATGCCAATCAAACAGATCCCCCGAGTGAGGAGGAAGTGATGGGAGCTTCTGCAACGAGAAGGTTCATGCTGACTTACCTTTGTTTCATGCTGGTCGCAGCGTCACCGGCAACGGCCGTGGCAGAGTCCGAAGGGCCCGGAGCCGGCGTCAGGGCCACGCTCTTTGGGCAGGGGCTGGGAGAGATAGCGGCAATTTCCAGTTGGGGGCCGATTATTCCGGTGAACTACCAGTTGCTTGCTCCTCCCATGCTCGAGGGCTTGCTCCCGGTGGGAGTGGGAGACCTCCTGCTGGGGCTTTCGTATGCGAGGGCCACCCGTGACCGTACCTACAAAGGTGAATATGGGGAGACCCGCGAGGAGAGTGCCTGGGGACTCGCCGTCTCGGTTGGTTTCGCCTATTCGCTATTCACCCACGAGTCAAACGCTCTGCGGGTGGGCACTCGTCTCGGCACCATCATCGGCGGTGAGGAAGACAAGGAAACCTATGGGGGCAAGGAACACGACTACAGTGACGACGAATCGGGCAAGATTGTGAGCGCTGGGGTCTTTCTCGCAGCCGAGCACATGTTTTACCGCCATTTTGGATTCCAAGGGGAGTTGGGGCTCACCTACTTCGGTTACTTCGAGGATGACAAAGATACTGAGGAGTCCCGAAGTTGGTTGTCCACCTATACCGCTCTCTCAGCCGTGATGCGTTTCTAGGCGACCTCGCCGGCCGCTGCAAACGAAGTTCTCCTCCCCCTGTACAACCCACCGCGTTTCAGCTAGAGTTTCACCGAATGAAACTCACGAGGAAGCTATGCGCGTTGTTGTTTGGATTTGCGCTGCAATTCTGGGGGGCGCCTGCACCGAGACCACTGTCCACATGGATGACCTGACGCCGTTGCCCGACCTCGGTGCGTCCCAACCGGAAGTTGTCGTCGGCGTCGATGTGGGGACAGACCTCGCCGCGCCTGCGGATCTTGCCGCGGATTCCGGAGGTGATGCCCCGCTGCTGGAGGATGTCGAACCGGGGGCGGACGAAGAGTCGGCGCCTGACCTGGTCGTAGACCCTGACGAATCCGCCGAACCCGACGAGGTGAGTTGCACACCGACAGTGCGCAAGGTGATCGCTCAGGTTGGCGATGAAGAGGTTGCCGGCAACACCGGCGGCGTGCACCGCACCACCATCGCGGTTGATTCGCTGAACCAGCCCCACATCCTGGCCGACAAGGGCAATCCGCTGGTCTACATCTGGCACAGAACCGGAGGATCCTGGTCGGAGAGCCTGTTCGCCGCGGCGGAAGACTACAACACCGAGCGGATCTATCTTCCCCACATCGAAATCGACAAGAAGGACCGGGCCTGGATCTCCGCCTGGATAACCTACAAAAGCCACCCCGACCCCGTGGCCACCTGCGGCCAGGGCATCTGGCAACTCGGCAACATCACCACCGCGCCTTCCCAGTTGTGGTACAACAAGATCTATCTCACCTGGAGCAACGGCATGCTATCCTTGGACCCCAATCATTCGAACCAGTGTGTGGTCATGGCTCGGGATGGAGACTGGGAGAAGCTGAACGCACAGGGACAGAGCATCGACTCGGGGAAGATGTTCTGCGGGCAAAGCGGGGAAAAACTGCGCTTCCTGATCAGCCCCAACCCGGGCCAGACCGGAGTTTGGCACGCCAACACCAGCGGGTGGAACGAGTACCACAGTGCATACCAGAACTCGGTGCGGCATGCGGCGGGTCAGCCACCAGTCGTTTGGGCAGGCTACAACGCATACCCGGAGCAGGGAGAAGACATGCTGCACCAGTCTATCGGCATAGATTGGGTCAACCCCGAGGCTGCCTACATGGCCGTGCAGTACAATCCGGGTATCGTGATCAATATCTGGGATGGAGAGAAGATGGTCTTTCCCAAGGCTTCCCTTCCGGTGCTCGCGGATGCGGCGGCCCAGCACGGCAACGGCAGCGACCGTTTCGGTCCGCAGTGGACCCCGGCGTTGGGCGGCGGCGCGTTCCTGTGTTGGTCCACCGGCGCGGGCAAAGTGAAGGTGAAGTACGTAGGCCCCGACGGCAACCTGGACTCCGTCGCAGTAAAGGCAACCATGGGCCACAACTGCGCCATGGCCACCGACCCGGAAGGCAACATCCACCTCGCCTATGTCAACGGCGGCATGCGGTATAGGAAGTTGACTACCGAGCTGGCCTGCCCCTAGTGCCCGCACCCCTTGTCTTCGCACTTGATGATCGCCAGGTCCACGTCGTGCTGCGTCGGGCAGTAACCTAAGGTCATGGCGTTGCACAGGATTTCTGCCATGGCCGGGGGGGAGCACTCGTCGTATTCCAGCAGAGTGTCGTAGCACTTCTGAATGTTGTCGCAGCCGTAAAACCCGCCGAACGCTTCCTCCATCCAGAAACCGTACCCTGCATCGTCGTAGACCAGCGGCTCGGCCGATTCCGAAGTCTTCACCGTGCCCTTGTTGAGGAAGTTGCCGAATATCAGGTCGGTGAATCCGGAGTAGGTCAGCCGCCAGCCGACGTCCCATTCGTCCTCCAGTTCACAAGGCGCCGATTCCTTCCAACTCCCCTTCCCTTCGCACAACGCCTCCCCTTTGCTCAGCTTGAAATACTCGGCGTAAAACCCGATCAAAGTCGGTTCCACCGGCACCTTCTCCCCTTCAGGTCCGGTTCCGGTGCCGTTCTCCTGAAGGTATTTTCCAACGTCGAGGGCCTGCTCGTAGGAAGCGTTGACCAGTTCAGCCAGCGGCTCGAAGTAGCTCACTGAGATACCGGCCTCCGCAAAGAAGGCATCAAAGCCGGTGGAGACCATCTCGCCGATTGCGAAGTCGGTGATGTCGTTCATCTTCTTTGCCGGGTCGTAGACGAAGGTGCCCGTGGCGTGCACGGGGGCCGACTCGAAGCGGCCCACCACCTCGGGCAGGTCGATTTCCAGTGCGGTGATGTCGGGCAACACTGTCTTCAAAAGCAGTTTAAGGATGTTAATGGCCTTTGCCAGGGTGCTGATGCACTCCAACAGAACCGGGAGCACCCCTGCCATGGCCGGCACCAACGCCATGCCCACCACGCATCCCAGAGTCAGGACGGTGAGCGCGTCCTGGAGCATGGTCATGAGGGTGACCAGAGTGAGCAGCGACACGATATAGCTTTCGCACTGTGTGTCTAACAGGAGCGCTTTTCTGCCCGTTACCAGGTCCGCCTTGCCTTCATCCCCCAGAGCCCGCTCCACCCACAGAGAGAACGAAGAATCCAGGCTGTTCTGCTCGATGAACTGGGCCAGGATCTCCTGGCCTTCCGGAGGAAGCTTATCAACTGCGTTGTCGAAGTGCGCAAATAGCTGATTGGTGGACGCGGTGAGCGACACCCTCAAGTCTACGAGCATGGCGTCCAGCACCGGGTCTCCCGTTTCGGGGGAGGGCGCCTTGTCCAGCGCGTCGGCCAGGTCGGACAGGCCGCCTCTGAAGTCGTTGATCACCTCCGCGGCCGGCCTTTCCAGAGCCGGGGCCGGAGCAAGCTGGACCTGGAACGGTGCGGATTTCTTCCCGTTGACTTCAACCACAACCGATACCGATGCCATCTGGACCGGAGGCACGAAGATGATTCGGTCTTCCCCGGCATGCCCGCCGATGATGGGCATGGCCTGGCCGTTGAAGTAGAGGACTCTGCTGTCCGCTGCGGTGCCGAGGTCTGTCCCCTTGAGCGTAGTCTGCCTCAACGCGGTGGCCTGCTCCGGTCCGGTGATGACGGGTGCATCAGCTTCCGGGCAGGGAGGCTCAGCACAGGCGGAGAAGGTAAAACTCACCGAGTGCGAGTCCCCCCCCAATTCGGCTGAAACGACGTTGTTTCCTTCGTTGAGCAGGTCCTTGAATCCCGCCGCCCCAACCGATGTGCCCGAGAAGGTGAGCCGGTCGGCCAGGTCGGTACCGTTCAAGGTGACCTTCAGTTTCCCCTCATCCGCCGTGGCCAGCGGATCGACCAGTGCGATCAGCACCGGCGGCACCGTTCCCACATACTCGGCATCCCGGGCCGGCGAGATGATCATCGCGGCATCCGTCGGAACCTTGTCCCAGTGTGCCCCGGTCGGTGTCTCGCCGCCTCCCGACCCGCCCCCGTCGCAGCAGGTGATTGTGGTCGCCATGAAGGTCAGCAACGTGCCCGCCAGGACCGCCTGTCCCGTGATGGACTCCCGCAGCCAACGCCTCAATCCCATGATGCCGATTCCGCCCGTCACGTTGTCACCTCGCTCTCACCTGTTCACCCAGTATCGGGGAACGCTGCGCTTGGGTCAAGCCCGGGTGCGGCAAAGCCCCACCGCTGTACTTCGTACTGCGGTTCAGTTAAGATTCAGGTGTTGGACACCTCAGGAGGCACACATGCGTTTGACTGGTTTGATATTGGCGGCACTCCTGGCCGCCGGGTGCGGCTCTGGAACAGGAACCGCGGTGATTGAAGACGTCGGCGGATCCGAGATCACCGTGGACGTTGGTGACGACGTGCAACTTGTCGACACCGGTTTGGATCTGGCCGAAGAGGAGCTGCCGGAGGACACTCTCGAGTTGGAATTCCTGCCTCAGGACCTGCCCGACCTCGGCTTTGTCCCGGAACCGGGAACCGCTGGGTACCCGTGCGAGTCAGGCGCGGATTGCAATGACGGCTATTGCGTGCAGACCGGCGACGGGATGCAGTGCACCATGACGTGCCAGGACGAATGCCCGTTCGACTGGAGCTGCGAGCTGCACACTCCCAGCCTTCCCGATCAGATCTACTTGTGCATGCCCACTTTCGTTGACTTGTGCCGGCCGTGTATGGCCAACGCCGACTGCTGGACCAACGGCGTGGACGCAGGGCAGGCGTGCGTCAGTTACGGGGACGTTGGAAACTATTGTGGTGGCTCGTGTGAGGGCGGTTGTCCCTCCGGCTATGCGTGCAAAGAGGCGGAAGACGTCACCGGGGCCGTCGGGCAGCAATGTGTTCTGGCTGAAGGTGAGTGCAGTTGCACCCAGTGGTACGTGGATGCAGGCGCGGCTACAGAGTGCTCCGTGGAAAACCAGTGGGGTGTCTGCCTGGGCGAGCGGGTCTGCCTGTCCGCCGGACTGACCGACTGCAGCGCCGCGGTTCCGGCCCCGGAGGAGTGCAACCTGCTGGACGACGATTGCGACGGCACCGTGGACGAAGACCTGTCGGGAGCAGATTGCTTCTTGATCAACGAATTCGGCACCTGCCCGGGCGTTGAGGAGTGCAACGACGGGCAGATACAGTGCGTGGGAGTGCCGGCTGCGCCCGAACAGTGCGACGGATTGGACAACGACTGCGACGGCGAGGTGGACGAAGGGTTCCTGGATACCGATGGTGACGGCATCGCTGATTGCCTGGAAAGCGACAAGGACGGGGACGGCGTGGCCGACGGCCCCGACAACTGTCCCGAAGAGTTCAACCCGCTGCAGGGTGATTTTGACCTGGACACCGTGGGGGACAAGTGCGACCCGGACGATGATAACGATCTGACCGCCGACGATTTGGACTGCAAGCCCAAGGACGCGTCCGTGCACCCGGAGGCGGAAGAGACCTGCGACGGCAAAGACAACGACTGCAACCTCATCGTCGATGAAGGTTTTGACGACAACGACAGCGATGGTTGGAAGGACTGTGTGGATGACGATGACGATAACGACGGGGTAGATGATCAGGCGGACTGCGACCCCTTGGACCCGTTGGCGCATCCGGGCGCCGCGGAGTTGTGCGACGGCAAGGACAACGACTGTGACGGCGAAGTCGATGAAGGTTTCCCCGACCAGGATCTGGACGGAGTAGCGGACTGCCAGGACGACGACACCGACGGTGATGGAGTTGCCGATAGCGCGGATAATTGTGTTGGTGTGATGAACGAGGGGCAGGAGGATTTGGACGGGGATGGAGTTGGCGACGCTTGCGACGCCGACGCCGACGGCGACGGCATCCCCGACAGCGCGGACAACTGTGTTGGCGTAAAAAACACGGACCAGTGGGATACGGACGATGACGGACTGGGAGATGAGTGTGACGAGGACGACGACGGCGACGGCGTTCCCGACAGTGCGGATAATTGTGTTGGCGTAAAAAACGCGGGGCAGGAGGATCTGGATGGGGACGGGGTAGGGGATGCGTGCGAGGACGACCTGGACGGTGATGGCGTGGCGAATGCGTTGGATTGCGCGCCGTTGAACCCCGCGGTCTACCCCGGGGCTGAGGAGCTGTGCGACGGAATTGACAACGACTGCGATTTTAATATCGATCAGGGTTTCTCCGACAACGACGTCGACGGCGCCAAAGACTGTGTGGATATGGATGACGACAACGACGGTGACCCCGATGATTCGGACTGCGCTCCTTTCGATCCGGATGTACATGCTGGGGCGGGCGAAGAATGTGATGGCGTGGACAACGACTGTGACGATCTTGTCGACGAAGATACGGGCATGCTGGCCTGCGGCAAAGGGATCTGCTTTCACACCCTGGCCGCTTGCGTGGGCGGCATCCCTCAAGTTTGCGATCCGTTGGAGGGTGTCGAGATCGAAGTATGTGATGGTGTGGACAACGATTGCGACGGGCTGGTGGACGAGGACCTGGGCTGGGTCAACTGCGGTTTCGGCGAGTGCCAGCAGTTGTTGTATTCGTGCGATAGCGGCGCGCCGGTGGAGTGCGACCCGTTCGCGGGTGCGGCGCCGGAAGCATGCGACAATCTGGACAACGACTGCGACGGCATGATCGATGAGAGTCTGGGAACGCTTCTGTGTGGCGAAGGGGTTTGCCAGCACCTGGTGGAACTGTGTGTAGACGGTGAGGAGCAGTTGTGCGACCCCATGGCGGGTGCCGGCCTCGAGGTGTGTGACGGCGTGGACAACGACTGCGACGGGTCGACGGACGAAGAGTTGGGGGCCACAACTTGCGGGTTTGGCTTGTGCGAGCACACCCAGGCCAATTGCGTCGGCGGTATCCTCCAGGTCTGCGATGCAATGGAAGGTGCTGGTCTCGAAGAGTGCGATGGGCTCGACAACGATTGCGACGGCGAAGTCGACGAGGAGTTGGGGACTACCACCTGTGGCCTCGGTATTTGCGAGCATACCGTGGACAATTGCGTGGGTGGCGTCCCTCAGGTTTGCGATGCCTGGGCGGGTGTTGGTGTAGAGATATGTGACAGTTTGGACAACGACTGCGATGGTGAGATTGATGAGGAGCTGGGACAAACCACCTGCGGCCTGGGGGTGTGCGAGCACACGGTGGACAACTGCGTCGGGGGTATCGCACAGGAGTGTGATGCCATGGAGGGTTCCGGTGTAGAGGAATGTAACGGGCTCGATGATAACTGCGATGGTGAAGTGGATGAGGACGGGGCTGATGACTGCGTCGACTATTACCTGGACGGGGACAGCGACGGCTGGGGCGTGGAAGGCGACACCCAGTGCATGTGCCAGGACGCGGACCCGTATGATGCCGTCCAGTTTGGGGATTGCGCGGATGATAACGCGGACGTCAATCCCGGGCAGGGCGAAGCCTGTGGGACGCCCGTCGACGACAACTGCGACGGCGAAATCAACGAAGGTTGCCTGTACGCCGATTGCCAGGAACTGTTGGCTGCGTCCCCTGGCCTTGGTTCCGGTAACTACATGATCGATCCGGACGGTGAAGGGGGCGATCCGGCGGTGGAAGTCTATTGCGACATGGAGTCCAACGGGGGCGGCTGGACCCGGGTGGTTGATTTAGACGCCAAGGCCAACGGCTTGTGCCCCGGCGACTGGGTGTATCACGGCGGCCCTCAGGCGTGCCACCGGTCAACCAATTTCGGTTGCCGGTCCGCCCATTTCGGGGCCTGGGGCATCTCGTACCAGGAGGTGCGAGGGTATTTGTTGGCCTACCAGTACAACTCCATGGATGCGTTTCACAACTACAATCCCTACAACATCGGCGGGCCTTATGTGGACGGGGTCTCAATAACTTACGGGTCGCCGCGCACCCACGTGTGGACGTACGCAGTGGGGATCAGCGAAGACGGCAATTTCCCCGATTACAATTGCCCGTGTTCCAAAACTCCCGGTGGTTCCGCACCGGGGTTTGTCGGCACGGACTACTACTGCGAGTCGGGCAACAGCGGGGATTGGCAGGACCAGTGGTACACCGACGACCCGTTGTTCGACGGAGAAGGCTGCCCGTCGGGCAACACCTGCTGCAATCCCGCGGATTTGCCCTGGTTCCAGAAGGAGCTGGGAGAGGCAACCGCGGTTGACCTGGAGGCGCGCCTGTGCTCCGACCAGGAGAGCAGCAACGAAGATATCGGTGTGTATCGGATGGAGTTGTTTGTGAGGTAGGCCGCGGGCGCGGCTGAAGAGGAGGCAAACATGCGTATAACTGGTCTTTTGTTGGCCGCGCTGCTCGCCGCCGCGTGCGGCTCCGGAACTGGAACTGCAGTAATCGAGGACGTCGGCTCGGCCGACTTCGGAGTCGACGCAGGCGTGGACCTGTCGCCGGAAGATATCGGGCTTGACCTGCCGGCGGAGCTGCCTCCCGAGGACGCGTTTGAGTTGATGCCGTTGGACCTCCCCGACCTCGGTTTCGTACCGGAGCCGGGAGAGGCGGGGTACCCCTGCGAATCGGGGGCCGACTGCCTGGAAGGCTATTGCATCCAGACCGGAGACGGAATGCTCTGCACCCAGGCTTGTCAGGAGGAGTGTCCCTTTGACTGGGCCTGCGTGCTGCACACGCCCAGCCTGCCCGATCAGGTGTACGTTTGCATGCCTACCTTCGTGGACCTGTGCCGGCCTTGCATGGCCAACGCCGATTGCTGGACCAACGGGGTCGATGCAGGGCAGTCGTGCGTGCAGTACGGGGCGGGTGAAAATTACTGTGGCGCAGCCTGCGAAGTGGGTGCAGGGGGAGGCAAAGAATGTCCAAGTGGTTACGAGTGCCTGGAGGTGGAGGACGTTACCGGCGCGGTGTTGGAGCAGTGCGCGCTCCTTGAGGGGGAATGTGCGTGCACACAGTGGTACGTGGACGCGGGCGCGACCACCTCTTGCCTGATTGAGAATGAGTGGGGGTCGTGTGCGGGGGAACGCAAATGTCTGGCTGAAGGCCTTGCACCTTGCTCGGCATCGGCTCCGGCTGAGGAAATGTGCAACGGGGCGGACGATGACTGCGACGGAGACGTAGACGAGGACACCGGCGGTGGGGTTTGCTTGCTGGTGAACGAAGTGGGCACCTGCCCCGGGGCTGAGAAGTGCGAGGAAGGGGAGATGGTTTGCTCGGGGGAACAGGCTGAACCCGAAGTCTGCGACGGTCTGGACAACGATTGCGACGGAGATGTCGACGAGGGGTTCGCAGATACCGACGGGGACGGGGCGGCGGACTGCCTCACTGATGACAAGGATGGAGACGGCCTGGTGGACGGTCAGGATAACTGCCCTCTGGCCTACAACCCGGCTCAAGATGACTTCGACGCGGACAATTTCGGAGACGCTTGTGACGTGGATGACGATGACGACAAGGTCCCGGATGAGGAAGACTGCAGCCCGAAAGATGCCGAAGTCTATGCCGGTGCGGAGGAGCTGTGCGACGGCAAGGACAACGACTGCGACCTGGTGGCTGACGAGGGTTTTAACGATAACGACTTCGATGGTCTGAAGGATTGTCTGGACTTGGATGATGACAACGACGGCGTCGCCGACGAAATCGACTGCGAACCGTTGGACCCGCTTGTTTATCCGGGGGCCAACGAACTGTGCGACGGCCTGGACAATGACTGCGATACCGACGTCGATGAGGGCTTTGCTGACCTGGACGGCGACGGCAGTGCGGACTGCGTCGACGATGACAAGGACGCCGACGGGGTCGCTGACGTGGACGACAACTGCCCCGCAGTGGCCAACGATGGCCAGGAGGACCTTGACGGCGACGGGGTTGGGGACGCCTGCGACGGCGACGCGGACGGCGACGCCATCCCCGACAGTGCGGATAATTGTGTTGGTGTAAAAAACACTCAGCAGTTGGACCTTGACGGGGACGGACTGGGCGACGCGTGCGACGATGACCTGGATGGCGACGGTGCGATCAACGACGACGACAACTGCCCGTTGGTGGCCAACGTTGATCAGGCGGACTCCGACGGCGACGGACTGGGGGATGCGTGCGAGGACGACAAAGACGGCGACGGAGTCGCGGATGCAGCGGATTGTGCGCCCGATAATCCGTTGGTCTTCCCGGGGGCTGAAGAGGTGTGCGACGGCGTGGACAACGACTGCGACTACATCACCGACGAAGGTTTTAACGATCAAGACTTCGATGGGCTCAAAGACTGTACCGATCTTGACGACGATAATGACGGAGATCCGGACGACTCGGACTGTGCCCCGCTGGACCCGGATGTGCATGTTGGGGCGGTTGAAGAATGTGACGGGGTCGACAACAACTGTGACGGGCAGGTGGACGAGGACCAGGGGACCACTACCTGCGGCAAGGGATTGTGCACCCATACGGTGCCTGATTGCGTCGGTGGTTCGCTGCAGGTCTGCGATCCATGGGCGGGTGTTGAGCTTGAAGAATGCGACGGGTTGGACAACGACTGTGACGGGCTGGTCGATGAGGACCAGGGAACCACCACCTGCGGCCTGGGCGTCTGTCTCCACACAGTTCAGAACTGCGTCGGCGGCATCCCTCAGGTTTGCGATGACATGGAGGGTTCTGGCGTAGAAATATGCGATGGGAAGGACAACGACTGCGACGGGCCTTTTGACGAGGAGTTGGGCACTGTGACGTGCGGTCTCGGGCAGTGCGAGCACACGGTGGCCTCCTGCATTGGTGGCATCCCTCAGGTCTGCGATATCTGGGAGGGTGTTGGTGTAGAGATATGTGACGGGGGGGATAACGATTGTGATGGGGAAGTGGACGAGGAGTTGGGGACCACAACCTGCGGCAAAGGGGAGTGCGAGCACTCGGTGAGCAATTGCGTTGGTGGTATCCCCCAGGCCTGTGATCCAGCGGAGGGCGTTGAACTCGAAATATGCGACGGCCTGGACAACGATTGCGACGGCTTCGTAGATGATGACCTGGGATTTGTGTCATGTGGCTTGGGCGCATGCGCCCACGTGGCTCCCGCCTGTGTCGACGGCTTGCCCGGGCCGTGCGACCCCTTCGAGGGTGAGGTGGCCGAAGGGTGCGACGGAGTGGACAACGATTGTGATGGCGAGGTGGACGAGGAGCTGGGTACCACCACGTGCGGCCTCGGAGTTTGTGAACATACGGTGGATAACTGCATCGGCGGTATCCCTCAAATCTGCAACCCGTTGGAAGGTCTGTCCCCTGAAGATTGTGACGGTTTGGACAACAACTGCGACGGGTTGGTGGACGAGTTGTTCGTCGACACTGATGGGGACGGGGATGCCGATTGCATCGACCCGGACGATGACGACGATGGAGACCCCGACGACGACGACTGTGCCCCCCTGGACCCGGCGGTGAATCACGGCGCGGACGAGGTGTGTCACAACGGCGTGGATGACAACTGTGCGGACGGAGTGGACGAGGGTTGCGCGGTGCTGTCCTGCAATGAGTTGGTGGGTAACCCGGGCGTGGAGAGCGGCGTCTTTGTCCTGGACGTTGACGGTCAAGGGGGCGAAGAGCATTTTAACGCGTACTGCGAGATGGAGCTGGACGGTGGGGGGTGGACGCTGGTAGCTACCCTCTCCAACGTGGACAACACCCTGAACTGGTCCATGACCGGTACCATCTTTTCGGCGTGGAAGGACGCGGACTCCCTGGTCAAGGACGACCCGGACCTGGTGAGCGACTACAAGTCGATGGCGTACAGCAAGTTGAAGGGCTCCGAACTGGCGGTGAAAACCAGCGAGGGGGTATGGGGTGTGTGGACCGGGCTCAACGACAAGACGCTGCTGCAGCGCCTGATGGACGAGGTGCCCGGCGGTTGCAACTCGTGGGGGGACGGAGCGGCCACCCTGCCGGTCAAGTCCGCTTCCGTTGCTTCTCTCAACCGCAACATGATAATCAACGCGGTTGACGGAAACTGGGGCGGCCATTGTTCGCTGACCCCGCCGGGAGACGGCGCGTCCGACGCCGCGATCCTGGCATTCGCAGGTACTAGCGAAGAAGCGGTGGGCACCGGCGCTGGCCTTAAAGGTATCGGGCAGTCTTGGGAGACCAACATCAAGGGGACTTATCCACCGGCAATTCAGTGCAACAACCTGGATTGCTATGAGGACTTTGTCACCGGCAAAGGGTGGTTGCAGTCCGGATCCAAAGACCACTTCTTCACGACGCCGTTCAACAACAACGACGAGTCCCTGGATCCGGAACGGATCTGGATCTTCGTGCGGTAGGAGGCAAACATGCGTTTGACGGGCTTGATTCTGGCGGCGGTTTTCGCCGTAGCCTGCGGTTCCGAGGGAGGAACTGCGGTGGTACTGGACGTGGGCGAGGGGGACGTTGGTGTCGATACCGGGGAAGAGCAATTCGACACCGGTTTGGACCTCTTTGCCGAACTGCCTCTCGAGGTGGCATTTGAGTTGGAAATCGGCCCGCTGGATCTTCCCGATGTTGGCTTTGTGCCTGAGCCGGGCGAGGCGGGGTATCCCTGCGAATCGGGAAGCGAGTGCAACGATGGCTATTGCGTCCAGACCGGGGACGGGATGCAGTGCACCCAGGTCTGCCAGGAAGAGTGCCCGTTCGACTGGGCTTGCGTGCTGCACACTCCCAGTCTGCCCGACCAGGTCTATGTGTGCGTGCCGACCTTTGTCGACCTTTGCCGGCCGTGCGTGGCCAACGCGGACTGCTGGACCAACGGTGTTGACGCGGGCCAGGCGTGTATCGACTACGGGGAAGGTGGAAACTTCTGCGGTGGGGAGTGCGGCGATGGTTGTCCTTCCGGATACGCTTGCGAAGAGGCAGCAGACGTGTCCGGCGGCGTGTCGGAGCAGTGCGTGCGTCAGGACGGCGAATGCGAGTGCAAGCAGTGGTATGTGGATGCTAACGCTTCTACCGACTGCTTTGTCGAGAACGAGTGGGGAGTATGCCTTGGGGAGAGGAGCTGCATGGCGTCCGGTCTCACCGATTGTACGGCTTCCATTCCCGCGGCAGAGGTGTGCGACGGTGGGGACAACGACTGCGACGGTGACGTCGACGAGGAAACCAGTGGCGCAGGCTGCCTGGTGGTTACCCCTCACGGGGCATGCCCCGGGGTGGAGGAGTGCGACGGCGGAAAGCTTGAGTGTGTGGGGGCGGATGCGGTGCCCGAACTGTGCGACGGGTTGGACAACGACTGCGACGGGCAGGTGGACGAGGGATTCGCAGATACCGATGGTAACGGCGAGGCGGACTGCCTCACCGATGACGCGGACGGAGACGGCATTTTCGATAGCGTGGACAACTGTGTCAGCGTGAAGAATCCGGCGCAGGAGGATTTTGACGCGGACAACTTCGGTGACGCCTGCGACGCGGATGACGACGACGACGGGATTCCGGACGAGGCCGATTGCGCGCCGAAGAACTCCGAAGTCTACCCGGGCGCGGCAGAAGTGTGCGACGGCAAAGACAACGATTGCAACCTGTTGGTGGACGAGGGTTTTAAGGATAACGACTTCGACGGCTACAAAGATTGTGTGGACGCCGATGACGACAACGACGGTATTTCTGACGAGGCGGACTGCGCACCTCTGGATCCGCTCTCCTTTCCCGGCGCCGACGAGTTGTGCGACGGCCAGGACAACGACTGCGACGGTGAAGTCGACGACGGCTTCCCCGACCTTGACCAGGACGGCGTTGCCGACTGCCAGGATGACGACACCGACGGTGACGGCGTGGTCGATAGCGCGGACAATTGTGTTGGTGTGCAAAACGCCGGGCAGGAGGACCTTGACGGGGACGGGGTTGGGGACGCCTGCGACGCGGACGCGGACGGAGACGCCATCCCCGACAACGCGGACAACTGTGTTGGTGTGAAAAACCCGATGCAGGGGGATGTGGATGGGGACGGGTTGGGCGACGACTGCGACGGCGACCTTGACGGCGACGGTGCGATCAACGACGACGACAACTGCCCGTTGGTGGCCAACGTTGATCAGGCGGACTCCGACGGCGACGGACTGGGGGATGCGTGCGAGGACGACAAAGACGGTGACGGAGTCGCGGATGCAGCGGACTGTGCCCCCGATAATCCGTTGGTCTTCCCGGGGGCGGAGGAGGTGTGCGACGGCGTGGACAACGACTGCGACTACCTCACCGACGAAGGTTTTAACGATCAAGACTTCGACGGGCTGAAAGACTGTACCGACCTTGACGACGATAATGACGGGGATCCGGACGATTCGGACTGCGCGCCCAACGACCCGGACGTGCATGGTGGGGCGGTTGAAAAATGTGACGGGCAGGACAACAACTGCGACGGCCAGGTCGACGAGGGGCAGGGCAGCACCACCTGCGGCAAGGGGCAGTGTGTCCATACAGTGCTCAACTGCGTCGGTGGTGCCTCTCAGGCCTGCGATCCATGGGAGGGTGTTGGTGTAGAAGAATGTGACGGGGTGGACAACGACTGCGACGGTTTGGTGGACGAGGACACCGGGTTCGTGAGTTGCGGGGTCGGGGTCTGCTTCCACATTTCTGATGCTTGTGAGGCTGGGCAGTTGGTGGAGTGTGACCCGCTTGCCGGCTCAGGGGCAGAGGAGTGCGACGGCCTGGATAACGACTGTGATGGGCAGATTGATGAGGAGTTCGGGTCAACGACCTGCGGGCTCGGAGTTTGTCTCCACACCGTGAACAACTGCGCCGGTGGCATTGCACAAACCTGCGATGCCTGGGAAGGGGTTGGTGTGGAGACTTGTGACGGTGCGGACAATGACTGCGACGGCCAGACGGACGAGGATTTGGGCTCGTCCACCTGCGGCTTCGGCGTGTGTGAGCACACCGTGGACAACTGCGCCGGCGGACTGCCGCAGGTCTGCAATCCGCTGGAAGGTCTGTCCCCTGAGATTTGCGACGGGCAGGACAATGATTGCGACGGCAGTGTCGACGAGGAGTTAGGGTCCACGGCTTGCGGCCAGGGCGTGTGTTTCAACACGGTCCAGAACTGCGTGGAAGGGGTCCCGCAGGAGTGTGTTCCCGGCGAGGTGTCGGACGAAGTATGCGACGGTTTGGACAACGACTGCAACGGTCAGGTGGATGACGGTCTGGGCATGACCACGTGCGGTCTGGGCGAGTGCGTCCACACCGTGGACAACTGTGTCGGTGGTGTTCCTCAGGATTGCGATGAATGGGCGGGCGCCGACGTCGAGGAATGCGACGGTCTGGACAACGATTGCGAGGGAAGTGTGGACAACGGCTTCCCGGATACCGATTTCGACGGCGTGGCCGACTGCATGGACGACGATGACGATGGCGACGGCGATCCGGACCTGGTGGACTGCGAGCCTCTCGACCCGTTGGTGGGGCCGAGTATGGATGAAAACTGCTACAACGGGCAGGATGATGACTGCGATGATCTGGTCGACGATGCGGATACAGGTTGTATCCTGGCGTCGTGCAAGGAGATCAACGAACAGGCTCCGGCCCAGCCCAGCGGCAACTACACCATCGACCCGGACGGTGCGGGCGGTGAGGGTTCGTTCACCGTCTACTGCGATATGGATTCCGCGGACGGTGGCTGGACATTGATTGCCACCAACGCTTGGGCAGCGGGTTTCAGCCAGACCAACATTCGGGACCAGTCGACATTTGGGGCTCCCAGTATTTCGTCCGACTACAAGGGCGAGTCGTTTCTGACCGTGAAGTTCGCAGACCTTCTATTCACCAACGGCAACGGCGAGTGGGCACAGTACGACAATGTGGGGGATGACTCTTTGGGTTACTTTGCGTTCCAGGATGCGATTCCCTTTATCAACTGCGGCCCCGGCACCGTGTACGAGTGGGCCATGACCGCAGGCAACCTTGCCGACGGCAAACTGTGCAATACCAATCTATACATTAATGTGGGCGACTGGGACGGCGGTGCGAGCCCGTGTTCTACCGACGAAGAGGCGCCGGGGCCGTCCTGGAGCGCCAACAACAACCAGGGCTGTCCCCTGGATGAGCCCTTGGGCTCTTCCTTCATCCAGGAAGGGTGGGGCCACCACCCGTGGGGTTCCGATTCGCCGCTGAGGATGTTTGTGAGGTAGCTGAGTTCGGCTGCTCCTCTGTTCGCGGCCGCCACTGTCTCAGCAGCGGCATATCTCCGTTCGTCAGGGACTTCCTTCGACCAGTTCCGCGTGCTATAGTCACTGAACGACCAGTTGGCAGCACCCGGGCCGTCCTTTCACTCTGCCTTGGTGGCGGTCCGAACTCGCTCGAATGGCGTAATGATGGAAAATGAGAGCAAGAAATACTGTTGCGAGTGTTTCAGCGTGGTGCCGGACATTGTCCATACCTGCAGTGCGCATGGTGATACACTGGTGGCGTTCCCTGCCCGCGACGCTCAGATAGGCGAGTTCGTAGAGGACAAATACGAGATAAAGGGGCGTATTGGCGCCGGCGGAATGGGGACCGTCTATAGGGCTTCGCAGCGGTATATCAAGCGGGACGTAGCGCTGAAAGTGCTGAAGCCCGAATTGGTGCAGGACATTGTCGCTGTTCGTCGCTTCTTCACGGAGGCCCGTGCGGCTAGTCGGCTGACAAGTCGACACAGTGTCGTCGTTCACGATTTTGGAGCCACGTCGGACGGCCTCCTTTTCTATACGATGGAATACGTGCCGGGAGTGTCCCTAGGCAGGGAAATAGACGAGAGCGGTTCCTTAGCGCCCGAGAGGGCTGTGAGGATCGCCGCCGATGTGTGCCGGTCGTTAGAAGACGCCCACGAGCGGGGCGTGGTCCACCGAGACCTCAAACCCGACAACATAATTCTCGCTGAGTTTGATGGCAGGGAAACGGGGAAAGTGCTGGACTTCGGGATCGCGAAAATTCTCACAGGGGAGGACGGTAATACTCTCACGCCTTCCGGGATGGTCTGCGGCACGCCGAAATATGTCAGCCCGGAGCAGGCGTCCGGGGCGGTGGTTGGCCCGGCCAGCGACCTGTATTCCCTTGGGGTCGTGTTGTACGAGATGCTGGCCGGCAAGCCCCCATTTGCTGGTGGCAGCCCGGGGGTGCTGCTTATGAAGCACATTAGGGAGATTCCGGTGCCGCTCTCGCGTTGTTTGCCTGCGATTGGCGTTTCGCAGGCGCTGGAGCGTCTGGTCACGGGGTTGCTTGCCAAACAGCCTTACGACCGTCCGGTCAGCGCCGCCGCGGTCCGGGATCTGTTGGAGCAGCTTCTGGAGCACGGGGTACGGGCTGGGCCGGAACAGGTCAAGCAGAGTGAGAATGAAAGCGCCTTTCGGGTGACGGAGCCCCTCATGGGCGGAGAACCCGATTCTGAGACTGAGCTGGCTTGTACTGACGAAGAGCATTTCGAGCAGGATCATCCTCATGGGCCGGCGGAGCGACGAAGCAGAGTTCGCGTTCTTGCCCTGGTGCTGCTGGCAGCTGCGGTTGTTGCTTTCGCTGCGTACTTCTTGGAGACCTGGGGTAGCAAGTTGCCGGTGGATCAAGTCGCCCCACCGGTATCAGAGGAGTCCTTGCCTCCGGAAGAACGGAAGTCGTTGCCGGTGGCTGCGGGATCAGCCGACTTCGATACGGGAGGTGTTGTGGCGGACGCTGCCGGGGAGTCTCCTGATCCATTTGGGCTAGGGACTGCTGCGATCAAGGATATTCGTCGACACCGGGGCCGCGTCGACGCAGCCCTACGGCGCGCCCGGTCGTCCTCGGATTGGGACGGCACCCGGTGCCTTGAGAACGGGGTGCCCGCCTTGGAATCGCTGGTGCTTGATGCTGAGCGGACCTTCGTAGGTCTCCGGGCGGCGAACGATGCCCACCGGGCGCACGAAATGGATGAGCTGTCGGCCAACCTGCGGGGCCTCGCTGGACGCGTTGGACAGGCCGCGGACGATCTTTGCGATTGCCTCCGGACTAGGCCAGAGTAGTCAATAGGCACCTGGCCGGGGTTCGGGTGCGCTGTTTTTTGACGGATAGAGCGCTAATTGGGAAGGTGTTCTTTGCGGTGGGTTACTTTGCCGGTTGCTGTGGTAATTGTGTGCGGTGGAGTGTGGATATTGTGGCAGTGGCAGCACGAGGCGGGAGGCCGGCAGCAGTATTCGGGGGACAAGCCTACTGTTGAGCAATTTAGTTTGGTGAGCAGCGAACCGGTCCCGGCCGGGACTTCCGGATTCATGCGCTTCTGCGTTGGGGGAGAATGTGCGACCGGCCGCCCTGGTGCGCTGCGGCTGGTCGGTGAGGCCGGACTCGCAGGATTGGGTTCAGCGTGGGCCGCACTTACCGGCGTCGTCGACCCCGACCGGGCCGCCGAGTTTGCAGCGTTGGTCGAGGAAGAGAACCGTTTGCTTCAAGCCTCCCGCCTCCTGGAAGGGCTGCCGACCCCGATCATGGTCCGCTCCACTCCGGAATCGCTCCGGTACTTCGTCTGGGAACCGGCGGGAGCAGGACCTCATCCGTGCGTCATATTTCTTCACGGCTTCGGAGGCTTGCTTGGGGCATATCTCAACGTGATGGTGGAGTCGGGACTGGGGCGCAAGTTCGTGATCGTTGCCCCGGCCCTGGATCTAGAGGCCCGTTGGTGGTCTCCTGCCGGCATTCGGATCGTCGCCGTTGTGATCGACAAGCATCTGCCAACTGCGGTTGACCGAAAGCGGGTCTTTCTGCTGGGATTGTCAAACGGTGCTGTGGGGGCGGCGCACATGAGTTCTCTTCCCGGGTTCGCCCGCAGACTGGCGGGGTACGTGCTGCTGTCCGGCTACCTGGCAGTGAAACCCCATGAGGAGGGGGCTCGGTTCCTTGTCCTGCTGGGAGACGAGGATGGCCGGTTCAAGCTGGAAGGACTCCTCGATGCGGAGTGGGCGCTGCAGGAAGCAGGTGCTCGGGTGGAGACCTTTCTCCATGAAGGCAATCACAATCTTATTTTGAGCCACAAACATCAGTGGCCGGGGGTAGCGGAGGAATGGATGACCCGCTGACGAGCTAGTCGGTTGCTAACCATCGGACATTCTGGCCAACTACCAGAGGCTCACATTGAATTCCACTTCGCACCATGCTAGAGTCCAGAAATATGCCACAATATCCATAGGATTGTGAAGGAGGAATCTCACATGCACGTTCCCAATTTGCGTATTGTCTCGGCTATCTTGGTGCTGGGGGTCTCATTGGTGGGCGGCTGTGGTCGAGCCGAGGGACCCGGTGGCGAAAAGGAGCCAGCCCCGTCTGCGGAGAGTGCCCCCCCCCAGCCGGCTGCGTCCGAAAAGGCCCAGACGGCGCCTGTAGAGGCTGAGGCGGCACCCGTTGTAGCTGCGGCGGCCCCTGAGGCCGCACCGAAGGTTCCTGCGCCGGCAGAGGCGGTGGCCAAACCTGAGAAGGCGAGTTCGGCGAGGCCGGAGGTCGGGCGCGAGGTTTCCAACGCTGAGGCCGCGGTGATCTCGGCCCGGGCGGCTGAGCCTTCGGAGGCTCAGCCTGAAGACCCGATACAGGCGATGAGTGCGTCGGTGCTCAACGTCTACACCGGAAAGAGCC
>CAZVFX010000056.1:0-46358 GCA_964626565.1 uncultured Myxococcales bacterium
CGGCAAGGGTACACAGAAGGGAAACAACCAACCAGGTTCGCATTCTCCAACTAATAGCTTTCACGGCAACACCTCCCCCAAAAACAGTTGCACGACGCTTCTTCATCAATTCCGTGTAAATAACGGTTTTGCAGAAGCAGAATGCGTACACGCGAGTCGCGCCGCAAGAGATTTGATTGCACAATTGATCGGATGAGAGGAATTGCAGGAAGTTGCAGTACCCAATACGCTCGGATTCGAGCCTGGAACGGGTGGGAAGAAATGACCGGCATGACCGCACAACTCATCCGGCCATTGCTCCCGACTGTGACGCGTCTATGCTTGTGCCTGTTCATCGGAAGCCCTGCACCTGCGAAACCTTCGTGAACGCCCCTTTAATTGAGGGGGCGACAAGCGCCCCGGGAATTCTCCATCTGCCAGGACGGGAGTTGTGTATAGAGGCGGCTGTTCTTTAAATTTAAGTAGACAATTTTGCTGACCGTTAAAGCTTCAGGTAATCTACGGATGGGACTACATAGACGGACGTGGAACTGATGGCGCAGCAAGCCAAAAAATACTGCCCCGGTTGTCTGCAGGATAGAGACGCCGGCCTTGAAACGTGCCCCGTGTGCCAGCGGCAGCTCATCATCCTTCCCGGAGATGACCTCACCGGCAAGATTCTCGACGGAAGATACCGCGTGCTCGGCCCCATCGGAGTGGGCGGAATGGGCCAGGTCTACCGGGCGAAACACGAATACATCGATCGCATCGTCGCGGTGAAAGTGCTGCGCCGGGATCTGGCGTCGGAAGAAACCGCGGTCAAGCGGTTCCTGCTGGAGGCCAAGGCATCCGCCAAACTGGAAAGTCAGCATACGGTCACGGTCCACGATTTTGGTGTGACCAGCGACGGCCTGCTCTACCTGGTCATGGAATACCTTGACGGCCAGACGCTGGCCCGCATTCTGTCACGGGAAGAGGTGATGCACTGGGCGAGGGCCGCGATGCTCATGCTTCAAGCGTGCGAGTCGTTGAAGGAAGCTCACGCCGCAGGCATCTGGCACCGGGACCTGAAACCTGAGAACTTCATGATCTGCCCGGGGGACCGGGAAGTGCTCAAGGTAGTGGACTTCGGCATCGCCAAGATAGCTGAAGCCGCCTCGGCCCAGGGTCTCACCAAAGACGGCATGATCTGCGGCACCCCCGAGTACCTGAGCCCCGAGCAGGCGGCCGGCAGGGAGCTCGACCACCGTTCCGACATCTACTCGTTGGGAGTTGTGCTCTACGAAAGCTTGTGCGGCAAGCCGCCGTTCAAAGCCAGCACACCGGTGCGGATTCTCCTTCATCACCTGGGGACAGAGCCCACACCCATCACCGAGGTCAATCCATCAGTGGAAGTGCCTGCCAGGATGATCGAACTGGTTGACCGCATGATGGCCAAAGAACCGGGGGACAGACCTCAGACCATCGAGGCGGTCGCAACGCAACTGGAAGGGATCCTGGCGGGCGAAAGAATGCAAGGGACCGAAGGTTATCTCGACCTGTCCACCGCGGAACGGAAACGCCGGGCACAGGAAACCTCGATGGAGGTACCCGGGTTGGACGGCGACGACGGCGAAGCCTTCGAGTTTGAGGAAACCGAAGATGCCCCGGCCGAAGCTGCGAGCAGCGAATGGCGCATGGCCACCCCCACGGAAGCAGAGCAGGCCACCGCAGAGCCGCCGATAGGAAAACGCACCCAGTTCTCAAATGATCTCCTCGGCGCCGGCATCAAGCCATCAAGGAACGGCTTGTGGGCGGGCCTGGGCGCCGGCCTCGTGGTGCTGGTCCTGCTGGTGGTCTTCGCCTCAGGCGGATTCCTCGGTGGCGCCGGCGGTAAGGCCGACGTGACGGCCGATTCCGGCACCACTCCGGGGAACGCCCTTCCAACGCCCGAGGACCTGACGCCGACCCCGGATATCAGGACTGAGACCGCCGACACTACAGAAAGCGACAGCAGCACGTCCGACACCCCCGCTCCGACAACAGACGTCAGGCCGGAAGCAAGGTCTGTCCCCAACGACATCACTTCTACAGCCGACGAGGTGCAAGCCACTCCGGACGTAGCTGCCGGGCCGACGCCCGACACCGAAGTAGTTGACACCCGCACCGGCGCCGACGCCACAACCCCGGGGACAGACCTCACCGAAAAGAAGCCGAAGGAGCACCGCCCGCCCGAGAAGTCACACCGTCCAAAGGACCAGTCTGCCGGTGGTAAAGCCGGCAAAAAGAGCGGGGACAGACCTTCCAAGCCCGAGGAAATACCGGGCAAACCGGCGGACCCGAAAGAGGGGACAGACCCGAAACCTGATTCGACGACAAAACCGGGGGCTGGAGACTTCGAGGAGATCCCGAAGTCAGCCACCGAGTTTGAAGAGCTGCCTCCCGGAGTCTAACCCCGGCGGCAGATAGAAGGAGGGAACCGGACCCCATGAAGTTCTTACAACTCACTTTGATGTTGGGCCTGCTCTCTGCCGGCGGGCTCTCGGACGCCCTCGCCCAGGGGAGTCCGGGGGAAAAAGACCTCACCGCGGAGAACAGCCGCGCCATCCGCCTGGTGGGAGAAGGCAAGCTGGACGAGGCGATTGAAATCTGGAACCGCTTGCTCGTCGAGGCGCCCGCCAACGCCCGGCCAGCGATCCAGAAGAACCTTGGCCGCGCACAGCAGACCACCGGCCGGCTCAACCTGGCCTGGTACCACCTCGACCAGGCGCTGAAGCACAAGAAGGACGACGCCAAACTCCAGGCCTGGCGTGGTGAGGCAGAAGACGAACTGAAGAAGGCCGGGCGCTGCCCGGTAAGATTCTCCGCCGGCGCCGCACCGGACAGCCTCGTCGTAGACGGCGTAGATGTGCCCATTCCTCCCCAGGAGCTGACCTGGTGGGTGGGCAATGGGCCCCATGTGGCAAAAGCAACAAGAAAAGGTCGGAAGCCGGTGTTCAAACAATTCGACATCACTTGCCCCGCCGCTGGTACGGTAACCCTCGGCCTCGATCCCGAACCGGGACCGGCCACACTGGAGTTGGAAGGACTGCCCGAAGGCGCCGAAGTTCTGGTGAACAAGACCCGGGTGGCGACCAAAGCGGGAATCGCCCGGATAAAGCTAAAGCGACGAGGCAAGTACACCCTTACTGTCCGCAAAAAAGGGTTTGAGGAGTTCCGCCAACCGCTGACCCTGGGCCCCGGCGACAAAGTCAAAGTGCCGGTGGCTATGAAACCGGCGAGCACTGCGGGCCCCGGACCGGGCGTGGGAACGTCCGCGACCGGAGGAAGCGACACGTGGAAATACGTGATGCTGGGCGGCGGCGTCGCCTGCCTCGTAGGGGGGACTGTGACATATCTTGTGGCCGGCGGAAACCAGTCCGACCTGGATGACGAATATGAGAAACTCTATCCCGGCCCCATGTCGCAGGAAGAGGCCGACAAGGCGAACAACGCCTATGATGCCAGAAGGGACGACGAAGTCGCCCCATGGGTAACCTCGAGTTGGGTCCTGTGGGGTGTGGGAGGGGCAGCCACCGCAGCTTCGATTATCTTCCTTTCGATTGACGACAAATCCGGCTCAACAACAGCCCTCCGTCCCCTGCTGGGGCCGGGGGTGACCGGCGTTACCGTGAACTGGGGGTGGTAGCCATGGGAAAAGCAATGGAAACCATATTTCGCCTGCTGCTCCTCGCCGCTTTCCTGGCGCCGGCTCTGCCGGGCTGCATCGAGGCGGGTTTCAAGGCTCAGGTCGCTCAGGATGCCGCGCCACCTGCCGACATTCCCGGAGAGGGGGAAACGACGCCGGTCAACTGTGACGAAGCGGAGTGTGGTGACGACATCTGCCAGAAACAGTGCGGCGAGAGCAACGTGGGCTGCCCGGGCGACTGCTGCAGTTGCGGGGATGGTGTCTGCCTCGAGATCTGCGGCGAGGACACAGATGTCTGTGCTGAAGACTGCTGCAAGTGTGGAGACAACACCTGCTCTCCGGAGTGCGGCGAAAACCAGACCAACTGCAAAGAAGACTGCTGTCTGTGCGGGGACGGGGTGTGCAACGGGCTCGAGTATCAGTGCGCCGAGACTTCGGCGTCGTGCCCGGCCGACTGCGCCACCTGCGGTGACGGAATCTGCAACGAAGGCTGGCAATCATGCTCCCTGGACTGTTGCGGCGCGTGCGGGGACGGATTGTGCAAGGGGGGCGAATGCCCGGACGCGGAGAACCCCCAGGTGTGCCCCGAAGATTGCGGCGCGTTTGCCTGTGGCAACAAGGTGTGCGAACCGGGCGAAAACCCGGTGGTCTGCATCCAGGACTGCCTCCACCAGGCGTGCGGCAACAACGTATGTGAAGTGGGCGAGGATGTCAATTCGTGCCCCAAAGATTGCGGAGCCGGCTGCGGCGACTGCAAGTGCGACGGCAACGAGTCGTTCGCCTCGTGCCCCATCGACTGCGGGTTTTGCGGCGACAGCTACTGCAGCAACTGCCCCGAGCACGACGAGAGCATCCAGAGCTGCCCCCAGGACTGCTGCAACGACTGGGATCCATGCAGCAAAAACGATTGGGCCTACGACGATGCCGGAGTAGCATATTGTGTAAGGACTCCAACCACGGCCACCGACTGCGACATTGTCTTCCCGTGCACCAGCGGTGACTACTGCGACAACGGAGTTTGCGTGCCCGGACCCGACGAGGCCGACTGTGACGACGGCGACCCGTGCACCGACGACGTGTGCGACGACTTCGAAAAGAAATGCGTACACACCCAGAACCAGGGCCCGTGCGACGACGGCGACCCGTGCACTGCGGACGACACCTGTAGCCAGGGCCAATGCCTGGGCGGCGGCCCTGCCGACTGCTCCGACGGCAACGACTGTACCAATGACCTGTGCGTTTCCGCAGGGGGCGCGGGCTGTGCGTGGAACAACGTTGCCGACGGCACTCCGTGCGTCAAGGAGTGCGGCGGCCAGACACCACAATGCACAGACGGAGAGTGTGTTTGTCAGTAGCTGAGCGAGTGTGGCGCTTCACCCTGGCGGTGGCGGTCGCGATCACCGGCTGCTCCCAGGAAGGGACTACCTCCACAGAGGACGTCACACCGGTCGCTGACACGGTGGAAACTATCGGGACAGACCTTACCCCTGACGTCGAAAAACAGTGCGGAGACGGCGAGTGCAACGTGGCTGCGGGCGAGAGTGCACTCACCTGCCCGGAAGACTGCTGCCGGTGCGGAGACGGCGCCTGCATGACCGCGGGTTGCGGTGAAGGGTGGGTGGAACAGCTCATGACCTGCGCCACCGACTGTGCGGAGTGTGGCAACAGCCAGTGCGACCCGGGGGAGGGGCCGGTCAAATGCCCGGAGGACTGCTGCGGGATTTGCGGCGACGGCCAGTGCAAAGGGGGCCTGTGCGGGGAGAATCCGGAGGCCTGTCCCCAGGATTGTGCGGCCTCGGAATGCGGAAATCTAACCTGCGAGCCGGGTGAAAACCCTGTCGATTGTCCGGCCGACTGCGAGCCGTACCAATGCGGCAATGCGACGTGCGAGCCCGGCGAGAACCCTGAGGTCTGTCCCCAGGATTGCGCCGCTTCCTGTGGAGACTGCGAGTGCGGGGGGAGCGAGTCATACTCGACCTGTCCCCAGGACTGCGGCTTCTGCGGAGACGGGTACTGTTTCGCCGAGTGCACCCATCTCGCCGAGTGGGCGGACACGTGCCCCAAAGACTGTTGCGAGCCGGACTGCGGGGACCGGGTGTGCGGCCCCGACGGCTGCGGCGGGTCTTGTGGCAAATGCAACGCGCCGAAGTCCTGCGCAGATGGGGAGTGCGTATGTCAGCCGAAGTGCGAAGGCAAGGCGTGCGGGCTGGACGGATGCGGAGGAAGCTGCGGAAGTTGTGACCAGGGTGAGATATGTGGGGCTGACTACAATTGCCACTGCATGCCATCCTGCGATGGAAAACTGTGCGGCGATGACGGTTGCGGCGGCAGTTGCGGAGATTGCGCCCCGGGTGAGTCGTGCAACGCCGGTCTTTGCACGGACTGCTGCCCGGGAGTCACCGCCCTGGCCGCAGGATGGTACCACACCTGTGCGGTGAACGAGAACGGAGCCGCGCACTGTTGGGGGTTCGGTTCTACCGGCGAACTGGGTTACGGAAACACCGAGCACGTTGGCGGGGCCGGGGACAAGCTGCCCTCTGAAGGGGGGCAGTTGGACCTGGGCGGCAAGGTCGCGCAGATTTCGGCCGGTCTGCACCACACCTGCGCACTCCTGGACTCCGGTGACGTGCGCTGCTGGGGGGACGGCTCTTTCGGCAAACTCGGCCAGGCCAGCCTGGACAACATCGGGGATACCGAGACGCCGGGTGAAGTATCAGCGGTTGATTTGGGCGGGCAGGTGACTTCCATCGCCGCGGGCGGACATCACTCCTGTGCGGTGGTCAGTTCCGGCAAAGTCCGCTGCTGGGGCCTCGCCCAACACGGTCAACTCGGCTATGGAAATGCAGACAATATCGGAGCCGGCGAGAAGCCCGGGGAAGTGGATGAGGTAGACGTTGGGGGCGACGTCAAGGAGTTGGCACTGGGCCTCTATCATACCTGCGCCCTCGGCGTGCAGGGAGAGGTACGCTGCTGGGGCGACAACAGCTATGGACAGTTGGGATACGGCAACTATGACGGCATCGGCCTCGACGGCACGCCCGCGGGTGCGGGCACAGTGGAAATCGGCGGACCGGCCAGGAAGATAGCTGCCGGTCACTATCATACCTGCGCCTTGTTGGAGACCGACAACATCATCTGCTGGGGACTGGGTGCGGAGGGACAACTGGGGTACGGAAGCACCAGCGGCGTCGGCGGCGAGGAAAAACCCGCTTCCGCCGGAAACGTCGACGTGGGCGGGCTGGTGAAAGACATCGCGGCGGGGACCTACCACACGTGTGCGGTGCTGACCACCGGCAAGGTACTCTGCTGGGGCGACAACGCGTTCGGGCAGTTGGGATACGGCCACGAGGAACCTGTGGGCAACGTCGAGCCACCTGTGTCGGCCGGTGTGGTCGACGTCGGCGGCCTCGCCACCGGCGTTGTCGCCGGGGATTATTTCACCTGCGCGATTCTCGAGGCGGGGACGGTTCGCTGTTGGGGCGACAACGCATACGGGCAGTTGGGATACGGCGGCAGCGACCTGGTGGGAGACGATGAGCCCCCTTCCGACTGGGGGCCGGTGGAGCTTTGCCCCTGCCAGCCTATCTGTCCCACCTGCAATTGTCAGCCCGACTGTGCGGGGAAGGAGTGCGGCGATGATGGGTGCGGCGGGCTGTGCGGCAGTTGCCCCGGCAATCTCAGTTCGTGCATCGGCGGCGCATGCATTTGCGATTCGTCCTGCGTCGGTTTGGAGTGCGGACCCGACGGGTGCGGAGATAGTTGCGGCGAATGTGCGGGAGACCAGGACGTGTGCCTGGAAGGCTTCTGCACCTGTCTGCCGGACTGCCACGACAAGGAGTGCGGCGACGATGGGTGCGGTGGGCCGTGCGGAAGTTGCCCCACCGGGTGGACTTGCGGCCTCGATGACACATGCTACTGTGAGCCCGACTGCGGGGGCGTGGACTGCGGTTATGACGGCTGCTTCGGGGTCTGCGGGCAGTGCGACAATCCCCAATTCCCGCACTGCATCGAGGGATTGTGCACATGCGCACCAGACTGTGAAGGAAAGGAGTGCGGGCCTGACATGTGCACCGGCGACTGCGGAAAATGTCCGGGTCTCCAGATCTGCAACGTGGCGGCGGGGGTGTGCAACAGCGACTACCCGCTGCCGACCGGATTGAATTGGCACCCGGTGGGAGTCAGCCCCCTGCCCCAGGTGCCCCTCGGCTGTGGAACCGCGGCTTTTCCGTGCAACCAGGGCTCATTCAATTTTGTGTGGGTCCCCGACTCCGGCCAACTGGATTGCTTCGACAATGAGGCGCCGATGGCAGAGTGCCCGGGGACAGCAGAGTTGGCGCCGTGTGCGCTCACTGCCTACTGCGGCCAGGACGGACAGCACGGGCTGGACGAATACAAACCCGGCTGGGACGCCGACCGATTTGCCACGTGGGAAGAAACGCCCGGCCAACCGATCGTCACCGACGGCTGGACCGGACTGCTCTGGCAGGACTCGTTCCAGGACTTGACCTGGGACCAGGCTGTGGGCCACTGCGCCGGCCTTGGTGATTGGGCCGGCTTCTCCGGCTGGCGCCTCCCTTCCAGCCACGAACTGATGAGCTTGCTCCAGTACAACGACGGGGAGGTCAAGTCCGGCTATCCCGGCATGCCTGAGCATGATTTCTGGTCTGCAGACATCCGTGCGGAGAAGCAGGACGAAGAGTGGGTGGTTTCGTTTGTCACCGGGGCGGTGGTTGCCGGCGAGGCCAAAACGGACGTGAAAGGGGTGCGCTGCGTCACCGATGTGGCGGTCGGCGACCCGGGACAACGGTTCTACTTCGCCAACACCGGCCCCGGTGATAAGGTGGTGTTTGACTCCCGGTCCGGGCTGATCTGGCAGCACTCTTCCTCGGGGAATCTGAGCTGGCACGACGCCCTGCAGCACTGCGAGGCTTCGGGCTACGGCGGACGCGATGACTGGCGCCTGCCCAACGTCCTGGAGCTTGCCAGCCTGCTGGACACTACCCGGTGGATGGCGCCCTTCATCGACGCTCAGGCCTTTCCGCTGACCCCCACGGCGCCCTTCTTCACCTCGACGACCGTTACGGAAGCCGACAACTACGCCTGGAAGGTGCACTTCGACACCGGTCCCGACCGGATCGAGTGGATCACCAAGACCGCAGAGTTGGATGTGCGCTGCGTAACGGACGCGCCATGAGGAGGGGACGACCGTGAGACGCCATCCTGCGCTGATTCTGGCCGCCTGCTTCATGGTCTTTGCCTGCGGTAACTCCTCCACTACCCACGCCGTTGACGCAGGGCCTGGTGATGTTGTCGGAGCAGAAGCGTTGGCGCCGGAGACGACCCCGCCCGGGCCCGGTTGTCAGTGCGGCAACGGCTTCTGTGAAACTGCTTGTGGCGAGCATTTGCCGGGCGATGGGTTTTGCCGGGACGACTGCTGCATTTGCGGCGACGGGCACTGCCAGCAGGACCAGTGCGGCGAGGCGTGGGCGGAAGGCGCGCACACCTGCGCCACGGACTGTGCGGAGTGCGGCAACGGAAGCTGCGACCCGGGCGAAGGGCCGGTGAAGTGCCCGCTGGATTGCTGCGGGTCTTGCGGTGACGGGCAATGCAAAGGGGGAGAGTGCGGCGAAGATCCGGAGTCATGCAAGGCCGACTGTGGAAAACACGCGTGCGGCAACGGAGCGTGCGAGCCGGGGGAAAACCCCATGGACTGCGTGGAAGATTGCGAGCCGTACGCATGCGGCAATCACACCTGCGAGCCCGGGGAGGATCCCGGTAGCTGCCCCCAGGATTGCGACACTTCGTGCGGTGACTGCAAATGTGACGGGGGTGAAACCTACGACAACTGCCCCATCGACTGCGGCTTCTGCGGGGACGGTTACTGCATCCAGCACTGCCCGTACCTGCCTGAAAGCCCGGCGGAGTGCCCCCTTGACTGCTGCCTGCCGCAGTGTGCCGGCAAGGAGTGCGGACCCGACGAATGCGGTGGACAGTGTGGCCAGTGTCCGGATGGCTCGACTTGCGGGGTGGACGGCACGTGCGAGCCTCTGTGCGTGCCGTTTTGCGCGCCGGGCCAGGAGTGCGGGCCCGATCATTGCGGAGGAGACTGCGGTGAATGTGGCGAGGGCAAGGAATGCCTTGGCGACGGCACCTGCTTCTGTTTGCCTCAGTGCGAAGGAAAGCAGTGCGGGACCGACGGGTGCGACGGCGCGTGCGGCTCCTGCCCGGACACCCACAGTTGCAACGATGACGGCTTGTGTAAGTGCGATGGGGACTGTGCAGGCAAGGAGTGCGGCGATGACGGGTGCGGCGGAGCCTGCGGAATCTGCGCAAACCCCGGCGACGCGTGCGTGGCGGGCGTGTGCACGTGCCCACCCGACTGCGTGGGCAAAGAGTGCGGCCCCGACGGTTGCGGAGAATCATGCGGGGTCTGCTCGAACACTCAGGATGAATGCCTTGATGGACTTTGCACCTGTACGCCGGCGTGCGAACTGAAGAATTGCGGCCCCGACGGCTGCGGAGGCAACTGCGGAAAGTGCGCAGGGCCAGGTGAGTGCGTCGACGGGGAATGCCAGTGCCTGCCCGATTGCGACTGGAAGGAATGTGGCGACGACGGGTGCGGCGGAAGTTGCGGCGACTGCGTAGGGGACGGTGCCGCTTGCGCTGACGGCCTGTGCGTCTGCTTTCCAAACTGTGCCGGCAAGCAGTGTGGGCCAGATGGTTGCGGTGGTTTCTGCGGCTGGTGCGAAGATGATGAGAAGTGCCTGGCCGGTGACTGCTATTGCGACCCGCAGTGCGAGGACAAATTCTGCGGGCCGGATGCGTGTGGATTCGACTGCGGGGTAGGCGACAACTGCCCCAACGATTCCGAAGAGTGCCTCAACGGCGTATGCGTGGGGGACGGCGTCTGCCATGATGGAGATCAGGACCAGTGGGACGGTTGCTACAACGGTGCGATCCAGGAGTTCCAGGCCAACACTTTCGGCCTGTTCAGTCAGCGCTATCCGTCGGCCGCCGGCTTCTCTGACGGGTCTTACGTACTCGTCTGGCAAAGCTGGGAGCAGGACGGGGAGGAAAATGGCATTTTCGGGCAGCGAGTAACCGCTGACGGTTCCAACGAAGGTTCCGAATTCATGGTCCACGAATCGGGGTACGGCAATCAGCGCCATCCGCGGGTTGCTGCTTTGGCCGACGACCGGTTCGTCGTCGTGTGGCAAGACAGTGCGACGGGCACTGGATTCGATGGAACCGCACTGAGGGTCTACGACGTCAACGGCGCTGAGCAGAGCGGTGTAATGTCCCTCGATGAAACGCAGGTTCCCAACGCCGCGCGCCGTCCGGCTGTCGCCGCGGCCGGTACCGGATACCTCGCGGTATGGGAGGTCTGTCCCCCGGACCAATTGCCTGAACTGGGAGCCGATGGAGACAATTGCGGGGTGTTCGGGCGTCACTTTGACGCCGCCGGCGCCGCAGGAGATGAATTCCAGGTCAATACAACCTTTACCGCGTCCCAGTCCAAGCCGGCTGTGGCGGGCCTGCCGGACGGGGGCTTCGTGGTGGTGTGGCAAAGCTACGGTCAGGACGGCGACCAGGAAGGGATCGTGGGCCGACTGTACGAGTCCACGGGCCAACCTGTGGGACCGGAATTTCTGGTGAACGCTTATGCGGCCGGCACCCAGGAGTTGCCGGATGTAGCCGCAATAAAGAGCGGCGCAGCATCCGGCTTCGTGGTGGTGTGGTCTGGTGAGGGAGAGGACGATCCGAACGGCGTCTACCGTCGGAGTTTTGACGTTCCGGGCCCTACGGCCGGGACCGAACACCGCGTCAATTACAAGACTGAGTTTGTGCATACCGGTGCACGTGTGGCCGCGCTTTTGGACGATTTCTTTGTAGTGACGTGGGAAGGCGAACTGCAGGACGGCTCGGGGAGTGGGATTTTCGGGAATGTCTTCAGTTGGGACGAGGCTCTGGTAACGGGGGAATTCGGGGCCGGCAAGTACACGGAAGGCGACCAATCATCGCCGGCCGTGGCTGCCCTGCCGAGCCTGGGAGTCACGCCGGGCACCGGTTTCATCGTAGTATGGGCAAGCGCGGCGCAGGACGGCAGCGGAGACGGTGTCTTCGCCCTCCGCATGAGGGCGACGGATACCGGATTGGTATATCACTAGGCGGGGAAGATGGGAGTCATGAAATACGTAGTTCCGGCGATCATACTGATAGTGGGTGCAGGTTGCTCTCCCCGTTCCACCGACGGCCAACCTGGGGACGTGCCTGCGGAAATCCCCCTGGGCGCTGATTTGGACCCGGAGGCCGAGTCCGTAGATGAGCCGTGCCTCTGCGGTGACGGTGTCTGCGACTCCGAATGTGCTGAAACCAACGAGGTCTGTCCCCAGGATTGCTGCATCTGCGGGGACGGCTTGTGCCAGGACAAGTGGTGTGGTGAAGGATGGGAGGAAGGGGCGTGGACCTGCTCCGCGGACTGTGCGGAGTGCGGCAACGGTGCGTGCGACCCGGGGGAAGGCCCGGTGAAGTGCCCCGAGGATTGCTGCGGAGCCTGCGGCGACGGTCAGTGCAAGGGAGGGCTTTGCGCCGAGAATCCGGAGGCCTGTCCCCAGGATTGCAGCGCCTCGGCATGCGGGAACGAGGCATGCGAACCGGGCGAAAACCCCATCGACTGTCCAACCGATTGCGAGCCCTACGAGTGCGGCAATTCGACTTGCGAACCGGGCGAGAGTCCTGAGGTCTGTCCCCAGGATTGCGCAGCCACCTGTGGTGATTGCTCATGCAAAGGTGGAGAGACCTATTCGTCCTGTCCGGTCGATTGCGGTTTCTGCGGCGACGGATACTGTTACTCGTTGTGCCCGTTCATGCCGGAAAACGGTGCCAATTGCCTCGCCGATTGCTGCGAAACAGATTGTGCGGGAAGAGAGTGCGGCTCTGACGGCTGCGGAGGTTCTTGCGGTCAGTGCGGGGTGGGCAAAAGCTGCTCAGGTGATGGACTGTGTACGGACTGTCAGCCGGACTGCGCGGGCACGGAGTGTGGTTCCGACGGCTGCGGCGGCGAATGCGGCCAGTGCAGCGAGGGTGAAAAATGTCTGTTGGGCGGGACGTGCGGGTGTGTCCCTGATTGCACAGGTTTGCAGTGCGGGCCCAACGTATGCGGCTTCGATTGCGGCGGCTGCCCGCCCTCGACTCCAGACTGCGAAGCGGGCAAGTGCGTCTCGAACTGCGTACCCCAGTGCAACGGCAAGGAGTGCGGCGCAGACTTGTGCGGCGGAGACTGCGGAAGTTGCCAGGCTCCATCGAGTTGTGTGGACGACAAATGCCTCTGCGAACCCCAGTGCGACGGCAAGGAGTGCGGCCCTGACAAGTGCGGCGGACAGTGCGGTACGTGTCCCGGTAACGACAAGTGCCTGGTGAGCGGGGATTGCTACTGCGTGCCCGATTGCGAGGGCAAGGTGTGCGGACCCGACGGATGCGGCGGCGTGTGCGGGAAATGCGTGTATGGTCACGACTGTAAGGACGGCCAGTGCCAGTGCATGTTGACCTGTGTTGGGAAAGAGTGTGGGGACGGGGGCTGCGGCGGGTGGTGCGGCGACTGCCCGCCCGGCGAGTTCTGCGTCGATGACGGCGTGTGCATGTGCGTACCTGACTGCCTGGGTAAGGCGTGTGGTGACGACGGCTGTGGCGGCGAGTGCGGCCCGTGCCCGGAAGAGATGGCATGCAAGGGTACGGCGTGCATCGGCGACGGCATTTGCAATGACGCAAACGACGTGCCCTGGGATGGCTGCAATGCGGGGGTCCTGGCGGAGTTCCAGGTGAACGAGCCCGGGATAAGCGAAGCCTTTGACGCGGCGACCGCGGTGCTGGCAAACAGCGATTTCGTTATCGTCTGGCGGGGCTTGGCCGAAGGGGAAGAGCCGGGGACCGCAACCGCGATCTACGGGAAGTTGTACGGCTCGGAAGGTTCGTCGAAAAGCGAGGAGTTTGTCGTGAACGCCGAGGATACCCCCGCACTGAAACACCCCGAGGTGTCAGCCCTCGCCGGGGGTGGCTTCGTGGTCGTGTGGGTAACAAACGAGACCGGATTCACCGGTATGGGCGTTGTGGGCCAACGGTTCAACTCTGAGGGGTCAAAGCTGGGGCCCATATTTGCCGCCGACCAGTGGGGGCTGTGGGACGACTCAGAGGCAACCGTCGCCGGCTTATCGAGTGGCGGCTTCGTGGTCGCCTGGCAGAACTGCCCCCTGCTGGACGGCGGGCCCCCGGGCCACGATGGCAGCGGCTGCGGCATCTACTCCAGCCGCTTCGACGCCTCAGCCGTCATGCAGGGGGCCGAGTTCCAGGTGAACACCACCACCGACAACAAACAAGGTCGGCCGGCCACAGCCGCCCTCTCCAACGGCGGGTTTGTGGTCGCGTGGGAAAGCCTGCAAGGAACGGGCTGGGACGTCTACTCTCAGACCTACGACTCGGGCGGCGGTGCGGCATCCCTCGAGGCCGTGGTCAACTCGACTCCTGACGACTCCCAGTACGGCGCCGCCGTGGCCGGAACGAACCAGGGGCAGTATGTGGTCGTTTGGTCGAGCAACCTGCAAGACGGCAGTCAGGAAGGGGTAATCGGACGCATGTGGGAAGGCGACGGCACCCCGAAGACGGAGGAGTTCTTTATCAACGAGCTTACTGAGGGAGCCCAGTACGGTCCCCGGGTAGCATCGCCCGGCGGGGGTAACTTCCTGACCGTTTGGACCAGTTCGGCCATTGACGGGTCTGACACCGGTATCGCCGGCCGGATGTTCGACACGAGCGGAAGCCCGAAGGGCAGCGAGTTCCAGGTTAACGTCTACGCCCCCGACAAGCAGGAGATTGCACGGGTTGCCGCACGGCAGGACGCGGTAAACCCGTATTACGTGGTGGTCTGGACCAGCCACGGACAGACCGGGGGAACGCAGAATGTCTTCGCACAACGGTTCAACGGTGCGGGGAAGAAGTTGTATCACTAGGAGGCAGTATGAGGCTGCGGTTGACTATAGTCGGTTTGTTCACGACGGTTTTTCTGCTCGGATGCCCGGGAGGGTCCGGGGCGGATGACCCCGGTGACGGAGCCGAGACCATCGACGACCTGGTTCTGCCTCCGGACATAGGGCCGGACGCCCCTGCGTGCGTGTGCGGCGACGGCTTCTGTCAGCAATCGTGCGGCGAGCACATGCCGGGAGGTGGCTTCTGCCAGCAGGACTGCTGTGTGTGCGGTGACGGTAACTGCCAGAAGGACCAGTGCGATGAAGGCTGGGAACCGGGCCTCCAGACCTGCGCCTCAGATTGCGCGGAGTGCGGTAACGGCAGTTGCGACCCCGGGGAAGGACCGGCGCTGTGTCCCGTGGACTGTTGCGGTGCGTGCGGCGACGGCAAGTGCAAGGGTGGTGAGTGCGGCGAAAGCGCGGGCTCGTGCGATGCGGATTGCGGCGCGTTCGCCTGTGGCAACGGCGCCTGTGAGCCGGGAGAAAATCCCCTCGATTGTCTGGAGGATTGCGAACCGTATGCGTGCGGCAACAACACCTGCGAGCCGGGGGAGAACCCCGAGGTCTGTCCCCAGGATTGCGCCGGTTCGTGCGGGAACTGCGAATGCGAAGGTGGAGAGTCATACGACAGTTGCCCCATCGATTGTGGTTTCTGCGGCGACGGCTACTGCATTGAGCACTGCCCGTACATCCCTGAGGATCCCCAATCGTGCCTCCTGGACTGCTGCCTGCCCGCTTGTGGGGGCAAGGAGTGCGGGGACGATGGGTGCGGGGGCAGTTGCGGCACTTGCGGCGCGGGGATAGCTTGCGCCGAGGGGCTGTGTGCGTGCATTCCGGAATGCGTGGGTAAAGAATGCGGCCCTGACGGTTGCGGTGGTGTGTGCGGAGAGTGCCCTCCCGGAGGGCTGTGCCTGGACGACCAGACGTGCCTTTGCGTACCCGATTGCCAGGGCAAGCAGTGCGGTTCCGATAAGTGCGACGGCGCGTGCGGCCAATGCGGGGATGGTGAAAAATGCCTTCCCGACGGGACCTGCGAATGCCAGGCCTCATGCGAGGGAAAACTGTGTGGCGCCAACGGCTGCGGGGGCAGTTGCGGAAGTTGCCCGCCCGGGTACTACTGCCTCGATGGGGAGTGCGACTGCAAACCTCAGTGCGACGGCAAGGAGTGCGGCCCGGACAAGTGCGGCGGCCAGTGCGGCCAGTGCGGGGAGGGTGAAAAATGCCTGTCCGGAGGGGTCTGCTGGTGTGTACCTGATTGCGACGGCAAAGGATGCGGTCCGGACGCCTGTTACGCCATATGCGGTGAATGCCAGCTCCCCATGGAGTGCGTTGACTGGCAATGCCAGTGCATCCCCAAGTGCGACGGCAAGAAGTGTGGGCCGGACGGTTGCGGCGGGACCTGCGGCGAATGCCCGATGGATCACCACTGCTTCCTGGATGACGGCACCTGCATATGCCTGCCCGACTGTGCGGGTAAGGAGTGCGGTCCTGACGGCTGCGGGGGAATCTGTGGCCTGTGTGCGGATGGCACCGCCTGTGTGGACGGCCAATGCCCGTGCGAGCCGGTGTGCGACGGTTTCGCCTGCGGCGACGACGGCTGCGGCGGATCCTGCGGCCAATGTGGGGGTCTCTCGGAGAAGTGCCTCAGCCACATCTGCATCGGCAACGGCGTGTGTAATGACAGCAACAACATCGAATGGGACGGCTGCGGCAGCAACGGCGAAGTAAACGAATTCCAGGTCAACAGTGCGGTCGAGTGGGACCAATACGACGCGGAATCGGCAGTGTTTTCGCACGGGGGATATGTGGTGGTCTGGTCCAGCTCCGGGGGGGAGAACCAGGGGGAACTCTACGGACAGCTAGTAAGTGCTGAAGGTTTGCCGGTAGGCAACGAATTCCAATTGAACGCCACCATGCCGGGCTCCCAGACTCAACCTGCGATAACGATGCTGCCCAGCGACGAATTCGTGGTGGTCTGGACCAGCTATGACGACGATGCGCAAGGCCCCAGGATCGTTGGTCAACTGTTCGCCGGCAATGGAGAGAAGATCGGCGGGGAATTCCCGGTGAGCAGCGCCACCAAGGCCTTCCGTGGGGAGCCGGGGATTGCTCCCCTCGATACCGGGGGCTTCGTGGTGGTTTGGGAAACCTGCCCCCCACCCGACCAGTCCGCCCCTCCCCAGGACGGCGACGATTGCGGAATCATGATGCTCCAATTCTCTGACCAGTTGGTACCGTTTGACAATGAATTCCAGGTCAACCTGACCACCGCGGGGGCCCAGACGAAGCCGGCGGTTACGGCCCTCCCGGGCGGCGGCTTTGTGGTCGTGTGGCAAAGCCAGGACCAGGATGGGGACGGCCTCGGTGTCTTCGGCCGGCTGTTCGAAATAAACGGTGCGCCGGGACCGGGCGAATTCCAGGTCAACAGTACAACTACCGGCACCCAGGAGAGACCCGACGTCGCCTACGTCGGTGGCGCAGACACCTTCGTCGTCACCTGGAGCGGAAAGGGCGAGTCCGACTCGGAAGGGATCCTCCATCGCCTGTTCACCCTGCCCGGCCCCACGGGGACGGACGAGTGGCAGGGCAACCTTGAGCCCGCCGAAACCCAGCGCCACCCCAGGGTCGCCGCTCACCAGGAGGATTACTATGTGCTGGTCTGGGAAAGCACTGGCATGGACGGCTCGGGGCTAGGTATCTACGGGAGAGCATTCACAACCGGAGGGGCGTCCCTGACCGATGATTTCAAGGTGAACAAGTACACCACCGGGAATCAGGATTCCCCGGCCGTTGCCACCTTCGTACTGCCGGCGGATCACCCCAGCTCGACAAACGCGACGCCGGTGCCCGGATTCATCGTGACCTGGCGCAGCCAGGATCAGGATGGGGACGCCAACGGTGTGTTTGCTCAGCGCTTCAAAAAGGACACCACTCTGGTGTACCATTAGGCAACCTGGAGCGCGCATGAGAATAGACATCATCCTGCTGGCCCTGGCCGTGATCTCGACATCTGCAGCCTGTAGTTCATCAAGCGATCCCGGCGACGGAACCCCCGACGCAACGGAGCTTGAAGCCGATTCCGCCGCTGCCGAAGTGATCGATGCAAACGCGGATTCCCCTGAGTCCGTCGACTTCAGCCCCGGGGAGGTCACCAAAGATATCCCGCCCGAAATCGTGTCCTGCGACGACCCCGACCCCGGGGTCTGTCCCCAGAATCTCGCCTGGTTGTGTGACGGCCTGTCCCCGACGGAAACCGCGGAAGAAGCCTCCATCTCGTACTACCTCCCCGGCAGCACGTTGTACCTGGACCTTGGCGTAATGGGCGGCTACTGGCAGGAAGGGGATGTGGAGGCGTCCTGTTTCGACCCGCTCCACCCCTTTGTGCTGAGAAGCATACGGCTCTACTTGAGCGAGGCGGGGCAAGCCGAGGTGCACCTGTGGCCCGACTACGGTGGCGGCTGGCCCGATCGCAGCAAGGAGTTGGCCGGGCCGTTCATCGTTGACGTTTCGGAGGAAGGATGGGTGGAGGTCGAGGTTCCGGGAGGGTTGGAACTTCATCCCTACGAGAGGGTGTGGGTAGGATTCGTGCACGGTGACAGCGATATGACGGTGGCTGTTGACGAAGGGGACCCGTTCCTCCAGGATCCGAACACCGAAACCTGGGCCATGACCAACCACAGCAAGGTGTGGTCCAAATGGTACAAGGAGCAGATGGAATCTCAGGGGGGTTTCCAGTGGCTGAGCTCTCCCTACACCCACCTGATGGAACTGAACGGGCAGTACATCTGTCATCACGAAGAGAGACAGTTCGCTGAGATTTCAGAAGAAACTCTGGGCGAAGAAGTGTATGCGACCCGCATGAGTTGGAGCGACATCGATGGCGACGGCTTCGACGACTTCATGGTCCACAATACCCGCTATCCGGGTGAACCCAAGGAGCGCCTGTTTCGAAACGACGGTGCGGGCGGCTTCGAAGAGTGGTCGGGGGATGCGGGACTGGTTGGGAAGGGCTCCAATCTGGTCACTTTTGCCGACGTGGATAACGACGGCGATCAGGACGCGTTATTGTCGGTATACTACAACCTGGAGAACAACCCGGACCCGGCGTGGGAGGATGCGCTATTGCTCAACGACGGCGCCGGGCATTTTGTCGAGAAAGCCGACGCGGGCCTGGCCAACGGGAGAACCACTGCGACGGGCGCGTTCGCGGACTACGACGCGGACGGGAACCTGGATTTCTTTGCAGGCAACACCCGGCACCACGGGGAAGGGGAGCACTACGATCAGGCGATGCAGGACCAGCTTTTCCGCGGCATCGGGGCGGGTACCTTCTCGGACGTTACCGACGCAGCGGGCATCGCGTACCAACCCAGCTCGATGTACCCGTTCAATCCCGACTATTTCACCCTCACCAACGGCTGCCTTTGGACCGACTACGATGGTGACGGCGACCAGGACCTTTACGTCGCCAACTACGGCCTGGCCGCCAATTTCATGTGGGAGAACCTGGGCGACGGCACATTCGAGGAGGTTGCCCAGGCGCGTAATCTCCACGCTGACGACAGGGACGGAGAGTGGGCTGACGGCACCAGTTTTGGCGTGCATTGGGCCGACTACGACAACGACGGCGACATGGACATGTTTCAGACCGAGATTTCTCACCCTCGGTACCACGATTGGGGCAGCGACAAATCTTCCTTGCGCCGCAATCCGGGAGGAACAGACCCGGTGTTTGAAATTGTGACGGAGGAGGTGGGAATCGTTTGGGACGAAGGGGACTACGAGGCTTCGTTCGTGGATTTCGACAACGACGGCCTGCTGGACCTTTTCATTTCTTCCGTTTACGGCCTCCACTACTCCCGGCTTTACCGCCAGAATCCGGATCACACGTTTACCGATTGGACGTACCTTGCCGGAGTCAGGGTGATGAACGCCAAGAGCCACGCCTGGGCCGACTTTGACCGGGACGGAGACCAGGATCTGCTGGTGGGCAGCCGTCAACCGGGAGTACACATGCGACTGTTCCGCAACGACCTGGGCCAGGACAACGCCTGGCTGACGGTACGGCTGCAGGGCGTGACCGACGCCAGGGACGGCATCGGCGCCCGTGTTGAGGTGACAACGCCGGACGGGGTGACCCGCACGCGGGAGGTGCGCGCCGGCGGCGGGCGCACGCGCCAGGACTCGTTGGCGGTGGAGTTCGGCCTGGGCGACGAGGCCGGGCCGGTCACCCTCACGGTCACGTGGCCCGGTGGCAGTGTCGACACGTGGCAGAACGTGGAGGTGCGCAGTTTCGCCCTGGCGGTGCAGGGCGAGGCTGATGTCGAGTACCGGTAGCCGGTCGGCGCTGGAAAGGTCAAAGGCAGTCGGAGGTGGTGAGACGCAGCCCCTTCCTCGCCTCGACAAATATAGGTACCGAGCGCATAGATCGGAACTCGGTCAACAGTCGGGGTAACGAATGGTGCCTCATGCGGAGGAAGGAGTGCCATGTCGGCGCGGAATCGCTGAGAGTAGTTTGACTGACCGGCATTCGGCCTTCAGTCTGCGGGCTTCCCCTTTACCTTCGCGGCGTGTATATTGACGACATGAAAAGTATGGTCTTACAACGTCACATAATTGCCATTTGCGCGCTCATCTGTGTCGGCGCCCTTTCCTGCAGCGGCGCGACGGGAGGGGGCGGGGAGGCTGGTCCGTGCACTCCGGGTACCGTCGAAGATTGCACTTGCGGGTCCGACGGGCTTGTTGGGACCCGGGTATGTGACGTGGCCAAGGGCACCTGGGGCCAGTGCGTTTGCGAGGCCGCTGACGTTGTGGCGCCGGGTGCGGACGCTATCGCTCCCGCCGATGGCGGGACCGGGCCGGTGGGGCCGGGACCGGGCGCTGGTGCGCAAGGGGCAGCCCTTGCGGGGGGCGCAGCCGAGCTAACCTCCGACCAGTATCGACTACGGATCCTGGTGGGGCCGCTGACCCCCGTGCAATCTGTTGAAAGTGAACAGTACCGTTTGAAGCTGGGCGTCGGCCTGTCGAAATAGGCCGGTAACGCTCCGGGAGGACAGATGATCTCCAGACCTTTGATTGTTGCGGTCCTGTCGGCCGTTCTGTTGCTGCCGATCCATGCCCGTGGCGAAGCACCGTCATTCTACCCGATCCAGGGATACCTGACCGACGCGTCCGGCGTCCCCATCGACAGCGCGGTGGAGGTTCAGTTCGCCCTCTACTACGCGGCTCAGGGCGGGCTTGAACTGTGGTCGGAGACTCAGACCATCTACCCTGAAGACGGGTATTTCGCTGCGCACCTCGGATTCGCCGAGGAGCTGGACACCTCCTTCTTCGGTGACCACTCCAGCCTTTGGCTGGGGATCAAGGTGGAGGACGACCAGGAAATGCAGCGGGTGTTCGTCGGCTCCGTTCCCTTCGCCGCGTACGCCGAGCACGCGGGAAATGCTCCGCCCCACGGTCACGACGCGACGGAGGTCGTGGGTGTTGCCAAAGGGGGACAGACCTGCCAGCCGGGCCAGGTTCTCATCGGTTTCGACGAGGCCGGTGCGCCGCTTTGCAGTCCGGGGGGTACATACACGGGTGAGAACTTCGCACTCAGTGGCAAGACCTGCGGGCCGGGGCTGGCCATGACCGGAATAGACGTGGCGGGCTTTCCAATCTGTGCACAAATGGGCGGGGGCGGCACCTACACCGGCCAGGATTTCGCGTTGAGCGGCCAAAACTGCCCGGGAGACGACGTGGTCACGGGGGTGAGCTCCTCCGGTTACCTGCAGTGTGACGATGCGGGCGGAGGTTCGGGACTCAGCGGCAGCGGCGTGAACAAGAAGATCGCGATGTTCACCTCCTCCGACACGCTGGATGACTCGATTATCACGCAATCCAGCAACAAGATCGGGATCAACGACTCCAGTCCATCGCGCACTTTGGACATCACCGGCGACCTGCAGGTGAGCAAGGATTTCTACTGGGGCGGGAACAAGTTCTCGTCCAGTTCGTGTGTTGTTATGGGCGGCAGTTCGTGTTCGTCGGCCTGCTCGAGTCACGGCATGAGCTGCTACAAGGCGTTCCGAATCGATGGCGAGTCTACCAGCACATCGTGCAGCCAGTCGGGTTTCAAGTTCTGCTGCTGCAAAGACTAGGAGTAACAATGAGAACGCCCACCTGCTGCCTGGCCGCAACGGTGTTGTTTGCGCTGTCGGCCTGCAACAACGGAACCGACGCCGGCGCCGAAGACGTTTCTGCTGACCTGCAAAAGTTCGAAACTGCGGTGGCGGAAACGACCCCGGTTGAAGTTGTGCCTGACGCAGGCCCGGACGTGCCCTCCTTCGAGCTTCCTTCTTCCCCGTTGGAGCCGGTACTTTTCGCGGACGAGTTGCCTTCCACCACCGAGGGGCTTGCGTTCGACGGCAAAGGCTACATGTATCTCAGCGCCATGGACGGAAACGTCTACCGTGCGGACTCGGAAGGGGCGGTGGAGAAATTTGCTGAGTTGCTGCCGGTGGACGAAGGGGTGAATGGCGGCTGCGCCGGCATCGCCGCAGGACCGGACGACGCGTTATACGTCAGTCGGTTCGATGCCAGCCGCATCGAGCGGGTGCCCTTGGCCGATCCGGACGGCGTCTCGGTCTTCCTCAATGACGTCGATGCACCCAACACCATCGTCTTTCGGCCCGATGGGTCGATGTGGTTCACCGCGTCGGGGGCACACAACCAGTACCAGGGTTACATCGGTCGCCTAGCCGCGGGCGCGCAGGAGCCGGAGATCGTTCTGCCCGACGTGAAGTACGCCAACGGGCTGGCCTTTTCCCCGGCCGGGGACATGGTGTATTTCACGTCATCCGACCCGGGGAGTTTGCACCGGGTATTGCTGGACGACGACGGTAAGCCGGGAACCCCGGAGTTACTGTCCGACGACCAGTTATTGACCATTGCCGACGGCCTGGCCGTGGCCGGTGACGGCACGGTATTCGTAGCCGGCTGGGCCACGGGAAAAATCCTCGCCTGGGCCGGCGGAGAGATAGTCACGGTGGCGGAGCTGCCGGACAAGGGCATGCTGGGCACGGCCAGCCTGGCGTTCGGCCAGGGGCCGGGGTTTTCGTCTACGGCGCTGTATGCGACGAACCTGGTCAAACCCCAACTCTTCGTCGTTGAGTTGGGGGTGCCGTAGGGCGGCAGGCCTGAGGGGAGTACGCAGGACTCCGGCCAAGCCGGTCATGCGGGATAGGACCCGGCGGTAGAGCGCAAGCGGAACTCCCGAATCCTCTCCCCCTTCACCAATCGGGATACAGCCCCTGGCAGTAGTACTGCGGCGTTATCTTGTACTGCCCGCAGTAGCCCGACACCACGTGCACTTTGCCCGCGGCCCAGTCGATGGTGCACACCTCCCACATGTCCTTGTCAACCAGCATGACATCCGCAATTTCAAACACCAGATGGGCATACAGGTAGACCCGCACCGTGGCGTATGACGGACCGTACCCGTGGTCGTCCCGACAGTGCACTCCAATCCTGTAGACCAGGTCTTCGGGAGCGGCCAGCTTGACATTCTCCGGCCCCGCCCCGTCCGAATCGTCCCGGCCCAGATGGGGGTTGTCCCCGACAGCCGGCTCGAAGGAACCCCACTCGGGATGCGGATTGAGGGCAAAGCAGTCAAAGAGCGGGTCGCACCAGCCATCCGGCGTGCCGCATCCGTCGAGATCCGGACCGGAGGCGAGGGGATGTTTGAAGTGCAGGTCGACATCAGTGCCGGCACCCAGTCCGGTATCGGTTTCGTCCGGGTCCTCCGGCGTGTGCCAGAGGAGCTCGACATGGACCGCAGTGTCCGGGATGACGATGACTTCATAGTTGACGGGGAAGCAGGAAGGGCTGTCGACCTCGTCCCAGACCCGCAGCTTGAAGGTGTAGACCCCCGCGACGTTGGCCTCGAAGCTGGGGTCCGACACCTCGTTGGAGGGCAGAAACACCGATTGAGAACCGGCGGGCTGATCGACCTCCCACTCCCACTTCGTGATCTTGCCGTTCGCGGAGTAACTACCCTCGCCGTCAAGGTGAAGATTCGTTTGTGGAATCACCTCGGTCCCTTCCACACAGGAGATGAATGCCTTGGCGCAGTCGAGCCTCCACCGGGGCCCGCTCTCCCCATTCTCCTCGTGGCCGGTTGAGGTCTGTCCCCGGGATGCTGTCGTCGACGGCTCAAGTGCGAGGCCCGGTGCCTCGACCAACGGACCCGAGACCAGGCGAGCAACAGCCTCGGCTTCGACCAGGTCTTGCTCCAGCCCAACGCCAAGTTCCAGAATGTCAGTGGCAAAGACTCGCGTCACTACTCCCGGCTCCGGCAGACAGCTCGGGCACAACACTGCTAGAACCAGGACTCCAACATGGACACGCAAAGCTCCCCTCCCCGGGCAAATCACCGCCTGGAGTAGGGACACTTGAGGAAGGGAAAGGGGATCAGATTTGGGCGTTGATCCCCAGAAACAAGGAGTACTCGTCTCCTAGTAGAAATGGGGATTCTGGTAGTTCGGCGTGATCTTGTACTGTCCGAGGTCGTCGGTAACGACTTGCACCTTCCCCGACGGCCACTCTATGATGGCCACCTCCCACATGTCGTGGTGGGTCAACAGCACGTCTGCGACTTCGAAGACCAACTCGGCCTCGACGTAGACACGCACAGTAGCGTACGACGCACCAAAGCCGTGGTGATCCCAGTAGGCCGCCCCCACCCGGTAGGTCACGTTCTCCGGAATCGCCAGGTGAATCACTTCAGGCTTCGGGGCGGAGGTACTCTCCATCCAAAGGTGGGGGTCGTCGTCGATGCCGGGATCGTAGCTGCCCCAGTTCGGAGCACTGTTGAACCAAAAGCAGTCGAACGGGATGTCGTACCAGCCATCCGGTGCACCGTCCCCATCAAGGTCGGGCCCCGCAGCCCAGGAGTGGAGCAGGTGCAAGTCCATGTCCGCACCCGCTCCGGGCCCTGTGTCACCGGGGTCCTCGTCCTCCGGCGTGTACCAGAGCAACTGGACGGCAAACCCTTCATCTGAAAGGACTACGACCTCGAGCTGGCCCGACTGGCACGGAAAACTCCCTGCCGAATCGACGACCGCGAGATTGAACTTGTATGTGCCGAGCACATCTGGTGTAAATTCCGGGTCGGGGATGTCGGCCGCCGGCAAGAACTGAGCGACAGACCCTTCCGGCGCTTCCACGGTCCACTGCCACTCCTCGATTTCACCAATCACCGCATTGCTCTGGCCACCATGAAGATGGAGAGGCATCCCCAGAAACACGGCTCCCTGCTCGGCACATTCGATCACAATCTCCGGGCATTGGCTCGCCACCCCGGCCCCTAGAATCGGGACGGTCAAATCCCCTTCGGGGCGGTCGCTAGCGATCACCAGATTGGCCTGCTCCAGGACGACGCTGCCATCGGCATCAATGGACCGTGGCTCGACAGGCTCATAACGCACCAGCACCGTCGCCAATCCACCCGCCGGCAGAACCACGGGGTCCGCCCCTGAAGGAACGTGGTCGAGGGAGTCAAGGTCAACGGAAAAGGCGGGGGAAGCACCTTCTTCAAGGGCCACCTCGTACAACTTCAGAGGCCCGCCGCACGACTCGATATTCAGCGGGAAGCTACGCGAAGCGCCGACTTGGGTGGGACCAAACACGACTTTGTCGGGATGTGCCTCCAAGCAAGGCTCCGCTTGTTCCAACGCTTCGCCCCCATCCCGTGGCGTAACCGGACCGTTGCCCCAGCCCCCTCCGTCGGCAGCCACATCTACCTGTCCGCCGCCGGACTGGGGCGAGCAGGCCGGTTGACAGAGCGCCGCGAGCAGGGCGGCCGCATAGACTACTGTCCGAGACATGGTCCTTCCCTCGCATGCTGTTACTTGCCGGTTGTTATTATAGCAAAACAGAAGCCCGTTGCCACTGTGGGAAGTTATTGGAAGAAATAGGGATTCTGGTAGTTCGGCGTGATCTTGTATTGCCCATTGGCGTCGGTCACCACGTGCACTTTCGCCGACGGCCACTCGACCGTGGCCACCTCCCACATGTCCAGGTCGGACAGTTCGACGTCTGCAACCTCGAACACCAGTTGGGAGTAGATGTACACTCGAACGGTAGCGTACGAGGGGCCGAAGCCGTTGTCGTTCCAGTAGTGAACTCCCACTCGATACGTGACGTTCTCAGGGATAGTGAGATTGATGTTCTCCGGGCCCGCACCGTCGGCGTCGTCGAGATCGAGGCCGGGGTCGTCGTTGATGGCCGGGTCGTAGCTGCCCCAGTTGGGATGAGCGTTGAACCAGAAGCAATCGAAGGGGATGTCGAACCAACCGTCGGGTGCCCCGTCACCGTCGAGGTCCGGTCCGACAGCCCAGGGGTGCAGGAAATGCAGGTCAAGGTTGGTCCCTGCCTCGGGACCGATGTCGGTTTCGTCGGGGTCCGCCGGCGTGTGCCACAACAGTCCGACATGAATCGCTTCGTCACCGATGACCACGACTTCGTAGCTGGCCGGGAAACAAGAGGGGGTTCCGAACTGGTCGTACACCGTGAGGTAGAGGGTGTAGATCCCCGTCACGTTGGTCTCGAAGGTGGGGTTTGGGAAGTTGTAAGATGGGACGAAGACCGATTGCGAACCGGCTGGCTGGTCTACATCCCACTCCCACTTCGCAAGGGCGCCACAGTCAGCATAGCTTTCGTCGCCGTACAGGTGAAGAACCGTCTGCGGGATCACTTCATCACCTTCTTCGCTCTTGATGATTGCGGTGGGACAACAGCAATGGCCGCCCGCACCCGAGAGGCCAACGACTTTCTCCGGCTCCGGTGAGCTGTTGGCGATAACGACGGCCGCCTCGTCGGGAATGAAGTACCCGTCCCCATCCGACGGGCTCCAATCCCACGGAAGGTAGATCACGCCGAAGGTTGTCGATTCGCCGGGAGGCAACAGCAACGGCTCCTCTTCAGACGGCGGAGTATCGAGAAAGGGCAGATCCAGCTCGAATTCCGAGGACGCCCCCTCTAACAGGTAGATGTCGTAGATCTCAAGAGTCGCCTCTCCGCATGACAGGACCTCCAGCTTCGACCACTTATAGTCGGAAACGTCAACGAGTCCGAACTCAACCGATTCGGGATTGACGGCCAGGCAGGATGTCGGCACCTCGGGAACCACTTCTCCGGATATGAGGTCTGCCCCCACCCGGCCAGCATCGAGCGCCTCCCTTCCTGAGACGTCCGGGGCAAGCGGATTCTCAGACCGCTCCTCGGGCTGAACTTCGTCCGGAACCTCCTGGGGCTCCGGGGAACGCTCCGTCGCCTCGGGACCGCAGCCACCAGACGACAACAGCAAGCCAAGGACCGCAAGGCAAATCCGTTGGTACATGCTTTCCCCCGTTCACCGGCAAACCGCCACACCCATGGAACTTGGACACGTGAGGAAGGGAAAGGGGATCAGATTTGAAGCCGGCCCCAGCCTGCCGGGAGGACGCAGTACATCGGCTGAGCCTACTGAAAGAAGAACGGATTGTTGTAGCTCGGGGTGATCTTGGGCAGCCCCAGGCCGTCGAGCACCGCGTGCACCTCGCCTGACGGCCAGTCCATGGTGGCCACCTCCCACATGTCGCTTTCTACCAGCATCAGGTCCATCACTTCGAAGACATGTTGGGCGTAAATATACACCCGCACCGTGGCGTATGCGGGACCGAAACCGTGGTCATTCCAGTAATGCACGCCGATTCGGTAGGTCAACTCTTCGGGAGAATACATGTTCAGGTTCTCCGGACCAGCCCCATCGGTGTCGTCGCGATCCAGATGCGGGTCGTCGAAGACGGCAGGGTCCGGGTCCCCCCAATTGGGATGCGCGTTGAACCAGAAGCAGTCAAACGGGATGTCGTACCAGCCATCCGGCGCGCCGTCCCCATCCAGGTCCGGTCCTCCCGCGAGGGGATGGATGACGTGCAGGTCCAGGTCGGAGCCGGCATCGGGTCCGGTGTCGGTTTCATCGGGGTCTTCCGGAGTATGCCACAGCAACTCGATGTGGATGGCTGCATCGGGGATGACCACGACTTCGTAGTGGGCAGGCCCGTAGGACGGTTCGCCCCAGTCGTCGGTTGCCCACAGACGGAAGGTGTACACCCCAGCGACGTTGACCTCGAACGTCGGCTGGGCCACCGTGTTCGAGGGGATAAAAACCGACTGTGAGCCGACGGGCTGTTCCACTTCCCACTCCCATTCCACTACCTCGCCCCAGGTTGAGTAGCTCTGGTCGCCGTAGAGGTGAAGGACGGTTTGGGGGGTCACCTCGTCCCCCTCGTCACACTTGATTATCGGGGTAACGCAGCACGCCCCGCCGGTGCCACCCTGGCCGACAAGTTCGACGTGGCTGTCTCCCGCCGGTGAGTTGGTTGCAACCACCACCGTCCCCTCATCAAGGATGGTTTCGCCGCCTTCGTCGACGGGATTCACCTCGTCGGGGACATAGAGCGCGCTGAAGTGGGCAATTCCCCCGGCAGGGATCACCAGCGGCTTCTCCGCTGAGGGAACAGGCCCAAGATGCTCCAGATCCAGGGTGAAGTCGGGAGACGACCCCGACAGCAGGTAGACGTCGTAGACTTTCAGCGGCAACTCTCCGCACGCAGTGATTTCCAGCGACCACTCGGACGAAAATCCGACGTGAACGCCACCGAAATTGGCGAGCCCCGGCTTGACCGCCACGCACGGTTCAGGCAACATCTCGACTTCGGGTTCCGGCAGTTCGACCTCTTCCTTAATTTCGGCGCTTCAGCTTCTCCCGTTTCCGCCGAATCAAGGTCAATCCCACCCTCGTCTGCGGCCACATCTGCGTCGCTGACTACGAGGGTGTCCGATTGAAGTACGGGCGCAGCTGCGTCAGGCGAACAGGTCACAACAGACAACAGCAAGACAACCACCACAAAGCAGGTCTGTCCCCACATTTCCTTCCCCTTTTTGCTCACCTGAGCAAGAACACTTGGGGCAGACAAAACTGATCATGTTTTCTGAGCCGGGATGCCGGGTCATTAGTCATCCATCCAGCCATATGGGTCCTGGTAGTCCGGCATGATCTTGTATCCTCCGACGTCGTCGGTTGCGACGTGCACGACGCCCGACGGCCACTCTGTGCTGGCCACCTCCCACATGTCCAGTTCGCCGAACGTGACGTCGGTTGCCGTTGATACCCAAATCCAAACACAGCCCCAAAGGGGCCAAAGCCGGTAGCGAAGGGCGTCAGCCCTGGGAAACAAACCGCCTCGGCCGAAGATCCCACAGACAGCCCCGCCAGGGGCGACACTCGAATCCCGGGCCGTGAGGCCCTCCCTATGCCGCCTCGTCCTGCACAAGGCCCCACGACTCCAAGAGTCGCACATCCGGCTCGATTTCGTGCGCCCTGATTGTCTGCCAAAGCTCATCGCTTAACGACACCTTACGATGGTGCTCCCTCTGCCTCGCGATGTACGCTCTCGCACGTTCCTCGTGCTCGCGGCTGACGCTGAAGGCGCCATACCCGGCCTGCCAGCCGAAGCCCGCCGTTTCCGGAAAGGCCTGCCTTAGCCACTTCGAGGTGTTCCCTTTCAGCTTCCCGACGAACTCGGCAATGCATGATGACGGGGGGATAGAGGGCAAGATATGGGAATGATCGTCTGTGCCTCCCGCAGCCAGCAGCACGCCTCCCAGATTCCTCGCCACACCTCCCATATAGGAGTAGATGCGCCTCTCCTTGTCCGCGGTCAGCCAGGGCCGCCGCTCTCGCGTCGCAAGAACAATGTGGTACCGCAACGAATGGAATGTTTGTCCCATCATCAACCTCCATTTTGTTTGGCTTCTACTCTTGTTATCGGGGTCCAGAACAAAATGTGTCACAAATTTGTCGCCGGTGTCCGACGACAAAAAAAATCGGGGTGGGGGCGGTTCGTTTACCAGGGCTGACGCCCTTCGCTACCGGCTTTGGCCCTTTCGGGCTGTGTTCGGATTTTGGGTATCAGAGGCGAATCAGACCGTCAACCACCCGCCTCAGGCGGACGAACAACAATCGCGTAGCGATACGGTCGGGTTCCAGGCCGGTCATGCGGGAGAGCACCCGGCGATAAAGGGCGAGCTGGGGCTTGTAGGTGGCCACTGCACGACTCACTTCGTCGTCGGTTTTGACGCGGTCGGTCTTGTAATCCAGGATGACGGCGGACTGAGGTCTGTCCCCGGCATCCAGGAACACCGTCACCCGGTCGAAAGTGCCCGACACCCACTCGTCGTCCAGGACGACTTCGAAGGAACGCTCGTTCCAGACCTCGGCCGAGGCGGCCGGCCGGGCCAGCTCCTGCCTGACTTCGTCGGCAGCCATCGCGTCGACAAACAGCGTCCGGGCCGTTTGCACCAGCTTGTCATCGGCGCGGGCCGACGACTCCCAGGCTGCAACCACAGCCTCGGCGTCGCACCCGTCGCTCCACTCCACGAGTTCGAACATCTCGTGCACCGCAGTGCCCAGCTCCGCACCTTCCCTTCCCGCCCGGGAAAACAGCACCGCAGCCGGGTAGCTCCCCCCCTCACTCCCGGAAGGAGTACGGGAGACCAGCCTACGGCGGCTGGAGTGGTGGCGGAATAAGAGGTCCTTCAGCGAAGTCCGCCGTAGCCTTGGCGAAGGAGGAGGAAAGGTGCCCGGGGACGAGTGCGAAAGCCGAGGCGAAGGGCGGAAAGGGGATAGCTTGCCCGCATCCCCACCGTCATCGTCCCCAACAAACCAGTCACGGTCCCCGTGACGATACAGCGCATCAGCGCTGACCCCGCCGTACTCTACCGGCTCCCTTTCCCCGGACGCCAGAGTCCGGCGCACCAACGTCGACGCGTACACCGCCCGCGACGATTTCGGGGGCTGCGTGGTCACCAGATAAAGCCCCCGCTTCGCCCGGGTCATGGCCACGTAAAGCAGGCACAGTTTTTCGTAGGCCGATTCCTCGACTACCTGCTGTCGATATGCGCCTAAAACCGGGTCCGTCTCGGCCACCAGTTTCACCGGCATGGAGAGCACCCATTGCGGCTCCCTTCCGATGGAGTCGGCTTTCTGTACGCCGAGGTCGTGCTGGCCGATATCCGTGAAGGAACGTCCTTCCAGGTCGGGGAGGATGACGATATCGAACTCCAGCCCCTTGGCCTTATGCATGGTCATCACCTGCACTGCAGCCCTGGATCCAGCGTCGGAGATCTCGTACTGACCGATGAAATCGATGAACTGGTCGGGGTCTTTTACTCCGGTCTGGTCGAACTCGAGGGCTGCAGCAGCCAACTCTTCGGCCCTTCCCTTTTCAAAGTCGGTGACCAGGGCACCGGCGTCGTCCAACCGCTGGAGCCACTTGCGCACCACCTGCTCAAAACCGTTGGTGCTCACGTCCTCCAGCACGGCCAGGTGGATACCGCCCTTCACTTCTTCTTTGGAAAGCAGGGGTCCCAGCGGAGTCATCGCCAGGTGCTCCCGTGCAAAAGTATCGCCGGGATGAGCAGCCATCTGCACCAGCGACAGAAGAGCCGCAACGACTGGAGCATCTGCTATCCTGTAGCTCCCTTCCCAGGCCGCCGGGATCCCTTCCCGCCTGAGACTGCGGACCAACTGTTTGCCGTGTTCGTTGGTCCTCACCAGCACCGCGGCGGACAGGCCCCGTTCGGCAGGCGCCAATTCCGTGAGCAACCCTGCGGTCAGTCGGAACCTGGCCTCCAGATCAAGATTGGCTTTGCCGAACCTCGCAATTTCGTACAACTCAACACAGCCGGAAAGGTCCTTTCTCTCTGTTTCATGGTCGCGCCAGTGACGCTCCCACCCGGCGTGGACGCCTTCGGGCAGCGAAACTGCGTCGCGAAGGCGTGAAAAGACGGAGTTGACTGCATCCATCACAGCCTGACTCGAGCGCCATGATTTGGCGAGATGGGTCTCCTTTATCCGCTCGCCGCCCAGGTTACTCTCGTCGAGGATCCGGTGAAAGAGGCTGGAGTCCCCGCCTCGCCACCAGTGGATCGCCTGCTTAACGTCGCCGACATAAAACAGGCTGCGCCTGCCGGAGTCGTCCTGGAGCAATTCGTCTACCAGGTTCTTCATGGCCAGCCACTGCAGGGTCGAAGTGTCCTGGAACTCATCCAGCAGCCAGTGATCAAAGCTGCTGTCAAGGCGATAGTCTATGTACAGTCGATCGGCCTCATCCCGAAAGAATGACAACGCAGGCGTGCCGCCGGAATCCCGGGCGCCTTGAGCCAGCAGGAACTGGAGGTCGCGAAAGCCCAGTCGGCCGGCCCGCCGCACGTGACGGTCGTATTGACTTTCGTACCGACTGAGAATAGCGAACAGTCCCCGGGTGGTGCGCATGGCCGATTCGAGGAGGCAGTCGACCACGTTGTGCACCAGATTCAACAGGTAACCGCATTCGGCGCGGGTCAACTCGAACTTCTTTCTGTCGACGACGATTTCGGCATGCCCTTTTTCCAGGTCGTCCAGAACCTCCATGAGCTTGGACAGCAGGTAGTTGATCTCCCTTGTCAAAACTGAGTGGACGTCGAAACGTCCGGCTTCCGCCAAAAACACTTCCCACCGCTTCTGCTGCCCTTCGGTAATCTCTCTTTTCGCCAGCAGGCCCTTCAGTTTCTTCGCCTCGGCCGCGGGGTCCAGTCCTTTGCCCGCGACCCACGGATAGCCGGCGGGCCAGATTTGTTGGGGCTGTCCCCACATTTCGGGAGCGGGCGCATCCAGGTACCTTCCGTGATACTGTTCTACAAACTCACCCAGGGTTTCCCCGAAGTACTTCAGCTCCCTTCCAAACGTTGCTTGTTTGAACTCTTCCAACAGTTCCTTTTGCCCGCCGCCTTTGCCGGGAGCAAATGCGAGCACCTTCTGCAAGGCCGACTTCCTGGCCATGTCCGCACTATGTCCGTCGAGGATTTCGAAGTCGCCGCCCAAACCAAACTCGAACGGGAAAGCCCGGATCACTGCGGCGTAAAAACTGTCCAGAGTGCCGACCCGGCTGACGTGCATGCGCATGAGCAGGCGGCGCAGCATTTCCACGACATCCATGCGAGAGAAGGTCAACCCCTCGAATCCGGCCTCCCGCACCTCCTTGGCCAGGGCGGCGGCGGCCTGGTCGGTGGCTGCGCCTGCGGCCATGCGTTGCAGGATCTTGTCCAGGATCTCAGCCGCGGCCTTACGTGAGAAGGTCAGCGCAATGATCCGCTCCGGCTCCACCCCGACGGCCATCAAGCCGATATACCGGTTGGTCAACTGGAATGTCTTGCCTGAGCCGGCCGAGGCGGAAATCACCCGGTGGCCCAGTCGCCCCGAGTTCGTCATTCCATCCCTCCGAATTTCAGCTCTTTTTTCAACCACTCCAAATCCACACAGTCTTCGATCTCGCCAAAGAAGAGGCCCTCGAAATCGTCCCATTTCACCTTCTGTGCCGGGGGCCAGAAGACGCGGTTGTTAATCGCGTCCACCACTCCTTCGGCGCATTCTTTGGCGCTGGTGATGAGGCCCGCGTCGAGGTCCTTCCAGACGGCCACGCCGGTTCGGGACACCGCCTTGGGGAGGTTGAAATAGCCGCACTCCACGGCAGAGCCGTACTGTTGCTCAAGCATCATGCGGTAGAGGGGAAGCTGGAGGTCCTTCCACCGCTTCGGCTTTCCGTCGCGTTCCAGGCACATGAACTCAGGCTCATCCCCTGCCGCGGGAGCCAGATGAGCCGATGCCGGGTCGACGGGAGTGTCCGACGACTTGTAGTCCAGCACCCGGTAGCGGTCGTCTTCGTGTTTGTCGATGCGGTCCAGCTTTCCCGATACGGTCATCCCGCCGATATCGATGGTCAGCGTCTGTTCGGCCTGAACGATGCGCCAGCCTTCGGCCCTCAGACCGGCCTGGACTGTGGCGGCCGCGCGCAGGCGCTGGCGAATGGCGTCCAGTTGGATAAGCAGAGCGGCCGGAAGGTTGTCGCCGAAATGCTGCCGCACCCACCATTCGGCGCGCCTGATCAGCGAGTCGGCTATTTCGTCAGGGTCGGTAGCGTCGCGGCTGCCCGGGTCTCTTCCGAACAGTTCCAGGGCCATGTGACACGCGGTGCCAAACTGCCCTGCATCCATTTCGCTCTTGCCCGGGACCACGGCGTCCATGCCCAGCACGCTGCCCAGGTAGAACCTGAACGGGCATTGCAGGTAACCGCGGAAACGAGTGACGGACAGCCGCCGGGGCGTATCGACCTTGCGAGGCCGCAGCCTCCAGGTCGCAGTCTCCGGCACCGCTGCACCTGCGTCCGCCACATCGAGAAACAGCTTTGTGGTGCGCTGGGGCAGGACGTCGTCGGGACATAAAAACATCAGGCGGGAGGGCCTTAGCGGGTCGCCGGAACTGCTGGTGCGCCCGACCAGTAGGTTGAGGCTGCCTTCATCCTTTCTGCACTCAAGCATGGCTGACAGGAGATAAACGTCACGGGCGAAGCGGTCGTCGTTGGTTTTCAGACCCAGTTTGCCCCGAGCCCGGTCGGGAAGGAACGGGTCTCCCACCACCGCTTCCGGGACTTTCCCGTCGTTCATGCCCGTCACCACCAGGTGGGGTGCGTCATCCCAGTGAAGTTCCAACCATCCTTCCAGGTCGATACTGCCCGCCTGGCGCTCCGGGTAGTGGACCAGCGCCTGCAAACCGAGTTTGAAGAGGGCCATTCTGTCGCTGGAAGTCAAGCCAAGTTCGTCGAACACGCCCCCGCCGAGTTGAGTTGCCAGCCGGGTGACCTCCTGGGCTGCGGTGGCAAATTCGCGGTCCGCCTTGTCCTGGCGATCGAGGGAGCGAGCTTCATACACTTCGGACAGGAAGCCGAGGAGGCCATCGGCAAAGCCGGCGCCTTCCAGGCGAGTGAGTTGTTCCGAGACCGTAAGCCAGGCGGCCTGCACCATTTCCGGCGGGTCGACAGCGGCTTCCAGCATCTCGCCCAGGGAGGCAAAGGTGGGCGGAATGTGATCGGCGAGGAAGGCATCCAGCTCCGTCAACACCCCGGAAGGATGAACGTGCTTGTGCCTGCCTGCAATCAGCTTCAGCATGTCCGGATGCCGCACCAGCGCGCCAAAGGCCTCGGACGAACCGTCGGTTGCCAGCTCGTTGAGCATCTCGACGAGCATAACCAGCGCATGGTTCGCGGTGGGCTCTCCCCCGGGGCTGTAGGCCTCCGCCCCTTCCAGGTCAAGGCTCTGAGTCAGGAAGGGGATCATCTCCCGGTCGGGCACACCGATGGCCAGCTCCTCCGGCGCCAGTGGGCCGCTTCCCATGAGCCGGACAACGGCCCCGGCCTGGTCCCGGGGTTTCTCCACCAGATGCAGATTGTCGTCGGGAATCTCCAGGCGCCGGGAAACCCACGCCTTCCGTAGGGGCCTGCCCCAGCAGTCGAACGTATCAGCAAGCTCTTCCGGCGCATGCACAAAGACGTCCACCGGAACCTGTTGTGAGACACGGTCCAGGGCAGCGATAGCGAGGGGGGAAGGGTCCGGCACTGCGAACAGGACGACCCGCTCCACTGTCTCGTTCAGGACTGGATTGGCCGCGGCTTCTTTGCGTAATTCGTTGGGGTCGCGCAGGCCGAGGCTTCCCAGCTTCGCCAGGTAGGCTCGCTCCAATTCGGACAGCGCGGCCCAACGTTCCGGTTCGTCCAGGGAGCCGAGGGTTTCGGCAACCTCAGCAATGCCAAGACCGTTTTCGCCCAGCACGTTGCGCAGCTCGTAGATGCGCCGGGCCACGCCCAGCAGCCACCGAAAATCCCGGGGCGTCTCGGAGTGGCCGATGACCGGAGCGGCCAGGGCCTCGGAACAACTGTTCAGCACATCGACCCAGACGGCCAGCGATTCGCTGCGGTCCGCGCCGGGGACAGACCCACCTGCGATCGCCAGGAACGTGTCGGGAGCCAGAACGGAAGGGGGAAGTACGGCCGCGTCCTTCCGGGAGGCCATGAGGGCGAGGTGTTCCCGGAGGCGACGGCCGGAGTGGCGGGTGGGGACGATGATCAGCAGATTGCTCAAATCGCAGGTGTTGCCGGGAGTGGTGGGGAGGAGGCGCTCCGCGGCCAGGTGGAGGACCGGCTTGTCCCAGCCTAAGAAGTGTAGCTTTGGTCCATGTCCCATTTTGCCGCCTCGGCAGTTCCGGCCCTACGAAGGCCCCTCGCTCGCTCTCGGGGTACGGATGGTAACCGATTGTAGCGGTGTGGGGGCGGCAAGGGAACAGAAAAAAAGGCCGGTTGGTTCAGCGTGCAGATCCTGCACACGAGGTGCTGATCTTTCCCAAATGTGCACGCGTACGGGAGGAATGCGGTGCCAGGCACACACAGTTGCAGCGTTGCCAATCCCCTTGTACTTACACGCTTTTTATGGTTAGATTACCCTATGGCATGCCGGTTGCAATTGAATGCACCGTTCAGGTAAGGAGGGAGTTATGAGCAGTCGTTTCTGCATTAGCGTACTTGCCGCAGCGGTGTTTCTCGCCGGGTGCATTGAGTCAAACCCGCAGCCCGCCCCGGTCGGAGGCAACGACGCCGGCGGCGGGAATCTGGCCGGCGACACGGGAGTCCCCACCTCTCTCGACGGCAATGCCTGGAGCGCGGACAGCGTTTCCCCGGAGGTAGCTACCCCCGAAGACTTGGGCGGCATGGAAGTTCACGACCTGGTCCCTGACCTCCCCTTGGATCTGTGGGAGGTGGAAATCGGGCCTGACGACTCGTCGGGAGAATTGGAAGGTGGCACACTGCCCGACCTGGGGACAGACCTGGGCATCGACCCGGCGGAATTGGCGGAATGCATTGAGATGTACAGCGGCTGCGGCTGCGAAATGGGATGCGCCGACGGTTTCTGGTCGGTGGTGTTCTATCCCGCGGAGGCCGGGGAATTCAAAGAGGACTTCAGTCCGCCGCCGGAACTGCTGGAGGTTGCTCTGGCAATGTACGACTGCTCAATCTGCTCCTGCGAAGAGGGGTGGCAGTTGAAGCAAAACGGAGAGTGGGTTGGAACGGACGCCGAAGGGTTCTGCACGTTCCTATTGCTGCACCAGGCGGAGTGTGGCGGCTGCCTCGTCCCCTGGCAGGGAGGGTGTTGCTGACAGTACCCCGAGCGCGAGCGAGGGGCCTTCGCTGTGCCAGCACTGCCGAGTCTCGAAGGAGGACCGCATGAAGATCATGGTTGCCCTAACTTTGTTTGCATGTTTGGGCCTGTGTTTTGCCGGCTGCCTGGAGTCGAATCCGCAGCCGGCTCCGGGTTCGGGAAACGAAACGGAGGACCCGCAGGGTCCGGACGATAAGCGCGCCGACGTGTTGGAACCGCCCGGAGCGGAGGATACGGCCAACGAGCCCATCGATGGCACCCACGACGCCGGTGCTCCCGACCTGCCGATGATTGACTTGACTGAGGATGAGGTGGCGACCCCGGTTGACGTGGTTGAGGATGAGGTGGAGCCCCCGGTTGACATGATCGAGGAAGACGTGGCGCCTCAGCCCGAGTATCACCCGCTGTACGATTTCGTGGGTGCAATCAAGATTTTGGAACGCACCGAGCCCGATGGGAAGGTAGGCCAGACTTCATTAGAGGCCCTGCTCTACGACGGTCCGTCCATGCCTTTCTGGGGGAGCCATCTGGAGTCCTCAGGTGACTGCGCCTATTACCAGAACCTGATTCAACCCAAGTGCGACCCGGAATGTGAGCCGTGGGTGGAATTCTGCGGGCTGGACAAGCAATGCTATCCCAGCCCCCAGCGGGCCTCCGCTGGTACGATCACCTTCGATGGTCTGGCGGTTCCGGCGACGCTAACACCCGACAATACCGCCTGGTACCACATTGAGTGGGAGCAGCCTGAAGACCTGTTCACTCCGGATAGCGAGATCCTGGTTTCCGCGGACGGAGCCGAGGTCCCCGCGTTCGAGGTTGAGTTGTCGGGTGTGGGAGATATGGCAGCCGCGTGGGGCGGGATGTACACCCTGGAGGACGGCAAGGACAACGAGTTTGCGTGGACTCCTCAGGGGGACGGCTCGATCATGGAGCTGGCCATCGTCACCGGTTGGCACGGCGCGCCGCCGCCGGCCATGATCTGGTGCTCTGCTCCGGACGAGGCGGGGAAGATCGTCGTGCCCCAGAAATTCGTTGAAGCGTTCCCTCCGGCGGGCGGCGTCGGCCTGTTCCAGCACATTTCCTGGGCCAACCGGGTGAAACGCAAAGTCGTGGAGGGCCCGTTCGGACTCATCCAGGTGGCAGTCATGAGCGAACTGATGTTCTCAATTAGTCACTGAGCTACTCATATATCAAGTTCAGCTTCGGTCTCAAGGACGGATCGTCGGAGTACTCCCGGGACGGGATGCGCATGTCCATGCCGCTTTCATCTTCGTTGGTGGCCCACAGGAGCAGGCCGTGGTTAGTGGGCGGCTGCGTGATCCAGGCTTGAGCCGCGGACGACACGTCGAAGGTCTTCCACTCGTAGAGCCCGGTGGGCCACATCTTCGTATCCAGCGCCTCGATGTCGGCATCGACTCCGTCCAGCCCTACGTACGCGGCGGCCCATGGCGAATTGTTCGCCGCTTTTTCGGAGGTGGCCTGGTACTCCTCCCAATGTTTCAGCACCCGGTGCACCTGTACTACGCGGTCGATCCCCTGCTCATTGGGGAGCCAGCCCGGCTTTGACTGCCACTGGAAGTACACGTTGAGGGTCGCGCCGAGAATCTGGGTGCCCTGAGGAATTGACGACGTGTCGAACCGAATCAGCGAGCGCTTCTTCTGGAACTCACCTGTCTTGCCGACGATGATGAAGCCATCGCCGCCGTGGTTGTTGGAGCCTTCCAGCCAGCAGTCCGCGACTGCAGTCAAGGTGACGCACTCATCCCCCTCGACAAACTCGCAGGCTCCCCCGGAACAGATGTCGATTGTGCACGGGTCGTCGTCCTCGCACTCCATGTCGGAAGCGCAACAACCGGATTGGAGGAACTGGCACTCACCGGTGCCGGTGATGCACTTGTTGACCGTGCACGGGTCGTCATCATCGCATTCGCTATCGAAAGCGCAACAGCCGGGCCACGATTCGTGGACGCAGACGTTGTCCTCGCACAGATCCAGGGTACAGGGCAAACCGTCGTCGCACTGGGAGTCCAGAATACAGCACTCACCGGTGGGGGTACTAACGCAGGTCGCGGCCACGCAGTCATCCGAGGTGCAGGGGTCGCCGTCGTCGCAATGGGTGTTGTTGGAGCAGCAGTTGGGGATCGGGTTGGTCTGGCAGAACCCGTTGACGCACGCGACCTCAGTGCACTCTCCGGAAGCGCCGCAGTCTTCGATCTCGGTGCAGCAGTTTGCGACAGTTTCGTGGATACATTCATAGAACACGCACGAGTCCGTTGTGCAGGCACTCTCGTCCGCACAATCGGCGTCATCGATGCAACAATCCGGGACCTCGGCGTGGACGCACGCTCCGTCGTCCGTACAGGTGTCCAGCGTGCAGCCGTTGCCATCGCCGCACTCCTGGTCCGATTCGCAACATCCCAGGCTCTGAAAGACGCACGTGTTGTTCACGCACGTGTCCGCGGTGCAATCGTCGAGGTCGTTGCATTCGGTGTCCAATACGCAGCAGTTGGAGTCCAGACCGTACTGGCACTGGTACCCATCCAGTGTCACGATGCAGGCATCGATGGTGCAAGGATTATCGTCGTCGCATTCCGAATCGGCAGTGGGGCCGCTGCAACAAAGCGGGTCCGGACCCGCTTCATGGACACAGGCGTTGTCCTCGCACAGGTCGACGTTGCACAGGTCTTGGTCCACGCAGTGTGCGTCTTCGATGCACGTGACACACTCCCCCTTCGGCAGCAGACAGTAGGGCCTTGTTTCCACGAAGCAGTCGTTATCCGAAGCGCACTCGGGGCCGACGTCGTCGCCTATCTCCACGACTTCCGGCGGTTCCTCCACCGTATCAGCGGTTTCCCCGGTCGTCGCCTCCATGGGAGTCGAATCCGCCAACGCTTCTTCAGCGACCGGTACATCGGCCGGCTCTTCGATGTCGGCCGTTCCTTTGCCATCGAATGCGTCCCCGGGGGTTATCGTGCCATCTCCGCCGGTGTTGTCTATCACCTTGGTTGCACAGCCTCCCGCAGCAAAGAGCAGTAAGCTAATGGCCACCAAACCTCGCCCCAAGCCTAGACGCAGCATTTTCACACCTCCCTTGTGGGCAGCGATTACGCACCTGATTGTAGCCTAAAACGGGGGTCAGGCCAACCGAACTGGTGCGCCTCCTCGTTTTCCTTGACTTCGCGCGTAGCGCACGGCATTAATAGCACGACTTTGTTTAGCTAATGATAAGGACGCCTAGCGGAGTAGCTTTGAAGACACGTATTGCGACTATGCTGTTACTTTCGGTGGTATGGCTAGTCTGCGGCCCGGCACGGGCACAGCAGATCCCGGGAACGGAACAGCTCAAGCAGAAGCAGCAGATCAAGATCTCGGCCAAGAAGACCACCAAGCAGAAGGTGGCCGGCATTCTTGAGGCGTTGGAGCAGAAGGAAAAGGACCTTCTTCAAGAGCAGACCAACCTGCTGCAATGGAAGGACGACCTGGAGGCCGCCAACAGTCGGCTGGACGAGTTGCACCGCCTGCTCGACGAAGTAAAGCTGAAGAATTCGCCGGAGGGCGGGCTGGAAGAAGCCGAGGCTGCGGCTCCGCTAGCGGCCAGGGGCGGATCGGATCCGGCGACGGGAGATGCTCCACAGTTGGTTGCCGGGGACATCGACCCGGCGCTGCAGCCACAGTTGGAACGGTCGGTGGATCTTCACAGCGGACTGTCTGAAAACCTGAGCTTCCTCATCGAGACGTTCGGACAGGAGCAGCGCGAAGTGAGCGAGGGAATCCGCCATGCGCGGCAGCTCGTCGAACGGTTGGAAAACCCACCCCCACTCCCCGGCGCGGACGAAAAGCAAGTATTGGATGAGGTTTTGCGCTACCTCGGTGACCTTCACCGGGCCCGGATCTCACTATCCCTGCTCAAGGCCCGCCGGGCCGGGCTCAACGAAGAGCTTGAGCAGCGCCTCAAGGACCAGAAGGAGCCGCCTCAGTTGCCCCCGTTGGCCGAATTCGGAGGCAACCCATCTTCACGGCAGTTGACCCTCGAGCTGCGGGACGAGTTTAACAAGGCTCTGCCCAAGGTGGCTTCCCACGCCAAGACGCTGCGGGTGCACGTCGCCGGCCATATCGAGGCGCAGTTGAACCGGGTGCGGCTGGAGATCTACGAACGCTCCGAAGACCTGAAGATGTTGGAGGAGAATCGCGAGCAGGTATTCGACTCTCTGACGGTTTCGGAGGACGACCTCGACGCGGCAGAGGGTCGACTGGCGTCGGCGATGAAGCGCATCGGAGACTCAGAACGAGAGGTCCGCCGCGAGCTTAAGACGCTGCGCCTCTCGCCGCCCGGTGCGGAAGAGCCCGGTTCCTTCACCCAATTCAAGAAGTGGCAGATTCACCTGTCTGTATTGCAGCACCATCTCTACCTGGTAGACGTGGAGCGGCAGGTGGAGAAATTCAGGGCGGCCTCTCTTCCTGCTCTCCATGAGCTGGTGCGCAGCCGTCCTCCTTCCCATGACTTCATTGCCGGGTACGCCTACTACCTGGACGCGGCCCGGCAGGCCAAGGCCCGGGGCGAATTGGACAAGCGGCGCGAAGCATGGCGGCAGGAATACTCACACCTGTCACTGGAAGATCCGGTGCCCGGTGAAGAAGCACTGGCCGCGGAGATCCTCGAGGGATACAAGAACATCCTCGACCTCTACGATCAGATCGGAGCGCGCAAGTGGGAGATGGAGTGGTGCGCGGAGTTGGTGCGCTACCACCAGACCCTCTACGAAGTAAGCAAACGCGATGCCTGGTGGTACACCTGGCGCATCCTGGTGAGCCTGTTCCTCCTGGCGGCTGCGATCTTCCTCTCCATCATGCTCGGCAGAGGCACGCTGAAGCCGATTCGCAAGCGGCAGGATGCCTCGGGCTGGCTTCGCTATACCCTGTTCCTGACGTACATCTTTGGAGTGCTGCTGCTGTGGACGTTCCTTGCCGTCCTCACCTTGACCAACGTCTGGGGTGCCCTGTTCGGATTTGACCGCATCGGCGGAGTCTTTGCCAAGACCCTGTTCGTGGTGGGCGACAAGGAGATCAGCCTGTACGCCATCGCCAGCCTCCTGGCCGTGATTGCGGTGACGGTGCTGGTGAACCGTTTCATAGGCCGGTTCCTGCGCCAGCAGGTGTTCGCCTACTTCCGCTGGGACGAGGGGATCCGCCACGCGGTGGCCGCGGTGGTGCGCTACCTGGTGCTGTTCGCAGGGATCGCGCTGGGGCTGGAGTTCATCGGCATTGGACTGGGAGCGTTGGCCTTGTTCGCCGGCGTAATCGGAATTGGAATCGGTTTCGGTCTCCAGACCATCGCCAACAACTTCATCTCGGGATTAATCATCTTGTTCGAACGGCCCATCAAAAAGGGCGACTTCGTGGATGCGGGTGGACTTGAAGGGCGGGTCGAAGAGATCCAGGCGCGGGCGACCACGCTGGTTACCCGTGACAACGTAAGCGTCATCGTACCCAACAGCGAGTTTGTGGGTGGGCAGGTGGTCAACTGGAGCCACGGCTCCGACACGGTGCGCCTGCACATCCCTGTAGGCGTCGCGTACGGTTCGGATGTGGAAACCGTACGCAAGGTTCTGCGGGGCGTGGCCGACGCCCATGGCAAAGTACTGCGCCACCCGGAAGCCAAGGTCTGGTTCATGGGCTTCGGCGACAGTTCACTGGATTTTGAGCTGCTGGTATGGACCGAGGATTTTGAGGCAAAATACCAGACGGCCAGCGACCTGAACTACGCCATAGACAAGGCGTTCCGAGAGCAGGGAATCACCATTCCATTCCCCCAACGGGACCTGCACATCAAGAGCGACGACCGACCGCCCTTCGAAAAGCTGTAGTCAGCACCACCAGCAGCAAGAACAGCGCCATAGCCCCCGAATGCCGGCCCCCGCCTGCGCTGCCGCATCCGCCCGAGCCGTTCCCTGAACCTGAGTTGCTCTCATCTCCTTCCAGCAACATATATAGATAGAAGATGTCGTCGTCCGCAGCCTGATCGGACCCGATTGGTTGTAGCGGCTTGCCGTCGGGGGAAGGGGTCTGAAGGTCGGGCTGGGAGATCACCTCCGCGGGCGGCGGATTCCAACTGTCTGGAGGCTGAACGACTATGTCGGGCTCTGAGTTCCCTTCGTCCACCGGCGGCGGAGGAGGCGGTGGGCCGTCGCAGTCGGGCGGGTGGGAGAGAAAATAGTCCTGCAGCGCCGAATAGGCAGGTTTGGGATTGCCGTTGACGTCGAGGATTCCGAATGACCACAGCTTGTCGCCCACCACGTCGTCGTGGTAGTCGTACAGAAACAGCTTGTCGAATTGAGGCCATGGGTCGTTGTCCGACTCCGGATACATGCCTGCCACAATTTGATTGCGGTACTTGTAGAACCTCACCATGTGCTCCGCCTGGTGCGCCGGGGAATCTTCCCCGCCCCCTTGATATCCGCCGTAGGCGTGGGTGTCCCAACCCCACTCGGTGAGCCACACCTGCTGGCCCTGGCCGTGCTGGTCGATGACCTCCTTCAGCGAGTGATTCACCTGGACGAAGTCGAAGGTGCCGTCGAGGATGGTCTGGGCCAGCTTCTCCGCGGTCCCTTTGTAGAAGTGGTGGGTAATGATGTCGATATGCGTGCCGCCCTTGTCGAGCACTTCGGCAAGGCTCAACTCCCAGCCGTTGTAGATACATCCCCCGAACGCGCAGGTGCCGTCGTCGCCGTGCCAGTCATCCCCACTGCGGGAACCGGCCAGTTCAGGGCCGCAAATTATGGCGCCGCCGTCCGCGCCTTTGGCCGCGTTGGCTCCGGGAATCAATATGTCATAGACGTACTGATCGGGCGTACCCGAGTAGAACCCGCCCAAATTGGGCTCATTCCACATCCCCCAGTGTTTGATCTTGCCCTGGTACCGGGACACGGTCATAGCGACAAACTCTTCCCACTCGGCCGGGTTGGCGAAGGGGTGAGGGTTGCAACCGTCGTCACCGCCCGCGCCCGGGACGCAGTTCTGGTCTGCTGCGGCCCATTGCGGAGTGTACGAGAGGGTAGCGAACATGTTGAGACCCAGGGCGTGGGCTTTGTCCACTGCCGGGTCCAGATGCCCCCAGTGCCAGTCGTTGTTGCTCGGCTCGATCTGGAACCAGTTGAAGTCGAGGCGGATCCAGTCGAAACCAGCCGCCTTGATCTTGTCCAGGTTCTCCGCCGAGGGAATGTGAGTGTTGATGCCGTAGAAGGAGCACTCGTTGTCGGCCGAGGCCGGTTGCGCGGCCAGGACCGTCAGCGACGCGAGCAGCAACAGAATCGAGGTGCGATAAATGCCGGGCATTGTGGCTCCCTCTGGTTTCACGGTCCATGATACGCCAACCCGACCGCTGGGTAAAGGCCGGGGGAAACCTTGACAGAACGGGTACGGCCATCTACTCTGCCGTCAGCAATTGTCGCTTAGGGAAAGAGAGACCGATGAGCCGAAAACTGTACCTGTTGCTGCTGGTGTTCTGGGGCGGATTCGTTACCCTGGGCGCCGAACTTACCGCGTCCCGTCTACTGGCGCCCTACTTCGGCACCTCCCTGATAGTGTGGTCGAGCCTCATCGGCCTGATTCTGGTTGCGCTGGCAGTGGGTTATTGGCTGGGTGGCCGCTGGGCCGACCGGTCCCCTTCCCTGTCCACGTTGCTGTTCATCACGCTCCTGTCCGGGGTTATGTTGTCCGCGGTTCCGCTGGTGTCCCGGCCCATTCTGGGGCTGGCTCTGGAGGGGTTCGCCCGTTTTGAATTCGGCATGCTGCTGGGCTCATTTGCCGGCATCATGGTGTTGCTCGGCCCACCCATGGTATTTCAGGGTTGCATCACCCCATTCGCAGTTCGTCTGGCGGTAACCGACCTGGAAAACACGGGGCGGGTAGCGGGGCGGTTGTTCGCCCTGGGCACGCTGGGCAGTTTCATCGGCGCCTTCGTCCCGACTATCTTCTTCGTACCGGTCCTGGGCACGCGCTGGACGTTCACTGTGTTCGGCGCGGCCATGTTGTTCATCACCCTGGTGGGGCAACTGTTGGAACGGCGTTGGAAGCATGCCGGAGTGGCCGCGGCGCTGCTGGTTTTGAGCCTGGCGGCCGGCTATGCCGCCACGGGGTCCCCGGTAAAACCGGGAGACGGGCTCGTGTTCGAGGCCGAGTCCCCGTACCAGTACGTAAGAGTGGTGCAGAAGAAAACCGGGTGGCGGGTTCTCGAGTTGAACGAAGGTGTCGTGGTGCACAGCAAGTACCACCCGGACAAGCCGTTGTCGTTCGGCGAGTGGGATTTCGTGGCTCTGGCCCCCTATTTCAACCCGTCTCCCTACCACCCGATTCATCAGGCGAAGCGCTGGGCGGTTATCGGTGCGGGCGCGGGCACTACAGCCCGGCTGGCCGACCGCCTCTACAATCCCGACATCATCGACGGAGTGGAGATCGACCCGGTGGTAGCCGCTGTGGGGGAAGAATTCTTCGATGCTAAAATGGATAACTACCGGGTCGCGGTGAACGACGGCCGGGCCTGGTTGACCCTCAACGAGGAGAAGTACGACGTCATCACCATCGATGCGTATCGCCAGCCGTACATCCCTTTCGAACTGAGCACGGTGGAGTTCTTCACGCAGGTGCGGGAGCACTTAAAGGACACCGGGGCAGTGGCCATCAACGTCTCCCGCCCGCCCGGAGATCTACGCCTGGTCAACGCGCTGGCGACCACCATGCAGCAGGTATTTCCGAGTATCTTCTTCATCCACCTGCCGGAGCGCAGCCTGGCGACCATCATTGTGGGCACAACGCGGCCGTCGACGCTGGAAGATTTCAAGAAGAACGGTAGTCGCGCCGGCCGCCTGGGACAACGACTCCTGGCCCGGGCCCGGCGCCTCGTTGCAGATTCGTTCGAACCCTCCATCGTTCTCACCGACGACCGGGCTCCGGTGGAGAGACTGATGGACCTGATGGTTGCAGCCCAGGTTTTCGCCGGTTACAAACCACCGCGAACGCGTTAGTTTCGATTGCGACTTGCAGATTGAATGGCTAGACGATGCCAACCACGCCGTTGATGACGATCCAAAGACCAAAGCCGATGCAGATGTAGCCCAAGGGGATCTGTAGCGAGACCAGCTTCTTGTGTAGTTGTTCTGCCTTCTCCTTGGCTGCGTCGTTTGCCTTTTTCAGCGCGAACTGCTGGATCATGCCGTAGCCCAGCAGGAAGCCGACGCCGAAAGACAACACGGACGCAATGAGGTAGAAGACCCACAGGAGCAAGAAGTCCTTGAGCATTCCCAGGTTGAGAATGGCAGAGATAATCCCCCAGACCCCCCAGAAGCAGACCACCAGGCCTATCCACCCCTGCCACTGGGCGAGCTTGGCGATCAGTTCCTTGGCTTCCGGGCGTTTCTTCACGATAACGCTGGAAGCCGCCAGGACTCCGCACACAATTAGTGCAATTCCGTAAACATAACCCATAATTCCCTCCTTCCTTCAATCGGTATGCAACAAATCTATCACGAGGATTAAAGCGTTTGCAAATGAAAACGAGTTGACACCCAAAAGCAAACTATCTAATGTCTGGGCGG
>CAZVFX010000057.1:0-46157 GCA_964626565.1 uncultured Myxococcales bacterium
CCCCCCCCCCTACCCGGGGGGCCCACGGCGCGGGGGGCCCCGCGCCCCCCCCTCGCCGCGTTGATCCCCAACGGTGGCTTGAGCTCGGACTGCATCGTGAACCGCTCCGACAAACACCGCCAGTTGACGGTCCAGGCCGGCGTATTCGTGAAGCAAAATGACTGTATCTTCCTTACTTTCTACCAATCTGACGGCCAGTTTGCGCAGGTTGTAATTCGAAGTGGCCGGGCCCCAGGCCTCTTCCTCCATGTCCCACTCCACCGAAGCCTTCAATCCGCCCAGATAGAGCCCTCGCCGCACGTGCCTGAATTTCCTGCCCATCCCCCCCGGCAGACGCCCCCATGCGGGCACAAAGGCCTCGCCGAGGGTCAGCGACATCACCGCTTCAAACAGCTCGATGTCGTCACGAATCTGGGCGGGAGTCCACGCCTGAAGATGCCGGAACCACCGCGTCTGGTGGTTCATGGAGTGATAGCCGATACGATGCCCCATATCGAGCATCCCCTGCAGCATGTTGCGCGCATAGTCGGGCCGCGCGATCCAGTGCCTCGTTACATTGGCGCCGATGAAAAAGAAGGTGGCCTTCACACCCCAGCCGTCCAGAACTGCCAGGATCTTGCGGAGCCTGGTCAGCCGGGGACCGTCGTCGATGGTCAGATCGATATTGGCCGGCCACCAGTCGGGTTGCCCCGGAGTGAACTGGTAGTGGTCGAAATCGGCTGGCGGGGAGAAATCGGCCGCCTGCCGGTCCAGCCGGCGAAGGTTCGACCTCGGCACGCGCACGTTTCGGTCAGGACCGATCTGTTCCGAGGGCAGTTCTTTGGACCCGCTGCTGCGCGTCTGCTCGATTTTCTCTATTGCCCTGGCAAACTGCTGCACCGAACCCGACTCATCCCACAGGGTGAACCGAGTGGTGAGTTGAACGAGCCAGTCTACCCAGGGAGGGTCTATGGCATCGTCATGGTGCTCCTTGGTTGCGGCAAACACGGGCATGGGCTGACGGTCGGCTTCCTCCGGAATCTCCATGGCCGTTTCCTCGGACATGCGCTCCAGAATCTTGCGATGGCGATAGTTGGTAAGCCTGATGCAGGGCAGAGCAGCCGCAAGTGTGGTGCGGGCAAATCTGGCTCGTTCTTCGTTTTCAGCCTGCTCCCAGACAGAGATTGCGTGTTGTCTGGCTTCTGAACATGTGCTGCTGGAGAGCCGGCCCATACCCCAAAGTGCGAGGGCCAGAGTCTGCTGACTCCCCGGTTCGTCCGCCTGCACGCCCTCGGTCCCGTCAAGCACTGCCTGGCGCAGTACAGACACGACTGAAGGTTCCCGGCGCAGCTTGTCGGTCTTGGTCGCCAACGCCGCGGTCGCGGCCAGACGTGCGGTTGGAGAAGTTGAAACCCGATGAATGAGGAAGAGATAGTACGGCAGGAACGGGTGCTTCACCCGCAGCATCGCTTTCACCTGCAGCACAACACAATCTCCGTCGCACCGCGGGTGCAGCAAGGAGAGGATCAACGTTGAGTATGAGTGCCGGTCTACCCACGTTGCCAGAACCGTCGCGGCCAGCCGTACTGCCCCCGGATCCCGGCTGGTCCTGATGACATTCCTGAAGATCGGCAGCGAGTCGAGGTCCCCCATGGCGGCCAGGGCCTGCAAACTGGCTACGGCTGCGTCGCCTTCGAGCCGGGACGCTTCTTTGCGAAGCAACTCCATCGCGGGTTCGAACTTGAAATATCCGAAGAAGCGAGCCATTGCAGCGCGATCTTCAATGGAAGACTTCGGCCAGTCGTTGAGAAACCGGGAAAGTGCGTCGTCGATTCTCTCCGGGTCCGGGGGTCTGACCGCGGTGGCTACTCGAGCCTCCCTGGCCGCGGGTTCCCGACCGGGAGAAGACGACACAACGCCTGAAACCAGCAGGACCGCGCCGGTTACGACGGCTGCGGCCACGCTCAGCCAGGGCGCGGGCAAACGGCTCCCTTTGCGCGCTTTGTTTTGATTGGCGGTTCGCTCAGACACGTACTTCACCCCTTAACATAATACTCATTCTGATTTTAGATGGGTTCAGCAAGGACGCAATTTTCCAGACTACCCGGCCGGAACCGGTCCGCGTTACGCTACTCTTCGTCCTCACTTTCCCGGCATTCGGTGAGCCGGTCAAACAGCCAATCGGGGTGGCCCAACTGACTGCCGGCCCGGGCCAGCAACTTGGCACAGGCGCTGAAGTCTCCAAGGGCTATGTGGGTCGAAGAAAGGGCCTGAATGTAAGTCTCGAGAAGGGCGGGAGCGACCATCCGACTTTGGATGGTACGAGCGGTCAACACCCGCCGCGCACCAGCCGCATTGCCATCATCCAGCAACTCCAGGCCGCGGGCTACCGATGCACTCCAGAACGCGTTGTGCAACGACTCGGGCGACCGTGACCCCGCGACGTCAAGAGCCTGGCCCGCTTCCCCCAGCGCGGCCGCGGTTTCTCCTTTCGCCAGCAAACCCCGCACCAGGTTCGAAACCGACGCAGCGTAGTTGGTCAGATGGATCTGCACACTGGCTGCACCCGGCTCGAACATGGCGGCCGCGGCCTCGTAATTCTCCTGTGCGAAGTACACCAGCCCGATTTCGAGCCGGAGACTCTGCACCAGGGAATTCTCAGCGCCGCCATATATGGGCCGAACACTGTCCAGCGCGAACAGGGCGACCTTCTCGGCGTGGTGCAGCTTCCCGGTGGCTTTCAGCGACCGCAAGTACTTCTGAACCGCGGCCACGTAGTCTTTCTTGACCACCCGGTCCTCAGGATAGAGTTTCAACGCCGCGAGAAAGACGGAGCAGGAAGTCCGGAAGTCTTCCGCCTTCAGCCGGGCCAGCCCCCAGGAGACGTAGGTGGCTTTTCGGTTGTGGGTCAGTAGTGTGTGGGCGGGAAATGACTTCAGTCCGCGGTCGTATACCTGCACAGCGCGATCGTAATCCCCGCGCTCTTCGTGTTGTCCCGCCAGCTTGGAAAACGCATAGATCGTCCACTTGCGCAACCTCTCCCGCAGGCTGGACGAAAGCCCGGGCAGGTCACCCGCCTTGTCCGCGACCAGGATGGCTCGCTCATAGTCCTTTGACTCGATGAAACCAACGACGAGGTTGTTGAGAGTCGCATCCCTGGCCCGCCGGAAGTATTCGTTGTCCCGGGCCAGCGCGCTGGCCCGCAGAAACAGCGCCAGGGCACTCTCGGAGTCCCCGTCCCGTACCCGGGCCGCGGCCACGTTGGAGTAGATGATCGCGACGAGTGTCAGGTTGCCCGCGACGCGCTTGTCACCCGCGACTTCGTTGATGAGGGCGGCTCGGGGTTTCAGTACGTCTCCCTCCACCGCGTACAGTTCGCCCTGCAAGCGGTAGCGGGCCAGCAGCTTTCGGTATTCCTCCTCGGTCCGCAACGGGTCAAACCCGCTGGGACTGGTGGTCTCCACCTCGATCTCCCCGCGCTCCGTTTCCACCAGGGAGTAGGCATGGCTGGGCACCAGCACGCCCGCACTTTCGATGTCCAATTCCTCCAGCAGCGCGTTGTAGAGGATCGTGGCTGAAACGCAGTTGTAGTCGCCCCGTGAAAACACCCCCGGCAGGTCCACAGCATACAGTCCGTACCGTTTGAAGACAGACTTGTGCAGGTAGTGAAAAACCGCGCGGGCGCGGTCATAGTCGCTGTCTTTCTCCTCGGCCGCATCCCTGACTGCCACGGCCAGCTTTGCGTACACTTTGAGCTGATCGCCCAACGCGCGCCGGTCCGGCACCCCGGACGCAATGAACGCGGCCTCTACGAGAGAGAACTCGTCCAGCCGGCCGTCCTCAGCATCAGCAAACAACTGCCGCTCAAGCTCAGTAGCATTAGCCAGAAGCTCCTCAGCCCCAGCCCGGGCCGGCACCCACACCACGCCCACCACCAACACCACGCCCAGCAGCAATATCCTCTTTCCCTTCATCACACCATCACCCTCCAGCACCAAAACAGCACCGCCCCTACATTGTAGGGTCGCCACGCGGCCTTAGCAATGCCGGAGAGCCGCAAACCGGGGGTCAGACACTTTCGCATTTGCTTTCTTTTGCCGGATTCGCGGTGAACTTGGTGGGGCGTTGTGCTAGTATTCCCGGGCGAGGGAGGGTTGCTTCATGCACAAAGTATGGACTTTGGTTGTTGCTGCGGCCGCGGTCGCGGTTTTGGTTGTTTTGCTGGACTCGACGGGGGTTCTGGCTGACAAGCCGAATGTTGCCGGCCAGGCGGACACGGTTGGGGTTGGTCCCTATCTGCTGTTGGGTGAGGGCAATTCCATCCACGTTCGGTGGACGGTGAAGGCAGGGGCAACGGCAGGGCCGACGAAAGCGGGTGTTGTCGTCTTGGAGGAGAAAGGGGGAAACCGGACGTTCCAGGGGAAACCGCTGGCCAAAGACAGCTTGACGGAGGGGCTTTCCGCGGTCGCGTACGATGCCGAACTGGGCCGTTTGGAACCGTGCGCGACTTATGGCTATCGGTTGGAGCCGATGGAGGGTGCCGATGTGCTTCACAAGTTTCGGGCCCCGCCCCCTGCGGGCAGCGGCTGCCCCGGCGGACTGAAGATCGGTGCGTACGGCGACAATCGGACCGGGCACAAAGACCATGAGGCAGTTGTCGACAGGATGCTGAAGTCCCGCTGGGATCTGCTGCTCAACGTCGGGGACATCGTGGACTTCGCTGATCATCTCGAAGAGTGGCCCAAGTTCTTCGCCATCGAGCGGGCGCTTCTCGCCTCCGCCCCCATTGTCATGTCTCCCGGGAACCACGAGTTCTGGGGCAACGCGAGGATGGGACTGGCCCTGCTCAAGCGCTACTTCGGAGCGGGAGGTCTTAGCGGCTCGGGCGATCGTTCTTTCGACTTCGGTCCCCTTCACATAGTCGTCCTCGACCTCTACTTCGGCCTTCCCCCGGCTGAGGGCGGCATCGAATGGCTCCGCAAGGACCTGGGCGCGGTGCCGGCTGACCGATTCAAGATCGTGGTGCTGCACGAGCCGCCCCTGACTTTCGGGCATCACAAACCCCGCGCACCTGTCCGCCTGCTGCGACCGGTACTTGAAGATCTGGCGGTTGATGTGGTGCTGGCCGGCCATTCCCACAACTACGAGCATTTCAAGGTAGGTCCCACCCACTACGTAACGGTGGGCGGCGGCGGCGCACCCCTCCACTCCGCGCTGGTGAACCCGGTGGAGAAGGACCAGCAGTTCCTCGTGAAGGCGGTCAGCACCCACCACTTCCTGGAGATGGAACTCAAAGGCAGCACTCTCAGCTTCAAGGTGATCGACACCGCCAAAGACGTCGTTCTCGATGAGTGGAAGTTGCAGCGCCAGCGACCTGCAAACAAATAATTGGCCGCGCGGCTAACGTATCCGTAGTTTATGCCGATACTATATCGTTGGGTGCAGGACATGATTGTGGTTGGCTGAAACATATCAATTTGGTAGAGTAGATTTATGAGTGTGTGCGGACAAATGCTTAGTGGGGTCGCATTGAGAGGTGCTGATAGGGCGCTGAGGAGCTTGTGCTTTTCGCTTGTGCTGGGTGCGTTGTGCCTGAGTGCGACTGCCTGCAATCGAGACGGCGGAACGAGCTTGGTCCCGGCCGACGCCCAACAATCCGACACTCCCACTTCACCAATACCGGAGCCGGACAGCAGCAGTCCGGCGGATGAGAGTACGCCAACCACGCCCATTCGCTTTTCCGGACCTTGTGGCGTGGACGGGACCGGAGAAGAACCGCGGGCGGGCGACCCCGGGGGCGAAAACCCTTTCCCGCCTGCCGGGATGACCAATCTGGCAGTGAAACATCCCAACGCGTCTCCCGTACGCCTGGCGACCGGCTGTGGAGGCCGGGTTTACGTCACCGATACGCGTGCGCACTCCGTATTTATTTATGAGCCGGACCTGACGCTCATCGGCGAATTGAAAGGGCTGCAGCGGCCGCTGGGGATTGTCATCGACCGCGAGGGACAGATCTACGTAGGTAACGATGGCCGGGACAACGTTGAAGTCTACGACCGCGACGGAGTGAAACTTCGGGCCGTGGGTGAGGGTGTTATCGAGATGCCCAACGAACTGGCTCTCGACGGTGCGGGCAATCTGTATGTGGCCGACAGCCGGGCCAACCTGGTCCGTGTTTTTACACCTGAAGGCGAGGCCGGACCCCAGCTCGGTTCGGGGCTGACGGATGCGGAAAAGCTGCAATTCCCGGTATCGGTGGTGGTTCGGGAAGCTGCCGGCGGGGGCGAAAAAGAGGTGCTGGTCGCGGACCAGGGCCGTTCCCGCGTCGCGGTGTTTGACGAGGAAGGGAGCTTCCTGCGTGCCTACGGCCAACCGGTGGAGGCCTTCTCGTCTGAATGGGAGGGCCGATTTGTCAGGATGCAGTCGTTGGCCATCGACTCGGCCGGCCGTCTCCACGTGCTGGACAGTTTCATGAGCAAAGTGCAAGTGCTCGACGCGGAGGACGGAGCCTTCCTGTCGGCCTACGGAAAGCTGGGCACCGAGGACGGCGACCTGTACGTGGCCCTCGATCTGGTCGTAACCGCTGGAGGAAGCGTTTTAGTAGCGAATTCGGGGCGGCACCGGGTGGAAATAGTCCACCAGTTGCCGACGCCCGCTGACGGAGTTAAATAGTATCATGAGGCGCAAAACGACCATCGCGACCGTAGTCGTCGCATCGTTGCTCGTGTTCGTTTATGCGCTACCTAATTATGCTCTTGAACCGCCCCACGACATCAGCAACGGGATCGGTTGCGGTTCATGCCACGCGATGCACGGTACATTCCTGCTTCCGAAGGGGCAGGAATTGGAGGTAATGTGTAAGTCGTGCCACAACCCCACAGGTCTGGCGCCGGAGATGGCTGATGTGGCCAACCACATCGTGGGCGGCGGCACCAAGACCGTGGACTGTGGGGCTTGCCACGACGCGCACGGACCTCAGATCAGCGCGGACGCACACGCGGGTGGGATAAGCGCGCCGAACCTGAGTCTGATCAGGGCCGACACCAACAAATATGTATCCACTGCGCTGGAGCCGACGCTTTTCCAGGTCAAGCCCGATCACTATGCGTTTGGCGAGGAGCAGGCCCCGTGGAACGGGGTTTGCCAGAGTTGCCACACCGAGACATCGCACCACCGGAATGACAGCACCGCGGACCACCATCATCAGATGGCTACTGTGCAGGATATCGGCTGCACCGTCTGCCATCCTCACTCCGGCGGGTTCCTGGCCACGGGCGGATGCACCGGTTGCCACGCGGCCCCCATCGGCGACCGGAGGCAAATTGCCGGGCCGGGCGGCGACTTCGAGTTGGCCGTCCACCACGTTACCACCCCGGTTGAGGATGAGGATTGCACTGTGTGCCACTACACCGGTGGGCACCAGGGCGGGGTAGTGAAACTGAAAGATGCGGATCAGGGTGCGGCCCTTGTCTACGACTTCGACCCCGCAAATCCCAACAGTATTTCGCCGTTCTGCGCGAGTTGCCACGATTCCGACGGTGCGGCCAAGGTTGGCGGACCGCCGTTCAGCGACCTGCAGACTCCTCCCGACGTTGCCGGTTCGCCGGGCAGCGAGTGGGCCGCTTCCGCCCACGCCACAAAGCCGTACCCGCTCAACAACAACCAGCCGGTAGGTTGTTTCGGTGACGGCGTGACCTCGGGCTGCCACGGCAACGCTCACGGTTCGCCCAACTTCAAGATGCTGGCTGCGGGTGACGCGGGCACTGTTTCGTCTACCTGCTTCAAGTGCCACACCGAAGGTGGGGTCGCGAACATGGCGATCTCCGGGCCCGAACTTGCCGACGATATCGAGGAGGCGTTCGGGCTGGCGAAGAAGCACGATCTCGGGTCGTCGGTGACCATCGACGGTCAGGCGTATACGTTGGAGTGTTCGACTTGTCACAACCCCCACCTGGTTTCGGGCAAGCATGCGGAGACGGGACAGGGGGTATCTCCCATCACCCGGCCCTCTTTCGGGGACCCGGTGAACAACCCGCGGGCGATGGGGAAGCAGTTGTGGGGTGCGATCCAAGGGGAGAAAATGGACGACTATGCGTCCACCGGCACCTACCGCACTCCCGACGGCGACGAGCTACTGGGCGACCAGATACCCGACTACGTCACCTTCTGCCTGGATTGCCACGGCCCCATGTCCGAGCCTGCGGGCGGTATCTCGTGGACGGGCGACAACCACGGGCTGAAGTCCGCCAACGTGCCCAACGGCGGCGGCGCGGTCCCGGACTGGTACGGGTCGGGCAAAGGCAAGGGGTGGAACGGCGATGACTGTGTGTCCGACGATGCCACCTGCTGGCCGGTAATCTCACGCGGCAAGGGCGAGCAGATCTTCTCCCGGGATCCTTACGACCAGGCGGAGCGCATAGCGGGGGCCAACTTCGTGTTGAGCTGCACCGACTGCCACGAGGCCCACGGGGGCACGGTTTCGTCGATGATCCGCGCCGAGCTCAACGGCTGGCCGGGCTCCGGTACCCACATCTGGAACACGAGCTGTAATTCGTGCCACTACTACTACAGCGACTGGCACGCCGGCATGTCGTGCGGTACCGCCAGTTGCCACGTGAGCAACTCCATCCACGGCATGGGTGCGGCCTCCGGTTCCACCGCGACCAGAATCTTCGACCCGGACCTGGTGGCCCACTTCAAGTTCGACGGTAACCTCAACGACTCGGGCACGTGGCGGAACCATGGGCGCTGGTTTGACCAGGCCGGCTCCTTCACCTCCGGCCGGTTCGGGAAATCAATCCTGTTGGACGGCGACCAGCCGGTGGAGATGGGGACGAGGAACGAGCACTGGTCCACCCACGAGGGTTATCACGGCACCTGGAAGTTCTCGGAGATGAAGTACAACACCACCATGGAGGCCTGGGTCTACCCCACCGACGCCAATCAGTCTGAGAACCTGATTTTCGCCAAGCACACTTACACTAACGGCGGCTACGCGATGTTGCTTCGCAAGGTTGGCGCGGATCTGCGCGCCGCGCTGATGGTGAACGTCAACGGCGGCGGCGGCGACGCCGGGTGGAACGGGGAGGACTGCAACGGCCTGCGGGGAGCGTTCAGTTCGGTGAAGATCCCCCTCAACCAGTGGTCCCACGTGGCCGCGACGTTCGACACCGCCCTACCCGACGCGGACCCTGCAGACCTTTCGGTGGGCCGGATCCGGATCTACGTAAACGGCGAAGACGTTACCACCAGCGACCCGGCGCTCTCTTCCTGCTATTCCCAGCCCGTGGCCGGCGAAGACGACATCTTCCCCTACAGTGAGCACAGCCCTGACAACGAGGCCGTTTGCTATGCCAACCACTGGTGCGCATCCGCCCTCGCCTTTGGTGGAGTGATGTGGGGCAGCGGCAGCCGCAAGGGGATCATCGGGCGGCTGGACGAAATCAAGCTGTGGAATATCACACGGGACGCCGAGTACTTCGAAACTGCGGACTCCCAGACCGCCCCTCGGATAGAGCATGCCGAAGGTACTCTCGGGAGCGACGAAGTCACCATCCTCTTCAATGAGGACACATACGGCCCCGGGGGCGGCGCGCTCAGCGATGCGGCCATTGTCTTCACTGACCTCGACGACGGCCGTACCGTGCTGTCGGTTGACCACTCTGCCGGTGCGAAGACGGCTACCATCACGCTCAGCGCTCCCCTGGACGCCAACAACGACCTGGGAGTCGATACGGTGGCGGCGACGCCGGGACAGGTGGTCGACGAATATGACAATCCGGCCGGTGCCGAGGAAATTGCCCTGGCAATGAGTTCAGCCTGTCCGGAAGGCGCCACGGGATTCCAGTTCTCGGAGCAGGCCGGCAGCTCCTTCGTGCTTGATGACGAGGGAATGCTGTACGGAGTAGTGAGCGACCCGGCAGAGACGCTTCCGGGAGACGGCCTGTTCCATGGAGACGGAGTCGACAACCGCATCGAGTTCCATACCAACCCCGACTGCCTCACCTCCGCGGACTCCATGACACTTGAAGCGCGCTTCAAGCCGTCGGTGGTAGACGACGGTGACGGCAGCACCGTCCAGCGGGTCTTCGCAAGGGATATCCCCAGCAACTACCAGATGAGCGTCTGGCGGTCCACGGGCTCTGCGTGGACGCCGACATTCCAGCCTCCGGCCGGGGTTGCGTCCATCGCGTTCTGGTTGAAGCCTGTGGACCCCAACGGTGGCACCTCTTGGAAGGTTTCGCTCACCGACTACGACCTGTGCCCCATAGTGGCGGACCACTGGTACCGGGTCCGCCTGGTGTGGAATTCGGCCAAAGTGGGCGGTATTCCCGCCGACTACTTCATTGACGATCAGGGAGCCGCAGGTGACGACGTAGGGGAAAACTGGGCGGGATTCATCAACTGCACAGATGCGGACCAGTCACAATTCCCCGACGACAAAAAGTTGTTCGAAGGGGACGAGATGTTGACCGGCTCCGGCAGCTTTGCGGTGGGTGTCAACGTCAAGAACCTCGGGGCGCTGCACTTCAACGGTCTCATCGATTGGATAACCTGGTCCGACGTTCCGGACTATACAGGTCTGGACGACGACCCCATACCTCCTCAGTAACTGCGGCTTCTAATCCCGCTTGAGCAGAAACACCACCGGGACTCCGAGTACCGCCAATTGCACCGGCGCCCAGATCGGGGAGAGGTCGGCTACCGGCAGCAGATAGACAACTTTCTCAACCAGCAGACCTGATAGAACCAGGCAGGCGAGGAAGATAACCAGCGGGACCGAGGTTTTCACGCGCCGGGAGATGAGTGCGGTGAAGGGCACTGCGAACGCGGCCAGCACCACATATACAAACAGCGCGGTGGAGGTGGGAGTCGCCAGCCGTTTGGTGAAGAAGACCACTTCTTCAGGGATGTTTCCATACCAGATGGTCAGGTATTGGGCGAAGAACAGGCCGCCCCAAAGCAGGGAAAAGCCGAACATGAGGGTCGCCGCATCCCGCAGGACAGGTTCCGTGGTCCGGTCCTTCCGATAGTTCAGCGCGGCGACGATAACCGCGACCGCAATGGCCGAGAAGATCGCTTCCACAAAAAAGAGCGCCGGGAACATGGTGGAGATCCAGGGAAACTCGAAGGACATGACCCAGTCCACGCCGGCCAACGATTGGGTAACCACGAATACGGCCAGATAGACCACTGCGAGGATCCCCTTGGAGGGCAGCCGGTTCCTGGCCGCGCGTGCGAACCAGTACCCGACCACAAAGGTGAGGGCCAGCAGGCCGACACTGCGAACCAGGAAGAAGGTTGGCTCCAACCAGGCGGTCTGGTGGTGGCTCCACTGGTACAGGTGCACATCGGCTGCGAAGACGGCAAAGGCCAGGGGGAAGACCAGCAGCGCCGGATATAGGCCGAGGAGCCGGTCCCTGAGCGCACCGAGCCACTCCCCTTCCCCGAGCTCGACAGTTGCGACCAGGGCCAGGGCGCCCTGCCCTACCCCGGACCAGAAGATCAGTGCCAGGAGCAACGAAGTGTCAGCCGGACCGGCGACAAAGAGGTGCAGCACGGACGCGACCACCAGGGAGACCAGGGCAACAACCGCGAATTTCACGCTCATGCCTCACCTTCCTTGACGATCACAATGAACCGATTGTCATGCTCGGTAGGTTGAATAATACCCTTCAGTGAGGGGAACCGGCCGAGGACCAGAAAGCCGACGAAGGAGGCTATGGCGCCCAGGAGAATGGTGAGTTCAAACGCGATCACCAGGAACGCCGGAATAGAGATCAGAGGCTTGCCGCCGGTGATAAGGGGCCAGTCCAGTACGGTGAAGATGGTAAGCGCGAATCCGGCGAAGAGTCCGCCAAGGGCGCCTGCCAGAGTAAAGAACTTGAGTTTGCTGGGCGGAGCGTTGAGCAGATGCTCCGCCTCGTGCACGTGGAAGGGGGTGATAAGTGAGATGTTCTTCCTCTCCACGCCGCTGGCCAGCAGCTCCCGGAGTTTCTCCAGGAAGGGCTGCACCTCTTCGAACGCCCATTGCGTGCTCATAGCTTCTGCTCCTTTACTTCGGTGATCGCCACCACCGGCAGCACCTTGGTGAATATCAGGAAGAGGGTGAAGAACAGGCCGAAGCTGCCCAGGGTGATGCCCACTTCGATGAGACTCGGGGTGTACAATCCCCAGTTGTACGGGTCAAAGTCCCGGGACAGCGAACTGACGATGATGACGAATCGCTCGAGCCACATCCCCACGTTCACGAACAGCGAAAGTATAAAGAGGAACACGAGGTTCCGCCTCAGCCGACGGACGAACACGGTGAGAGGTAGAATGCTGTTGCACAGGATCATCAGCCAGTACAAATACCGATAGTCTCCTTTCAACCGGTACATGAAGTGGGCCATCTCGAATTTATGTCCGCTGTAGAGGGCCAGGGCCCACTCCACGCCGTAGGCGAAGGTCACAATAAGTGAAGTGACCAACATGACCTGGGCGAGCTTGTCGAAGTGGTCAACCGTAATGATCTTCTCGAGCCCGTATATCTTCCGCATGGGAACAACGAGGGTCATGACCATTGCGGTGCCGGAGAAGATTGCCCCGGCCACGAAATACGGTGCAAAGATGGTGGTGTGCCACCCGGGAACAACGCTCATGGCGAAATCCCACGACACCACGGAGTGAACAGAGATGACGAGGGGGGTCGCGAACGCGGCCAGAAACATGTACAGCTTGGCGTAGTGCTTCCACTGGCTGTTGCTACCTTCCCACCCCAGCGACAACACCGAATAGATCCACTTGCGGATCCCGGTGGTCCGACTCCGCACGATGGCGAGGTCGGGAATGAGGCCCACGTAGAAGAAGATGGCGGAGACGGTGAAATAGGTGCTGACTGCGAACACGTCCCAGACCAGGGGCGACCGGAAATTCACCCACAGAAGTCTCTGGTTGGGATAAGGAAAAAGCCAGTAGGCAAACCAGGTGCGCCCCAGGTGTATGAGCGGGAACAACCCCGCGGTCATCACCGCGATGAGCGTCATGGCTTCAGCGGAACGGTTAAAACTGCTCCGGAATTGAGCCCGAAACAGAAACAGCACTGCGGAGATTAGGGTGCCTGAATGGGCGATGCCGACCCAGAACACAAAGTCGGTGATGAACACTCCCCAGCCAACCGGGTGGGTGATGCCGGCAGCCCCGAGCCCCTTGTAGATCTGCCAGCCCCAGCAGCCCATGCCGACAGCGAACATGAGCGCGGACACTCCCAGCGCCACCCAGTAGAGGAACTTGGGCTTGCCCATGGCGGCCAGTACGGTGGTGTCGAGCCCATCTGCGTACGGTTTCAGATTCATGGTCTTACGCCTTCTCCTTCTTCAGGTAGTACACCGCCGGGCGAGTGCCGATCTCCTCCAGCACCCGATAGGCTCTCGGGGAGTGGGCCAGCCGGAACACCTCCGAATTGGGGTCTTCCAGGTTACCGAAAATGATCGCTCCGGTGGGGCAGGTCTGGGCGCAGGCGGTGACAATCTCTCCGTCGCGCACCTTGCGCCCCTGATCCTTAGCGGTGTCCTTGCCCGCACGAATGCGCTGGATACAGAAGGTGCACTTCTCCATCACCCCCTTGGGCCGCTGTGAAACTTCCGGATTCACCATCTGGTCCAACGGCTCCGGTTTCGGATGATCATACCAGTTGAAACGCCTCGCCTTGTAAGGACAGTTATTCGAGCAATAGCGCGTACCTACGCACCGATTGTAAATCTGTGCGTTTAGCCCTTCCGGGTTGTGGTAGGTCGCATAGACGGGGCAAACCGGCTCGCACGGAGCATGGTCGCACTGCTGGCACATCATGGGTACGAACACCAGGCCGTTGTCTCCATCGAGGTAAGGCTGGATGCGCAACCAGGACATCTCCCGGCCCCTTATGTGCTCGTCCGGCCCCACAATGGGGATGTTGTTTTCCACATAACATGCCGCTACGCAAGCCGAGCAACCGGTGCATTTGTCCAGGTCGATGGCCATGCCCCACCGATAGTCCGTGTGCTCGTGCTCGGGGTAGAGGGTTTCCTGGCCTTTATGGTGGTGCCCGCCGGGTAACGGCGGCAGTATTCCCCGCAGCCGGGCTTCCTCCACGGAGCCGGAGACAACAGGGAGAGCGCCTTGTGAAGGTACCCGCTCACCCCGTTCCATTTCTATGGCCTGAATGATGCGTACCAGTTCTCCGGTTTCTTCGTCCACAGGCAGGTGAGTGGCTCGTCCGGCAACCACCACCCGCTGGGGAAGACCTGCCACGACCCGAACCTTGCGAGTTCCAAATCCCTTATCGCCAAATGCCATCCACCCGTCTTCGAGACCTTCAGCCTGGACCATGTCGGGTCCCACGCTGACTGAGAGCTGTTCGTCGTAGGTCACGCTGGATACGGGGTCAGGGATCTCGTTGAGCAGTCTCAGCGCCCGGCTGCCGCCGGTCAGGCGGTGCGAAGGTGCAACAATCGCGGTTACGGCGCGGTCCCCCGCCGGCTCGGGCAAGGAGGTCCGCCGCAATCGATTGGCAGTGCGCCCCACGATGGGAGCAAGCTTGACCGGCTTGACCGACGTTTCCAAGACGCCCCTGGCCAACCACTCATCCGACGCCGGCAAGTTCCACCGCCGCACCAGGTACTCCTGGTACGACTCCTTGCTGCCCATCAGTCCGAGCAGAATGTCCCCCAGTGTGCGGGTGTCGTGGAGTGGAGCAGAGACCACCGGCTGGATCAGTGTTCTAACGCCCCGGCGTTGCTCAGCGTCTCCCCAGGACTCAAGTGCGTGTGAGGTGGGCAGTTCCAAATGCCAGCCTTCGTCCTCAGCCCGGCCCATTTCGGTGAGCGCAACAGCAAGAGAGGCTCCCCCCGGTGTGACCGTCCGCAGGTCGGCGCCTTCGGGAGTGATTCCCGCGGCCATCAACACCCCAATCTTCCCTTGGGCGACGTCCGCGTTTAGCCGTTCCAGATCGGAATGGGTGCCCAACCGGGCGGTGTTCTCTGACCGTGAGAAATCGACGGTCTTACCCACCGCACCGAGTTGCCACTGCAAGATAGCGGTAAGTACGGCTGCGTCCAGTCCCCCTTGGTACGCGGTAGCAATCTCGCCGGCCAACAGCAGAGGAGATTTGGCGTTGAGCAGGGCGTGCACCAGAGAGTCGATAGCTGATTCGGGCAGCCCTGTGCGTTGAGCCGCATCCTGGAGACTGACTGCCGGGACCGCTCCTCGCAGCTTGTCGGGGAGCTGGTTGGGGCCTTTGACTCGGGCAATAAGGTGGGCCAGCAGGTACGGTTCGCTGGCGGCCTTGACCACAAGGCGGTCGGTGGCTCGACTGCCGGAAACGGTGAGGTGAGGTTCAAGGTGGAACCACTTCAGGCCTCGACTCTGCACTTCGCTGAACTGACGGCCGAACCTGACGGGATTTATGAAGGTCCCCATGATATCGGCGCCCAAGGAAACCAGAAGGTCGCAGCGGGCTACGTCGTAGAAGGGCACCTCGTTTCTTCCGAACACCAGGTCATTGGCCTTTCTGATGGCGCCGTGGTGTTCTGCTTCGAACTCGGGCAGTCGCTCAATTCCCATCTCTGCGCAGAAGTCATCAACCAGTGAGCCAAGCGTTCCGGTGGTGCGTCGGCCCAGGTAAACGTTGCGTGTTCCTGCGCGGCGCGATTCTTCCAGCGCCCCGCGGATCGTGTCGTAGGCTGCGTCCCACGTCGGGGAGGTTGCCTGTGCGCTTGCAGTTCGCTGCACCGGGTGACGCAGGCGGTCCGGGCTGTACAAGCGTTCCAGGGACGCCTGCCCGCGCACGCAAAGAGCGCCGCGGTTGTCGGGGTGGTCGGGGTTGCCTTCCAGCTTCACCGGCCTTCCGTCCATCACCTTCACCGCCAGCCCGCAGCCGGCCGGGCATTCGGTGCAGGTGGACCGGTACCAGGTCGGCTCCCCGGGGACGATTCCGTCTTCGGGCGGCACCAGGTACGGAATCAGCTTCTTCTGCGCCTTGTCCAACTGGCAACTCGAGGCCACTGCCCCGCCGGACAGGACGCTCATCAGCTTTATGAAATCTCGTCGTTTCATTGTTGGCTACCTGTCATTTGTGGCACGTCAAGCAATCGGTGGATGCTTCCTTCATTCGGTGGCAACCCACGCACCAGCCCATCTCCAGGGATCTTACCCTCCGCATGCGCGGCATCCCCTCGACATCCCCGTGGCACGTGCGGCACTCGACCCCGGCTTTGATGTGCCGCTTGTGGGTGAAGTGAACGTGCCAGGGAAGGTCGTGAACCTTTACCCACTCCACCGGCCGGTCTTCAGCGAGGTACTCCTGCAGTTTCTTCACCTCGGGGTTATCGGTTTCCATTTTGCCGTGGCACTCGGCGCAAATACTCATGGCCGGCACCGTGGCCCTCTTGCCCTTGTCGGCATACTGATGGCATTTGGTACATTCCAGCGCCAGTTCACCGGCGTGGCGCACATGGCTGAATGCAATTGGCTGCTCCGGGGCGACGTCCTCGAGGTACCACAAGAATCCCACCCCGAGTATCGCCGCAATGCACGTTGCGAAAAACCCGCTCACAGCCATGAGGATCAGCGCCTTCTTCATTTGGCACCTCCCTCGGCCGTACGCGCAGCCAATTCCTCCAGCAGGTACACGGCCACGGACTGCACCTCGATCTCGTTGAGCCCCTGGTTGGGCATTACGGGGAAGGCCGGATCAATCTTCACCGGGTCCCGGAGGAACGCCTTCAGTTTCTCCGCGTCCGAGGCATATTTGGGCACCACATCGAGGTAGGCCGGGCCCACCACCTTTTCGTCCCACTTGTGGCAGGCGCTGCAACGGTCGTCGAAAATCTGCCTCCCCAGTTCCGGATCCGGCTCCGAGGGTTTGTAGAGACCGGCCTGGGCGGCTGCAGCGGCATCCCTCGTCGTCTCGGCCTGCTGTGCCAGGAGGCGTAAAAACTCCTGGTTGGCGGTGGCTTGAAGGTTGAGCCCCTTGAACTGAACCAGCCCGAAGACGACGATGGCGAGCACCAGGGCAGGCGTGGCGAGTTTCGTATGCTTGCCCAGCAGCATGGCCACCGCGGCCAGACAGGTCAGACAGAGCAGGGCCACCACTGCGATAGCCAGTCCGAAAGCCGCGTAGGACAGCGCCTGTGACGGCGCGGTCGCCAGGTCCCAGACGATGTGGACGGGAATCAGCACGGAGGCGCCGGCCAGCAGCCCCAGCCCCCAGTACAACATCTGATTGCGGGCAGGCGCGTCGTCGGGAAGGCGCCGCTCTTCCCACCTGAAATTGAAGAAGAGGATGGCTGCTCCGGTGAGCAGGATCCCCAGCAACGAGAAGATACCGAAGTGGACGATTACCTGGATGGAGAAAACGTGGGGAAGGGGTGCATACTCGAACATCCACCGTCCCGGGTGTGCCACCAGGTCCATGATACTGACGAAGAAGAAGTATGACCCTACGAGGCCCAGATGGCCCAGGACTCCCACCACCGGATTTAGGGTGCGCTGGTAGACAAAAAGAAGGAACATGGATGAAAGCGCGATAACTGTAAAGCGCTCAAGGTAAAGGTCTATGGGTATTTCTGCGCCGTAGAGGTACTGGCTGAGCAACAGGAGCAGACAGACCAGCGGAATAATCCCGAAGATGAGCCATCCTGCGCGGTTGGCAGCCACCAGGTCGATGAACTGCCTGGCCAGGCCCGGCCGGGGAATGCGGTGGGCCACCGACAGTGCGCTCGAGACCATGAGCAGGCCTACGTACGGCAGGTGCAGCATCAACAGGAAGAAGATCAGCAGCGGCAGCAGGCCGAAATGTTGGGCTGAGGGAGGCAGCAGCAGGTGCTCGACAATTCCCATCGTCTCGTTGTTCCTCCGTTAGGCGGCTTCAGGCCGCCAGCGCGTGTTCGAGCAGCAATGCTGCCATGGTAGCCATTGCGAACACGTTGATCATTGCAAATGCGTGCTTCACCTTCTGCCTTTCGGGCGGCCCTGCAGTGAGCAGTCTCACGGTGCGCAAGGAAAGCGCAAGCCCCACCCCCACCAGCAACGCCAGCACCGACAGATGCCGCACCAGTCCAAACAGGGGAAAGGCCATGCAAAAGGCGGCCGCCGCGACGCTCCAGGAAAAGCAGATCCGGGCGAGTTGTCCAGGGCTGAAAAGAGTGGTCAGGTCGGGCCTGTCAGCGCGGCGATAGTCTGCCGGATACAGGAGCAGCAGCAGCCAGAAATGGGGGACCTGCCACATGAACAAGAACAACATTATTACGCCCAGCCGGGGGTCTGACAAGGCGCCGCCGGCCGCAGTCCACCCGATGGCCGGAGGGATGGCGCCGATGACTGCGCCGGGCACCGCCGCGAAGCGGGACGTCCGTTTAAGTCGAGTATACAGGCCGTTGTACCAGGCGATGGCCAGGACCCCAAGCAGCACGGGCAACGGCTTGCCGCCTACGGCAAGAATGGCCAGACCTGCGATCACCAGCAAGGCTCCGACCCACAATGCGGCTGAAGCCGAAATCCTTCCCGACGGAATCGGGCGACCCATTGTGCGGCGCATGCGCGCGTCGAGGTCCCGCTCCTGAAACTGGTTGAGGGCCCCCGCACCTCCGGCAAGAAGGAAGGTACCCAGAAGGGGAGTCCAGACCGCGGCGGTGAGTTCAGCCGCTGCGAGAACATATCCGGCAGCCGCGGACAGGGTCACCAGCGCGGCGATCCTCGCCTTGGTCAACTGAGCCAGCATCATTTCAGACCCTTCAGGTAGTCGATGATCTGTTCCAACTCCTCCGGAGTCAGGTCCTCGGGCGGATCCATATCATCGTCGTAGCCTTTCACCAGCTCCGCACCCGGCTCGGTTATGGCGCGGCGCAGATATTCCTCATCAACCACAATCTGTCTTTCTTCTCCATCAACAAGAACTGTGGTCTTGCGACCGAAAATCCCCCGGAAAGGCGGGGCTCCACCGATGTCGTCGTCGAGGCCGTGGCACGCGGTGCATGCGTGCTTGGAAAGGAGTCCGAGACTCACGGCTTCGGAAGGCAAGGTGCGCTCGGCGCCCCCGCTTTCGTACCATCGCTGGAACTCGTCTTCCCCCATCACGATCACCTGGGACATCATATACGCATGACGCTGCCCGCAGTACTCGGCACAGAAGATATCCGCGGGCCCGGTAGTCTGTGGCTTGAACCAGAGATAGTTCTCCTTACCCGGCACCACATCCTCTTTCACGCGGAAGGAGGGAAGGTAAAAACTGTGGACCACATCCACCGACTTGAGTGACAGCTTGATGGGGCGGTTCACGGGCACATACAACTGCTTGGCCTTGATCCCGTTGTCATACTCGAACGTCCAATCCCACATCCGCGCCGTGACCTGCACCTCCATCGCGTTTGCCGGCACATCCCGCATGAGGGCGAATCCTTCGTACCCGTAGTAGAACATGACCAGGACCAGGATAGTCGGCAGGACGGTCCACGTCACTTCCAGCCAGGTGTTGCTCTTTACCTGCTGGGCTTTGGGATGCCGTTTCCGGCTGTAACGAAAGACAAAATAGAGCATCGTTGCGGTGATGCCGAGCAGAAGAAGGGCCGAAATCCCGGCAATAAACAAGAAGACGCTGTCGACGTTTTCGGCGATAGTATTCTCTACCTGAATCATCCTCCCCCCTTACCGGTAGGACACGTCGAAGAACGTCACACCCATGATTACCGCCAGGGTGACGAGAGCCACCAGAAGCATGACCTTGAACACCAGCGGCTCCTGCTTGAGGTTCATGAAGTAGAGCACCACCACTGTCCCTTTTGTCAGCGCTATGGCGATGGCCGCATAGATGGACAGGCTCCCCAACTGCAGGGCGGTGGCGGTAATGGTCGCGCCGGTGAGCGCGAGCAACCCGAACCAGATGGTGACGTATGTTCCGAACGGCAACAGGGAGTGTTTTTCTTCTTCCATGGTCTCCCTCATGAAATCAAGTAGAACAGCGGAAAGAGAAATATCCAGACAACATCAACGAGGTGCCAATAGAGGCCCGAGTTCTCCACTCGCGTCACCATTCGGCTGTCGGCCACCGCGTTCTTCCCCGCGACCATGAAGAACATGATGCCCAGGATGATCATGCCGATGATCACGTGTATGCCGTGGAGCCCGGTCATTGCGTAGTACAACCCGTAGAACATGTTTTCTCCCGGGGTGTGCCTGAGCAGCTCCTCGGAATTGGGATAGAGACCGTGATGGAACTTCTCCGACCACTCGAAATATTTGACCACCAGGAACAACGCGCCGGCCGCGATGGTAGTGCCCAGGAGCCCGGCGGCCAGCCGGGTACGCCCCCGGGCCACCGCGCCCACGGCCAGAGCCATGGTGAGACTGCTGGTGAGGAGAACGAGAGTGTTGGCCGCGCCCATGAGGGAATCCAGGTTGCCGGCGGCAAAGTGGAAGTCATCGGGGAATTGCGACCGATAGACCGCGTACAGCAGAAACAGCCCGCCGAACAGCAGCAGTTCGGTGAACAGAAAGAGCCACATGGCGATGCGGGCGCCGGTGGGGTCGTGGTGTTGTTCCACCGCGGGATGGCTATCTGTAGGCATACGGCCCCTCGGTGACGGTTGGAATTCCTCCGAAGTTTTCATGCGGCGGCGGGGACGGCGCCTGCCACTCCAGCGTCTTTGCGCCCCACGGATTTGCCGGGGCCTTCGCCCCACGTTTCAACGCGACGATAAGAGTTCCGAAAAAGACTATCAAACCGGCGATAAGAACCCAGGACGCAACCGTCGACAAAACCATAATGTCGTGGAACCTGGGGAGGTAGTCGTAGTAACGTCTGGGCATCCCCATCCATCCCTGCACGAACATGGGAAAGTAGAGGCCGTTGAAACCGACAAAAATCAACGCCCAGGCCACCCAGATCGCCTTGCGGCTGTACATGCGCCCGAACATCTTGGGGAACCAGTACAGCAGGGCCGCAAACAGCCCCATCACGGTGCCTCCGAACATGACGTAGTGGAAGTGAGCTACGACAAAGTAGGTGTCGTGGGCGTTGATGTCGGTGGCCAGGGAGCCGTTGACCAGGCCGGTGAGCCCCCCGATGGAAAACAGGAAGATAAAGGTCAGCACGAAGAGCAGTGGGGGCCCCAGGTCGATGGATCCTTTGTACAGGGTGGCCACCCAGTTGAACACCTTGATGCCGCTGGGGATAGCAACGATGAACGTCAGCAGCGAGAACACCCAGCGCGCGGTGTCACTCATACCCGCGGTGAACATGTGGTGGCCCCACACCAGGTAGCCGACAAACGCGATGGCGAGGCTGGAATATGCAATGGCTTTGTATCCATAAATGTTCTTTCGGCTGAAGGCCGGTATCACCTCTGAGACCACTCCCATAGCGGGCAGGATCATGATGTAGACCGCGGGGTGGGAGTAGATCCAGAACAGGTGTTGATAGAGGAGGGGATCGCCACCCCTGGCCGGGTCGAATAACCCCAGGCCCAGCAACCGCTCCACCATGACGAGCATGAGCGTAATGCCCAGGATCGGAGTTGCCAGCACCTGGATCCAGGCCGTGGCATAGAGGGTCCACGTAAACAGCGGCATGCGGAACCACCCCATGCCGGGGGCTCTCATACGATGCACGGTGGTAATGAAATTGATCCCGGTGAGAATGGACGAAAAGCCCAGTACAAAAGCCGCAAACACCGCCATTGTTACGTTGGTGCCGCTGCGCACGCTGTATGGGACGTAGAAAGTCCAGCCGGTGTCAGGAGTGCCCCCGAAGGTAAACAGGGAGAGCACGGCGAGGATGGCACCCGCCACATAGATCCACCAGGACAACAGGTTGAGCTTGGGAAAGGCGACATCCCGGGCACCGATCTGCAGGGGCAGGAAGAAATTGCCGAAGATGGCGGGGATTCCCGGAATGATAAACAAGAAGATCATTATCATCCCGTGGAGAGTGAAAAATGCGTTGTACGTATCGGGCTCAACAATGGTCTTGCCGGGGGCAATCAGTTCGAGACGCATGAGGAATCCCAGCCCCACCCCAACCGCGAAGAAGGAGAGGAGTGAGACCATGTACAGAATGCCGATCCTCTTGTGGTCAATGGACAGAATCCAGGACAGCAGCCCTTTGCTCCGTTTTCCGCCATATTCCAGATAGCTGGGCGCCGCGGGCGCGGACCCGTTCGTAGAGGTCACCATGGTGCTAGCCTCCCTCCTTCCGCTTTCTGCGGTACCGCCGGGTAGTGATAATCAGGAAGGCGACAAACGCGATAACGAACAGGATGGTCACGGTACCGGTGACCTTCAGGATGTTGAAGACGTAGGTCTGCCCTTCCGGATCGTAGCTGAAGCAGTACAGCAGCATCTTGCTGATGGTAGGACCGACGCGGCCTTCTGAGGCCTCGAAGACCGCCATTTTCAAGTCGAAAGGAAGGAACGCTACACCGTACAGGTATCGGGTGACCTTGCCGTCGGGCGAAAGCAGAATAATGGCGCCGGGGTGCTGAAAGTCCTTGCCCGCGCGCTCGTATCTGAAGCCCACCGCGTCGGTGAGCGCGTCTACAGCCGCAGCGTCACCCGTGAGGAATCTCCAGCCGTCTTCCCCGAGTGGTCGCCGCACCACTTTGAAGTAGGTGGCCTTCTTGCGTCGGGCGAGGTCGGGGGTTTCCGAAGGGTCAAACGAGATTGTCAGCACGCGATAATCGGTGCCGGGAACCATGTCCATCTTCTCGATGACATCGGCCACGCCGCCCATCAAAGGGCCGCAAATGCCGGGACACTTGAAGTAGACCAGACTGAGGACGGTGGGGCCATCGATGAGGTCCCCGAGAGTCACGGGGTTGCCGTTTTCATCGAGGAATTCGAGATCCAACGGCACCGTGTCGCCAAGCTTTTCGTCGATTCCCACTTCTGCATCGGCGGACCCAGCCGCAAGCATGATGAATCCCGCAAGAATAAGTCCAACCAGACGCCCCCCGACCCATGAGGCCTTCATGTTTGTCTCCTCCTTCCCGTGCCCCGGAACGTGCCCGGGGCATTCGCTCCACCTTCCATATCTCGGCGAAGCATAGCAATCGCAATGTGCGGTTTCAACGTCGTGGTAGTCTACATCAATATTTTTTCGCGTGGAACCAAATTCGGGAAGGGCCGATAAGGCCGACGTATCGTGAACGCGGCGCGTTGAAAATCCGCGTTCGAAATGGTATTCCCTAACCAAGGCTTGTTCAGGGGAGGAAGACGTCATGGAGAACCTTTTCGAGCTTACTTTTCCGAAGCTCACCGACATTGCGCTTGCGTTTGCTGCCGGCGTGAAGGAGGGCCTCGCCCGGAACGACGCCGCGATCAAGGGGCTTGTGACCTATGTGCCAACCGGCTCGAGCCCGTCTTCGGGCCGCGCCCTGGTGGTGGACTTAGGCGGAACCCGGGTACGAGCGGCGTTGGCCACGCTTGGGCCGGGGGGAGTGACCTGTCAAGCCGGCCCGGTGGAGACGCTGCTTCCGGTCACTCGGGGACAGCCGCTGGATGTGGCTACTTTTCTCGGAGTGCAGGCTGACCTGGTGGCCTCTCTGGACGTCCCCGACGGCCTGCCGTTGGGCTACTGTTTCTCTTATCCCGCGGCGCCGGAGACAGGTGGCGACGCAACCCTCATCAAGTGGACCAAGGAGATCTTCGTCCCGGGCACGGAAGGACGTCCTGTGGGCGCGATGTTACTTGCGGAGTTGACTCGGCGGGGCGTCAAGTGCGCGGGGCTCAGCGTCATCAACGACACTGTGGCCAGCCTGCTTGCGGGGCTGTCTGGCGACCGGGCCGACGAGTACATCGGTCTAATCGTCGGGACCGGGACCAACACGGCTGCGCTCTTCGACCGCGGCATGATTCCGAAGTTCCCTTCCGGGTTGGAGTGGGCCGGACCGGTGCCGGTGAACTTGGAATCAGGCAATTTCCACCCGCCTCACCTGACCCCTATCGACGATCAGGTTGACGAGGCATCGGACAATCCCGGGGCCCAGCGATTTGAGAAGGCGGTGTCCGGAGCGTACCTTGGCCGCCTGCTCGCGACCGCGTTGCCGGACCGCGATTTCGACCCGGATTCGGGCTCGGCTGGAGTGGTGGCTATGGCCGGACAGGGTTCCGGCGGGGGACGGGGGGCGCGGATGGCCGCGGCAATCGTCGCGCGCTCCGCCCGGCTGGTCGCAGCCAGTCTGGCGGGGCTCATCGGCCACCTGGTCCCCGCGGATGGGGAACGAAGCGTGAAGATTATTGCCGAGGGAGGTCTCTATTGGGGCGCTCCGGGATACTCGCAGATTGTCGAATCGACGCTTTCCGAGCTGTTGCAAGAGATCGGTCCTGCCCGCGTGACCGCTTCCATCCTGAGTGTAGCCGGTGCGAATCTGGCGGGCAGCACCTACGCAGCTTTGTCACGTCGGGAAAGCTGACCTCACGGGTCTAGTGAGCTGCGGCGAGGATTTTCTGCTGCCAGGCCGCGGCCGCTTCCGGGGACCACTCATACGGGGGATTGGAATAGAGGTCGGCCAGACGAGATGCTCTCCTCAGCGCCGAGGTCCAGGCCCATATGGCCGGCAGGCGGTGGAGCCCCTTCACGATCTTGGACAGGCGGTCGACCGCGGCTTCCTCGATAACCCGGTTTCTCACGAGGCACCCCGCAGCATAATCGTCGATTCTCCCTGAACCGAGGAGTTGGTCCAGCCTGGTGCTGTCCATGGCCATCAGTCCGTTGCCGGCGAGGGCTGCAAACGCCTGGGCGGGCGCCCACTGCCGGGCGTATGATCTGGGATAAACCCACAGCATCTCAGAGGACGTATCACCCTCGGTGAGAGCGTGGGCCGCAGCCGTATATGCCAGGTAGACCCCGGCGAATGCCGCGGAAATGTCGGGCGGCAGGAACGGATTCCCCTGTCCGGCTGCCTGCCCCACGGCCATGTAGCCGTCGGTGCAGTTCACGGGCAGCGGCGGTCCCCAGTAGGTCTGCTCTTTGTAGGCTCCCACAATTGCGGCCTTGTCCAAACCGCTTTCGACGAAGCGCTTCTCGGTGATTCGGTCTGCACGGCCGGCCGCCCCCGGCGGCACCAGGGTGCCCGCCTGAAGCTGGTTGCCGGCCATCCGGTAGCGCCAGGTAAAAGATCTGGCCGGATCGATGTGAAGTGAGAAGACGTTCAGGCTCCAGGCTGATGCAGCCGCGCCGACATCCCGGGCCTGGGCGAACACCGAAGCCAACTGGTGGCGGGTGGGAGGAAACTGCCAGTGGTTGACTGCCTGGTGCAGCGGTGAGACGGCCGAAGTGCAGTCGATTACGAGTCTAGCCTCCACCGGCTCGCCTGAATCGACCACGACTCCCCGTACCGCGCCGGCCCTGACCAGGGCGGCTGCCACTGAGCGGCCGCGAAATGCCCGGAAATTCGGAGTCTTCTCAGCGAGACCTTCCAAGTGCTCTGTGTATTTCAGATCGTCGATGACAAGGTAGGGTAGCTTGGGCAACGACAGGGTGTGTTTCTCCGTGGCACTCCAGAACTCCACCGAGAGGTTGTTATGCACGATTGCGCTCGACGGCGGCGTCAGTGACTTCATGCTTGCCGCCAGCTCTTTTTGCAGGAAGACAAGCCGCCCGGTCGAAGGCTCACGGGGGCCGATCAGGAGGGTCCTGAATCCCCGCTTGGCAAACATGTAGGCCGCGAGATGCGCAATGGTTCCGGTACCTGCAATAATGACATCGGCCAGCATCGCCCTTCCGTGGTGTCAGCGACAGATAATGTCGACGGGTTTATTATGAAATGGGGGTTGCCCCGTGTCAAATTAGGAGGCAGGCCGGAGGACGGGGGCCTACGGGTCCTTGGCGTTGACCCACGCACCGACAAATCCCTGGGCCGGCACACCACACGTGGTGCCGTTGAACACATCGCCACCCCAGGTGCTGGATTCGAACTTGAAGGCCGAGGCGTTGGCTATCTTCAGACGGTAGGACCGTCCTCCGATGTAGGTCTTTTCCTTGGCAAAGGCGAGATTGATGAGGAAGCGATTGCTGCCGCCATTCTTGGAGATCTTGCTGTTCCACGATGCGCAATTGGACATCTTGCCGTTGGCCGGAAAGCTGAAGGGATCCGACGTCAAGCAGACGTACATGTCGCCGTTATTGTGTTCAGTGCCGCCGCTGTCATCGAAAAGTTTTACCGCTGCAACGTCGTATTTGGAGCCCCCGGACGCGGTTTCAAGTTGCAGCGTGATCTGCTCGAGATACCAGTCCTTGGAGGAGTTGTTCTTGACCGTGAACGCGATGGAAGCCACTTCCCTGAAGTTGACGCCGTCGGGGGCAAGGAAGTCCTTTTCCACCGGCGGACTCACGTGCTGGGTGAACACCATATTTGCGTAGCAGCCGCCCCCCACATCGTCCCAGCAATTGCTCAGCGCGTTAAGTTCGCATTTCCCGCCGTTGCACCACCACTGCTGACAGTCCTGGAACACCCCGCAGTCGGAGTTGTCGGAGCACTCCATGAAGATGGGGCATTTCTGGCCGGTATCGGGGTTGGGCGGCTGCCCGGCACAAGCGGGGCCGACAGGCCCTTCGCACGCGTCGCCCTGGCCGTTGCTGTTGGCGTCCGCCTGATCGGTATTGGCGTAATCGAGGCAGTTGTCGTTGCATTGGGATGAGGCCCCGCCCGTGCATGTGGATGGATAACCGGAGTCGGCCACCCCATCCTGGTCAAGGTCGGGAAGGCCTGAACACAGGTCCCCGCTGCACTCCTCGTCGGTAGTTTTGGGGTCTCCGTCGTCGCACGGTTGGCCGGCGAGGGAGGCGTACTCGCATCCTTCCTGACCGCAGGTATCGGCAGTACAAGCATTGCCGTCATCGCACAGCCCTTCTCCTTCATCGACCTGGTCGTTGCAGTCATTGTCCTTGCCGTCGCAGATCTCTCCTTCGCCACCCCCTACGTCGGGATCGGTAGGGTCACAGTCTTCGTCATCGGGGACACCGTCGCCGTCGGTGTCCGCAACGAGGTCCGCGGCTGTCAGCCACGGGCCCACGAATCCGGACTCGGGTATTCCGCACATGGAGCCGGTGAAGTCGTCACCGCCGATGCTGCTGGATTTGAACTTGATTCCGGAGGTGTTCGCGATCTTGAGGGCATAGGAGCGACCGTCAATCCACGTCGCGTCTCCGGGGAATACGAGAGTGAGCAGGAAGCGGTTTGTGCCACCGTTCTTCGGCACCCTGGTGTTCCAGTTGGACAGGGAACTCATCTTGCCGTTGGCAGGGAACGAAAAGGGGTCCGCCTGCAGGCTGATGTACATATCTCCCGACCCGAATTCCGTCCCACCGCTATCGTCACGCAGCTTCACGGCGTCGACATCGTATTTCGAGGCTCCATCCGCGGTTTCGAGCTGCAGTTGGAGCTCGTCGAGGTACCAGTCCTGGCCGGAGTTGTTCTTGACGGTGAACGCCAGCGCAGCCAGCTCCCGGAAATCACCTCCGTCCGGAGTCAGGAACTCCTTATCCACAGGAGGGTCCACCTGTTGGGTGAAAACGATGTCTGCGGAGCAGCCTCCTCCGTTGTCGGTCCAGCAGTGGCTGGTGGCCATGATCTCGCAAGTTCCTGAGAGGTTGCAGTACCAGTAGTGGCACTCCATTTCAATGCCGCAATCCTCGTACAGCGTGCAAGGGGCGTAGAGGGGACATTTCTGCCCCGTTTCGGGGTCGGGAAGTGCATTCAGGCAGGCAGCCGGCGGTGGGCCGGCGCAAGCGTCCTTTATGCCGTCGCCATTTTCGTCGACCCAAGGCCCGACCGCTTCGGAGGTGTCGGCCGGGTCGAGGGGTGCGCAGTCTGTGTCATCCCCTACCCCATCATCGTCGGAGTCGAGGTCGAGGTAGTCGGGGTCGCCATCCTCGTCGGTGTCCACCTCGGTCTCCAACTCATCGAGCAGACCGTCGCCGTCAGAATCTTCGTCGCAGGCGTTGAGCTTGTTGTCGCCGTCCATGTCGGGGGTGCCGGGCCACCCCAACTTTGCTACGGAGATTGCCACCAGGAAGGTGAGGTCTTCGTTGCCTATCTTCCCATCGCAGTTGAAGTCAGCGTTCTTCTTGTGGGTCATTCCCGCGCAGGTTTCGGTTTCCGCCGCCGGGTCGTCGCAGACCACATCGGGGTTGGGTCCGAGACTGACGTCCGGGTCGAGGCAGGAAGGGAGGCAAATCTTGTATTCGCTGAACTCTTTTCGGCAGTAGGCACCGTCTACGCAATCGCCGTCACCGGAGCACTGGTCACCATGAATTACGCCGGCCTGCACCAGAAAGTCGAAAACCAGCACCTCGCACTGCAGGTCCAGGGCGTCAACCTTGTCGTCCAGATTGAGGTCGCCGTTGGGGGCGGTAAGAGGAAGGGGAGCGCTCACAACCGCACCGACGAACAGCAGCGCAATCACTTTTGGTGCAGCCTTCATTTCGACTCCTTCACAGGGGCACTTTTGTCGTCCGCCTGCAAGGTTATCAGAGCGAGCGAGCTTCATCAAGGGCGCTTTGTGGTCAGGGCCGACAAATTACTTGATTATCGATCACCGCACTGGTATCTTATGCGAAATTTTTTAATTGACTCGTACGAGGTGGAAAAATGAAGAAGCTGGTAGGTTTGTTTGCGATTTTGGCCATGGTTTCACTGGGAGCCACCAGTGCTCTGGCTGAGTGCGACCCGCCGTGTGAGGAAGGCTTCGAGTGCATCGATGATGCCTGTGTCGAAGAGGTTTGCGAGCCCAACTGCATGGACAAGTTGTGTACCGATGACGACGGTTGTGGGGCCGCCTGCGGGTGTACCGACGACCTGGTCTGTTGTGATGACGGACAGTGTCTGGCCGAGTGTGCTTGCGTGCCCGCGTGTGATGGTAAGGATTGTGGGGACGACGGCTGCGGCGGCACCTGCGGCGCGTGCGCTGACGGGTTTGTTTGCGGCGCCGACGGCATGTGCAAAGAAGAAGGCGGCGGCTGGCAGCCTCCCGCCGAATGCCTCGGGACCGATACGCCCAGCGGCGACGACTGTGGCGACCTGACCTACGAAGGTTGCTGCGACGCAGCTTCGGGCTGGCTGCTCTGGTGTGACGGCGGCTCGGTGTTCTGCATCGACTGCACCCAGGGCGACGGCGAGTGCGGCTGGAAAGCCGACGCCGGCTTCTACGACTGCGGTAGCGACGGCGCGGAAGAACCTTCCGGCGAATTCCCGAAAGAATGTGGTCCTGCGTGTGACCCGGCCTGCGGTGCGGATGAATACTGCGCCGATGGCGAGTGCATTGCCTGCACCTGCGACGACAAGTCTTGTGGCGAAGACGGTTGTGGCAACTCCTGCGGCGATTGCGACGACGGGCTCATTTGCGTGGACTTCGAGTGCATCGAGTGCACCCCGGCCTGCGACGGCATGGAATGCGGCGACGACGGCTGCGGCGGCTCCTGCGGCGAGTGCGAAGGTGACGAGAGCTGCTTCGAAGGAGCTTGCTCCAAGCCTGATAGCTGCGCCGGACTCTGCAACGCGGACAACACCCCGGCCCCGGCGGGCTGCTACTGCGACGAAGCGTGCTTCGAGTATGGCGACTGCTGCCCCGACATTTGCGACGTATGCCCCGACATGTCCAGTTGCGGCCCCTGCACTCCGGATTGCACCGGCGCAGTGTGCGGCGATGACGGCTGCGGCGGCTCCTGTGGCGACTGCGACGCCGGCTTGACTTGCTCAGGCGGGCAGTGCGTGGACGCGGGCGACGTTTGCAACGGTGCGGGCGAGCCTTCGGGCGACGACTGCATGGGCCTCGATTACACCGGTTGCTGCTCCGCCGATGGCAGGGCCTACTGGTGTGACGACGGCAAGCTCTTCTGCAGCGACTGCGGCGGCGGCGACGGTGAGTGCGGCTGGCATGGGGAAGGCGGCTTCTACGACTGTGGTACCGAAGGTGGCGAAGACCCCACCGGCGAATTCCCCAAGCTCTGCCCCGACACCGGCTGCGACCCGGACTGTGCGGGTAAAGTCTGTGGCGACGACGGTTGCGGCGGCGTCTGCGGCACCTGCCTCGAAGGCGAAGTGTGCAACGCCGGAGCGTGCGAAGGCACCGGCGGTTGCGCCGGCGTCTGCACCCCGGGAGAAAAGGGTTGCGACGGCGATGCCACGGCATGGATCTGCGACCACGCAGTGGCCGGCTGCAAAGTACTTACCGATTGCGCCGAGGGCGAGACTTGCGCAGCAGGCGAGTGCTCCATCGGTATCGGTGACGTTGATGCCGGCGGCGAAGCAGACGTGATTTCCGAAGGCGACGCCGGCGGCGAAGGTGGCGGCGGCGGCGGCGGTGGTGGTGGCGGCTGCAGCACCGGAGCTTCCTCTGCCGGCGCACTGGCGCTGTTCCTGCTGCTCCTGGCCGCGGTTGCCGTGCCGATCAGTGTACGGAAAGAACAGTAAGACACTCTCGTTGATCAGACCTTTGCCGGTGACCTGAAGCCGGCGGCAATCCCCTCCCCCGGAACAATCAAGCCAACTCTCGGTCTCAGTCGTATTCTGTCAGGGACGTGCGAATTTGGTTGGCGTGCCTCGGCGCCGCTGATCTATAATAGCCCGAGTTGTACTTATTTGGCCCATGGCCGCTGGTGGACATGCAGGAAGCCGGGAAGATATTCGCAGGAAGGTATCGCATCGCCGAAGAGGTGGGCCGCGGAGGTATGGCCATCGTCTACCGGGCCACCGATGAACGTATGAGTCGAACCGTCGCGCTGAAGGTGCTGTACCCCTACCTCGCCGTCCGTGAGGAGAACAAGGTGCGCTTCCAGCGCGAAGCGCAGGTGGTGGCCAACCTGGACCATCCCAATATTGTCAAAGTATGGGACTACTCGGGGTTGGATAGCGATGACAGCTTCATAGTTGCGGAGTTCATCGAGGGGATAACTCTGAAACGATTCAGGGCCGACCACCCTTCCATCCTGCCCGAAATTGCGGCCATGATGGTAGAGCAGATCGGCTCTGCGCTGCAGCATGCACACACCAACGGCATCACTCATCGCGACGTCAAACCAGAGAACGTGATGTTGTCTTCGGAAGGGACGCTGAAGCTTATGGACTTCGGCATCGCACAGATCAAGGATGTGGCGCAGATGACTGTCACGGGCACCATGATCGGCTCCCCTGCCCATATGTCTCCGGAGCACATAGAAGGGAAGCAGCTTGACCATCGGGCCGACATATTCTCCCTGGGGACACTCTTCTATACCCTGGCGGTGGGAGAGTTGCCGTTCACCGGCAACACCGCGCACGCGCTGTTGCGCAACATCCTGGAGGCCAACTACGTCCCTGCGTTGCGCGCCGAACCCGCGGTAGGGGGAGAGCTCTCCGACATGATTTCCCGGTGCATGCAGCGTCTGCCGGGGGAGCGCTACCAGTCGTGCGAGGCGTTGTGCAAGGAGCTTCGCATCTTCCTGGCGGAGAAGGGGTTCGACGACCCGGCCACCGAACTGGCCCACTACTTCAAGAACCCGGCGCTGTACCAGCAGGCCGCACGCCAGCGTGTCACTGAGCGATTGCTGAAGCAGGGCCGAACCCTGGTCAAGAAGGGCAAGATTGGTGATGCGCTGCGCAGCTTCGACAGGGCTCTGGCCCTGGATGAGAATCGCAAAGACGTGCTCGACGAAATCGAACGCCTTTCCAGGCGGGTCGAGTTCAAGCGAGCTATGTTCAGGTACGTACTGCCGGCCCTGAGCGTTATCCTGCTGGCCTCCGCCGCCGCATACGCCATCGTAACCACAGACCTGTTCGGCTGGAAGGACGCTCCGGATTACGTCGCCAGGGGTAGTAACGCCCATCCTGAGCTGGTCCACGGCCCGGGTTTCCACGACGCTGCAGCCCCTGTGCGGGACATCTCGGAGACGAGGCTCCGTCCCCCCTCAGTGGACGTGGTTCCGACGCAAGAGCCGGACGCCCAACCGCGGGTTGCGGTGCTGGCCGATCCCGACGTGACATCGGAGCCCGACCTGACCGCGACGGCTGGCCCGCCGGACGCGAGAAGCCCACCTGGCCCCGACCTGACGGCGGAGCCCCCGGAGGTAGTTTCGGCGGCCCTTCCCGACGTCGCACCCGCTGACACCGCCTCGCCCCCTCCGGAGGACCCTGATGTCAGGCAGGCTCCGTCCCTCGACGCCGGGCCGGCCGAGCCAAAAGTCAGGGACGTGAAGTCCAAACCGGTTGAAAAACCGGAGGAGAATACCAACGGCAGCGGCAAGCCCGCAGAGCCGAAGAATGGCAGCGAGCCCGACGTTGTCGCGGAAAACGACGCGGGCAGCGGCGAGTCCGGTGACCCGGGCGGCACACAAGTCGAAGGGGAAACAGACAACTCTCCGGTGCCCGTGACCATCAGGGCGTTTCCCCCCGCATGCGACATATACATCGACAAGGAGAAGGTCGGCACAGGTAAGATTGTGGAACATATGCTGGCCCCCGGAAAGCACCACCTGTGGGTGCGGCATCCGACCTGTGGGATTGCGTGCAATGACATCGACAAGGTGATCGAGGTCAAGCCGGGTCTTCCTCTGGAGTTGCCGGTAGCACGCATCGAATACCGGCCGGCAGGGGTCAAGGCAGTCTCAGAGCACCACGGACTGATGATGGTTGGCGGGGAAAGAGCCACCTTCGGCAAAACCGTCAGACTTGAAACGAAGGAGCCGCATTCATGGACGGTGTCCGCGACGTTTATCGTATATTTTGAAGATCGCGAAGAGACGTTCACCAGGGATATCAAGGTACACCCCGGCGTGACAACCAAGGTTCACGTTGACAAGTATTTGAAGAGTCCTTGACCGGCAGGCGGGGTAGTGCCTGTGCTATCTCTCACTCGCGGTAGAACACCGTGATGGTAAGGCAGTGAAACTCGTTGTCCGAGCTTTGGGTTACAACCTTCTCAACTATCTGGACTTGCGGATTCGCGCGAATCCATCTGGTGATCACTTCGCCCAAATCTTCCCTTTCTCGCGCTTTCGTCGCCGAGAACACCTTTGCCGCATTGAATACTTCCATCGAACTCCCTCCATGACCTACCAGCGTTAGCAAGGTGCCTAGTGCACCAAAAGTAGGCCGGAATCTATCACCAACCACCCAAGTAGGCAACAAGATTGTGCGCAAAGCGGCCCAGGTGCACATCTGCCGCTTCCGCCTGAAAATCGTTGACATAAGACAACCGTAGCCTTATAAACATGACCCGACTTTGATGTTAAAGTAAGGAGAAGAAGAATATGCCGGCCAAGATACGGAAAAAGAGTGAGACTGGCGGACTGAAACAACCCGACCAGGTGATGACGGGATTGCAGACCACCTACGCCTTCCTTGATAAGTACAAGTACTACATTGTGGGCGGGTTCTCAGCCGTGGTGGCAGTGTTGCTGGCCATCTCATGGTTTGTGGACCACCAGGAGCAGAAGAAAGAAGACCTGGCCAAAGAGTTCTTCGAGGCGTTCAAGTACACCGAGGCGGTGGTTGGTGAAGACGCGCTTGCCCCCGCCGGTCTTCCGAAGTTCAACACTGCGGAAGAGAAGTATGCGAAGGTGAGCGAGACTCTCGGCGCGTTCCTGGAAGAGCATTCTTCGGAAACCATCGCGGACACTGCCCGCCTGGTGCTGGCATCCAACCAGATGGAGACGGGAGACTACGAAAAGGCCTACGCCCTGTTGCAGGAGTATGCTGAGAACGTTCCCGATTCGACGCTCACGGCCATTGTATACGAGAACATGGGCTATGCCTGCATGCATCTGGGCAAATTGGATGAAGCGGCCGCTCATTTCGACCAGATGAAGGGAGCCACCACCAATCCGTACCTCATTGCCAGAGCGCTGACTCACCTGGGCGACATGTCGAATCCGGGCGCAACGGCTGGCGGCAACAAAGACGCTACCAAGGCCCGGGAGTTCTACAATGAGGCGCTTGAGTTCCTGCCTGAAACGGAAGAAGGCGCAGAGCCGGACCCGGTGGTTGTTCGAACCCGGCAGGAACTGGAATTGAGGCTCTCGCTTCTGAACCTGAGCTGATGCAATGAGCGGCGCCCCCCTACCCCGCCAGATCCACTCCCACCAATTCGCCAGACTTATTCAGAACGCGGTCTTGGCTGCCGCCTTGTTTGCGGCTGCGCTGACCTTTGCGCCGCGGGCGGCTGCAGACCCGGTGGTGCGGGTCGAGTACCGGGTACAGCTTGACGAGCATTCGCCCTTGACATACGGCCCGATGCAGTTGGCCTCGCCGGTCCTTGCCAGCCAGGGATTCATCATGTGTGCGACAGCCTCAGGCTCGGTTCAACTGCTGAGCACGAGCGACGGGGCTCCGGTGTATTCCACAAAGGTGGCAGGTGGTGTTTCTGCCACACCACTTCTGGTGGAGGACAGTGTTTATGTCGGCACCGAAGAGGGCACGATCCACCTGCTGTCCGTTTGCGACGGCAAGCCGCTGTGGGAGAAGCCGGCACGGGTTAAAGGGGCTGTGCGCAGCACACCGGTGCTGTGGCAGGATTCACTGCTATTCGTCCAGGACGACAGGAGTGTTCTCCACGCTCTGGACCCTGCGACCGGCGAAGTGATCTATGAGAACACCGGACAGTCCTTTGCCGAGCGCGGTCTGTCCCCGTTCACCGTTTTCGGCTATCCCTCGCCGACGGTTTCCGGCAACACCATCTACGCAGCTTTCGAGACGGGCAAGGTCTCCCGCATCAACGTGAGCGGCCCGGACGAGTCGGACAACTTCGCCTTTTCCTCAGGCTGGACCGCAGGCCTTTGCGACTACAGCCGCAAGCAGGCGGACCCCGACAAGCTGGCGATCCCCGTCTGCTCTTCACGCCGCTTTTTCACCGATGCCGATTCCACACCGACGCTCACCGGCAAGGGGCTGGTAACCGGCTGTCACTGCCGCGGCCTTTTCATGCTGGACCCCGCCGACGGCAAGGCCAAGTGGGAGACCCCGCTGCGCGGCCCTTCGGCACCGCTCGTTGTGCGGGACACTGTGTACGTGGTCACTTCCGACGGCGGTGCGCATGCGTTGAAGCTTGATACCGGCGAAATCCGTTGGAGCACCCGCCTGGAGATATCGCTGGTTTCACAGCCGGTGCTGGTGGGTTTGGAGCAGGATGTGTCCGGTGGTCTGTTGGCCATTGCGTCGGGTGGCGACCTGTTTCTCCTGGACGCGGCGACGGGCAAACTGGTGGGTCGCCTCACCACGTTGAGCGGCTTCTCCGCCACCCCGGCCGTTGACGGCCACACCCTCTTCCTCATTTCCAACGAAGGGTTCCTTTACCGGGTCGAGCATTTTCGGTAAGCTTTCTTGTCAGCTTTTGTGAGGTTATCAGGGGAGGTCGCAATGCGATTATCGGGCAGGAGCCTGCGGCACACAGTCGTCTCTATTGTTCTCGGTTTCACTTTTGTGGCTTGCTCCGGCGGCTCGGGAGGTGACAAACCTGCCGACGTTCCGGGTAGCGGAGAAACGGTGATCAAACCGGGAGACGTGACCGACCGCGGAGATGCATCAGACACAGTTGAGCCCCCGCCCTCTTTGGAATGCCAGTCGTCTGCTGACTGCCCCGAAGCCGGCGAAGTGTGCGACTGCACCGGCTCCTGCGTGCCCGGGGGATTCAAGGAGTGCGAAGAGGACAAGAACTGCGGGGGAGGCAACTACTGTGACCCCTGCACCCAGGGTTGCTTCGAAAAGAAGACCCTGTGCGAAGAATGCCGCAGCGAACACCTGTGCAATCCGGTGTCAGGGGAGTGCCTGCCCACCGGGAACCAGTGCGACGTCGAGGGGTCACTGTGCATGGACTTCGTCACCGGCGGAAGCTATTGCGGACAAGCTTGCCTGGCCGACGCGGGCTGCCCTTCCGGGTTCACTTGTGAAGACCTCACCGAATACGGCATCGAGGTGAACCAGTGCCTTCCCAAGACCGGCAACTGCGCCGCGGTCACCGAATGCGAAGAAGACCTGGATTGCGAATTCGGATACGTCTGCAACACGGACAAGTCCTGCTCTCCGGGCTGCCAGCACGACACCGAATGCCCTACGGGCATGGTGTGCTCGGCTTTCCGCTGCCAGCAAGGTTGCGACGCAGTGAACAACCCTTGCCCTGAAGGGCAGGATTGCGACGACACGGGGCACTGCAAGATCCCCGGCGGATGCATTGACGCGTACGACTGCCTTGAGCCGGAAACCTATTGCGACATGGACACTCACCTCTGCACCCCCGGTTGCCAGCACGACATAGATTGTAAGTCGAGCGCCAATATCTGCGAGAACGAAGAGTGCGTGGCCAAGGGGTGCACAGCCAACTACTGGTGCTCGTTCGGCCAGGTCTGTGCGTTGGACACCGGCGAATGCGTAGAGCCTGAAGAGCCGTTTTGCGAGCCTGGCTGCGAGGAAGATGCCGAGTGTGGGCCCGAACCGTCCAAGTGCTTGAATCTGCAAGACGAAGACGGCAACGACAAGGGAGCGTTCTGCTTCCCCAAGTGCTACGACGACCCGGACAACCTGTGCCCCCAGGGATATCAGTGCATGGAGCTGACCGACCAGGACGGCGCGTCCATGGGCAAGGTTTGCGTTAGAACCTGCTACGAAACACCGGTGGGGTTCTAGAAAGCGTCGGGCCCGGCTTCCATATAGACTTCGGGAGTAAACTCCAGCGGATAGACCATTCCGGAAGGTTGGGCGGTGGAGTCCGGATCCGCGAGGAGATCCGCTTCCACGGCCGCGTTGTTCTGGGCCATTTGCCGCAGCCGGTCCAGGGCCGCGCAGCCCGAGGCTGCTGACCACGAATAGCCGGTGTCGCCGGAGATGCGTTCCAGGACCCGCCGCCTCGAGTCCGCGCCGAATTGCGGATCGATTACGGTCACGTTCAGTTCCCCCTCGTACAACAGCCCGCGGTTGTTCTTGTTGGCAGACCCCACGGAAACGTAGTCGTTGTCCACCACCGTGAGCTTCGTGTGTACGTCGACGGGCAGGAAGATGGGGGCGTCAATTCCCCCGGCATGGCCGCGGTCGAACACTTTGAGTTGCAACACAAGATAGCGGTCTCCCGCGGCTTTCTTGAGCTCGTTGTCCATAATGAGGGTCCACTTTTTGGCCCCGTCAAAAGGCGACACGTCCTTGGTCACCACCACGAGACACAGGCCGGGGGACGCAGCCAGGCCGGCTTTCAGCGAATCCAGGAGCACCGGCACCCGCCAGTACTGGTCCTCAATGTAGATGAGGTCTGTGGCCTGCCGGAACGCCTTGTCCAGCCCTTCCAGGATGCTCCTCTCTCCGAAGGGCTCGGGCATGGTGGAAACCACTTGGGTGAGCACTCCGTCGGCGGGCTCCACTGCGGGGGCCAGAAGTTGGAAGGGCGAAGCATATTCGTGGAAGGGCTCTTCCGCGGCCACCGCCAGTTCCCATCGTTTCTGGAATATGTGGTCAACGTCCCACGCCGCAGGTCCGGCAACCCTGATGCCCGCGTCCTTGCGCGGGCCCAGGTCGGAGAACTGCTCCTTGTTGATCACGGCCAGACGATCTTCGGCCGGTGACTTGAACTTCATGCGGCGGGGTTCGAACACGCGGTGCTCCGAAGTATCCCAATCAGAGCTCTTGACGTTCATCCCGGAAACGTAGGCAACCGCGCCATCCAGCACCCAGGCCTTCTGGTGCCAGGACGCCGCGTCCAGGGCGCTCACCAGCGCCTGTTGCTGCTGCTCCGGGCCGAAGTCGAGTTCGGCGGTCATGGAGTTGTTCTCAAGCAGCCGCGCAAGATATGGAAGCGGATGCTCAGTGGGAACGAACTCGCCTAAGAAGGGCACCGCGGTGGGATTTCCTTGCAGCAGCACCTCGAAGTTGTCGTTGGGGTCATAGGCTCGCGAGCGCAACATGGAGTCGGTATTCAGATACGCCAGGCCTTGCGCGGTTTCAGCCGTGAACCGCCCGACCATCACGCGTTTGTTCACGTTGGGATTGCCCAGCAGAAGAGCCATCACCGTGTTCTCCCAACGCTCGTCCTCGCTCATAAACGGATGGGTCTGGGCCGGACGGTTGAGCTCGAAGTTGGACTGCCACCACCAGGTGACGGCATGCGCAGCGACGGTGGTATTCAGCAAGTCCTGATAGAGGCTTTGAAACATATCCTCGCCATTGAGGAACAGCTCCGCGGTGTTTAGCGACGGCGCCGGACCGCTGTCCGCCAGGCGGGGATGGGAGAAGCCGATAAACGCTACAAAGCGGGGGCACCCGTCTGCGTCTTCGTCGAAGCCGACAGAAGCCAGAGCGCGGTCGGTGGTGGAGACGACGGTAAGGCCCCCCGGCGAAAGCGTCCCGTCATAGTGGAAGGTCGCGCTGCCCGAGACAAGGCCGGCGGGAGCCGCAGTCATGGTGAACGTCGCGCCGGCAGAAACCAGATACTCCGGAGTGCTGCTATGGGAACCACCGGGACCGGCCGTGACGGCAGGAGTCACAGTAAACTCGGCCTGGGCCTCTTTGCCCCACAGGTCAGTAGCCACCACCATCACCCTGGCGTTGTCTATACATTCCTGATCGATCTTGTACGGGTCGCCGGAGACGCCGCCGCCTCCTTCCTGGCCGCAAGCGGCCAGCAGCAACATGGGCACGAGCAGGGTTCTAATTACATCTGCGCGGTCCATTCCGCCTCCCTACTGGAGCACCAGGGCGCCCTGCACGTGCAGGTACCCGGTGTCGGGGTTGGTGCCGCCCTTGGCTTCTCCCAGCCCAATGCCGTAAACCGACGGGAGACCGAACTTCACCAGGGAGTAGAACACCGTATCAATGATCTCGGGAACGAGGTACTCGAAGTGAGTTTCGATAGACTCCTCAGAACGTCGCTTCCCTTCCCCGCTAAGTCCGTTAATGTCGAGGTAGAACTTCTCCAACTTGAGGCCAAGCGCGCAAATCCCACCGGTGACGCTCACCTTAACTCCAAGGCTGGTGGAGAACAGGGTGCTGGCAAGGGTCGTCTGCGACGTTCCCTGGGCCACCAGGTACTCGATGCGTATCCCCCCTGCCTTCATAGCCAGAAACTTGGCCCCTTCCACCGTGTCCCCTTCGCCGGACAGCATGGGCGGCAGCAGGGGATGCACCGCGACCTTCAGCGGGGTGTCGGGCGGCACCGGCGTAGGCACAAAATCGAGGAGAGAACCCAGCAGGCCCGCAACCAGCTCCACCTCCACCTTCCACTTGTTCATCTGCTCCTGGTCCACCTCAAAGTCGAACATGCCCCGGCGCCAGAGCTCGATGAGGTTGCGATTGATAAAATCTGCGGCCAGATAGATTGTGATACCCGGATAGGCCGCGGGAGACGGCACGACCGACGAGATGTCCGGGCACCCCTCATCCCACGGGTAGATCAGGTCGCCCAGGGCCGAAAAATCAGTACCCACCGAGAACGCCACCCGCAGGGTGTCCTGGAGCACATCGACCCCGGTAACTGCATATTGCAGACCCAACTTCCAGCCCAACACCTCAAAGGTGTAGGCTCCCTGAGTGTAGGCGATGGCTTCCTGTACGTAGTTGGCGGTTCCCTCGAAGATCGCAGTTGAGGCGGTGGTGGACACAAATTCCAGGAAGTTGCCGGACACCTCTACCGGAGCAAGGATCGAGTTGCCGTCATCATCGGTTACTGCGACGGACACGTTGTCCGCCCAGACGTCGAACCAGTCGACGTCAACCTGGAAATCACCGTCTTTTACATGTACGGTGACCCCTAACTCGACATCGAGTCCCAGCACTTCCCCGGACACCGCGTAGTTGGCGGGTGCTTCACCGGACAACTGCACCGTTCCGAAGGCGGAGATGGAATCCATCACCACCCTCGCCTTGAGGCCCAGATCCTCTACTCCCAGTTCCAGTTGCAAACCCTCGAAATCTATGTTGTCCAGGGACACCGAGATGGTCTCCGTCTGGAAGACCGGGTTGAAGCCGGCGAGATACTTGTCAACGTCGAAGGACTCTGCAATTCCACAGACAAACTCTGCCGCCACTTCCATCGCTTCAGGACCGAGGTCCACGACGACATCGTAGGCCCCCGGGGGTGGGTCGCAGGGCTCCAGCGGTCCGCGCACCAGCGCGGTGTGCTCCCGCGCGACATGCCCCGCGTTGTCCACCGCCTCTACTGCGATGATGTTCATGCCCGTATGGAAGGGGGCATATTTGGTGGACACCTGCCCGGTTTGGACAGCCATGGTGGTAGCTCCCAGCTTCAGTTCGGTGATGCCGGTCTCGTCCTCCACCAGGAAATCGAAGTTCACCGCTCCCGGAGTCGGGTGCACCTCCCCGGGAAGGGGTGAAGCAAGCTCCAGAACCGGGGGAAGAGTGTCCAGGGTGACCGTGACTTCCGCCTGGACGCCGCTGGGCTGGTGCTCGACCGTAATAGTGTTGGCCCCTTCGGCCAGATGTGCCCATCCGGAGTAGATGGGCCACTCCACCTGCGCCTCAACTCCGTTGATCAGTATCTGCCCCGACGTTGCCTTTTCCGCGACCCCGGTTACCAGCACTGTTTCAAGGGTGACCAGAGCACCTGAGGCCGGCGAGTTGATGGTGAGCACGGGCGTCGGCACATCGGGGGGGAGGTCGACGGTGATGATGTCCGCGGTGGCAGGGTCATCGGTTCCGCCGCACGCGCCAACCAGGAGGAGGGCCGCGACCAGCGCAACGCCGCGGGCAAGTTTGCGGAACTGCCGGTAAAACATGTGGGGTCCGGCGCTCATATTCCTACTCCGGAGAGATACACAGCTTCAGGTCCTCAACAATGCTCACAAGCACAGAGGTAAGCTCCTGCTCATTCCCGGCCGTGGTGAAAGTCTCCTTTCCGGTGCCGCCGTTTTCAACGATAGCGATCAACTGGCCGGGGTTACCTTCATAGTTATATCCGATAACGAAGGTTTTTACACCATGGGTCTGAAACAGTTCTGAGGTGGCTGCAGCCAGTTCCGCCTCAATGAGCGCTTCCCGCTCGTCGAGGTCGCTCATCATCTGGTAGGCACAGGTATCTTCCCCGTCGGACAACACCACCAGCGCGCCCCCCGCCTCACCAAAAACCGACGGAAGCATCGCGGCCATGTCCTGCATGGTTGCCACCAGCGGGGTTTTGCCAAACGGGTTGTGGGTTGTGAACCACAGTTCCATGGCCCCGGCCTGGCCCGGCCCGAGTTCGATTTCCGGGCTGCCGTCCACCTCACATCCGGTGACCGCTTCCGGAATGGGGAAAGTGTCGAGGGCGAAGGAGGCCAGAGGCGTGAGCCCCACCAGCTTCTGGATACTTGCGCTCACTTCCGCCCACTGCAGGCCCATGCTGGCGGACGTATCGACCAAGAGCATCACTTGTCCCAGGCACGCCTGGTCGATGCAGGCGCCGCTGAGGCATGCATAACCCTCGTCGCATACGACCTCCGGGGCCCACCCGGTGCCGCTGTCGAGGCAAGTGTGGTGAGAGGAGGGGCTGGCGCACTGTTCGGCGGAAGGTTGGCAGACAAGCTCCTGACACTGGCCCGAGTCCTCGTTGCAGGCCTGGTCTTCCGCGCACGCCTGTTCCTCATAACTCTCGCCATCATCCCCACACAGGGCCGACGTGTCCAGACTCAAGCAAACATGTTCACCCGCGGGGCATGAAAACGGAGGTTTGCCATCACCTTCAAGAACGAGGGTCACTTCGTTGACCTGGCCAAAGACAATTTCGACTATCTCGATTTGCGACACCGGCTCGCCTTCCTCCGGTGCCAGCCCCCCGGGAATCGTGTCCTGGTAGGCCTGAAACGAGAATGGGCCGACATGCCATTCCCGGGAGTCTCCAACGGAGTTTGTGGCCCAGTCAAGGGTCGCCTCGATGGGAAACTGGGGTTTTGTGAAGAAATGCACGAACTCAGGGTTGCCGATCTCCTCCCCGGGCGAACCGTAGAACTTCACCAGCTCGTCGCCGGTGCACTCCGGGCATTCGATGGTCACCTTTACCGCGGTGGTTTCCACCCCATCCAGAAGGTGAAGATCAGGTGGCGTAATCTCGACGGAGATATCTTCCGCAGTGTCTTCCGCTACGTCGCCGACAAATCTCGACTGGCACGAGACGGAGGCCGCGGGGTCCCCTTCCGAAACAAAATCCCCGGCCACGGTCAACGTCGAAGGCTGAACAGAAACCACTTCACCGGTGCCCGCGGCCATGAGGTCGCCGCTCAACTCTACAGTCACGCTGTTTTTGAAGCACACCGAGGCCGCATCCCTTCCGGGCACCTGGGTAACGGACAGTTGCGCGGTCCCCGGGAACTCTCCCGTTGCCGACACGTACAGGCCTTCCGACTCTTCCGGGAATCCGGGGCAGCGAGAATCCGCCTGGAGCGCGACGGAAGTGACCGCCAGCCGGTTCATCGCGTCGAGGCAGCCGCCTGCGGTAACGGTCAGGCGACAGCCGCCGCCGTGCTGCAGCTCGATTTTCACACTGGCGATTGCGCCGTCTTCCCATTCGTCCACGTCCCGGCGGTGGACAATGGTGGCAGTAGCTTCGTCGAAAGGCACCGCGGAGATGGACGTCTTCAGTTCTCCGCTGACGGTTAGCGCCTCCTTGTCGCAACCTGCCTTCTCTCCCCCGCATGCGACGACCATGAAGTTCATCAAGAGGAGAATTGCAGGCACCGTGAACCGTGTCATGTAAGCCCCGTCTATTGGTTGACCCTGGACCGCCTCATGACTGCGATGAAACAGAATGCGAGAAACAGTAAGCCTGCGCCACGAGCGGCCCTTGAGCCGGAGGTAGGAAGTGAGGCACAACCGCCGCTGCTCTTGGACTTCTTTTCGACCTTGACGTCGTGCGAACTCAGGTCCACGGAGCCGCTCACTTCGTCTTCCCCCGCAGAATCGCCCGGGGGCGTGGTCACGGCGTCGAAGGCCTCGGGTGAGCCGACGACCTCTTCCACGATTTCCACCACGGCCTCAGGCCCCGGTTCCACCGCGGCTTCCGGTCCGGGCTCAGGGGGATTGTAGTCCGGGTCGATAAGGCAGAGGCAGACGTCGAAAACACCTATCGGCTGCTCGGTGGGCAGGTGGCCCTCCGCGCACTGGCCGTCCTCATCGCACTGCTCAGCGCAGTAGCCTTCGTTGTAGAAAATGTCCAGAGGGAAGCAGAACTGGGTGCATTCATAAGGCGAGACCCAGCACATACCCTCGCAGTCCATGTAGTCCTTGTTGCAGAAAGAACCGGGCGGGTCGTGGAGGTCGCCGCATACCGACCAGCCCTCCACTGTCCGACACTCCTGGTCCTTGGGGCAATCGTCGTCGGTTTCGCACTCCATTTCTTCGATGGGGTAGACGGAGCAGATGCCGGCTTTGTCGTCGGCGTCAAGAGTGCCCTGTATCCCGAACGGAATACTGTACTGATGCATGGTCGCGAAGGGATCCGGAGAGTGGGCCAGGCCCAGCACGTGACCCATCTCGTGGGTGATGACGGACAGGGGATCAAACACATCAGCCTGGGTCGCGTCACCACCGCCGATCACCCATTCGAAATCCACCGCGTTGAGGGCCATATCGACTTCCAACGGCCCTCCTTCCTCGTACGGCAGCCAGAGGGTAGCCCCCGCCGCACCGACACCAAACGCCCAGTCTTCGGCCACATTGATGCAATAGATGGTGTTCTGCCCATCAGCTTCCCAAACCGCATCGGTCGTCCCCATAAACTGGAAGGACACGTCCGCGCACGGGACCGAACTCCAGGCGTCGGTCACCTTCTCCATGATCTCCAGGATTGTGATTTCATCGTCATGGGGATTGGACAGGATGGGACACTGTTCCGGATTGATGAAGAACTGCACGGGCATTTCCGCCCATTTCTTGCCGTTGGTCTCAAATGCGGCCGCGGAAAAAGAGAGCGACACAACGACCACCGCGGCAAACCAGGGCACGGCGGGACGGATCATTCGCGGCCCCTCCGGAGGCGGATGGCGATGGCGAGGCCTAGCAACAGCAGCGCCAACGCCATGGCAGAGGAACTGCCCGCCCCGGTATGGCAGCCGCTGTTTCCGCTGGAGAGGGGTTCGTCGGTTTCAACTTCCTTCTCCTTCACCTCGTACGCGTTCATGAGGGTCGCGGTTTCGCCGTCGCCATTGAGGACCACCAGCATGTAGAAGCCCGCGTCCATGCCCGCCGGAACCGTCGCGCTGATGAGGCCGGGACCATCCACTTGCACCGGCGAGAGCGCCGTGCCGCCCAACTTCACAGTTGCACCGGCCGCAAAACCGGTACCTATGACCGTTACCGGGGTATCGCCGTCGTTGAAGCCGGAGGTGGGGGAGATGGCGGTGACCGTCAAGTCTCCGGTTTCGCCTCCGGTATCTTCTTTGCACGCTCCCGCTTCGCATATTTCGCCTGCCGCACACGCGCCACAGGCACCGCCACAGCCGTCATCCCCGCACACTTTCCCGGCACAATCGGGATCGCAAACCGCGGCCTGGCACTCACCGGCTACACACGCTTCGTCGTTTCCGCACAGGCCGCAGACGCCTCCGCACGAGTCGTCCCCACAATCCTTGCCTTCGCATTTGGGCTGGCACGGTCCGTCTTCTTCGCACTGCCCGGCAACGCAAACCTCGCCCGCGTCACACAACCCGCACGCGCCGCCGCAGGAGTCATCACCGCACTGCTTGCCATCGCACTTAGGCTCGCATCCACCCGGGTCTTTGCATGCGCCGTTCACACAAACGTCGCTGCCGAAACACACGCCGCATTCGCCGCCACAGCCGTCTCCACCGCACTCCTTACCCGCACAATCCGGATCGCATCCGCCACCCCCGGTAATAGAGGCCCGGGCCCGCAAGATGAAGTCGCCGGTAACGCCCACCTGCTCGGTGTAGAGCCACTTGCCCGCCTGGCCGTTGCAGTTTCCCGGCGGATAGATGATGTGGAGGAGGTTGCCGCTGCCCGTGGTGGCTTGATCGGTAAGGGGCGCAACCGCCTGGCAACCGCACATGCCCAGGTCCGGTGCGGACATGCACTGAAGTGATCCCCAGGCCGCCTGCAGATCCTTGGCCTGGTCCTTGAACCGGATTACCACGCTGAAACTCCCCTCGTAAAGCTCCGGAGGGTGCCCTTCCATATCGTCCCAATTGAACTCATAGCTCAACGCCGTGTTGCCCTTGAGGTGCATCCCCATCTGCCCGGACACCGGGTCGATAACATCCCCGGTGTCGAGGACGAAGTCCGGCTCGGCTTTTCCCGGGTCGGGAGAGGTGCCGTCGTGAAACCAGATTTCTATGTCGGCCGCGGCGCTGCCCTGGTCTCCACCGGGCGGGCTCGCCACGACGATGTCGATTGCGGTCAGTTTCACCGGATACATATTTGCCTCCGGGTGAAACACCACTCCAAAAGCCTCGCTCGCGACAAAACCGGGATGGACGGCCAGCGGCGTACCGGAAATCTGGTTTGCCGCGGAAACCAGGTCCTCGGGGAATTGGTCGTGCTTGAAGATGTGCTGCGTTTCCGCGGCTGCAGAACCTGCCAGAAGAAAGGCGGCCGCCAGGGTGGTAACTACGAGGTGCGACACCTTCATGGGGAACCTCCGTGCCATGCTTGTAATATTCACAAATCAAATGATATACTAGCGGCCCCCGCTAGTCAAAGGGCGCGAGTGCGGGCAGGCGCTAATGCTGTCATGAGGAGGGTTTGGCAGATATGAAGTATGTGCGTTTGGTCTTACTTCTGATAATCGTCGGTCTGGCCGGACCTGGCCGGGCCTTGCCGCCGGATTCTCCCGAGGCGTCGCCAATACCACGCGTGAAGGTCGACGAGTTTCTCTTCCCTCAGGACGGTGCACTGGACAGTAACCTCAAGGTGCTGGAAGCGCTGGTGCGGGGGAGAGCAACTCCGGATCAGCAGGCTCTCTACGGCATCCAGTTGTTGTCGGCAGGTGACTACACGGCATCCCGTCAGCACTGCACCGAAGCGCTGGCTCGAGGCTTCCTGTTCGAACCGGTGTACTGCATGGCGATGCTGGAATTCAGCGAAGGGAAGATGAAAGAGGCGGCCGCGTTTGCACGGCAAGCCGTAGAGCTTCGCCCCGGTTCGGTTGCCCCCTACATCGTGCTGGCCAACGTTGCCAAGACTCTGAAGGACCGGTCCAGCCTCGTGAAAGCCATCGAAGCGGGCCGCGCCGCAATACCGGAGCGCGCACCGTTCTGGGAATGGGAA
>CAZVFX010000058.1:0-45819 GCA_964626565.1 uncultured Myxococcales bacterium
TCGTGAGTTTGAAAAGATCTGTACCATTAATTCGACATTTTGTCGTCGAGCGGCGTTGGGGCGGATTTTCGCCCCCCGTCCCCTGCAGTTCGCGGGCACAAATGCGCCCCCCGTCCCCTGCGTTTTCGTCCCCTGCGGGGGGTGGTGTTGGAGGTTATTTGGCTCGGCGGAAGCGTTGGGTCATGTAGAGGATGGTGGCGCCGTTGTCGAGTTTTGATTCGACGATTCCGACGCCGCAGAAGTTGGCTTCATCATCGAGGATATTGCGGCGGTGGCTGGGGCTTGCCATGAGATTTGCGTGGGCCCCGGCGAGGGTTGTGGACAGTGAGATATTCTCTTGCAGGTCTCCCCGTTGTGCGAGGGGTGTGGTTTCCAGGGCGTGGCTCAATCTTCCTGCTTCGGCCATTGTGAGGCTGTAGCCCCTTGCTGAGCGGGCCATTTTGTGATCGGCTCTCAGCGGCGCAAGGCTGCGTTTCTTTCTTTCTTTGTTCATGAGGTAGATCGCCTGTCGCTCCATTTCGGCTACGGTTGCATCCTGAGCAACTCCCGGATAGAGCTTGAACACGGGCCTTTCGGGAATGGGCACTCCTACATAGACTGGGAAGAGAGCAGCGACCTGGGGCCCGTCACTCTGGACGAGAATCTCCACAAGATACTGGCCCGATTGTTCCGGGAAGTACACTTCGGTCCAGAAGATTCCACGACTCGACTTGGGCACAACCTGGAACAAGGCTTCGTCCGGGGTCGAGAGGATGAACACGGCGTTGCTGGCGCCGTCTTCCAGGCCACCCCATAGCAGGTGGGTGGTGCCCGGCTCGGCAGCCATTGGAAAGGGTCCCAACTGAGCCAGCCGCTTGGTGAACACTGCGGCCAGCATCCCGGTTTCCTCGTCCATAGCGAGGCCGTAGCGGTTTACTCCCAGCGAGGCCAGGCTATCAACCACCATTCCTTCAAGGAGTGCGCCCGCGTCGTCGCCCCCGCGTACGACGGCCACGACGGGGAAGAAGAAGCTATCCGTAACGCCGAACCTTCGCAGGGTGAACTGAATTGTCTGGGGCTCGAAGGTGGCGCTACCCTGGACCTGCGAGCAGTCGAGCACTTTGCAGAGCCGCCGGCAGGCTGCTGAGATGTTGGGATCGACTACAGGTGCGTTAACTCCGGCGGTGGTAAAGGCTCGCTCTACCCTTCTGCTCAGCACCTGTTCTTCATGCGTGATCTCAGTCCTGAACTCCTCCACTGTCTCGTGGTATTTATGGACAAAGCTGCCGGGCTGGCCCGCCGGGTTCAACACCATCAGCGCGGCCGCCACGGCGATGAGACTGAAGCGAACCATCGCACACCGCCTGGCAATTCGGGCACAGACCGCCCCCATGGGCGGCTAAGACAAGTATAGATCAGGGTACGGATTGAACAATTTTCCGGCGATCATCGAAGGAGCAAAGTTGTCAGCGGCGGCCTTTCTTGCTATCATTGGTCTTCAGTTGGAGAAACGAGCGAGGAACCCCCATGAAGATGACCCGTTTCGTCGGCACATTGCTTGTGCTGATGGTGTGCGCCGGCTGCGGTATCACGGTTGATCTTTCGAATCTCAGCTTTCAGCCCGGAGATGCGGTCAGTTCAACTCCGGACAACGTGGTGGAGCCGGATCTGGTGACGGAAAAGGATAAGGTTCAGCCGGAGGATACCGGCCCGGTTGAGGAGGTCATCGCACCGCCGTCCATTACTTGCTGGGAGGCGCTGGACTGTGTGCTCACTGATGAAGATTGCAACGCGCTGTTGCAAGACGATTGCGTGCGTAACTGTGCTGAGGACGAAGACTGGAAGCTCAACAATCCCGGCTTGGACAAGCTGCAGGCCTGCGTGTACAACAAGTGCTCAGGCGATCCGCGATATCCTCTTCCCGATGACTACTTCATGTGCTTCGCTGAGCAGTGTGCCCAGGAACTGGTGGAGTGCATTCGGTTGCCGGAGGGGGAACAGTCGTGCGGCGAAGTTATGGCCTGCGTTGCAGCCGAAGGCTGTTTCGAAGACAACGCAGCTCCCGAGTTGGACTGCCTCGCCGGCTGTTTCGAGAACGTCAACGTGAACGCGATGTACGAAATCGAGGCGCTTTTCGAGCAGTGCGTCCCGGAAGGCGGAGAGGGGGGAAGGGAGAATCCGGACTGCATGGCAACGATGTTCGACTGCTACGGAGGCGCCGGGGAGGCCGATTGCACGGAGTCATTGCAGTGCCTCGAGAATTGCAATGATGAGGACGACAAGGACAATTGCGAAGCCGATTGCTTTGTGCAAATGAATGAGGAAGCGGCTACAGCAGTGGCTGGACTGTTCGCTTGTCAAATCGACGCAAACGCCAACCCGTTCGATTGTGCGATCCATGCTCTGCCGTGCGTGGAAACGGACCCTGACGAGCAGGTAGTCTGTAATTCCATGCTAGGGGGCATGTCGACCATATTTGCTGCCTACTACTTCCATCGGTTCCCCAACAATCAGTTTGTAGAAGGGTTTGCCACCCATCTTCTGAAGAACGCAGGATTGGAGCCGGACGACGTAGGGCCGCTAGAGCAATTCAGTTTCATGATGTGGGGCGCAGCCTCCATCGTTGAGGAGCAGCACGACGACTTGCAGGATGTTCTTGAGTGTCTATCCGACAAGCAGCCGGAACCCAGCGAGATCCCTTCTGGAGAGAACGCGTACGGCCAGGTGAAACTCCTGCACTGGGGACAGTGCGTGGATGGAACCGTGTGCCAGCACTCGATTAACTAGAAAACCCCGCGATCAGGAGCAGTAAACCGGTTTGAGGAGTTAGATGAAACAACACCGCCTTATATTGTCACTAGTGCTTGCCATTGCCCTCTTACTCCCTTGCCTCGCAGGTGGGGAAGGAAGGGGGAATTTCCCTGTGCGAGAGCCTGACGATTCCACCTCCTTCTACGTGCTGTACCATGTTCTAAAGGCGGGTGTGGAGCCGGATGAGGAAGCTGCGTTTGCGGAGTATGTCAAGTTGTGCCATGACGACCGAAAATCGAGTGCAGAGAAGAAGACCCGGTTGAAGGAGAAGGAGTGGTCGAACCTGCGCTTGCAGGCGGGCGCTTACCTGGCTCACGACACTTACGGCTTCAAGGTCTACGTGCTGAACATGAAGCCCGGCAAAGTGACGAGAAAGACGAAGAAGGTCTACTTCACAATTAGAAACCAGATAGAGCCTGAAGAGCGCACGGGCCTGCTCATTGTCGAGCGGAATAAGAAGGGCCGCTGGAAGCTTCGCAGTCTGAACCTGTAACAAATCGGTATCCGAGGTCCCCGGCAACTCTGATTACGCGGTGCCACGACCTGCGGATCTGGTTCACCTTGTCCTCCCACTTAAGCCCATCTAGCTCGTTGACTCCCTTGCCGTCTTCTGTCCGAGTCAAGTTGAAGCGCTCGGGATACAGGTACAGCAGCGAGTTCTCCATGACTTGAAATCGCATGAGGTTTATGTGGGTTGCGTGGGGCTGCATGCGGTCCAGCCAGCGGACAGTCGCCTCGATATCGTCGTCGGTTTCGTGTGGAATGCCCTGGATGAGGTTGACAATGTTGGTTATTCCAACCTCATTGGCTGCAACCAGGATATCAGAGGCTTCTTCGAGGTCGATCCCTTTGTTCATCAACCGCGCCAATCGCGGCGACGCGCAGTCGATTCCCCAGGTCAAGGCGACACATCCCGCTTCCTTCATAGCCTTTAGCACGGGGCGGTCCAGCCTGGTCGGTTTGGCCGAATCCACCCACCGGACGCGGGGTTCGCGGTTGCCCATCGCGTCCAGGAAGGCCTCCAGATAGCCTGGAACGGGATTGATCAGGGTGTTGAGGAAGAGGAAGTTACTCACTTCGTATTTCGTCTTGATGTGTGCGAGTTCTTCAACGACCATTTCCGGATTCCGGGTGCGCATCTGGCCACCGGTGTAGTCACCGCAAAATGCGCAGTGGTAGGGGCAGCCGTGAACGAACATGTAGGGCACGACGCGCTCGCCTGCGAAGGGGAACTTGGTCTCGGTGTAGAGGGGGAAATTCACCCAATCGAGGTTGGACGCGGTGGCTACGTTGAGGTTATGCTCCGCGGACGGCGCAGTGACAACGTCCCCGCCCAGGCGGTAGCAAAGCCCGGGAATGCCGCGGGGCTCCCGCTTTTCCAGCAGTGCGCAGGCGAGGGCTACGAGGGGCATTTCGCCCTCTCCTTCCACCACGAAGTCAACGGAGGGAAAGCTGCTCAATAGCCCTTCCCCGTCCTCTTCCCCCCTGCCTCCGACCACGTTGAAGCCTCCGCCCGGAACCGTCTCACACAGCTTGGCTGCCAACGGTGCCGTCTGGTGACTTTCGACGGAGTACCCGATGAGTGCAAATCCCCGCACGCGCTGATCGGCTCGGGCGATCCGCTGTGCGCAGAACTCCAGCAGCCGTTCTTCGGGGACATCGGTGTGGCCGCCCATCAGCCCACCGGCGGTGGCCTCTGCTGCCAGGTCGAGGACGTCCACGGGAAACCCCCTTTCGCTGAGTGCGGAGGAGAGTTGTATCAGGGAGAGGGGCGGGAGGATGGTTCCGTCTCGCCGTTCCATATCACTATAGCCGGGCATTCGCACCAGCAGTACCGGGAATTCCTCCGCGCCCGGTTGGGGTCCGGGCATATCGGTTTCTTCGACTGTTACGGTGCGCGGCCCCACGGTTCCCCACAGACTGGCATCGGCGGATTCACGGCCGAAGTCCCCCAGGCTCACCTTGCGGGCCTTAGGTGCATGCCGAACCCGCTTCCGCCCCCCGAAAAGCTCCCGGCCCGCTCCCGCCCATTCCAACAGTTCTTCGGGGGCCAGCGAGAAGGGGGTGAGGTGGCTCCGCCAGCCTGCGAGCCGGTCCTCGGCCAGGGCGCCGGAGGTTGCCGGTGCGCAGCGGGCCAACAAGGTGCAGCCCCGGCAACGTTCCGGGACACCATCCCCGGCCGGGGCGCCCGCCTTTTCCCTGGTTCTGAAAAAGGGCAGCAGGTGGGGCCTATCGGCAACCAGGCAAAGCGGCAGTCCGCTGTCTGCGGACAGCCCGATAGAAGCGCGGCCTTCCGCCCAGCGGCGCCCTTCCTGCTCCAAGATATGCCCCAGCAACCTGGTGGTGTCTGCCCATTGCGGCAGGACGACCCTGCCACCTTTGGTGCGACTGGGCCACAGCTCCAGGTGAGCCTGGTGAACGAGTGGCAGGGCTGCTGCCAGAAAATCGACCATGGCGTCGGGCTCTGCCGTGGCCTGCGGCTGAAGCGCGATTCGCATCTCCAACTGCAGAACGGAGGCATTTCTACCACCCCCGCAGTCCACCTCCCCAGAGTAGCGCCGGCGGATTTCGTGAAGTTTGTCGAAAGTCGCCTGCCAGGCTCCTTCGCAGCCGGCCAGTCGGTCAAACGGTTCGGGTTCAAAAACCGGGACCGTCACTTCGAGGAGGGTCAGCCCAGCGGCCACCATCTGTTCAAGAGCCTCGCGCGGCAGGTGAGCGAGATGTAGCAGCGATAGGCCGACGCGGCTGTCGCATCCTTCGATCAGCCACTCGGTGAGTCGGCAAACGAGGCCTACCGGGATGATCCTTGTTCGGGACACGAGGTAGACTCTGGGAGTCGCGGTGTCCAGCCGTTTGGAGTAAGCCCGGGACACCGATTCGAAGTCACTTTCGCTGTCGAGCGGTATGTAGTCCCACCTCATGCGAAATCGAGTATAGGCGCCGCTCGCACCCAATGCAAGCGGCCGCGGCGCCCGCGCCGTTGTACTGCCGGCCGCGGGGAGGTATACTAGCGAAGGCAGTAGGCGGTAGGCGGTACGCGGTAGGTAGGGGATTGGCCCGGGCCTTGGAGAAGCTAATGGAAAGACGTCGTTTTTTGGGAGGATGTGCTGTTGGTTTTTCGACTCTGGCTCTGCGGCCCTTGATCCCCCGCTTCGCGGGCGGACCGATTCCCGACATGGTTGTGGTGCATGGAAAGGACTATGCCGGTGCGGTGGCTGCGGCGGTCAAGAACCTCGGCGGGATCGGCCACTTCGTCAAGAAGGGCGAGACGGTGCTGGTGAAGCCAAACGCGGGTTGGGAACGAACTCCCGAGCAGGCGGCCAACACCCACCCCGACGTACTGGGCGCGGTGGTCAAGTTGTGTGTTGACGCCGGGGCATCCAGGGTGATCGTTGCCGACCGTACGTGCCACGACGCCGAAGATTGCTTCGAACGCAGCGGCATCGGCGCCGCGGCGAAGGCGGCCGGTGCTGAGGTCATTTACGACGACCTGAAATACATCTGGCGGGACTTCGGCGGAAAGCTGGTGAAGAAATACCAACTCCTTGACCTGTTCATCCAGGCGGACAAGGTGATCAACGTGCCGGTAGCCAAGCACCACGGACTGTCCAAGCTCACCTGCGCCATGAAGAACTGGATGGGGGTTATCGGGGGTAAGAGATCGCTCCTTCACCAGGACATCGATACCTCGGTAGCCGATCTTGCAGCGGCGTGCACGCCATCACTCACTGTGGTGGATGCAACCAGGGTGCTGGTGAAGAATGGCCCGACCGGCGGTAAGCTCGAAGACGTGAAGCAACTTGACCTGGTCGCGGCCGGGTATGACCAGGTGACTCTCGACTCCTGGGCCGCGGGACTGATAGGATACAAGTGGGAAGACGTTGGCTACCTGGTGCAAGCCGGCAAGCGCGGGATCGGCCAGCCCGACCCTGACAAAGTGAGAATAAAGAAGATCGAACGAGTGTAATGTGACCGGATCGGTTCGCTACAGACGGCTGGCAAGACTCCGCATCGCGGCTCAGGCGGCTGCGCTGGTCTCGTTTGCCCTGTTGTTCGTCTTTTTTTCCGGCCGCTATGTCGCGAGCGTAAGCCCCCTTCTTTCGGGATTGGCTCTTGCGGCCGGAGCCGTATCGTGGCTCATGCTCGTAGCGTTGGTCGTGCTGCTGGTTTCTGCTGCGGCCGGCCGGTGGTTCTGCGGTTGGCTGTGTCCCACAGGAGCGCTTCAGCAGATGTTTGCCTGGCTGGGGGGCAAGGCGCAGCGGCCCCGTCCCGGGCGTGTGTCCACTCTTTTGTACCTCAAGTACTTCCTGCTCGCCGCGTTGGCGCCGGGCCTGCTGTTCGGGCTGTCGTGGGCCGGCATGCTGGACCCTCTGGCTCTCCTGACCAGGGGCCTCGCCGCGGGTAGCGGACAATTCCAACTGCACCCGGCAGACAACTACCTCCCCACGACGGCTTCGTCTTTGGAGGCGATGCTGCTGGCGCTCATCATACTGCTGTCTCTGGCTCACACCAGACTCTGGTGCCGGTATCTGTGTCCTCTCGGGGCCCTCCTGGGGGTCGCCGGAGCAGCTTCGCAGGTGAAGATTTCCCGAGGGGATTCGTGCGACGGATGCAACAGCTGTTCGAAAGTGTGCCAACACGGTTGCATCGACGGCAAGCGCTGGATCTCCTCCGAATGCAACTACTGCTTGAACTGCCTGGCCGAGTGCCCGCACGAATCGCTGAGTTTGCGGCTAGGCGGTGCTGAGCCCGGCAGTTCGCGCATGCCTTCCGCTTCGCGGCGCGGTTTCATCGGAGCGCTGGGTGCGGGCCTGGTTCTGCCGACTCTGGTTCGACGCCGCAGCTTTGAAGCCAGGGGCTACGACCCCCGGCTGATACGGCCGCCCGGTGCAGCCGAAGAGCAGCGTTTCATGGGGCTTTGCACCCGCTGCGGGGCTTGTGAGCAGACCTGTCCCACGGGGGTGATCCGCCCTGCTCTGGCGGAAGCAGGCTTTGAGGGACTGTTCACTCCCAGACTTGATTTTTCCACCAACTACTGTCGGCTGGAATGCAACGAATGTGCGGTGGCCTGCCACTCCGGGGCTCTGGAGAGTTTTCACCCTGCGGTGAGGGCACCCGCGGCCAAAGATCCGATCGTTCTGGGCGTGGCCACCATCAAGAAAGACCGCTGCCTGCCCTGGGCCTACGGGCTTTCCTGCATCACCTGCAACGAGTTCTGCCCGACATCTCCCAAGGCGATCAAGCTGGTTGAGGGGCCCAAGCCCGGGGTCCTGCTGCCCGAGATCGACCCTAAGATTTGCGTCGGGTGTGGGGCCTGCGAGTTGGTGTGCCCCCTACCCCACACCGCTGCCATCGTGACTTCGGCCAATGAATCGCGAAATCCAGGAAACAAGATCACACTTTAGGTTTATTTCAGGCCCTTAATGTGCAGATAGTAGGGCTCTGTGCAGTTGCCCGCCTCGGACCAGTTGCGTACTCGAACGTAATAGGTGGAGGTTGCGTTGGAGTCCTGCTTCCAGTTGATTTTCTCGTCGGCGCCGCCAATGGTGACCGCTGAAGCCACCGGGTTGTCGTCGACACAAGCGGAATAGCCCTTGTAGAGATGAAGGTCACCATCGATTCCCAGGGGCTGGTTCTGCAATTCCACCAGGATGTGTTCAGAGGTCCACGGCCAGTCCCAATCGTCGTTGCCCTTGAAGCAGAAGTAGTCGTCCGGGTCGAGTCCGTTCTTGCCGGAATCAAAGGTAGGGTAGATTTCGATATCCGGGTCGGTTTGACTGATCCAGTAGCAGCTTGAGCAGGTGTTATTCGGCTCGTAGCTGTCAGGCGCACTGTCGTCATTGAGGCCGTCACAATCCTGGTCCAGGCCGTCGCCACATTCCTCGGTTTTTGGAAAGACGCCGCCGAAACATTCTCCGAAAGGGCCCCACTGGCAGGTGGCGTTGCAGGTGGCAATCTGCACGCCGAGTTCGCAGATTCCTTCATCGGTGGCCGGTCCGCAATCCTGCTCCTTGGTGTCGCCCGGCTCGCAGTCTCCCGCACCCACGCACTCGCCGGATGCCCCCCAGGCGCACAGGGCTGAGCATACCTTCTCCTTGGTTCCGCAATGTCCGCATGCCTCCCCCTGAACGGCGCCGGTGGCACACTCTCCTTCGTCCTGGCATGTTCCCCAGTCGCCCCAGACGCAGTCCTCTTCGCAGCTTCTGGTGGTAGTTCCACAGTTGCCGCAAGCCTTTTCTTCCAAGTCTCCAAGCTTACAGCCGGAGTCCTCGACACATGGGTCCCATGGCATCCAATAGCAGTCGTCGCCGCAGACCTTCTGCTGCAGCCCGCAGTTGCCGCACGCCATCTCCTCGGTGTCACCGGGGATGCACATCCCATCGGACGAGCATTCGCTCCAGTCGCTCCAGACGCATTCTTCGGTGCAGATTCGGATCTGCTGCCCACACTTGGCCCCGCAGGCCAACGTTTCCTCCGTTCCCGCCTCGCAAAGTCCTTGCCCCTGGCACTCGCTCCAGTCCCCCCAGAAGCCGTCTTCCGGGCACATCCGGGAGCGGCTGCCGCAAGCTCCGCACGCCTCTTCCTGGCTGGCGCCGGGTTCACAACAGTCGACGTGGGCCACGCACTCTCCCCACTCGCCGCCCTGGCAGGTCTGTTCCCCCACCCCACAGCCGGCGAAGCAGTCCTTGACCGCATCTTCCTCGCAGAGACACGGACAGTCCGGGACATCATCGCAATCGATGAACCCGTCGCAGTCATCATCTATGCCGTTTTCGCAGTCGTCTTCATGCTTGGTACACGGCGGAGCATCGCACAGGGACCAGAATCCGTTTCCGCACACCTGCTTGCCTTTGTGCACCCCAGTGAAGCAGGTTTTCTCTGCCCCCGGCGTGCACTCAGTCCCGACGCACTCACACTCCGTGCAGGTTGTACCTTCCGGGCATTCGCTATCGGTAGCGCAAGCGCAATCGGTTGCATCGACGCAGATCTGAGCGGAGAGCAGACACTTCTTACCCGGGGGACAGGGAGTCTCGGGGTCGCATTCGACGGGAAGCTGGCAGACCCCTTCGATGCAGAAGTTGCCGCCGGAGCATTGGCTGTTGTCAATGCAAATGCTCACGTTGTCTTCCGGCTCGTCGCCACACCCCGACAGGCCGGTGGCCATCACCAGGAACGCCCCTCCCACCAAGACCAGCACGTACGCCTTCATGTTGCTCCTCCATGCTCTTTGAAGAGAGGATACAACGCGACACCGGCCCGGTCAATTGGGGGTGCTTATTCTAGTCGGGGTCGGGGCAGGCTCTGTCGAGGGGACCGGAAGGTGTGGGGGGAAGTTGATGCACTGCTTCCACCGCGCCGCCCACGGGGTCGTCAGGCAGAAACTGCCGCTCAGGGAGAGGGCCGTCAGGCCGAGGTTTGGGGATCTCCCTCACCCCGTAGAGTGGGCGAGGCCCTGGACGATTGGGGTCGCGCTGCAAGGCCAGGCTCAAGACGAACAACGCCACCACGGCAAACAGATATCTCGCCAGACTGATCGCCTGAGATTTTCGCCTGAAATTCAGCATCCACCTTCCTCCAATCCTATTGTCTACTTGCTTACGAAGGTGTCAAGCGCGACACCCGGCCGCAACCGAAAAGGTGGTTCCTTTTGACATGAACTCGGTTCTCAGGGTACAAATCAATGAGTGAAGAACGTCGATATGCTCTTCAGTAGGGACGGAGGCAGTACCATGGTCGATGGCGACAATCGCAGGAAGTCAGAACGCAGACACTTTGAAGAAGAGATCTACACTTATGTCGAGGGCAACCGGCTCGATGCCGACAGCCAGGACGTCAGCGCAGGCGGCGCATTTCTGCGCACCTGGCAAACGATCCCGGTGGACGCCAAGATAGCCGTTGTGTTCAAGAAGCAGGCGCAGACTACGAGCCCGGTTTTTGTGGTTGGCAAAGTGGTTCGCAGCCAGACCGACCCGGCCCCCGGCGTTGCGCTGGTGTGGGAAAAGGCGCTTACCATGGGCGCACCCTCTGAATTGGAGTGGTTTCTTTCCGCGATGTTCGGCCTTGTCGCACCCGTTGTAAAAATGGAGAAGGAGCCCGGCAAGTGGGAGATGCTGGCGGTCTATCGGTTTGGCGCCAGCGACGACGACAAGCAGGGAGCAGACGATCAGGCGAAATCGACGTTCGATGCGAGTTCTCACCAAACGGTCCGCCAGTTTCCGCTGGAGGCCCTGGCCGCGGACTACCCTTCCGCGGACGAAGACGGAAGCCTCACCGTGCGGATAGCAAAATCAGGGTTGCGCGCCCCTGCGGGCATAGATGGTGAACTGGTGATGGGTGACGACACCCAGACGGTGCGCATCACCCACCTCGGTGCGTCAAGTATGTTTGTCCAGACCGGCATGGCACCTCCCGATTCTCACGCGGTGGCGGTCGTACGTTTCTCGATTCGGACCACGTCCGAAGAGGTTCCGATTATCTGCCAATGTCGCGTAACTGCGTCCGACGCCGGCGCCGACACCGGCATACCGGGCGTCGATCTTGAGTTCATTCGAGTCGACGAAGGGCCTGAGGCCGGTATCCTGAAGAAGTTTGTTCGATGGCTCCATTTCGAGGCTCTCACCGAAGACTAGCCATGATGAACAAGCCGGCTCCACAGTCGGGTAGGATAGTACTGCCCATTGTGGCCTGTGCGGTCGTGCTGTGGGGATGTGGCGAGGCCGGAGGCGCTAGCGACGCGCACACGCTTATCGTCGAGGTGACCGCCCCGTCGGGGGAACCTCTCTCCTTCACAGCCACCGTTTCCAAGTCTGTGGGAGAATCAAGGACCATCGCCTGCGGTTTCGAAGGTGCTGCTGAATCCGGCCTGCTGAGTTGCACCAAGTCGGGTTTCACTGCGCCGGGCGTACCCGCCGGCGCCGATGTCACCATCAGAGCCATGGGGTACCACACGACGACCTATGCGCCGGAACTCCACGCTCCTCCGGGTTCGGAAGAATGGGACACGGTGCAGGTGCAACTCACGCCCTTGGACTCCTTCGAACACAGCGAAGACTTTCACACCGGATTCGAGGCGGACGGTCTCGACAAGTTCGAGGCTGCGACGAAGGAGATGAGCACGGAAGCCGGACCTGCGCGGGTGGGCAAGTTCTACGTCTCCGACCTCTACGGCGAACCCAGGGTGCAATTTCAGAACGTCAACATCCATCCGCTGCATTACGATTTTGCGTCCGCCTTTGGCGGGTTCGATGGCTCGGCGTGGGAGTTCAGCGTCGAAACCTACTACAGCGTGGAGCGCAATTCACTGGCAGGCACCGTGATGTACTATCCGACGGCCACCGTCCAGTCGGCTGTACTTGGCGCGCCCATCGAGAAGCCGGTAGCGGTGACTTTCTTCCCCAGCGACGTGCTCACTCCGGAGCACGCCTTGTTGGGGCTTCGGCTGGTGGAAGAGCGCCTGCAGTTCGCAGGTATTCAGGGCGGTGACCGGCGAGTCGCTTACCTGCCCGCCGGCGATGTTCAGGAAGAACAGCTACGCCAGTTGGAGCACAAGTTCTCCGGTCAGGGCGCGCTGTGGATGACCTGGCGGGAGTTGTATGGCGAGTTGGAGGTCCAACTCCTCAACAAGGGAGAAGCTTATGGCACCTTGCGGGTGCTGACCCCGGAGGAGTTGGAGACCACGGTTGTGTCCTATTCCGACATCCTGGTACTCACCCGCCTTCCCAACGCCCTGCCGCTCGTTGGCGGCACCATAACCGAGGAGTTGCAGACCCCCCTTGCCCACGTCAACGTAGCGGCCACAAACCGAGGCACTCCTAACATGGCATTGCCCGGTGCGGCTGAAGACAAGAGGGTAGCCCCGTTTGTGGGCAAGCTTGTCCGCTTCGAGGTTCGCGGCGACGGCTTCGTTCTGGCGGAAACCACCAGCGACAAGGCAGAGCAATTCTGGGAGGATCGCAAGCCGGATCCGCAGACTCCTCAGTTCAATCTGGACCCCACTGGTTTGCCCGGCTTCGAGAAGCTGTCCTTTCTCTCCTCTGCCTGGGTGGGCGCCAAGGCGGCCAACCTCTCCGAATTGTCGTGGTTGCTGGGGGACAACGCTCCTTACGGCTTTGCAGTGCCTTTCCACTACTACGATCAGTTCATGTCCACCGCCAGGATCACACCTTCCGGCTGCGCCTTTGCCATGGCGGATTGTGTTTCCGAAGGACGGCCATTTGACCCATGCGACCGGGCGTTCGCGCTGTGCTCAACTGCGGGGGACCAGCAGCAGGTCATGTGGGACTACGCAGCCCAGTTGCTCAAAGACCAGGGATTCGCGGTAGATTCGCAACTGCGGGAGGCTGCGTTGGACGGCTTGCGCCATTGCATCAGGAACGCCGAGGTTGACGAAGACTTCGCGGTGCTGCTGGACACCCGCGTCGCCGAGGTATTCGGCGCGGCCCCAGTAAGACTCAGGTCGAGCACCAATGCCGAGGACCTGGCCGATTTCACGGGTGCGGGGCTGTACACCTCGGTTTCTGCCGTAGCCGGCGGGCCGAAAGCAGCGTCCCGAAGGATTCGGCGGGTCTGGGCCTCAACCTGGAACTGGACTGCGTTCGAAGAACGATCGTTCTGGAACATCGACCACCTGGCGGTGCATATGGGTGTCGCGGTGCACCAGACCTTCCCGGACGAACAGGCCAATGGCGTGCTCATCACCAGAAACCTGGCCGGTTCCACGGTTGGCGGCATGTACGTAAACGTGCAACTGGGCGAGGTCCCTGTGACCAACCCGTACGGCGGAGTCATTCCCGAGATCTTCTCCATCGTTCCCGGGCCCGGTGGCGGCGTGCAGGTCTCCCGGCAGCGTTTCTCCAGCCTTTCTCCCGGCGTCCCGCTCATGACGGCCGCAGAGATTGACGAACTCCATGGCATGGCTGACGATGTCCAGGAGGTGTTCGCCCCGTACTATGACAAGAGCCCTCACAACATTACGTATGACCTGGAATTCAAGGTCCACGGCCCCGACCGCAAGCTGTTCATAAAGCAGGCCCGGCCCTATCCCATGAACTAGGAGGTCCACGATGCGAAGCTGTGTTTTGATGATCGCAATCATTGCTTTGTCCGGATGCAGCAGCGACCGCGGCAGCAGCGACACTTCCCCGGCGGATATCGTGCAGGACCTGGTTGACCCGTCCGACGCAAGTGACGTCGTGCAGCCGGAACTTCTTGACGATGCGGAAGCGGAACTCGGACCGGACGACAAGTCCCAGGACGGCGGGGGGGACAATGAATTCGGCTTCACCATCCGGCTGCCTGAGGTGCACACGGTGAAATGTGAGGGCGGCATGCCCGGCTTCGAGGATTCTCTGGACCAACTGGACCAGGACTGGTTATGCACTTTCGATTACGGGGACACCCACGGCCACGTCTACGTCCAAGCGACCGTGACATCGTGCTTCGTGACCATGTCCCAAATTCCCGAGTTCGAAGTTCAGGGTGCGTGGATCTCCATCGACGGTCAGGTTGAAGCGCTGGCAAACGCCTACTACGACTGGGGCGGCAACCACCAGAACGATTACCTGGAGTTCGAACGGAACGGTGAGCAGTTCAAGTACTATCATGCCTCGTTCGGTCCGGGCTGGAGGGCGTGCCAGAACATGCATTGCCTCCAGGTAAAAGATCTGAACGGCGATTTCATTGAAAACGGCTGCACCACGGACCGCACCCTTCCGGCGGCCTGCGTCCAGGTAAAGGAAGACGGCACCTACGACGAGTTGGTGGACACGTTTGAGCCGTGCGAGGGCGATGATAACTACTAGAGTTGTGAGGCAACGGTGATGCGATAGACGCCATCGCGGCCGGGGAAGTAGTGCACGCCTTGTTCAGCCGTGGTGATCGCGCAGGCTTTGAGGTTGGAGAAGCAGGCGTCGCTGAGCCCCAGGTTCAAAGTAAACGCCAGCCCTTGGAGAACACCATGGGTCTTTGCGTTGAAGAAATGGGCCTGCTCGGCAGAGACGAGCCAGGAGTCCATCAACGAATTCTGGATCTGGTATTGGTTTCCAGAAAGTGCGGCCCCATCCTGGAAGAATGCCGCTGAGGAGAACTGGTCGTCGGAGTAGATGTCGTCAATCACGTAGAGTGCGTCCCCGCACACCAGTTGCACCGCAGTACTGCCGAGGGAACCGACAGCTTTGCACCCTTCCAGAGGTATCTCGACCTGGACGTCGTGATGGTGGACCACGCCTCCCATTCGATAATATCCGAACCGCCACAGTGCACCCTCGGCCAGCACGGTAAAATGGCCGAAATAGAAATCGAACCCCGCGACCTGCTCGAAGTTGCGGTCAAGAACCAGCGCTTGACCTTCCAGGTCATACGCCAGGTAATCGAGCGTGTGCTCGCTACCGTCAAGAAACGCCACCTGCAGCGCCCTCTCGTCGGGGGCCCAGTCGAGAACCGCTCCATCGTACGGACCGGCTGGTGCAGCGAAACCCGCCGGGCCTGTCTCTCCATCCAAGGTTACGAGCAAGACGTCTCCGTCTGCTGTGGCAAGAGCAACAAGCGGATCCGCCCCTTCCTGCGACACCAGTGCGGTGGCCAGAATCGAAGCGTTGGCGTCGTATTGCCAAACAATCTCACCGGGCTCGACGTAAGCATACGCGTTGCCGTTCCCACAGCCGACGTACACGTTCTCCTGGAAGTCGACGGGGGTGGCTACAAGCCCGCCGGTGGCCGGGGCCGGCAAATCTGCTGACCAGACCAACTTCCCCTCCGGCTCCACACTATAGAGACGGGGCTCCTCGGTGGCGAACAGCAACCTGGGACGGTCGCCGGCGAAAAAGTGGAACACCGACGTGCTTATTGCCTCGGAACCTGCGGGAATTCTGGCTATGCTCACTTCATGTCCGCCCGGCACGGGCGGGTCCGCCATGACCGTTTGCGGTTCCCCCTCGGCAACGCACCCGTAGCCTGTTGAGCAGCCGAGCTCACAAGGCAGCGTCTCGCTCTTACCTTCTTGTGTCTTGCATACCGCCGTGATGCCATCGGCATCGAATTCGCACAAACACGACGTGAGCTTGTCGTCGACTCCGGAGCAGGCAGTCAGTAGAACGGACGCTGCGACAAATAGTCTGCAATGGTCAATCATCGGTTTCAGGGGGAGTCACGCAGGTGAGTACCACGTCTATTCGGCCATCTTTACTTTGCCCTGGAGGCCTTCTGATATCCACCACGCCAGCTTCTCCCCTTCCTTCCAAACGAGGATGCCTTCCACTCCCGGGAGGCTTCTGATCAGGGCCTGGCCTTTCTCCAGGCCGAGAACCATCACCGCGGTCGCCAGCGCGTCTGCGGATGCAGCTTCCTCGGCGACGATGGTTGTGCTGAGCAAACCTTCCACCGGCATGCCGGTGCGGGGATCAAAAATGTGGCATACGCGCTTGCCCGCGATCTCGACGAAGCGCTCGTAGCAGCCAGAGGTGACCACTGCCGCTGAATCCACCTCCAGCACGCCCAGTTTCGCCTCAGGGCGTTCCGGGTGCTTGAGGCCGACCCGGAAAGGCTCTTCACCCACTGCGTTGAAGAGCACCAGGTCGCCGCCCGCATCAATGATGCCGCGCTTCACTCCCTTCTTCTTCATTATGCGAGCCGCCCGGTCGGCAATGAAGCCCTTGCCCACTCCGCCCAGGTTGAGCACCATGTTGGGCTGGCCCAGAGTGGCCACCCCGCTGCCTGACACTGCAACCTGGCGCCAATCCACCAGGGTCAGGCGCTGCTGCACTTCGTCCGGTAGGGGTAGTCGGCCTTCAGTGCCGCACTGTCGCCACAGGTCCAGCAGCGGTCCCACCGTGACGTCGAACGCACCCGCGCTTTCGGCGGACAGCCTGCCGGCGAGACTCAACACCGCGGCCATTTCCGCCGACACCTCGGCCCTGCCCTCCCGGTTGAGCTTCCACAGTTCACTATTCTCGATGTGGCTGGAGAGGAGCTTTTCGAGCCGTTCAGTCTCCGCCTTGACCAACTCAAACGTCTCATCGAAGAGTGCTGTAGGCACGTCGTAGGCTTTCACCAGGAAGGGCATTCCGCCCATGGGGTAGAACGTTCCCTCGTTCACTTCCTTGCGGCGACAGCCGGATAGCAGGACAAGACTCGACAGCAACAGCACGATAACAGTTTTGCATACGTCCACGAGCATACTCCCAAACGAACTGAGCTATGATCCCAACCCGGCGAAACCCATAAAGGCCATGGCCAGAATGCCGGCGGTGACGAGGCCGATGGGTGCGCCCTTCATCACTTCAGGTACCCTGCGCAGCGTGAGTTGCTCGCGAATTCCGGCGAATATGACCAGGGCCAGTCCGAACCCTACGGCGGAACCGACGGTGAAGACCAGAGCCTGGAGGTAGGATAATTCTTCGTTGATGTTGATGATAGCGACCCCAAGAATGGCGCAGTTGGTAGTAATGAGAGGCAAGAAGATCCCCAGCGCCTTGTACAGACCCGGTGCGCTCTTCTTCATCACTATCTCCACCAGTTGGACCAGGGAGGCGATGACCAGAATGAACGATATGGTCTGCAAATACTCCATCCCCAGCCGATTGAGCACCAGGTGCTGTATCGGGTAGGTAATGGCCCCGGCCAGGGTCAGAACAAAGAGCACGGCCGCAGACATTCCGAACGCGGTGGAAATTGACCTGGAGACGCCAAGATAGGGGCAGATACCCAGAAACCGCATAAAGACGACGTTCTGGGTCAGAATTGAAACCAGGATGATGGCGAATATGCCTTGCTCAGCCATTTGCCTTCCTCCTCTTTTCGATTGCGTTCATCCCTGCCAGCAGGAACCCGAGCGAGATAAACGCGCCGGGCGGCAGAACAAACAGCAGAATGGGGGTGAAGTCAGCACCTGCAACCGCGATACCGAAGAAGGTGCCGGAGCCCAGGACTTCACGAACCGCGGCAAGCGCCACCAGGCCCAGGGTGAAGCCGACTCCCATCCCGAGGCCGTCAAGAAGCGAGTCGATAATCGGCCGCTTGGAAGCGAACGCCTCGGCACGCCCCAAAATAACGCAGTTCACCACGATCAGGGGGATGAAGATGCCCAGACTCTTCCAGATGTCGTGGAAGAAGCCGTTTAGCACGAGGTCCACAATCGTCACGAACGTGGCGATAATCACGATGAAGCAGGGCAACCTCGTCTTGGCCGGGATTACGCCTCTAAGCGTCGCGACCACGACGTTGGAGCAAACCAGAACAAAGGTGGCCGACAGCCCCATGCCCACCGCGTACTCCACGCCGGTGGTAACCGCCAGGGCCGGGCACAACCCGAGCAACAGGCGGAAGACGGGGTTTTCCTTCCACAACCCTTTTGTAAACTCCGATGACTTGCTCATGTCATCCACTCCTGGGAAAAGCCGCCATAGCTATTGTGCTCCGGCGGTCAGTTTTCCGGCTAGCTTCTCTTTGAAAGTTCCCAACTCCTTCTTCACCAACTCCGCCGCGTCCTGTACTGCCACGGTAACCGCTTTGGAAGAGATGGTGGCCGCGGTAATGGCCGCCACGTCCCCGTCCCCTGCCCCGGTCTTCACGACGTCAAAGGTGAGAGAGGACAGCTCCTTGTCCAGGAAGTTCAGTCCGAACACCTTGGTCTTGTCCGCACCCCAGGTGTCGGTCTCGGCATCCTGCAGAATGGTGATGTTGCTGCCCAAACCGGGGGTTTCCGCATGCTCGATCACGAAGATCCGGTTGAGCTTCAGAGTTTCCGGCGATGCCAATTGGCTAAAGCCGGCGAGGATCACGACCTTGCCGCTGTATCCGGTGTCGGTGCGGGAGCGCACCGCAATTGCACAAAGTTCGCCGTCTTCAAAGTAGGCGGGATAAACAACCTTGATAAGCTTAGGGTTGGTCTCCCCTTCGGGCCATTGGAAAGCGACGTCGATATTCACCGTACACTCAGCGGGGACAACCTTCTTGATCCCGTATTCGGTTTCAACCCGCTGCGCCTCCTCAATTGCCGCTGCGGTGCCTTTCTTGACCAGAGCCAGGCCGGCCGCACACACCGCCGCGATGAGGACCACAACGAGAATGGCGACAATGTCGCTCTCTCCTCTCTCTCGATGTCTCATGCTCCCTCCTGGACCGAGCTATCGCCGAAGCCGGGGGACTTCACGTACCGGTCGATGAGCGGAACGAGGCCGTTCATGATGAGAATGGCGAAAGAAACTCCTTCGGGATAGCCCGCCCACATGCGGATGACGCAGGTGAGCAAGCCGCATCCGATTCCGAAAACCAGCATCCCCTTGCGACTCACCGGCGAAGTAACCATGTCGGTGGCCATAAACCAGGCACCGAGCATCACTCCGCCCGACAGCACGTGGTAGATGGGATTTCCCATGTTGCCATCCACCAGCCACGCCACGAGGGTAAATGCCGCCACGGTGCCGATGAAAGACACCGGGATTTCCCAGGTTATGACCTTGCGCACCAGCAGGAAGACACCGCCCACTATCAGGGCCGCGGCGGAAACCTCGCCGATGCATCCTTTCACGTTCCCCAGAACCAACATCCAGTGGTCCATCTTCTCAAGGGCGCTGGATGCCAGCACCGCCTCTTCACCACCCTTTCCAAGCATTTGGAGCAGGCCTAGCGGAGTGGCGGTAGTGATCGCGTCCAGCCCCTCGGGTCCAAACGCGGGGGTAGGCCAGGAAGTCAGCGCAGTAGGGAAGGAAATGAGCAGGAAGACCCGGGCGACGAGAGCCGGATTGAACGGGTTGTTCCCGACACCGCCGTACGCGTGCTTGCCCAACACCATGGCTACCAACGCACCAATTACCACCATCCAGATTGGAATGCCGGACGGCAGGTTCATGGCCAGCAACAGGCCTGTGATAATCGCTGAGCCGTCGGTTATGTGCGGCTTGATCGGCTTGCCCCCGATCTTCAAAGCAGCAGCCTCGAACGCGAGGCACGCAACCACCGAAACGGCCATCACCGCCAGCGCTCTGACGCCGAAGAATACCACGCCGGCCACGGCGGCCGGCAGAAGCGCAAGCACTACGGTGTGCATCACCTTATGCACCGAGTCCTGGTCCCTCAGGTGCGGGGAGGACTGGAGCAGCAGTCGGTTTTCGACAGCTTCGTTAATATCGCTCACTTCGCTTTCCTCCAGTGGTACTTGCCCAATCTCATCCACTGCACGATATTGCGTCTGGAAGGGCATCCATACTGGCAACAGCCGCACTCGACGCAGTCCATCACCTGATCAAGCAGGGCGTACTCCTTGAACTCAACCGCCGCAGCCAGGTCACACGGCGACAGGAACATGGGACAAGCGTCCACGCACCTGCCGCACCTGAGGCAATCCCTCTCCCGGTGCGCCGCAGCTTCTTCTTCGGTGAGCATCAAAAGCCCCGACATGCCCTTGACTACCGGCACTTCCAACTGACGCAAGCTCTTGCCCATCATGGGGCCGCCGGACACCATGGCCCGCAGCGTCGGCAACGCTCCGCCCGCGGCATCCACCACGGTCTGGAGCGGCGTACCGATCTTCACCTTGTAGTTGCCCGGCTTCGCCACCGCACTACCGGTCACGGTCATGACCCGTTCGTACAGGGGTTTACCCAGACCCACCGCGTCGAGAACCGCCACACAGGTGCCCACGTTCTGGACGACCACGCCAACCGCGAAGGGGAGCTTCCCGCTCCCTACCCGGCGTCCCAACGTCGCGTCTATGAGCTGCTTCTCCGCACCCTGGGGGTAGCGGGTTTTCAGCGGCACTATCTTGATGGTAGGATCGGGGCCTTCACCGTCGTCATAGCTCTTATGCGCCTGCTCCCGCACCGCGACGGTCATCGCTTCGATGGCCCTGGGCTTGTTGTTCTCAACACCGATGAGGATAGTGTCTACACCCAGCACCCCGGCCATGATCCTTGCACCCGCCAGGACCTGCCCGGGGGTATCCCGCATGAGAACGTCATCGGCGGTAAGGTAAGGCTCGCACTCACAGCCATTAATAATTAATGTGTCCACCGGTGCATCGGGCGGTGGCCCGAGTTTTACGTTGGTAGGGAATGCCGCCCCGCCCATGCCGACCACTCCGGCCAGTCGAATGCGCTCCAGAAACTGGTCCTTCTCACTCCAGTTCACCCGGGGCTCACTTGCGAACTGGTCCGCACCTTCGTACTTCCCGTTGTTCATGATCTGTATGATCTTGGCCCGATAGACTCCCACCACCGGCCCGTCGAATACTTTGAGTACTTTGCCCGAAACAGGGCTGTGCACGAACGACGAGATGAAACCATCGGGTTCGGCCAGCACCTGTCCCACCGTCACGTCGGCCTTCTTCTCGACGAGACAACTGGAAGGCTTGCCGAGATGCTGGGTAACCGGCACCATCACCATCTTGGGCGGCTCGACTTCCACCAACTCCCCGCCGAGGGAAAGCTCCTTTCCTTCCAGGGGATGTACGCCGCCTTTCTTGAATCCAGCGATCGCAGTTGTCATGCCGATTCCTCCTCTGCCTGCGGCGCACAGACAACCGCCCCTTCCAAGGCGTGGATGCAGTTCTGGGGACAAACTTCGATGCACTTGCCCTGGAACGTACACTTGGCGTGGTCGATGACCATATTGCCGTCAACCAGCGAGATCGCTTCGTCGGGGCAGTTCTTGGCGCACAGTTGGCAGGTTGTGCATCCCACCGTGCAGTATTTCTTGACTGGAGCGCCCTTGTCCCTCGAGTTGCACTCGATTGCCACCTTGGCGCCCTTGGGAACCATGGAGATGATCTTGCGAGGGCAGGAGTCGACGCAGCGACCGCAGGCGACGCAGGCGTCCTCCAATATGACGGCGATGCCGTTATTGACGACAATGGCATCGAAGTCGCACGCCACAACGCAACTTCCAAGGCCCAGGCATCCGTACGGGCACACCTTCTCTCCTCCCGAGATGAGGTCGGCTGCGATGCAATCTGCGATCCCGATATACTCGCCGTCGGCCTTGGCCAGATCGTTGTCGCCACGGCAGAAGACGTGGGCCGTCGTAGGGGCGGCCTCCTTCACCTCCATGCCGAGAATCGCGGCGATTGCACTCTGGATATCCGGCCCGCCTGGCGTGCACAGCCCATCGGGGTCCTTGGTGTCTGCCATGTGCTGAGCAAAGCCGGAGCATCCCGGGAACCCGCACGCCCCACAGTTGTACTGGGGCAACACCTCGTCAATCTCCTTCACCAGCGGATTCTCCTCCACTGCGAACTTCTTGGAGACGACGATCAGTACCAGGGACAGCAGGCCCGCCAGCACAGCCAGAAAAAGGGTAGCTTCAACGATTTCCAACGCTCTCCTCCCTGACCTGAGAAACTATCGGCAACAGCTTCTTTCGCCGGCTGACTACGATAGCCGGAATCATTCCCAATGCAAGAAAAATCAGAGCCCCGAACAGGCCTGCCAGAACAGGGTCCAGAGACCCGATCCCGGCGAGCATTTCCTGCCCGACCGCCGCGCCGACTACCAAGCTTATACTTGGAACGACATATAGTAGACAAGCGGTTTTTGTTCTCGCCGATGCGGAGAGTTCAACTGACACCGAGTCCCCGACTCCGGCGCGGGCGCGATTTATCGCCAGCACCGTCGATCTTTCGGGCTGGCCGGCCAGCAGATTACAGGCGCCCTCCTGCGCACAACCGCCGCAGAGAGAAGCTGAAACCTCTACGACTGCCAGATCCTCACGCAGTTCCACGACCTTGCCGGCCCGGCAACTATCGCTTTGCTGCTCTTGGAATCTATCCATTACGAATCCATCCTGCGCAGTGAAGGCCCCTCGCTCGCTCTCGGGGTACCGTTGTGGCCCCTCGCTCGCTCTCGGGGTACCGTTATTTCTTCTGGAGGTACTTGCGCACCGCCTTTTTGTGGTCGTTGTAGTTGGTGGAGAAGTGGTGCCCCCCGGTCCCGTCCATCTTTGAGACGAAATAGAGGAAGCGACTCGTAGCGGGCGCAACTACTCCTTCCAGCGAATGACGACCCGGGTTGCAGATCGGCCCCGGGGGGAGCCCCCCGTAGGCGTATGTGTTGTAGAGGTTCTTCTCGTTCTTCCGATCCTTGGGAGTCGGCTTCGCACCCTTGCGTTCCTCTGAGTAGGTCAACGTCGGATCGGTTTGCAGCAGCATCCCCTTGCGCAACCGGTTGAGGAACACGGAAGCAACCAGTTTCTTTTCGTGAGGCAGTGCGGTTTCACGCTCGACCAGGGATGCCAGAGTGATCAACTCGTAGTCGGAGAAGCCGAACTCCTCCACCAACAGGGCGAAATCGTTGATGTGCTTCTTCTTCGCCTCTTTCAGTTCCTTGAAGGTCTGCTTGACCATACGGCCCAGGACGCTTCGGAACTTCTGCCCGGGAGCGATGTAATAGGTCTCGGGAAAGATGTACCCTTCGAGAAGCGCGTACACCTTGCTCGGATCCTGGACTTTCACCCCCACATCGGAGGCAAACTCCGGGTCCTTGGCCAGAGCGATGAGTTCGTCGCCGGTAGCAATCCCGGCGTCCTCGATCGCACCTGCAACCTGCCAGACGTTGTAGCCTTCCTTGATGGTCACAACATTGTAGGGGGTCTTTGGCCCTTCGTAGAGCATCAGGGCGACGTCCTCCGGAGTCATCTTCACGTTGAAGTAGTAGACTCCCGCCTTCAGCTTGTCTGCCAGGTCGTTTATAAGGAGGTAGAGTCTGAAGTAGGTAGGCCCTCGTATCAGCTCCTTCTCCTGGAGTGCGCTCACGACTTGCGAGAGGGTAGACCCTTGTGAGATCACCACCTTGACCTGACGGCTCTCCGCCTCTACCGGGGTTTCCATGTAGTTGACGTAGTCCCAGTAGACCAGCCCGCTGACTGCCGCCAGGAGCATTACGCTGACCACTGTCCACAACACTCCACGCTTCACGACTTTTCCCCTTCTTGCTCAGTTTCAAATTCAGCCGACTTGCGCGCGGCTGAATGGTCCAGGAACGCTTGCAATATGATGGCCGCCGCTACCTTGTCGACCGAACCCTTCTGTTGCCGGCTGTTCACCCCCGCGTCGGACATTGCCCGTTCCGCTTGCACCGACGACAGCCTCTCGTCCCACTCGGTCACCTCCGCGACCCCGGCCAGCTTCTTGGCCAACAGGTCGATAAACGAAGACACCAGAGTGGCCTGCCGACCCCGCCCACCATCCATCTCCAGGGGCATACCGACAACCACCAGGTCCACTCCCTCGCTGCCCGCCAATCTGGCTATCTCCTTCGCGGCCCGTTGAAAATTGCCCCCATGATTCAGGACATCTCGAGGAAAGGCGATGGTGCACGATGGATCGCTCACCGCAACGCCGATGCGACGCTGCCCGTAGTCGATCCCCATGGCCTTACCCATTACCCAGCCTCTCCACTGCAATGCTTGACTCAGTTCTACGTCGTCCCACCCTGCACAACCACGTCGCGGAGACGAAGCTGCAGCGAGGTCACCCCCTGCCAGGTCCTGATCTCCGCGTGATAGGCGAGGTCAACGACATCACCCCGGCTGACTCGGCAGCCGCCCATGCGATAGCCGATCGCTTCCAACTTCCGTCCATCCTGCTCCACCACCAGTTTCAAATGCTGCCCGCCGCCCACCAGCCTGGAGGACACTACGTTGACTGAGCGGGTGGCCAGCACTGGCTCCGGATTGCCTGCTCCGAAGGGAGAAAGGCTGTCCAGATCCGATATTGTCTGCATGGTCACTTCGGCCAGGTCAACTACCAGGTCAACCGACAGGGTGGCTTCCAATTCCGCATCATCCAGGCTGGTTGCCACAAGCTCGTCCAGGCTGGCCCGCAGTTCATCGATGTTTGCCGCCTCCACGGTGAGTCCGGCGGCCATCGCGTGGCCTCCATGTTTCACCAGCAGATGCTCGCTCTTTTCCAGCGCCTCGGCAATGTTGAAACCACGGATTGAGCGAGCCGAGCCGGTTGCCACGCCATCCTCGATGGAGCACAACACGGTCGGCCGATGGTATTTCTCACAGAGTCTGGACGCCACGATGCCCAGCACCCCCTGGTGCCAGTGGGGGCTGGCCAGCACCACCGAGTTCAAGTCCCCGGCCTGGAATGCGGCCTCCAGCAGGTGGTCTGCCTCATCGAAGATGCGGTTTTCCAGCTCCCTGCGATCCTTGTTATTCTGGTCCAACTGGCGAGCCAACTTGAGCGCGGTGCCGATTTCGCTGGACATCAACAGCACCACTCCGGTCTCCGCACTCCCCAGGCGTCCCGCGGCGTTGAGTCTGGGAGCCATGTAAAAGGCGATGCTGGAAGCTTCTACGCGCCGGTCCACTACCCCGGAGATCTCTTTCAAGGCGACGACGCCGGGCCTCGTTGGGGTCGTGGTCAACAGGCTGAGGCCGTTGACCACCAGGGAGCGGTTGACGCCGGTGAGCGGAACCATGTCCGCCACTGTGCCGATGGTCACGAGGTCAAGGTACCCCTTTAGAGAGGGCAACCGGTCCGCCATTTCAGGATCTCTTTTCAGCCGGATGTACACCGCGGTGACCAGGAGAAAGGCCACGCCCACTCCGGCGAGGACCGAAAACCGGTCGTCATCGGGCCAATCATGGGGATTGAGGAATGCAACGGCTTCGGGTCGCTCCCCTTGCAGACGGTGGTGGTCGGTGATGATCACATCTACACCGTTTTCCTGGAGATACGCGACCTCTTCCACACTGGAGGTTCCGCAGTCCACTGTGATGAGAAGGTCACACCCACCCTCCACCGCTTCGGCGGCCCGGGCCATGTTGAGGCCGTAGCCGTCCTTAAACCGGCTGGGCACGGTATAGGATGCGGACAGCCCCACATCTTTCAGAAAGGTCAGGAGCAGGCAGATGGAGGTAATGCCGTCCACGTCGTAGTCACCATAAATGACCACCTTCTCCTGATCACGGATCGCGCGACGCAACCGCTCCGCTGCCGCTTCCACTCCGGGTAACGAGGACGGGTCGCTGAAATCGGATAGTCGAGGGTTGAGAAATGCGGTGGCCCGCTCAGGGTCTTCGAACCCGCGCATGGTCAGCAACGAAGCCAGAAAGGGGCTGATTCCAAGTTGTTTGCCCAGGACTGGTACACAGGTCGCGTCAAATTCAGCGATGTCCCACTTCATGGCCGCCCACGGGGTTCGGGGTTCAGCTTGACGGCCCCCAGCCGGCTGACTGCATTCGCTACGCTCCGACCTTCCCGGTCTTTGTGGTCATCTTGTCAATAGCAAGCAGAATCGGACTGGCCACGAAGATGGAAGAGTAGGTACCAATAATTATTCCCACGATGAGCGCAAACGCAAAGTCCTTAATGAGACCGCCGCCCAGCAAGAAGATACAGAGGACGACAAAAAGGGTGGTCAGCGAGGTCAGGACCGTCCTGGAGAGCGTCTCGTTGATGCTCGTATTGATGATGCGGTCGAAGGGCAAGCCCTTCAACTTCTCAAAGTTCTCCCTGACACGGTCGAAAACTACGATCGTGTCATTGACACTATATCCGATGATTGTCAACACCGCCGCGACAATGGGAAGACTGAAGGGAATCTGCGTCACGGCAAAGACCCCGATGGTGATAAATGCGTCGTGAACCAACGCCACCACCGCGCCCGGGCCGTACTTGAAGTCAAAACGCAGAGCAATGTAGAGGAGAATCCCGATGCAGGCGTAGACTACAGCCAACAGTCCGCTATTAAGCATGTCGGCGCCGACGCTGGGGCTGATCGATGTGGAGGACTCCACAGCCACGAACCTGGCGGACAGGTCGGGCACCGCACGAATTGCCTCCTCCATCTTCACCTTGGTTTCTTCCACTTTCACCGTGAAAGAAACATCTTTCTTGGACTTGCGGAAGGCCGCGATGCGGGCGTTGAAAGAGTCTTCCGCCTCGATCTCCTCGAGAAGACTCTCGGCCGACTCAGCCTCTTCCTTCTCCAGGTTCACTTCCTTGTAGAACTCCAGGTTGAGGTCCCTTACCTTGTCCGACTCAACACGCACTCGCTGAACGCCCTGGGCGTTGAAAAGAGCCTCCAACTCCGCAGTACGTTCTTCGATGCCGGCCTCGTCAGGGAACGTGATGAAGAACTGGTCACCGCCCTCAGCCGGCGGGTTCACCACAGTTTCCTCCCCGAACTTCTCCTGGAGCCCGGCCACGATGCCGGCCTTACGCTCATCGGACAACAACGTCACGATTTCGGTGTACACCATGAATCTGACGATTTCAGTCTCGTCGCCGCCGGAGTAGAAGTCCTGAACCTCGACCTGGGGAACATCTTCGCCCGGGCGCAGCGCCTGGAATTTGCTCGCCACCGCGGACCGAATCACCTCGCGGTCTATGGACTCGGAACCGGAAAAGGCGATTACCATCTTGGTGCCGCCCTTGAAGTCGATTCCCAGGTTGAGCCCCATGAGCAACAAGGCGACTATACCGGTGAGAATTCCCAACCCGCTCACGACCGCGAAGAACTTGCGCTTGTTCATGAACTCGATTTTGATTCCGGGCTTTATCAATTCAAACGGCATTACCGTCCTCCACTTAGATGCTGATCTTCTCTCTGATGATTTTCTTGTCCAGAAGCCAGTAGAACACCAGCTTGGTCACAAACAGCGCGGTGAACACCGAGCATATGATGCCGATGAGCAACGTCACCGCAAACCCGTAAATCGGGCCGGTGGTGAAGTTAAGCAGGATGATACCCGCAAGCGCAGTAGTGAGCTGAGCGTCGATGATGGTCCACGTTGATTTCTGGTATCCGGTTTCTATGGCCGGGCGCGGGTGCTTGCCCGCACGTAGTTCTTCTCGTATTCGCTCGAAAATGAGCACGTTGGCATCCACCGCCATACCCACCGTAAGTACAATCCCGGCGAGGCCCGGAAGGGTGAGAGCGGAGTTAAACGCAATGAGAATGGCCAACACGAAAATAAGGTTCAACACCAACGCAAGGTCGGCGATAATGCCCGACATACGGTAGTAGAAGAGCATGAAGAAGATAACCAGCAGGCCCCCCACCATGAGTGCGAGAACCCCCGCCTCGATAGCATCCTTACCCAGGGACGGCCCTACCTCGTGGTCCTGGATCTTGTGCACGGGAGCCTTATAAGCACCGTGGGTCAGCACCGTCACCAGCGACTGGGCTTCTTGCAGGATCTCGGAAGAAGACCGGTTGCCCCCCAACGAAATCGACGCGGAACCACCCGAGATGACTTCCTTGATCACCGGTGCGGAGTTGATGTCGTCATCCAGAAGGATGGCCAGGTAGTCTCCCACGTGGTCCTTGGTAACCGCCTCGAACAGACCGGCGCCCCTGGTAGTGAAGGTGAGGCTTACATACGGCTCGCCGCTGGACTTGTAGAATACCCGGGAGCGGGCAACATGTTCACCCGACACCCGCACCTCCCCAAACAGAAACTCGGTGCGATAGTAGCTCTTGACCACCTTCCCCGCTTCGTCTTCTTCCACGTAGTAGTAGCCGATGACATGATCGTCGGGGATCTTCTTGAGCTTCTGGAGATAGTGGATGAAGGCCACAAGGTGACTCTTCTTGGCTGCCTTGGCCTGGAACCGGCCCCCGAATTTCTTTATTTCCAGAGACTTGCCCTTGTCGGGGTAGCTCTTCTTGAAATCAGCGGCTTCGCCCTTCACAGAAGCGAAGAAGTCGGCTGCTTTGTCATCGACGATGCGAAAAGTGAGCCGGGCAGTCTGACCGATTCGATCCCGAACCAGGTCCATCTGCTCCGTGCTCACACCCGGCAACTGTACGTCGATGTTGGCATCGCCGCTGAGCCGCACATCGGGTTCCACCAGTCCGAAGGCATCGATACGCTTGCGAATGATGGTCAGGGTCTGGTCGACGACCTCTCTCTTGATGCGGTCGACTTCGTCGCCGTTCATCACAAGGAAGAGCCCCTCGTCAAGCTCCAGCTTGACGTAGCGGGGGTCGATCTCCGTCTCAAGGGCCTCAACCGACAGGAGATCCAGGATAGCCTGATCCTCTGTTTCGATCTTGAGTCGGTCGAAGGCGGGCACCGAGATGCTGATTCGCTTCTTCAGTTCCTGGACCTCTTCCCGGCTGACCTTGTCGCCGAACTCTCTGTTCTCCAGCTTGTTGACCAACCAGTTCTGGATCCGGAACATCAAGTCCCTGGAGTTCTCCAGAATCGCCTTTTTGTAGTCAACCGTATACCGAAGCTCCAGGCCTCCCTTGAGGTCCAACCCGAAATTCAGCTTCTTCTTGAACGGAAACCACTTCGGCATCCCTTCCCCGGGAACCACCGTGGGAAGGATGTACAGTGCCGAAAAGACGAACAGGAAAATCACAAACACTGAACGCCAGACTTTCTTCTTCTCCATTTTCTCTACGACCTCCGCACCTACGTCCCGTGCAGCCACAAGTTGGAGCCGCTACGGCCGACCCGACAGCCGGATTCAACGCAACAGTGGAATTTTCAAATCCTTGTAACTCTCAGCAGTTCGCCGTTGCTCACCGCTCACAGCCTCCGCCCGAAGACATGCCCCGGAACGAACTCCTACTTCTTACCGCCTTTTGCCTCTTCCTTCGGGTCTGCCTGCAGGCCCGCTATGTGTTCCTTACGGATCCTGATGTTGACCCCATCGGCAACTTCCAGAGTGGCTATCCGATCGGTCAGCCCGCGCACCGTACCCAACACGCCGCCGGTAGTGACCACGCGGTCTCCCTTTTGGATGGCCGACAGCATCTGCTCCTGCTGCTGCCGCTGCTTCTTCTGCGGGCGTATGAGCAGGAAATACATCATTCCGAACAAGACAGCCATCCAGATGATGAAACTGGTCATGTCGCCGCCGCCGCCGCAAGGCATGGCCTGCTGGCCGGCAGCTTCCCCCGCCTGCTTGGCGCCTTCCTCTACGGCGCCGCCGCCCCCTGGCGCAGGCTGGCCCTGGCCCACCTGAAGAAAGAACATGAAGTTATATAACGCTATCACCGCGCGCCCCTTTTAACGTTGTCAAAAACAAGTGGCGCACTTTTCTAGCAGATAACAGGTGGTTGGTCAATAACAATTTTCCACAAGAAACGGGACGGCAGCTACCTTACAAAGAGTTGCATCTCGTAAACGCCGATATCCTCGTTGCTGGAAGCGGAATCTGCGCACAGGCGGCCCTCAAGCGAAGCGTTGATCGGCTGCGCGTAGGTCTTCTTGAACCAGGGCAGGGAGGCAGGGTTGCAACAACTGTTCCCGCCCGGACAGCCTGCGCCGTCGTACAGCGGGTCAGCGGTATACCAGGTGTTCTCATAGCCCCAGGAGTTGCCCGACTCGCAGTAGTAGTCCCCGCCCACGAACGACGGGGGCACATCGCCGGCGTACTTGGAGCACGGGCAGTTGTTCACGCCGTAGTTGTAGTCCTGACTCAGACCGACACCCCAGGTCCACACGTGCTTCCGGGGACTGCCGTACGTCACCGACAAGCCGTCCACATACGGCTGGTTGATACTCATGTTGCTGCGGAAACCGTCCATGGAATAGAACTGGTATGCCTTGACGTAGCCTCGAACCTCCGTGTACGAAAGGTCGAAGGTATCAAAGAACGCTGATTTGCAGCCACCACCGAATGCGAGGCGGAAACAGACCTTGGGAATGTTGGTGAAGACCCACCCGGACGGGCACTTGCCCGCTCCCGCGTCTACGTCGGCAACCCGCATCCAGCCGCCACCATCCGACACCATGTCACAATAAACTTCCACCGGCTCATTCGGCCCCGGACCGTCGGTATCGATGGTGTAGCCTCCGGAACCGAACTCGGGGAAGTTCTCATGAATCTCCTGGCAAGACGTGCCCGACGCAACCCCGGGGCACCCCTCGTCAGCCAGACCGTTGCAATCGTTGTCAGCCTCGTCGCAGACCTCTTCGCCGCCCGGATATGCATCGGGATTGAGCGGCTCGCAGTCATCGTCATCAGCAAACCCGTCCTGGTCGTCGTCCCCGTCCACGCAATCGGCCTGGCCGTCGCCGTCGGTGTCGGCATAGCCTTCGTCGACCGCACCTTCGCAGTTGTTGTCCACGCCATCGCACGCCTCAGCTTCAGCCCCTTCCAGTGGGTCACAGACCTGAGGTTCGCCGCCGGCGCAGTTGGGCGACGTGTGCTCACACGGACCCAACCCACAGGTGGTCTCCCCCAGCCCATCGTCCACATCGCCGTTGCAATCGTTGTCCAGACCGTCGCAAACCTCATCCACTGCTCCGGCGAACGGGTCACAATTCCCGGGCACGCCGCCTTCGCATCCCTCCACCTCGTGGGCACACTCTCCCTGACCGCACATCACAACCCCGAGGGCATCGTCCGCAACACCGTTGCAGTTGTTGTCAAGCCCGTCGCACTCCTCGGCCGTGGCCCCTGCCATCGGGTCGCACACGTTGGGGGCGCCGTCGAGGCAGTTGGCTTCGGCATGTGCACATTCCCCCAGACCGCAATTGGTGGTCCCCAACCCGTCATCAACGTTGCCATCGCAGTCGTTGTCCAGACCGTCACACAATTCGTCGATCTTCCCGGCCATCGGGTCGCAAACCTGCTCGACGCCATTTTCGCAGTTGGGAATCGAATGCTTGCACTCGCCCAGGCCACATTCGGTCTCTCCCAGCCCCTCATCGATCTCGTTGCTGCAGTCGTTGTCGATGCCGTCGCACACCTCCAGCCCCCCGGGGAAACTGAGTGGGTCAAGTGGATTGCAATCGGCATTGTCCAACGCACCATCGCCATCGTCGTCATCGTCGCAGGCGTCCCCTTCGCCATCTTCGTCGGTATCGATCTGCAGCGAATTGCCCAACATGGGACAGTTGTCCTCCCCGTCCGCCAACCCGTCATTGTCGTCGTCATCGTCAACGCAATCGGCGCTGCCGTCGCCATCGAAGTCGTCGTAGTCGTCATCCGCAATGCCGCTGCAGTCGTCGTCAATGCCGTTGCACTCCTCTACGGCTCCCGGAAACACCTCCGGAACCTCGGGTTCACAGTCGCCTCCGACCAGCGCAGTGTAGTCGTCCTGCGGTTCACATAGACACTTCTCGCCCGCTTCCGACAAACCGAATCCATCCCCGTCGGAGTCCGAGAAATAGCCCTCGCATCCTCCCGCACCTTCATCGTCCGCAGTCCCGTTGCAGTCGTCGTCCAGCGAATTGCATACCTCCGGGGCACCCGGATAAATAGCGGCGTCGAGGGGAGCGCAGTCGTCGATATCAAGAGCGTCATCACCGTCATCGTTGTCGTCGCAGGCATCCCCCAGGCCGTCCACGTCCAGGTCTTCCTGCCCGGGGTTGAAGGTGAGCGGGCAGTTGTCCACACCGTCCAACACTTTGTCGCCGTCCGCGTCGGAGTCGCACGCGTCCCCGATGCCGTCATTGTCTTCATCTTCCTGTTCTGGGTTTGGCACGAGAGGGCAGTTGTCCTCCTCGTCGGCAAAGCCGTCCCCGTCATCATCAAGATCGCAGGCGTCCCCCTCACCATCCAGGTCCAGGTCCGCCTGCTCAGGATTGAAATCTACCGGACAATTGTCATTTTCATCGCTCAAGCCGTCGCAGTCCTCCTCCCAACCCGACTCGTCCCCCAGCCAACAGCCGCCATCGCACAGATCCCCGAATCCGTCTTCATCGGAATCCATCTGGTCTGCGTTAGCCACCAGAGGACAATTGTCGACCTCGTCAGCGACCTCGTCGCCATCGTCATCCTCATCAACGCAATCGGCCTCACCGTCTTCGTCAAGATCCTCGTACTCCTCGTCGACCTCACCATCGCAGTTGTTGTCCAACCCATCGCACTCTTCTGCCACAGCTCCCGCGAGCTCGTCGCACAGTTGAAGTTCGCCGTCGAGGCAGTTCGGCACCGTATGCTCGCAAATCCCAAGCCCGCAGGTCGTTTCTCCGAGGCCCTCGTCAGTCTGTTCGCTGCAATTGTCATCCACACCGTTGCACGTCTCTTCGGCACCGGGAAATATTGCCGGGTCCAGCGGCCCGCAGTCATCCTCGTCCAGGCTCCCGTCGCCGTCATCGTCATCATCACAGGCGTCGCCCCAGAAATCGTCGTCAAGGTTCTCCTGCATCGGGTTGACAACATCCGGGCAGTTGTCGATGCCATCGGCTACGGTGTCCTCGTCCAGGTCAGTGGTGAGGCAATCGGGATACCCGTTGCCTGTCACGTCACCGAAAATCTCATCGGTTTCACCGTCGCAATCGTTGTCCAGGCCGTCACACAACTCGTCTACCGCTCCCGCCTCGGGGTCACAGTCGTTGGGTATTCCATCCACGCAGTCAGGCTCGGAATGGATGCACTCCCCTACCCCACAGTCGGTTTCGCCCATTTCCTCGTCGATTTCGCCGTCGCAATCGTCGTCTTCGCCGTTGCACGCCTCAGCCGCAGGCACCGTGGCGTCACATTCGGTGAGGCCATCATCCAGGCAGTCTCGCTGTCCTGTACACGCGCCGAATTCGTTGCTGGCCGAACACACAGTTGAGGCCCCCAACTTCACACCCAACGGTGAGCACTCGCACGCCCCTTGCGAAGGTACACACTGGTTCACCTCCAGCCCGCCCGCCGTAGGCGCGGCTTCGCAGGCAAAACCGGCGGGGCAAGAAACCTCAGCGTTACACTTTCCGCCACAGAAGCTGCCCTCGTCGCCGAACAGAACGCACCGATTGCCCTGCAGTCCGCAATCGCCGTCTCCAAAGCAGGGCATACAAAGCCTTGCGTGCATCGGCACACAGACGGGGTCCTTGTCCTGGAAAGCGCTGGGCACACATTCGAATCCATCGGGGCAGTCACCTGCCTCCTCGCAGATCTTGGAGCACACCCCTCCTTCCGCACTCTCCACGCACCTCTCCGACGTACACTCACTGTTGGTGTTGCACGGCCACCCGAACCCCCCTTCGGCAAGGGTATCTCCCGCCGAAGTTTCCAACTCTCCCCCCCCGGTGTCCAAGCCGACATCAATTGACCCCAGGTCAGCGGGCACCTCCTGCATCGTTGCGTCCAGGTCAGTACCAGGGCCGGGGCCGGGCGTGTCGTCCCCCCCGCCGCAATTCGCCAGCATCAAAATCGGTATCAGTAACAGGCCCAGCTTGCTTCCCATATTCATCATTCCTCTCCGATCCCTCTTGTAACGAGGGGTTAAAATAGTTTCAGGAGAAGTAAGTGTAAAGTCAATTGTGGCGGTGCGCGGTCAGGATTTGAGAGGCCCGGAGAATTCGGGCGCGGGCTTGCCGACGTGGAATCCCTGGGCGTGGGTGGCACCCACGGTGGCGAGGGCTTCCAAGGCCTGTTCGCTCTCCACGTGTTCGCCCACCGAGTCGACACCCAGGCCACCGGCCAGGGCCACGATCGCCGAAACTATGGCGCGGTCCGGGCTGCCCGCACTTTCTACACCCTTGGTGAACTCACCATCGATCTTCACCAAATCAACGGGGAAGCGGCGAACGTACTGAAGAGAAGAAAAACCAACACCGAAATCGTCGATGGCAAAAGCAAACCCTTCCTGCTTCAGATTCTTGATGAATCTCTCCACAAGACTCAGGTTGCGCACCGTTTCCCGCTCGGTGAGTTCAAGCACGACCCGGTCCCGCTTCAGGCCATACTCCTCGACCAGGCCGATCAGTTCTTCGATGTACCGCCCATAGACCAGCGCCTTCGGTGAAAGGTTGAGGAAGAGAAGGCCCTGGTAGCCCGTCTCCCGCACCTTGCTGAACGCCTTTCTGGCGACCGTGAGGTCAAGGTCCGAGATGAGGCCAACCGACTCCGCCGCTTCGATCACTTCCCCCGCCAGGACTACACGGTCCGGCAGCTCAAGCCTCATGAGTACCTCGTGAGCAACGACCTGTCGGTCAGCCAGGCGGAGAATAGGCTGGAAGTAGGGCACCACCAGGTCTTCTTCCAACGCCCGCTTCACCAGCCCACCCTCCGTAGCCCACCGCTCGCAATCCTCGAGGGCAAGTACCTCCCTGTCAGGAAGACACACTTGATTCCGTCCGGCGCCCTTGGCCCGATAGAGCATGCTGTCGGCACGAGAAAAGAGCTGCTCCGGGGCTTCGGCGTGATCCGGGCAGATGGCCACGCCAACCGACACGGTGGTGCCCACCTGCCGGCCGTCGGGCGCCTCGACACTGAACTCCCGGAACTTCTCGATGATCCGGCTGGCCACGAGAAACGCCTGCTCCGCACCCGCCGCGTACATGATCACCGCAAACTCGTCTCCGCCGTATCTGGCCAACATGTCCGCTTCTCTCACCTGGGCCAGCAGTGTCGACGCCACCGCGCGTAGAAATTCATCGCCAAACTTATGCCCGTAAGTGTCGTTCACCGACTTGAAGCGGTCCAGGTCCACTACCAGAACCGCCACCTTGTGCCCCAGCCTGCCGGCCCGGTGAACATCGTACCGGAGAAGCTCCCAGAACATGCGGCTGTTGTGCAGGCCGGTGAGAGGGTCCCGAGTGGCAAAGTGCTCAAGCTCACTGGTATAACCCTCGATCTCCTTGAGGGAGCCGGCGACGGCATAAAGAGCGCTCACGATCCCTTCAACCGTGGTCGTTCGACCCCGATGGGAGACATCCAGCAGGACCCCGGCACAATGCAGCCCCCCCAGGGTCGCCAGTTTCGGAGCGGTAAACTTGAGGTTCCTGAGCACCATTTTGGGCACCAACTCGGGCAGGGGCATGTCCGGGTGTGCGGCCGTGTGCTCGAACGTCATCTCCCACTCGGACGTAGGAAATCGCTCACTTGGCAACACCGCTAAAACCGCTGCCTCCATGTTCTCCTTGGTGTTGACGTTGGGCAGTCCCCTCCAAACCACGTTCACATGGTATTGTCCGCTGCTGTCAGCCGAAACAAAGAAAAGGGCGTTGGTAGGCAAGCTCTCGTGCATCTCGATAAGCATCCGGGAGACTTCCAACTTCCAGTCCTTTACCGCATCGGGAGTGATTACCAGCTTGCGTAGCACAGAACTGTAGACCGCCAGGTTGTCGGTCGCTCGATTCAACCGCTCCACCAACCATCGATACAGCTCGTTGAATTCGTCGAAAGCCAAGTCCAAAGACACCTGGGGAGATATCTGTCCGCTCTCGGGATGTTCCTCTTGGAAATTGTGGCGTACCGTTGCGATTGCCCGCTGCAGCCTTCGGTCGATAATGAGCGCGCCCAGGAAGGCGGCTACCACGGGCAACGGAAAGAGCAACAGTACGAGAATCAGGATGTGCCAGCGGGCCTCGGAAAGCTCCGCGGAAAGGTCCTCGCTGATCTCGACCACGCCCAACACATCTCCACCTGCGGCCGCATCGTGGCAAGCCACGCATTCGGTGGTGGCCGGAATCGGATAGAAACCGGTGAGTACGTCGCCCTCCCTGGATGCCACCGAGCGACCGGTCGCGATGGCCTTGCCCAGTCGTGGGGAACCAGCCGCAACTTCCTCGGGTCCTGGGCCGAAGGGAGGACCGAGGACCGAGTGCACGTACACGTGGAAGCTTCCGCCGTCGCCTTCCCCGGAACCATGCTGCCGCACGCACTGCGCCTCCATCTCTTTCAACATGTCTTCCCGGTCCAGCCCGCGGTTCATGAGCTCCACAATGCAAGCCGTAGTGGTCCGGGCCAGTCTTTCCGAAGCATCCTCAACAAGGCTGCCCGAAATGCGGGAGAATCCCAGGTACATGGTAAAAAGGACGATGCCCAGCATCACCGCGGTTGAGACCACGGCACATAAAACGATAAACGAGCGCAACTTCTTCATGCACTGCTCCTGTCAGCCACCACCGGTGAGAAGCGGGGGACCCGCCGGCGTGCACGCATGGTACTTTGTACTCACACTACCACACAGCCACGGGGCAGGCAACATACGGCATCAACTCGGTCTGGAAGGTTTGGTTCAGGTCAAGGCAGCCACTGCGAAGACGGCGGATTTGCCGATCCCCAGTCGGAGGGCTCGGAGCCCATTTGCAACACCAGAGTGCCGCCGGAGAGCAGGTCGGCGTGGGTGATCCAGGGTTGGTCGTAGGGGTCGCCATCGAGGGTTGCGGATTGGATGTACATGTTGGCGGCGCTGTTGCCCTCGGCGATGATGGTGAAGTGCGCCCCCGAGCCGGGGCCGCCGGTGTAGATTTCAGCACGGTCGTGAACCGGGGCTGAGATGACGTAGACCGGGGAACCGGGAGCCACCGGGTACAGGCCCAGGGCGGAGAGCACGTACCACGCCGAAGTCGCGCCCGCATCGTCGTTGCCCGGCAAGCCGCCCGGGGTGGCATCGTATTCCGACCCCATCAACTCCGTTACCTTGGCTTGTGTGGACGCCGGCTTCGAAGCATAGGTGTAGAGGAACGAGGTGTGAAAATCGGGCTGGTTGGTGGAATCGTAGTGCCCATCCCCAAAGAACGTGTCGAGTTTCTCCGTGAACGGCTGGTCGCCACCGAACAGCGCGATAAGGCCCGCTGGGTCATGGGGTACAAACCAGGTGTAGATCCAGGAGTCCGCTTCGCAAAAACCCTGGTCGTTCTGCGTCGGGTCAAAGTCGACCAGCCAGGTGCCGTTCTTCAATTTGGGGCGCATGAAGCCGGTCTCCGCATCCCAATGATTCTCGTAGTTTTTGGATCGTTCAATAAAGTATTGCTTGTTCTGCTCATCGCCACGAGCAGCGGCTATGGTTGCTGCGCACCAGTCGTTGTAGGCGAACTCCAAAGTAAGAGACACCGACTGCATGGGGTCCTCTTCGTTGGGTACATAGCCCTTGGAGATGTAGCTTGGCAGCGTCCCGTAGTTGCCGTATCCGTAGAAACCTTCAGGTATATTTTCGAGGTCGTCTTCCATGGAGTTCTTCAAAACCCCTTCCCAGGCAGAATCTTGGTCAAAACCGACAATGCCCTTGTTCCATGCGTCAGCGAGGAAGCAGATGGAATGATTACCGATCATCACCCGGGAATATGATTTGGCCTGCCATGGGCACTTTGGCAGCCACCCGCCCTGCTCATACATGTGTACATAGGACTGCACCTTGTCCGCGGCCCGCTCAGGCTCCACCAGGGTCTGCAAAGGGTGTGAAGTGCGGAATGTATCCCACATGCACCAGTCATCTGCGTAGAATCTGAACCCTTCATCTTCGAATACCTTGCCTTCCCCATCGGTACCACACCAGAATCTCTCACCCTCCGTGTAGTCCACTGGTTGGAGCAACGAGTGATAGAGGGCAGTATAGAACTTCACCATGTCGTCCTCGGTTCCGCCCTCCACTCGAACCCGGTTGAGTACCTCGTTCCAGGCCTCTTTTGCGGCCACGGCAACCTCGTCGAAAGTCTTTCCTTCCACCTCTTCCCCGAAAGTTGCCTCTGCCTGGGCCGCATCGATAAACGAGATGCACAACCGCAGCTCAAGGATCGCCTGCTCCGGAAAGGAGTAATTCAAGGCAACGGAAAGGTCCGCCCCTTCGGCTGCTCCCTGCTCGTCCAACTCCTGCACCCCTTGCCACAAAGTGTGAGACTCAAAGGGAACCGACACCCGGCCGAAGAAAAAGACGGTGCGCTCGCTGGTCTTGTCGTCGGGGTCGAGATTCAGAAGCTGCAGCACCGGGTGGGCCGCATACATGCCGTACCCGACGATTGTGTCGTCCCCGACAACCTCGACTTTTCCCCCTTTGCTTTCCCCCCGGGTGTGTCCCAGGTCGATGAGCAGATGAGCCTCTTCCGCGGGCAGATAGTGATAGCGATGCACGCCACAGCGATGGGTCGCCGTGAGCTCCGCCGTGACCCCGTGGTCATCCAGGGTTACCGAGTAGTATCCCGGTGAAGCCGACTCGGAGTCGTGGCTGAAGGTTGAGGCGTACCATTGAGCCTCGGCGATGACGGTGCCGGTGGTGGGAACCACCAGGATCTCACTGTATCCGTTGCCGCTGCCGCCCGGTCCTTCCAGATGCGTATGGCTGAATCCCTCGATGCGGGGACTTCCGTACTCGTATCCGTCCACACTCCCCACTTCCACCTCACTGTCTGGGCTCAACTTGACCATCCCGTGAGGCAGCGAGGGCCCGGGAATTACATTGCCGGACCCTTTCGAGCCGATCATCGGGTCCACATATCCGGCGAAGTCCTCAAGTGGCGGAGGCGGTTGAACCTCGTTGTCCGCCACGTCATCGGCGCCGGTCTCTCCCACTGCCTCAGGATACACTTCCGCGCTGACCTCGGTCGAAACGGCATCCCCGACGTCCTTTCCGCGCCCCCCGTCCCCGCCGCACGCGGCAAAAATCCCTGCCAGCACCAAAACCAACAATCTGTTCCAAGAGAAATACATAAGCGACCTCCGGAATATCTATGCCGGTTTTACCATTGATAATTGATAATTGATAATTGATAATTGCCCCAACAATAACTTCGGAGCGTGCTATGGCAGGCATGGTTGTACTCGAAAAGGTAGACAAGGATTACCCCCTGGGGAAGCTGGTAGTGCCGGCGCTGAAGGAGGTTTCCCTCACCATCGAAGGAGGCGATTTTGCCTCAATTGCCGGTCCTTCCGGAAGCGGCAAGACAACCCTCCTCAACCTGGTGGGCTGCGTCGACACCCCCACCAGGGGGTCCGTAAAAGTCGACGGGCAGGACACGGGCAGCCTGTCCGAGCGAGCGCTCACCCGGCTGCGCCTCGACCGGTTGGGGTTCATCTTCCAGTCCTTCAACCTCATCGGCGTTCTGGACGCGTTCCAGAACGTTGAGTTCCCGTTGCTGTTGCAGGGCAAGCTCTCCCGCAGCCAGCGCAAGGAACGCGTGATGGAATTCATGCACAAGGTTGGTCTCGATACCCACGTTCACCACCGGCCCAATGAGCTCTCCGGCGGCCAGCGGCAACGAGTGGCCATCGCCCGCGCCCTTGTCACGGGCCCAAGCATCGTGCTGGCCGACGAACCTACGGCCAACCTGGACTCCACAACGGGTGGACACATTATCGACCTCATGAAGAACATCAACGAGTCCCAGGGCACGACTTTCATCTTCTCAACCCACGACGCAAGGGTCATGAGCTATGCTCATCGGGTCATCAGCCTGGAGGATGGGCGAATCGTCGAGGGCGCCCAATGATCCTCTTTCGAATCGCGCTGAGGAATATTGTCGCGACCAAGGTCAGGACCCTGGTCATCGGCCTCCTCATCGTTTTCGGCACCGCACTGGTGGTGGTCGGCGGCTCGTTGTTGTCGACTCTCGACCTCACCATGTCCAAGAGCATCATCGGCAGCGTCGCGGGCCACCTCCAGATCTATGCCAAGGATGCCAGGGACAAGTTGGAGTTCTTCGGACTGCCTACGGGCACCCCGAATCTTGGCAGAATCGAGAACTTCGCCGAAGTGAAGCGGGTTATCGAAGACGAGATGGAAGAGGTCGAAGCCGTGGTCCCCATGGGCAGCGATTTCGCCACTGTGTTCTCCGGCAACATAATGGACATCAAGCTGGCGGAGATGAGGAAGGCCATGGAGGCCGGCAACCGCGAACGTGTCCACGACCTCGCCGAGCAAGTCAGGCGCATCGTCTCACTCCTCGAAGAGTGGATGGACAACGTCGAGGCGCTGGCCGGGGAAGGCAGCGAGGCTGCCGAAGCCGAGGAGAGCTTCGCCAACCTGGCCATCGCTGACTCCGACGAGTTCTGGCGTGACTTCGACGAAAACCAGGAGGAAAAAGTAACGTTCCTCGAAAACAAGATTGCAAAGCTGGCCATGGACGAGAAGATGCTCTTCTTACGTTACATCGGCACTGATACTGAAGCCTTCCAGCAGAACTTTGAACTGTTCGAAATAGAAAAGGGCGAGATGATCCCGCCGGGCAAGCGCGGCTTCCTTTTCAGCGACTTCATGTACGAGCTTCAGGTGAAACACCAGATCGGCATGCGCTTGGACCTGATCAAGGATTGGTTGGACGCGGGCAAGACCATCGCAGATGACAAGGTGGCCTACAACAAGGTCAAGCAGAACGTCCGTCAGTACAAGGACATCGTCTTCCAACTGGACGGGCCCAGCACCAGGGAGGTGAGTACGAAACTGAGGGAACTGCTCGACACGGAAGAGGCCGACCCGGTGGAACTGGTGAAACAGTTTCTCGACATGAACGACGACAATTTCTATCAACGCTACGACTTCTTCTACGAGCACATCGCTCCCCACATAATTCTCTACCAGGTGAAGATCGGTGACATTCTCACCATCCGGGCGTTCACGCGCTCGGGCTACTCCACTGCGGTGAACGTCAAGGTGTACGGCACTTACCGGTTCAAGGGAATGGAGAAGTCGGCGCTGGCGGGTGCATACAGCTTGATGGACATGATGACCTTTCGAGACCTCTACGGCCACCTCACCGCAGACAAGAAGGAGGAGTTGGCCGAGATCAAGAAGGAAGCGGGCGCCGCCGCTCTGGATCGAGAGAGTGCGGAAGACGCCTTGTTCGGTGACGATGCGTCGATTACCGAGGAGGTTGAAGACACCGGATTCGATGAGTTCGCAGGCATTGACATGACCGATGGCGGGGTCCGTTTCGACGAGGAGCTGCTTCAGCGAGTATACACCAAGGCCGAAATACACGACGGCGTCACCATTAATGCGTCAGTGGTACTCAAAGAGGGGACCGACGTCGCAGCGGCAAAAACCAGATTGGAAGGAGTGGTTGAAAAACACGGGCTGGCGGTCCAGGTTATCGACTGGCGGGAGGCGGCTGGACTGGTAGGTCAGTTCATCGGCGTAATATGGATCGTGCTGGTTACGGCCATCCTTATTATTTTTCTCGTGGCCCTGGTCATCATCAACAACTCCATGGTCATGGCAACCCTGGATCGTACCCGGGAGATCGGCACCATGCGGGCCATCGGCGCGCAGCGCCGGTACATCCTCAAAATGTTCCTCATCGAGTCAGCGGTGCTGGGTGTCGGCTTCGGCATAGTTGGCACCCTCGTTGGCACCGGCATCGTCCTCCTGCTGGCCCACTTCGGGATTCCCGCATTCACCGACGCCCTCTACTTCCTGTTCGCCGGACCGAGCCTGCATCCGATCCTGCTTCCGGGGCACCTGCTGCTGGCCTTCGTGGTGGTCTTCCTGGTCAGCGTCGCATCCACCCTCTACCCGGCGCGCCTGGCTACCCGGATTCTGCCGGTAAAAGCCATGGGCAAGGAGGACTAGAATGGGACGACTGATACTTATCGCGGTCCGCAACCTGCTCCTCAACAAGCGGCGCAGCCTTCTCCTCGGCGGCGCCACCGTGGCCGTGGCCATGCTGCTGGTATTGCTCGCGGCGCTGGGCGCCGGCATTCAAGACACCATGCTGAAGTCCGGCACCGCCATCATGACCGGACATGTCAACGTTGGGGGATTCTACAAAATCACCAGCGGCCAGGCCATTCCAGCGCTCACTTACGCCAATAAACTGTTGGAGGACGTGAAAGAGCTCTACCCCGATGCCCGCCAGGTGGTCGACCGCCGACGCGGTTTCGGCAAAGTCGTGAGCAATTCCGATACTATTCTCGCCTCACTCACCGGCATCGACATCATGGAAGAGGAGGTGCTCAGAAGCGTGTTGAGGGTGGCTGAGGGAAACCTGGACGACCTGGCTAATCCTCGCACCATCATGCTGTTCGAACCGCAGGCGGAGCGCCTCAACGTAGTAGTCGGAGACGAAGTCACTCTCTCAGCCCCCGTCATGAGGGGTCAGAACAACTCTCTCGACGTCACCGTCGCGGTCATCGCCAAGGACATGGGCCTTATCACATTCATGTCATCGTTTGTTTCCAAGGATACCATCCGGGATCTGTACGAAATGGACGACAACACCACCGGCGTCATCTTCATCTACCTGGACGACGAGGACGATGCGGAGGATGTGCAGGCTCACTTGAGGGCCGGCCTGATGGACAAGGATTACCGCCTCATGGACCGGCAGGAAGGCCCCTTCTTTCACAAGTTCAACCTGGTTCAGGGGGAAGACTGGACGGGACAGAAACTCGACATAACGACCTGGGAAGACGAGCTGTCCGGTCTGCAGTGGACCCTCAAGACGTTCGACACGGTAACCACCATCCTTATCGGTGTCCTGCTGGTGATCATCGTTGTAGGGGTCATGAATGCAATGTGGATCAACGTGCGCGACCGTACCCGGGAGATCGGAACGCTGAGAGCCATCGGCATGGGCCGGGCCCGAGTGCTGATCATGTTCGTGCTCGAGACCATTATTCTGTCGACCGTCGCAGCCGCCCTTGGCGTGGCCCTGGGCGCAGGCATTACTCATCTGCTCAACGCGGCTCAAATTCCGGTATCCCGAGGCTTCCAGATCTTCCTTATGTCCGACACCCTTCGTATGGCGGTTTCCGTGGACAGCGCGCTGGTGGCTCTGATTGCGATTCCGTTGCTAACAACCATCGGCGCATTCTTCCCGGCCATGCGGGCCGCCAAACTGAAACCCGTTACCGCGATGCATCACGTAGGATAAAGAGAGGTTGAACCCCATGATATCGAGATTTTTCTACCCCACAGTAATGACGCTGCTTGTGTTGATGTTGGTTCCGAAAACTGCTTCTGCCCTCGACAAGGAAGGGGTGCACAAAGTGCTCACCACCATCGACGATCGCCAGAGCAACTCCGGGGACTACAAGTCCCTCGCCTACGTGCAGACCACGGAGAAGGGAAGGGACGACATGGTGATGGAGGCAGTGATCTACCGCCGTGACGCCGATGACAAACTGATGATCCTCATCATCAAGCCCAAGTCGGAGCGTGGCAAAGGATATCTGAGAATCGACAAGAACCTGTGGATGTATGACCCCGCAGTGGGCCGCTGGGAACGGCGGACCGAGCGGGAACGCATCGCCGGTTCCGACTCAAGACGCAGCGACTTCGACGAATCGCGCCTGGCCGAAGAGTACGATGCAGAGTATGTGGCGGAAAAGAAGCTGGGCAAGTTCAAGGTGCATCACATAAAACTCACCGAGAAGAAGGGCGCGGACGTACCCTACCCCGTTACTGAAATCTGGGTGGACACAAAAAGCGGCAACGTGCTGAAGCGCCAGGACTTCGCAGCCAGCGGAAAGCTGATGCGCACCTCCTATACGCCGAAATGGAAAACCCTCTACAGTGAATCCAAGGGTGAAAAGGTGTGGTATCCGGCAGAGATGCGCTTCTATGACGAGGTGGAAAAGGACAACTCGACAATCGTGATACTCAAGTCCGTGGACCTCCGAACGCTGCCGGCCAACATCTTCACCAAGGCCTGGCTTGAGAGTAAGAGCCGATGAGCCGCATGGCCCTCCTTTTCTTCTTCATTCCGTCAGTGGCCTTGGGCCAGGTAGTGCCTGACGAGAACGACCGCGAAGCGGACATGTTCGGTGACGACTTCACCGAAACCGAGGTCGCCACTAAACACCGGGACCTCCTCGACCTCGACCGCCTGCAGGTAGGCGGCATGGTCTACATGCGCTACGGCGCCTATTTCTATGAGGGGGAAGAGAGCGACCCCACCCTGTCAAATCCCAACCTGCTTGATGTCTACCTCGACGGTCAACCCAACGACCGCGTGCGGGCTTATGTGCGCGGGCGCCTCACCTACGACCCCATGCTTACAGGCTACGGCCCCGGTGTTCCGGACATCAGCGACATGGGAATCCCCGAGGAGATGCTGCCGGAACCACCCCCTTCCAGCGACGTACTACTGGACCAACTTTGGCTGAAATTCGACATCGGCCGCACTTTGTTCGTTACCGCGGGCAAGCAGCCCGTGCACTGGGGCGCTTCGCGGCTGTGGAACCCGGTGGACGTTGTCAACTCAACCCGCCGTGAACCTCTGACCCTGTTCGACGACCGCACCGGCGTGGCCGCGCTGAAAGTACAGCTTCCCATCGAGCCCCTGTCGTGGAACCTCATCTGGCTGGCACTGGTTGAGGACGCCGACTCCATGGCGGACGTGGGCGGTGCGCTGCGCCTGGAAATGGTCGTTGCCACCGCCGAAATCGGGCTCACCGGAATGGTCAGAAAGGAAACCGACGCAGATGGCGAGAATATCGTGATTCCTAAAGTCGGTCTCGACCTTTCAGCAGGAATCTGGGAACTGGACGTAGCTGGCGAGGTGGCGGCCAACTTCGTTGAGAAAACGGCCATGGACCCCGCGTTTGAAGCCGGGGGCAGGCAGGCCTCACTTCAGACCAGCGGAGGGCTTTCGTATTCCTTCAAATATTCCGACGAGGACTTCGCGGTTATGGGCGGCGAATACTTCTTCAACTCCGAAGGCTATGGCAGCAAAGACGACTACCCGTCCGCCTTCATGAACGGGACCTTTACCCCGTTCTACATGGGCCGCCATTACGGCGCTCTATACATCGCCCTGCCATCCCCGGGGAACTGGGACTTCACCTCGTTTACCCTGTCCGGCATCGGCAATCTCAGCGACGAGAGCTACATGACCAGGTTCGACTACAGCACTTCCGTGCTCACCTACCTCACTCTTCAAGCGTACGTCTCCGTCAACCTGGGCCAGAAAGGGGGCGAGTTCAAATTTGGCTTCGAAGAGGGCCAGATTATCGAAGGCTCGCCAGCCGTCCCATACCCCGTCGCCACCGCCGGCCTCAACCTCCGCGTCGACATCTAACCCATCCGCCCCCGCAGGGCGGCAAAAGGACAGGCAAAAAGACAGGGACGGGGGGCGTCCGTAAGACGGCAAAAAGACAGGGACGGGGGGCGTCCGTAAGACGGGGACGGGGGGCGCACTTTTCGCCCCGAATGAGGTGGCGTTTTCGCCGTTCTCTGCGCCGGAACCGACCGCCTGCGGCCAAAACGACGCGTTTGTCCAATGGGCGGTTACGAGTTGTGCGGTTCAATCAGTCGGGTAAGCAGACTTCGGGTCAGATGGGCTCGTTCGCGGGTTGTGCCGTAGCCTACGTCAACATCTACGGAGGACCGGCTGTCCGATTCTCAGGCGCACCCGGTCCGGTTGCGGCAGGGCTGGAGTCCAACTCGAGCAACCGGGCAGCCATGCGGCGTATGTCGCGACGGGGCCAGGTGCGCTTGCGAAGGTGGCCGCCCAGGGCCAGCATCAGGCGAT
>CAZVFX010000059.1:0-45593 GCA_964626565.1 uncultured Myxococcales bacterium
ACTAGTCCTTTCTTTCGACAAGAACTTATCTACGCAAGCGAGCCAACCTCCCACAACAGTTGTAAAACTGAGGGTCGGCATGGTAAAAGAAGATGCTGACAATTCAGGGGAGGTTGGTTGTGAACGATGTCGGAACAGCAGTACTCGAACGGTTTTTGAAGTACGTGCAGGTGTGGACCCAATCCAGCGAAGAGAGCACGACTGCTCCTTCCACCGAGTGTCAGTGGGATCTGCTCAACCTGCTCAAGGATGAGCTTACCCAACTCGGGCTGGCAGGGGTTGAAGTGAACGAGGGTGGAGTTCTCACTGCCTTGCTCCCTTCCAACCTCGATGACTCGAGTGGCGACGCGCCTGCCATCGCCTTTATCGCCCACGTCGACACTTATCCGGGCACATCGGGCAAGGACGTAAAGCCCCAGGTCGTCGAGAATTATGACGGCAACGACCTGTTGCTGCCCGGTTCCGGTGAGTATTTGCGGGTGTCCGATGAGCCAGAGCTGAAGCGATACGTTGGAGAAACGATCGTCACGTCGGACGGTACGACCCTACTGGGTGCGGACGACAAGGCGGGCGTAGCCGAGATAGTTACCTTTGTTGAATACATGCTGGCGCACCCGGAGATCAAGCACGGGCCTGTGAAGGTGGCTTTTACTCCGGACGAGGAGATCGGGCGGGGCACTGAGAACTTCCCGACGGTGGAGGAGTTCGACGTCGCGGCTGCGTACACGGTTGACGGTAGTAAGGAAGGGGAAGTGGAGAACGAGACCTTCAGCGCGGACACGGCGACCGTGGTGGTAACGGGAATGGACGTTCACCCCGGATACGCCAAGGGCAAGATGCTCAACGCGGTGCGGGCTGCCGCCCATCTGGTATCCCTGCTCCCGGAGGAGTCGCTTCCCGAGACGACGGAAGGGCGGGAGGGGTATTTGCATCCCATTGCAATCACTGGCGATGTCAACGAGGCCAAGGTTCCCTTCCTGGTGCGAGACTTCGAGTTGGAAGGGCTCAAGAAGTGGGAGGCGGTGCTTGAAGGGCTTTGTGAACAGACGAAACAGAAGTTCCCGGGGATGAAGCTGGACACCCGGGTGGAGCATTCCTACAAGAACATGCGTTACTATCTGGATAAGGAACCCAGGGCAGTTGAATTTGCGCTGGAGGCAGTTCGGCGTGCTGGTATTGAGCCTGATCTGCAGTCGATCAGGGGCGGCACCGACGGTTCGCGGCTGAGCGAACTGGGGCTGCCTACCCCCAATCTGTTTGCCGGCGGGCGGAATTTCCATTCTGTAAATGAGTGGGTTCCGCTGGTCGCCATGGAGAAGGCAGTTGAAGTGCTGGTGGAACTGGCCAAGCTGTGGGGGGACAGCACGGCCTGACAGCGAGGTTAGGTCCAACGTGATAGTACATCCTCCGCCTAGCGGCATCGTGACGTTTACTTCCGATTTTGGTACCCGAGACCACTATGTTGCCGAGATGAAAGGCGCAGCGCTGTATCGAGCGCCGATCCTGAATTTGGTGGATGTATCCCACGAGATTCCGCCACAGGACGTACAGGCTGCGTCGTTCGTGGCCCGCAACGCATCCTTTTCCTTTCCTCCGGGCACTGTGCACGTGGTCGTGGTGGACCCGGGGGTCGGTTCCGAGAGGGCGGCCCTGGCATGCCTATGTTGCGACCAGTACTTCATTGGTCCGGACAACGGGTTTCTGAACCTGATCCTGGACCGCGGAGAGTGGGAGTGCGTGGCCCTCGATCTGGAGCGACTGGGTGTCAAAGAGTTGAGCAACACCTTCCACGGAAGGGACGTCTTCTCACCCGCAGCGGCCGTATTGGCGTCCGGGCAGGTGGCATTCTCCGATCTCGGGGAGTCCTTGGACCCGGTCCGTCGTCGCTTGCCGCAGCCGAAAGTAGGCAAGGCGCGCATCGAGGGATGCATCATACATGTGGACCACTTTGGGAACCTGATGACCAACATCGCGACCGAACTGTTGGCCGGGCGCCAGGTCGCTGAGGTGGCGATCGGCGACGTGGAGGTGAAGGAGGTGGTTCAGTACTATGCCCAGGGGACTGCCGGCGCGCTCGTCGCGCTCGTCGGCAGCAACCTGCAACTGGACGTTTGCCTGGTGAACGGCAGCGCGGCCCGGGAACTGGACGCATCGGTTGGGGACGAGGTGGTTTGTCTACTGGCGTAGAAACGCGGATGCGAAGCTGTGTCAGTCTCCTCTTATTTGCCATTCGACGTAATAATTGTATACTCCTAGAATGGAAGGGCGGGCCGCTTTTTTGAGCAACAGGTCGGCACAACCCGGAAGGATGAAGTGACAGTTGCAGACAGTTCCAGTTGGGGAGCGCACACCCTATCAACCTTCAGTATTCTGGTGGTTTCCGCGGACTCTACGTTTGTCGAAGAGGTGACCAGGTATCTGAAACCCTTTGGCTACGGGGTGCAGTCGGTGGGCGATTCCATGCTCGCGCTCGAGAAGGTGAGGTCTGACGGGCCCGACCTGGTCTTGGCGGAGGTGGATTTGCCCCCGCTGAGCGGTTTTGACCTTTGCCAGGCGATCAAGCGTGACCCGGCGTTGCTCAACATTCCTTTTCTGTTGGTTACCGATTCATATCTTGACGAAGAGGCCAAGGCCCGTGGTTTGGGCGTGGGAGCCGACGATCTGCTTTACCGCCCGCTGCACGCGGTAGAACTGCGCGCCCGCGTGCGCGCCTCGCTAAAGGCGAAGGCCTACATCCAGCGGATTCTGGAGGACCGGCATCGGTTGGAAGAGATCGTGATTGAGCGGACCCAGGATATCGAACAGGTCACCCTGGGAGTTGTGGCGGCCCTGGAGAGAGCCAACACCATGAACGACACGGACACCGGCGGCCATTTGCGCCGGGTGTCAGCCTACAGCGAGTTGTTGGCCACCGGCCTGAATCTGGACCCTACGTTGTCGTCCAAAATCCACAGATTTTCTTCGTTGCACGACGTGGGCAAGGTGGGACTTCCCGACTCGATTCTGAAGAAGGAAGGCAAGCTCACCGACCAGGAATACGACGACATGCAGCAGCACACGCAACTGGGTTTCGAGATTCTCAATGAGGCCAAGGCAGATCCGGTGGCTTGCCGCATCGCCCTTTTTCACCATGAGAAGTTCGACGGCTCCGGATACCCCCAGGCGCTGACCTCAAACGCCATCCCCATTGAGGCGCGTATTGTCGCGGTGGCTGATGTATACGACGCCCTCACTACGCGCCGTTGCTACAAGGACGCCATGCCGCCTGAAAAGGCGTCCACCATCATACTCAAGGAGTCGGGGAAACACTTCGACCCGGCTGTTGTCCGCATTTTTATGCAGAATTATGACCGCGTCGTAGGAATCCTGGAGCGGTACGGGGATTGATTTCTCAGTCTACCGTTTGACCGACTAGTGACGGCAGTGAGAGAAAGGCGGTTGTGCCCCCCCACCGATTGCGCTCCAACCACAACTTGCAGTCCAGGTTGAGGGAGATCAGATGTGCAGCCGTGAGGCCCACGCCCGCGGCCTGTTCTCTGGCCCCTGGCCCCTTCTCGAACGGACTCCAGACCTGCTCGGTCAACTCGTCCGGGATGCTCGGTCCGTTGTCCGCCACGGAAATGACGTGGTAGGCGTCTCCGGGAACGATGGCGTCCGGTTCTCCCGACATGGTGTGGGAGATGTCGATTTCCCGGCGTGCAGACGGATTGTGTTCCAAGGCGTTGCGAATGAGGTGGGACAACAGTCTTTCCAGGAGCGACGGGTCGGTGCGGATTTGAGGCATTACCGCGATCGAGCAGCGGATCGACTCGTTGGGCCTGTCTGCGGCGAGGTCGTCAACGAGCCGTCGGGCCAGCGTTTCGACATCGACCTCACAGGCCGTGGTTATGGGCCCCAGGGACATGCCGATTTCCGTCATGCCGGCGACGATTCTCGATAGCTGTGCCCCGGAGGTGGCCAACCGCTCTCCGTAGCGTTCAAGGAAACCACCCGCCGCCTTGTCTCCGGAAGCGGCGAGTTTCTCGTGCGCGATGGAGACCTGCATCAGAATTCGCCCGATCTTCTCGCAGGAGTCCACCAATACCCGACCAGCGATCTCACGAGCGGTTTCCAGTTGTTCGGAGCGGCGGACGGTGTCTTTCAGTTTGCTTTCCAGGCCCCGTCTGGTCTCGGCTGTTTCGGTCACGTCGAACCCGACTTCGAGAACCAGCTTTTCCCCCAGGCCGCTCACCAGCGGCACGGCCATGACCAGGAATTCCTGCCCCGTCTTGGCATTTGGTGTGCGGTAGGTGACGTGACCTTTGCCCTCCCCCCAGATTTGCTCCAGAACACAGGGTTCGCAAGGGGAACTTCTCCCCCTGAAGCTCTCGTGGCACTTACGGCCTACCACGTTTCCAAACACCTTTCTCATCATCGGGTTGACGTAGCGGACAACGTGATTGGTGTCCTCGATGGTGATGCCGAGGTCCGGCATTTCGAGGAGGACCTCAAGCTCCTTCATCACTCCGCCGGTCCCCTCCTCTGCCCGGTCGGTTTCCGCGGTAGATTCCCGAAGCCTCTTCTCCAGGTGCTCGGCGCGCAGGAGGTGATGGTGGCTTCTTGACTGCTCAGAAGCCAATTCGACCCGGTGCACGAAGGACTCCTGCACCCGCGCGGTGTAGGTGTGCACCTGTAGTGCCACCAGGTTGGCGTAGCGGGCGGCATCTTCTTTGGAAGGTAGAACCCGGCCAAAGGCGGCCAGGGCCGCCTCTGCCTGCTCCACCGGAATTCCGGCTGAGGCACTGAGCGCTCGGGCGCCCGGAAGCTGTTCTGAGCCCAAAGCCATGACGGTCACGGCGCCGTGGTTCAGCGGTTTTCCTTGATGTACGAAGCCGATCGGTTCAGCCCGGATGGAGCCTTCCAGCAGCGGGCTGTCAAGGAGCACCGGAGTGCCCCGCAGGACCGCGCGTTGAGCGGCAGCCGTCATGGCGTCACGGCATTGTTGCGCCAGTTCAGGAGAGATACTATCCACCTCCTGGCACCAACCGGGAGTAAGCTCTTCCGGGCTGCCGATGAGCACTTCGGGATTGGTCCTCTCCCACTCGGTGAGGTCGGTGCGTTCGTCGACGAAGAAGACCAGCACCGGCAGGCCTGAGACTGAGCCTAGAATCCGCAACGGTTGTATCAGTTCCGAGGGGTCGACGAGTGAGGCCAGCGCTTCCCGGTCAACGCTGGTGGGCTCGTAGTCGAAGTACGTCGCTTCTTTGGAAAGGAAAAACCAACGGTTGTTGCGGAACACCCACTGGCCGTGCTTGTTGGACTCGCTAACCACCAGGTTTGTCTCCCACGGGGCCTCTCACCTGATTCAAGACTATCCCGAAAACGGCTCGAAGATCAAGGAATCCGGCGGTGAATCTAGTAACACTGTACCCGGAAGCTACCCAGTTTCCACCCGTCCTTGGTTTTGGCGAGTGCGGATTTGACCCGGAATGACTTTCCGCCTTTTTCGACAACGTACTCAAGATCTATGACAACTACGTTGGGACCTACGTAGCGCGCTTTGGGGAAGCTCCTGAGTGCCTTGCGATACTTGGAGGACCCGCAACTCTTCACGTCCTCGTCCAGATCGTCAGTGGTCTTGTATCCCTTGGGATTCTTGAGTCCCGTCTTGAGCATGAGGGGGGGCAGGTCAGACACTTTCTTTGCCTTGCGCACCTTCTTGCACAATTCGGTCAGGCCCGCGGAGCTTTGGGGAGACGCGGAGGTGTCGGCCCCCCGGGAGACCAGGCGGGAAAGGAAGCTGTCGTCATCAACCTTCACCGCCTTGCAACCGGAGACCTTCCAGCCGTGCTTGGTCTTGTTGGACTCGCAGGACTCAAGAAACATGAGGTCTTTCTTTCGCTTGGCGACTACGGACAGGGTGATCTTCTCGGTTGCCTTTGGGAAGTCTGAAAAATCGGGGAGCTGCCGGACAAGCCAGAAGTAGTGGCCCATGGGAGTTCTGGAAAAGGTCCACTCAGGGGCCTTGGCCGGCTCCTTCTTCTTGTCCTTTTTCTTCCTCTTCTTCTTCCTCTTCTTCTTCTTGTCCTTCTTCTTCGGGTCACCGTCTTCCGCCGCGGCCCAACTACCTGTCTTTGGTGTCAGGCCGTCTGTTTGAGCCGCGATTGCGGGTGCTCCCGAAAACAGGATGGCGACCATGATGAAGACTAAACCGGCAGTTCGAATGTGCATCTGGCTCCTCCGTACCCACCGGGCCGCAGTACCGGCGCCAGGGTTCGAAGTCTATGATTGACCCAAGGACGGGGGGCAAGTCAAGGCGAAAACGAGTATGGAGGCGAGGCTCAGTCGGTGGCGGCCAGCATTCCTCTGAGTACAGCCTGCAGGATTCCGCCGTGGCGGTAGTAGTCGATATCGATGGGGGCGTCCAGCCGGCAGAGCACGTGAATGGAGCGGGCCTCGCCATCGCCGTCGGTCACTGTAACAGCCAACTCCTGGCCCGGCCGCAGGTGGTCTCCGGAAGGGATGGTGAAGGTCTCCCGGCCGGTCAGGCCCAGTGAGCCGGGGTCTTCTCCTTCCCGGAATTGGAGAGGAAGGATGCCCATACCCACCAGGTTGCTGCGGTGTATGCGTTCGAAGGAGACTGCGAACACCGCCTTGACTCCGAGGAGCAACGGCCCCTTGGCCGCCCAGTCGCGGCTCGAACCCATGCCGTAGTCCCTGCCCGCCAACACAACGGTGGGGATGCCTCGCTCTTTGTAGATTTCTGCGGCGTCAAAGATCGGCACGACGTCGCCGTCGGGCAAGATGGTCGTAAACCCACCTTCGGTTCCCGGCGCCAGCCGGTTGCGCAAGCGGATGTTCGCGAAAGTCCCGCGAGTCATGACACGGTCGTTGCCTCTCCTGCTTCCGTAGGAATTGAAATCCCGTGGCAAGACGCCGCGGGATTGCAGATAGAGGCCTGCCGGGCTCTCAGGTGCGATAGCTCCTGCGGGGCTGATGTGGTCGGTGGTAACGCTGTCCCCGAGCCAGAGCAGCGGCCTGGCGTCAACTATCGGTCCCGCTCCCGGGGGTTCCAGGCCCATTTCGGACAGAAAGGGAGGTTCATGGATATAGTCACTGTCGTCGTTCCATTGGTAGAGCGGTTCAGCCGCGATGGGGATCTGATTCCACTGTTCATTTGAATCATCGATGCCGTCGTACACCCGGTGAAACATCTCGGGATTCAGTGCGTTCGCCATCGCGGCTGCGATTTCCGTTCCCGACGGCCAGATCTCTTTCAAAAACACCGGTTCTCCGGCGGCATCGGTTCCCAGCGGGTCCCGGGTCAGATCAATATCTATGGTGCCGGCCAGGGCGTAGGCCACTACCAGCGGCGGTGACGCGAGGTAGTTGGCCCTGGTGAGCGGGTTGATACGTCCTTCGAAGTTGCGATTTCCGGAGAGTACGGAAGCTACCACCAGGTCGCCCTCTTCCACCGCGGCCGCTACCGGTGCGGGTAGAGGACCGCTATTGCCGATGCAGGTAGTGCAACCGTAGCCGACGGTTTGGAACCCGAGGGTGTCCAGGTAGGGGGTGAGGCCGGCGTTGTTCAGGTATTCGGTGACCACCAGGGAACCGGGAGCGAGGCTCGTTTTCACGTAGCGCTCAACGCCAAGGCCCCTCTTCACTGCGTTCCTGGCCAGCAGCCCGGCTGCGAGCATCACCGACGGGTTGCTGGTGTTGGTGCAACTGGTAATCGCGGCAATAACTACAGCGCCATGTCCCAGGCGCGATTGTTCACCATCCTCCCAGGTAACCTGGCGTTGCTTGGGAAGCGCGTCGGCGGGCAGTGCGAAACCCTGTTCTTCGAGGGGGGCGGAAAGCCCCACCTGCCAGGCTTGTTTCATCTCGCCGAGGTCTTTGCGATCCTGGGGGCGTTTCGGCCCCGCAAGGCCGGCGGAGATGGTGCCCAGATCCAAATGAACCAAGTTGGAAAACTCCGGAATCCCGGCGCCCGATTCGAGGAACAGGCCCTGCTCCTTGGTGTACCTCTCAACAAGGTCAACCACCTCAGGCGGGCGTCCCGTACCGGCGAGATACCTCAGCGTTTCATCATCCACCGGGAAGAAACCCATGGTGGCGCCGTATTCAGGAGACATGTTGGCCACAGTCGCGCGGTCGGGCAAGGAGAGCGAAGCCACGCCGGGCCCGCAGAACTCAACGAATTTCCCAACTACGCCGGTCTCTCTCAACAGCCGGGTTACGGTGAGCACCAGATCGGTTGCCGTCGCCCCTTCGGGAAGTCTGCCATCGACGTGCACTCCGACCACGTCGGGAAGCAGCATGTAGAGCGGTTGCCCCAGCATCGCCGCTTCCGCCTCGATGCCGCCTACTCCCCAGCCCAGAACCCCCAACCCGTTAATCATTGTGGTATGGGAGTCGGTGCCGACCAGACTGTCCGGATACGCGGTCCTGGCGCCGCCTTCGTCTTCGGACAGAACGACGCCTGCCAGGTGCTCGAGGTTTACCTGGTGCACGATGCCGCTGGCCGGCGGGACTACCCGCAGTTTCTCAAATGCCTGGCGTCCCCATTTGAGGAACTCGTAGCGCTCCCGATTTCTCTCGAATTCGATTTCGGTGTTCAACGCCAGGGCGTCCAAGCTGGCAAAGTGGTCGACCTGAATGCTGTGGTCAATAACCAGATCCGCGCGTACCTTGGGATTCACTGTGCCGGGATCGCCTCCCAGGCGAGCCGTGGCGCTGCGCATGGCCGCCATGTCCACGAGGCTGGGAACGCCGGTGAAATCCTGGAGCAATACCCTGGCAGGGAGAAAGGGAGTGTCCGGCCGTGGCCTCGGTGATGGATTGTACTTAGCGAGGTTCCCAACGTCCCCGCTGGTGACCAGCTTGCCGTCCTCGTGCCTCAACGCCGCTTCCAGGAGGATCCGGATAGAAAGAGGAAGGCTGGAGATTCGACCCACCGATTCCTTTTCCAGTCTTTCGAGGCGATAAATGAGGTAGTCGCCGGAGGCCGTCTTCAGTGTGCCCCTGGCGCCAAAGGTGTTGAGCTTCCTAACTGCCATTGTCTGTTCTCCGGTTCGGGGAGAAAGACCCCGCACCTCAACATATCAACAGCGTGAACTCCTTTCAAGCTGAGCGAGGCGACGGTTTGTAAGAAATGGGGTTGTTCGTCCGACTCTTGCTACTGGGGCTTGTACTTGCTATCTTGGAGACAGGTTCCGAAGGTCCATCCCCTCACTGCGGAGGATAGTGAATAATGAGTTACTACAGCGAACTTGCAGACTTAACCGCCCGAAACAACCGAATTCCAGGCGATGCGTATAACCGTTATGGCGTCAAGCATGGGCTGCGGAACAAGGACGGTACCGGCGTGCTTGTCGGCCTCACTTCCGTATCAACGGTAATCGGCTATGCCAAGGACAACGGCTCCGTTCTCCCTGTGCGCGGCGAACTGTACTACCGCGGGCGGGCGGCAAGCGATCTGGTGACGAAGTATGTTGACGAAGGCCGCTTCGGATTCGAGCAGACGGCTTATCTGCTCCTGTTTGGAAAGATGCCCACTGATGACGAGTTGACGCACTTCACCCGTGAATTACGCGGAATGCTCGTCATGCCCCGCAACTTCCCTCGTGACGTGCTCGAGACTTTCCGGACCCAGGACATTATGAACTCCCTGGGGCGTTCGGTGCTGACTCTGTACAGTATCGATGATGATGCCGCTGATCTTTCCCTGACCAACCAGGTACGCCAGGCTATGGAATTGATCGCCCGCATGGTGGTGCTGGTGCCCTATTCCTACTATGTCATCCGGCACGCATTTCATGGTGGCAGCCTGATTATGCACCCGCCGGACCCGGAGCTGTCTCTGGCGCAGAATTTCCTGAAACTGTTGCGTCCGGACAGCGAGTATACGGATCTCGAGGCGCGGGTGCTGGACCTGTCCATGCTCCTCCACGCCGACCACGGGGGCGGCAACAACTCTACCTTTGTCACCCGCGCGGTTTCGTCGACCATGACCGACATTTACTCCGCGGTCGCGGCATCCATCGGTTCCTTGAAGGGTCCGCTTCACGGCGGCGCCAACACCCACGTGGTGAGGATGATGGATGATCTGAAAGCCACCGTCTCCAACCCGACGTCGGAGAGTGAAGTGACCGACTACCTGGTCAAGGTCTTGAACAAGGACGCGTACGATCGGTCGGGCAAGATCTATGGTATCGGACATGCCGTTTACACTCTGAGCGATCCGAGGGCCGTGGTATTGAAGGAGCAGGCGCGCGAGTTAGCCGCGGATTCGGGCAAAGATGAAGAGTTTGCGATGTATGACCTGGTGGAGAAGCTGGCCCCGGCGATCTTCCAGGAGTTCAAAGGTACCGATAAACCGATGAGTGCGAATGTCGACTTCTATTCGGGGCTCGTCTACGATTTTCTGAAAATCCCCAGGGAAGTATTTACGCCGCTGTTCGCCATCGGCAGAATGGCGGGGTGGTGCGCCCATCGCCTTGAATTGATGTCCAACCCGGTGAAAATTGTGCGGCCCGCATTCCGGGTGATCTGCGACTATTGCTCTTCCGGAAAGGACGGGGCCTGTCCCGTTTGCCGTTTCGAGGCTGCCAAGTAGCATCAGTCAACTGTCAGTGGAGGCAGAGAATGGAGAAGAAGTGGCTTAGTCCCCCGCCAACCGGGTCGTTGGTCCGGCATGGCGATGGCGCGCTTAGCGTGCCGGATGATCCGATTATCCCATACATCGAAGGAGACGGCGTAGGTGTGGATGTGTCCCCCGCGATGATGCGAGTACTTGATGCCGGGGTGTCCCTCGCCTATGGCGGCGCGCGCTCACTGCGCTGGTGGCAGCTTGCCGCGGGTGAACTGGCTCACGGGAAGTTCGGAGAGTGGCTGCCTGCAGATACGGTGGAGGCGATTCGGACCCACCGGGTCGCGATCAAGGGGCCCATGACGACCCCGGTGGGCGAGGGAATTCGCTCTTTGAACGTAACCCTGCGCCAGGAGTTGGACCTGTTTGCCTGTGTGCGCCCGGCCGCGTGGGTGGAAGGGGTGCCGTCGCCGCTGAAAGACCCTTCCCGGGTGAGTGTGGTGATCTTCCGTGAAAACACCGAGGACACGTATATGGGAGTGGAGTTTCCCGCCGGCAGTGATGAGGCCCGGCGTCTGGCCGCACTGGTCGCCGAGGTCCACGGCGCCTCCCTGTCTGCGGACTCCGGCATCGGGGTGAAGCCGATTTCCAAGCGCGCCACCGAGCGTATTGCCGGGGCCGCCATGGACTACGCTCTGGCCCGGGGTTTGCCCTCGGTGACCATCGTCCACAAGGGCAACATCATGAAGTTCACCGAGGGTGCGTTTCGGCGTTGGGCCTACGACTTGTACCTCCGGGAATATCGCGAAAAGGTGGTGACGGAAGAAGAGTTGGGAAGGGGAGAATCCGCCCGGGGCAGGGTGGTGGTCAAGGACCGCATCGCGGACGCCATGTTCCACGATCTGACTGTGCGTCCCGAAGAATACGACGTGCTGGTGACTCCCAACCTGAACGGGGACTATCTTTCCGACGCGGCCGCTGGTCTCATCGGGGGCTTAGGGGTCGCACCGGGGGCGAACCTTGGCGACGGCATCGGCCTGTTCGAGGCGGTCCACGGCACCGCGCCGGCCCTGGCCGGCCAGGACAAGGCGAATCCTTCCTCCCTTATTCTGTCCGGCTGTATGATGCTGGAGTATCTGGGATGGGACGAGGCTGCTGTGCTGGTGCGCAACGCGTTTGCCACCACGGTTGGGAAAGGGGACGTCACGGTTGACCTGGCCGCGCAAATCGAGGGCGGAGTAGAACTGTCCTGCTCAGCGTTTGCCAAGGCCGTTATCGATAATATGGCGAGTTAGAATTCGGTGGGTCCGGAGCCGCCGCCTGCGCCGGCCATCGCCTCCCCCCATTCAAAGCGTTGGGAGTCGGCTGCGGCGCGCCGATGATGCTGGTAGGGCTCTTCAACTCTTTCGTCGATTTCAACAGCCGGTTCTTCGGCTGCCTCACGCCAGGCGGCCCTGCGCCCGGTGGCCAGAGCGATGGCCAGGAAGGCAACGGTGCCTGTTCCGGCGATGGCCAGTTCCCAGGTCCATCCCTGCCTTACCACCCCCCAGACACCGATCAGGCTCGACAGGAGTGCGGCCAGGCTCCAGAAGACTTTTCTCAGCATGATGAGCCCTCCACTTCTGCTTCACTGTCGATGGTACCACGAGCCGGACGGCCCGCAACTTACTTGGCCTGCTTGCGAATGTATTGTGCCAACCAGCCCATGTACGCCTCCATGGGCATTTCTGCGGGCAGCTCGCCGCTCTCCACGGCTCGCTCCAGCGCGTCTCTCAGATCTCCGACGAGGGGGCCGGGCTCGAGGCCGAAATGCTCCATGATCACCGCGCCCGCACCTTTGGGAAGGACCGGAGTCTTGGCATCTTCCTCTTCGATGCGGTGCATGCGTTCTTCAAGGTCCTGCAGCAGCTTGGTGAGTTCTTCCAGCCGCCGTTCCTGGCGGGAGGTGATGTCCGCGCGGGAGAGGGCGAGCAGATCGTTGAGGTGCCCACCGGTATCACGCATGAGGCGCCTCACCGCGCTGTCGGTCCACTCGTCGGTATACATGTTGATGCGGGAGTGATTGAGGATAAGGTAGTGTACGCGACTGGAGAGGCGTTCTTCCAGGCCCAGCCGGGCGGCAATACCTCGAAACAGCATGGCGCTCATCTCTTCATGGCGAAAGAAGTGGACCCGGCCTTTTCCGTCGATGGAGCGGGTCCATACTTTGCCGATATCGTGAAGCAGCGCCGCCCACCGGATTACGGCGTGAGGCTTGGCTTTGGCCACTACCTTGACGGTGTGGTCCCAGATGTCCTTGTGGTGGACGCGGCAGGAGTCGGCAAACCCGACCATGGCCTGAAGTTCCGGAAGGACATACTTCAAGACTCCGGTTTCCTCGAGAAAACAGAGCCCGCGGTCGGGGTGCCGGTTGACGAGCATTCGCTCCAGTTCCGGCCGGATTCGTTCCGGCTGTACGTCCAGAACGTTGGACGAATACCGGGTCGCCTGTTCTACTGTTTCCGAATCTGCGGCAAAGCCGTGGTACGCGACATTCTTGGCGATTTTCAATAGGGTGAGGGGTTTCTGGGCAAAGGCGACGTGGGGGGGGAGCACCGGCCGGATGCGGGGCGCCTGAAGGTCCCTTGCACCCTTGAAGGGGTCGATGATTTCACCCTCGGCCGACATGGCCAATGCATTGACGGTCACTTCCCGCTGAGCGAGGCGCTCACGCAGTTCGGAAGGGGAAGCGATATCGGTTATCATGAGGCGCCGGATGGTCTCCCCGTTCTTGGCGTCCTGGACGGTGAAGATCTCTCCGCGCCGGAGGCGCTCCGGCCCCGAGACGAACAGGTTCGAGGCAGACGCGCCTTCCAGGCAGTCTTCCACCTCTTTGAGGCCTTTGGCAACGACCAGCAGGTCGATGCGGGAAACGCGGTCCATTACCCCGTGCACAAGGGCATCACGAACTGCGGGGCCGACGATGAAGCAGGTCAGTTCCTTGCGCGCGAGGCGGTGCAGCACGAGCCGCAGGTCTCCGGGCAGCTTGCCGGTCCATATGCCGTCGCTGTTCACATGCAACTGACCATCTTGTGTGTCGTTCAAATTCGCCTCAACGAAGATACCTGTACCAAAGATAGCAGGGATGCGCCGGGAATCAAGGGGAGAGAGTTACAGATTCTCGCAAACCAGGTTGCAGGTGTCCGTCGTATCCGGGTTCCCGTCGTCGCAATCCTCGTCTTCCAGGCAGCACTTACCCTTCTGGCAGCCGGGGAAGTCGACGTTGGAGTTGCACTTTTCGGCGATACAGGGATTGGGATAGGTTACTCCCCAGCCGGTTTCGACGCCGGCGGGGAAGCAGCAGTAGGGTGAGTACTGCATGCCGGCACAAAGCCCGTCGGTGGGGCAGGTGGAGCACCACTTGATGGAGTCGACGTCAACGCCGTAGAATGCGGCGTGGCACTTGTTGGCGTAGGTGTTTCCATCCTCGCCGCACACTCCTCGCTGCCCCGAGTCGTTGGGGTCTTCGGTCATGTCGCTGTTGATGATCAACCCTTCGGTGGAAGGGGAACATGGGCAATCAGCAGAGAAGCAGTCAGCGCCTTCGTCGCAGAGCGTCGGATCGTAGGGTTCCACCGCGGAGCCCGTGAAATCGCTGGCGCAGTTCAGGGCATCCATGTTGAAGTAGTCCTCGAAGTCGTCGCCGCACACGTTGGTGCCCACACCGGACAGATCGACGGTGGGGCAACCCTCGCACAGGAACACCATGTAGCTGCCGTCCGAGGCTTTGGGAATATCGTAGAGTTTGTCCACGGTCGCGTCCTTACAACCCATGACGCACTCGTTTTTGTACGATTTGTGCACCTCGCCGGTGGCGTCTACGGAGCAGATCCAGGCTTCCGCTTCCTGAGCACACTGCGGGCAGCAGGGCCCATCCTCAAGGTACTCGGCGCCGGCGCACTCCAGCATGCATTCGTTCATGTAGGTGCGAGTGAACGTGTCGGACAGCTTGCCGCACACCGGCTCGCAACTGTCGGGGCAATCGCAGTCTGCGGTGGGGCACTCCCCGAAGCAGATGTTTTCGGGCGGTTCGCAGCCTTCCGCGTTGCAGTCCGGGGCGCACAGCGCCATGTCGCACTTGTTGTTGTAGGTAGTGCCCGAGTCGACGTCGCAAACCGGGTCGTAGCCCAGGTTTTCGCACCCGGTGCAGTAGTCCAGTTTGCACTCGCCCGCATATTCGATCTGATCACAGTCGCCTACCGCGGTGCAGCCGCCATCGCCGATGTCGCACTTCAGCGCGCAGAAGCTGGCGTAAGAGATCATGCCTTCGCCGCACATGGGGCCGGATTCGAGTTCCTCCTCCGTGCATTCGCTTTCGCACGTGGGGCATGCGCCTTTGCAGTATTCGCCTTCGTCGCAAACGGTGGGGTCCGCGCTGGCCACGAGGCCGTCGCATTCCGCTTCGCAAGCGCTGGCATACTCCTTATTGCTGAATTTGTCGCAGGCGGGACTCGGGTTTCCGGGGCACACGCAGGTGCAGGTGTTCTCTTCTGCAGTTGCGCACCCTCCCTCATCGATGTCGCTCTGCTCGCAACAGGTGAGACCCTGGGGGCAGTCGCCGCACGACCCTCCGCAGCCGTCGGACCCGCAATCTTTGTCTTTTTCCGCGCAATCGGGGATGCACTCGCACTTGCCCGAGACGCACTCCTCGTTGTCGCCTTCGCAGGCGTAGGCTTCGTCCGACCATTTCAGCTTATCCGGGCAGTTCTCAGAGACAGGCACGCATTGGAAATATCCGCCGCCAGCTTCGGTGCACTTGATTTCTCCCTCGCAGTTCTCCGAGGCCGCCGGGCAATCCGCGTCGCACTTGCCCTCGTTGCAGAAGTCCTCGCCTTCGCATTCGCCGCAGCTTCCGCCGCAGCCGTCTGGTCCGCACTCCTTGTCAGTGCAGTCCGCCAGGCAGCAGCCGTCCACGGAGCAGACGTGTTCCACAGTTTCGCAGCACTCATCTTCGCACTTTTCGAATTCGCAGGCGCACTCATCGGCCTCGCAAAGCTGACCCTCGTTGGGGCACTCCTCGGCTTCGCCAAAGGTCCAGCATTCCCCCTCACAAACGTCGGAGTCCTGCCAGATGTTGGCGCATTTCTGTACCAGCGGCCCGTTGCAGATGGTCTCGCCCAGGAGGCAGGGGAGGACGTCATCGCAGTTGCACAATTCACAGGAGGTCTGGTCAACGACGCAAGTTTCGTTTTCCCCGCACTCGCCGCAACTGCCGCCGCAGCCGTCGGCCCCGCAAACCTTGCCGTCGCACTGGGGAACGCACACGCAGTAGTCTTCTTCATCCAGAACCTCACACACTTCCGCATCGATGTCCGGATGAGCGCAAGCGCAGATCTCGAAATCCCCTGAGCACTGTGTCTTGGTGCTCCACCAGCCCCGGCATCCCTCGTCGTCTTCTTCGCACACCTTGTACGCGTCGTCTCCGTCGCACTTTATCTCACCCAGTTCGCAGAAGTTGGTGCACGGGACGTCTTCGGGCTTCTCGTCCTCCGTCTTCACATCGATGGGGTCGGGCGGGAGTTCCTCATCGACGACGTCCACCTGTTCGGCGTCGACTTCCGCCGCACAACCGTCGCCTTCGCACGGGACGTCTTCATCGGTACCGTTGCTGGGGGTGACGGCTGGACTGCACGACAGCCAGGCCAGGCAAACGAAGGACATGAGGATGGTGAGGAGAAAGTTGTTTTTCATATTCAACTCCTGAGTCGATAATCGCATGGGTTGCACCACCTATCACGTATTATACGCCCTGCCCCCGCACTGTAAAGTACAAAAGGGGCGTGCGCCGAGTGTGGTCGGGCCCTTATATTAGTACCTGTTTTCTCTTTAACTGACAAATTCTTCAATACTGGAGACGTTTCATTGACAGTCTCTACGTCAAATGTGTAAACTAGGACGAGTTGTAGGGTGCCGGGAGGACAAATTGAACAAGTTTTCGCTGGTTATTGCGGCCTTTATTGCGTTTATCGCCCTTGGCTGTTCTTCCAACGAAGCCAACCCTTCCGACGTGGCTGAGGTTGCGGCCGAAGCGTCGGTGGGCGACAGTGTCGCGCAGCCGGAAGTTGAGGTGAAGGCCGAGACGTCCGGGTGTGAAGGGGGCGGGCCTGTCTGCTGCCCGGGGGATACCAACGGTTGCAGCGAGGACGCCCGATCGGTGCTCATCTGCAATGCGGACGGCACCGGCTGGGAGTTGCAGGAGTGCTTCGGAACCGACGGCGAGCCCAGTCTGTGCATCATTACTCCCGAGTTCCCTTCCGGTCATTGCACCGGTTGTATCCCCGGCGCCAAGCAATGCCTGAACGATGACATCGTGCAGCAGTGCGACCAGTTCGGCGACGGTTGGGAGGAGTTTTCCAACTGTAACGGGGCGGAAACGGGCCAGATCTGCCTTGAAGGCGGGTGCGTCAAACTGTGCGACGTAAACGACAAGTGGGGCATGTACATGGGGTGCGATTTCTGGGCCGTGGACCTGGATAACGCGTTTGTCCCCGGCGGCCGCGCCGGCTTCTATGACGCGGCCGGGTCCCAGTACTCAGTCGTAGTCTCCAACCCCCACCACGCGTATCCGGCTACGGTCTCGGTGGAGACCAATGAGGGGCCGGTGCTTTATGACTCCGACGACAATCTCCTTCCCACCGAGAATCTGGCGCCCGGCGAGTTGCGAATCTACAATCTGCCCCGGCGTGACGCCGACGGCACGGTGCTGGCGCCTCTGGCCTACCGGGTCCAGGCCAGCATCCCCATTACCGCCTACCAGTTCAACCCGTTGCAGAACGTGGACGTTTTCTCAAATGACGCGTCCCTCCTGTTACCCAGCAACGTGGCGGGAAAGTACTATTTCGTAATGACGCGGGAGCAGACTTTCGACCAGCTTCGCTCATATCTCACGGTGGTGGCGATTCGCACCGGCCAGACCGAAGTGACCATCGACTTCACCGCTCCCACCCTGGTGGGTGAGGACATGTACACCGGCGACCCCATCGAGCATTTCGAGCCGGGCGAGACAGGTAACTTCACCCTCAATCAATTCGACGTGCTGAACATCGAGACCGACAAGATCGGCTCCGACATGACCGGTTCCCGCGTTCTCGCCAACCGTGACGTAGTCGTATTCGGGGGCAGCGAAGCTTCCAACGCGCCCAACAGCAACCACTGCGATGTCGAGGCCGGAGTGTGCGAGTACGACGGGGAGACGAAGTGCCAGGACAACACCGACTGCATCGATTTCAATACCTGCTGTGCGGATCATCTGGAGCATCAGTTGTTCCCGGTGAAGAGCTGGGGGCTGCGCTACCTGGCTTCCAAGACCTTCCCCCGCAACGATGAAAAGGATGTCTACCGGATCATCGCGGCGGAGAACAACACTCAGGTCACCACCCTGCCGCCCCAGGCGAGCATTCCGGTACTCAACCAGGGAGAGTGGGTTGACTTCGAGTCGGCTCAGAACTTCGAGGTGATCGCGAAGAAACCGGTGATGGTGGGCCAGTTCCTCGCGGCTCAGGACGCGCCCGACCCCAACGTCAACGGCGTACCCCAGAGCGGTACCGACGCGGGCATCGGCGATCCGGCGTTCATGTTGCTGGTGCCTGCTGAGCAGTTCAGGCAGGATTACGTCTTCCTGGCGCCGGACAAGTACGAACTGGATTATGTCACCATCGTTGCACCGGTGGATGAAGAGGGAAACGTCATCGACGTGTGGTACGACTGCAACGAGATCGATCCCGGTCAGATCAAGGACAACTGCGATCCGATGGAGCCTGACGACTACGAGCTGTTCGGCACCGGGGAGTTCGCCACCACCAAGTTCTCCATCAAGGACGGGGTGCACCGGCTGTTCGCGGATCAGGCGATCTCGGTCTACGTGTACGGCTACGATCAATACGTGTCTTACGGCTATGCAGCCGGGCTGAACATACAAGACCTGGGCCTTATCAAGGAGCCGGGCGAGTAGTAGGAACGTTGTAACTCAAATGTGGATGAAGGGGGGCGGTATGCTCAGGAACGTATTTTCGTCCGTAATGGGGTTTTTGCCGGCCCTGTTCCTGATCGTTGGTTGCAGTTCGGAGGCCGGGGGAGGCTCGGATTCGGTTCTGCCCGATTCGGCGGATCAGGTGTCCCAGGTGGACGCGATCGAGCAAGGCGACGTTGAGCCGGATCTCGGACCAGTCGAGGAGGATGCCGGCCCCGGCTTTGATCTGTTCCTCATAGATCAGGGTGGCCCGGCCCCGGACCCCCTGTCGGTACAGTTCGTTGAGCCGGCCAAGGGCAAGACGGTAGGCGGCGAGCAGGTGGTGTTGACCGGAACCGGCTTCGTGGACGGCATGACGGTGATGTTCGGCTATCAGTGGGCCACCGACGTCTATGCGCTAAGTTCCAAGAAGGCCATGGCCATAACCCCGGCCGGGTTCCCCGGTCCCGTGGACGTCCAGGTCTTCAACCCGGACGGGCAGAGCATTACTCTGGAGAACGGTTTTCTGTATTACAACAGCGTCACCGTGCTGTCTGTGGACCCGGCGGCGGGCCCCACTACCGGCGGCGTTCCCATCATGATTTCGGGCACCGGATTCAGCAAAGGCGGAAACGCCATTATAGGCGACAAGATTGCGGTGGACGTCAAGGTTCTGGACGACTCCACCATCCTCGCGGTGTCACCTCCCGCGGATCCCGGGCATGCCAACGTATCGGTATCCAGCGACGACGGCATGGCCACGCTTATCGATGGCTTCTTCTACTACGATTACCCTAAGATCATCAGCCTGAGTCCGGCGGCCGCACCTGCTGCAGGCGGCAGCCTGGTACACATCAAAATGGTTGGCGCTCACGAGGAAGGCGAAGTGTACTTCGATGACGAGCCGGCGCTGTCGGTGTCATTCATCGACTACGGCCTGCTGGAAGTGACTGCACCTCCTTCGGATGTGGGCTATGTCGACGTCACCGTGGTCACCCCCTACGGGTCTGATACCCGGGAGGACGGGTTCTTCTTCTATGGCGGCAACTCCCCGCCCAAGGACCTGATGGTAGTGTCGGTGCAGCCGGACAGCGGCCCCACTTCCGGTGGGAACACGGTACAAATTGCGGCTTTCGGACTCAGTTCACCCGAGACGAGCACCGTTCTGTTCGGCGCCAAGGTCGCCGAGGTGGTGGCGGTGAACCCCTACCTGCTGGTAATGGATGTGGTCGCACCCGCTTCCGTTGAGGGGCCGGTGGATGTAAAGGTCATCAATGAGAACGGCAACTCGGTGTTGGAGGGCGGCTACACTTATCTTCCCATCGCAAATGTCCTGGATGTTTCACCAGGCGCCGGTCCTGCCGCGGGCGGCACCCAGGTGATGATATCGGGCGAGGGTTTCCTGGAAGGAGCTGAAGCCTACTTCGGCGCGCTGCCTGCCCAGAACCTGGAGTTCCTCGGGTCAACGCAGATGTCTGCCATCACTCCTGTGGGGAGTCCCGGCCCGGTGGATGTCAGAGTGCTTCAGGCAGGTACTGAAAGCACCCTCGAGGACGGATTCATCTATGAAGGGGACCTGGAGCTTTTTGTGGTCGATCCCAACTTCGGGTCCATCGCGGGCGGCACCTACATCAAGCTGGTTGGTTCCGGCTTTGTCGGCGACGCCGACGTCTATGTGGGCGGGGTGCCTTGCAGCCACGTGACGGTGGAAGCTTACAACGTGATCACCGCCAAGACGCCTCCGGGCGCTCCGGGCACGGTCGATGTGGAGGTCGTGGTTGACGGAGACACTGCGTTCCTGCCCATGTCCTACACCTATTTCGACCCGGTGAGTTTCTACGGCGGCACGTGGGGCGGTGATATCTATCATGCGGTGAATGTGACGGTTCTGGACGGCTCCAACGAGGGGATGCCGCTGAACGACGCGTTCGTGATGCTGTGGGCCGACCCTGACACTCCGTACCAGGGCTTTACCGACATCAACGGCAAGGTGACGTTCTCGGGGCCTGAGCTTCTCGGCGACCAGATGGTCACTGCGTCCAAGGAGTGTTATTCCAACGCCAGCGTGGTGGAATACAATGCGTCCAACGTGACGCTGATATTGTATTACAACTGCCCATCGATGGGCGGCGGCGGCGGCGGTGGCGGTGGTGCTCCGCCCATCATCAACGGCAGGGTCTGGGGCTTTGGCAAATACGTGGTAATTCCTCCCGGTCCATGCATTAATCCCGGTTGGCCCGATCCCAATCTGTGCAAGAGCTGTGAAGCGAGCGAAGACTGCGGCGGCGGGGACAACCTGTGCGCCAACCTTGGTGAGCAGGGCAAGCACTGCCTGACCCCTTGTGTCAACGATACCGAGTGCCCGCTGGGCTTCAGTTGCACCAACGTGCAGAGCGGTGCGGAGTTCGGCCATTGTCTCCCACTTGGGGGCAAGAAGATGGTCTATTGCAACACCTCGAAGGGGCACTACCTGGGTGCGAATCCGTACAACGGGGAGGAGTCAGTTGCCGACGAAGAAGGTTACTTCACGCTGCTCATCGACCCGAGAGATCTGGGAGAAAAGGCGGTTGTTTGCGTCGGGGGCGTCGCCCCGCTTTGCTACAGCGAGTTTGATTGCACTTTCGTCGGCAGCCAGTGCATAGACAACGTCTGCTACAACAGTGAGATGAGGCCGGAGATGGAGTCTTACGCCATGGGCGTGGAGCGGCATCTCATGGTAGTGGCCCCGGGCCAGGTGATAGAAGACGTAAACATCATCATGGACATCCCCATGAACCGGAAGGTCAACGTCTACTTTGACGATCCGCACCTCGATCCACTCGGGCCCAACATCATCTTCTCCATGTCGTTTCTGGATTTCGGCTCCGACGGGGTGTTTGAGTTCATGGAGTTCCCCTATAAGTTCTATTCTCCGCTTATGGAAACGGTGCTCACCTTTGATCACCTGCCTTCCAGCCTCAGCGGCAATATCATGGACGCCACCTTTGCGGTCTTTGGCGCCGCGGTTACGAACGGGTCGAATTCAGCGGAGATGCCCAAGACCTACGGGTTGTTGACCAACCTCACGGAGTTTGAGGACGACTCGGTGTTCATCAAGGGCAGCGGCGGGGTTTTCGAGGCCCAACCCAGCGGCATTCAGCAGACGCTGTTTGACCTGTGGGGCGACAGTTGGTCCAACATCTACGGCGTAGGCCTGGAAGGCACGATTGTGCACTTCAACGGCTACTCATGGCAGATCCAACCCGGGGCTTCCGAGAACACTTTGCGGTCGGTGTACGGCGTGGACGGCAAGGCGTGGGCGGTGGGCGACAAGGGCCAGGTATCCACCCACTCGGGGGTCAAATGGGAGAAGGACGAGAGTTTCCCCCAGACCAACAACCTGAAGGGGGTGTGGGCCAGCGCCGAGACCAACGTGGTTGTGGTAGGTGAGTATGGCGCCTGGCGGTGGGATGGCAATCAGTGGAACACGCTTCCCGGGCAGACCGGGCACAAGTTCAACGCCGTGTGGGGCGTAAATTCCGACAACGTCTGGGCCGTGGGCGACTACGGCAAGGTTGTGCGGCTGGTGAACGGAATGTGGGTCACTCAGTTTGTGCCCACCGGCTATGCCCTCTACGACGTCTGGGGCACCTCTCCCGCGGACGTGTGGGCGGTTGGGGATTCAGGAACCATCCTGCGCTTCGACGGACAGGATTGGAGCCTTATGGATAGCGGTACGATGACCACCCTCAAGGCGGTGTACGGCACCGCTCCCAACGACGTGTACATTGTGGGCACCAAGGGGACCATTCTTCACTGGGACGGTGACGCTCTCATCAATGAGTCGGTCCCCGGGACGCAGCAGGATTTCCTGACGGTGTTTACATCTGCCGAGGAGGGGCTCACTCTGGTTTCCGGAAACCACCAGATCGTGTTGTCTCCCTTTGTTACACCTGTGAGCATCGTTCATCCGGCACCCGGGAGCACCATCCAGCAGAACTATCTGGAGTGGCACGTGGACCCGGGCCCGGCGTCCAGCTTCTACTCTGTCGCGCTTCAGCAACCGTCCATGATGGGCCCTGTCATGTTCTGGGACATCGTGACGGACGGTGATGTTACTTACGTTGAACTTCCCGACTTTCCCAACATAGAAGGGACGCCCGGGCTGCCCACCGGTTTTTACATCTACTCCGTTTCCCGGGTTTACAAGGAAGGTTTCGATATTGACAACTACGACTTCTTCGATTTCAACTACCCCTCCTGGAGGAGTTGGAGCGACATCGGGAGTACGTTCGAGGCGCCATAGGAGGCATCTCCCAATGAGGAAACTGGTTTTTCTAGCGATTGCAGCGTTCGTCTATTCTTGCGGCAGTTCGTCGAAGGACAAGGATGTCCCGACCGACGCCCTGGACGGGGACGCTATTTCTGACGTGGCCGAGGTGCCGGACAGTTCCGCACTGGACGGAGAACTGGCCGGCGGAGACGTCGGCGATGTTGCCGGGGACGCGCCGGAAGAGGATACGGGCGGTCAGCTCGTTGAAACCGGGTTCAAGCCGGTGGGACTGGCGCCCGCGGGCAAGTTGCTGGCCGCGTGGGGTATGGACGACACGGTGTTGGCGGTGGGCGAGGACGGCGTGATTTTGCGCCGGCAGGGTTCGCATTGGTCCCCGATGAAATCGACCGTTGACGCCGATCTCCACTGTGTTTTCGGGGAAGCGTTGGACGATATCTGGGCCGGCGGCGCGGACGGTACGGTGCTGCACTGGGATGGCGTGGAGTGGACCGAAGTGGAACCCGAGGCGGAGTCCAGCCTCAACGGCATCACGCTGAGAGGAGCGTGGGGAGAAGAAGGCCACTTGTACCTGGTGGGCGACAAGGGCACCATCTTGCACAAGGCCGGCCCGCAATGGATCCAGGAGGAGGCGATAGTCACCTATGATCTGGTGTCTATCTGGGGTCCGTCCCTCGTTGACATTTATGTGGGTGCGACGGGCGGTACGATCCTGCGTAAGATCGGCGGCGCGTGGAGCAGCGTCCAGGTGGCAGGCGGAGGTGTGGCTCTCAACGCACTTCACGGCTTGACCAACAAGGAAGTATGGGCCGGCGGCTCCAAGGGAATCATCGCGGTTCTTGAAGGGGCCCAGTGGGTTCCCAAAGTCAGCAACGATATGGCCGAACGCGGGCTCAACGCGGTGTGGGCATTTGCAGAGGACGATGTGTTCTACCTTGGCGACGAGGGCATTGTTGTGCACAGCGACGACGGCAAGTGGAACATGTTCGAAGTGGAGGGCCCCTACTACAAGAACCACTCGTTCTACGGCGTGTGGGGCCGGCACAACGGCAACACCAATGAAGCCTGGGCCGTGGGCGAAAAAGGCGCAGTGCTCAGCTATGATTCAATTACCTGGAAGGACGAGTCGTCGGCTCCCCAGGCGGACATCAACAGCCTGACAGGCGCTTCCGCCGACTCCGCATTGGCGGTTGGTGGCGACGGTCTCATGTTGCTTTATGACGGCAGCGACTGGACGGGCCTCGACCGACTGACCAGCGCGGACCTGGTGGGCGCGGCCGCGACCGCCGACGGGTATGTAGCTGCAGGGGCCAACGGCGATCTGTTGTTCGTGGAAGGCAACCAAGTGACCCTGGTGCCCGAGCTGCTGGAAGGTCCGCTCAGCGGGCTTTGTGCCGGCGGCGATCTGCTGGCCGTCGTGGGAGAAAAGGGCAAGGTGCTGATGTCGACCTCGGGGGCAGATTGGGACAAGGCTTCAACCGGAATCTACGACAGGCTCAACGCCTGTCATGCCAGCGAATCGGGAACGGTCACCGCGGTGGGCGATCAGGGCAGGATTATTCAAGTTGAGGGGGGCATTTCCGACAAGATCGAAGTTTCCACCGTTGCCAATCTGCACGATGTCGCCGCGGACGACGCCGGCGTATTGTACGTGGTGGGAGACAACGGGCTGCTCATGAAGCTGGCCGACGGCAAGGCGGAGAAACTCTACGAGGAGCCCGGACTGTTTCTTTACGGCGTGCACCCCTTCCCTGACCGCATTGTCGCGGTTGGTTGGGCCGGCCGTGTGCTGACCTACTTCCCCGATTCGGGCGAAGTTGAGACGGAAGATGTGGAGGACGCAGGAGTACTTCAGGATGTGTGGGGCGCCTCGCCGGCCCACTACTTTGTTGCGGGCAAGAAAGGTCGGATGCTCGAATACGTGGGGGACTGAACATGAAACGACGGCTGCATCGGTTCGTTGTGTTATGGTTGGCGCTCGTGGCGCTATTTAGCTGGTCCTGTTCATCGTCTTCCGAAAAAGGCGACGGGGGCGCGACAGACGCGGCCCCGGACGGCGGCGACCTGGTTGCGGAAGTGCAACCTTCAGACGTGGCTGGAGAAGAAACCGGAGAAGACACAAAGCCCGGAGATCTGACGGACAGCGTACCCGGAGACCTGGTGGACCCGGATATCAGTGATGCCGATGCGGGCGGCCTGGACACCGACGTCGCCGACGTCGTGGAACCCGACCTCAAGGGTGTGCTCACGGGCAAGTGGGTGCAACTGGCTTCGGCTCAACTGGGTGAACACGTACTGAAGGGTGTGTGGGGATTCGACGATGGGAACGTGGTGTCGGTGGGCGAGGCCGGTCTGATTGCTGCGGTGGTCCAGGATTCAGCCTCAGTGGCTCATCAGGACCCCTCCCTCAATATTCTCAACGGCGTGTGGGGAAGCAGCTCGGCGGATATCTGGACCGCGGGTATGTACGGACTGCTCTATCACTACGACGGGATGGAGTGGGGACCGCCGAAGTACTGCGAGACTGTCGAAGATTGCACCTTTGCCGGGGATTGCCTCCTGGCCGACTGCGTTACGGGCGAATGCGTGTACGTGCCCACGGGCGCGAAGGAATGCTGCGGCGGCCAGCACTACGTCAACCACCTGGACACTGCCGGCGAGCAGGGGGACTTCGAAGTGGAAGACCTGTATGCCGACAGTCCGGACGGCGGCCTGGTCTGGCAGTCGGTGAGTGTGACCACCGAGGAGGGAGAGCCTCGTTACCAGTCCGCTCCCAGCGCCCTATATTTCGGGAATCCGTGGAAGGACTGTCCCGGCGGTACAGGCGCGCTGTGTCCTGACTACAACAACGGAATGACGGTAGGGGCGACCGCGACCTCACCCTATGTCTCGTTACCTGCCACCGCCGAACAGGCGAGCCTGACCTTCTATCTCTTCATCGATGTCGAAGCTTCTCCCCTGGCCGACGAATTTTCGGTAAGGGTGTTGAACACGGGCAAGTGGGAAGAGGCGTGGAACAAGACGCAACTGTCCGGCAATTACACCGGGCAGTTTGTGCCCATCAAGGTTGATCTGTCCGACTACATTGGCAAGACCATAAAATTCCAGTTCTACTTCGACTCGGTGAATCCGGAAAACAACGCCTTGGAAGGGTTGTACATAGACGATATTGTGGTCTCTTCCACCTGTTCCCTGGCCGGCGCCATGTCGGGCAAATATCCGACCCTCTGGTCGATCTGGGGAGCGGACACGGACAACGTCTTTGCTGTCGGCAACAGCGGCACTGTGCTGCACTACGACGGCCTGTCATGGCAGCAGCAGGCGGGCGGCGACCCGTGGAATCTTCTGGGAATCCACGGCGCCAACGCGGACGACATCGTCATGGTGGGTCAGACCGGGCTGCTGGTTCACTCCAAGGCTGGGACCTCCTGGCAGGAAGAGGAATCCGGAACGGTGAAGGACGTGAGCCGGGTGTGGGGCGTTTCTCCCGACAGCTATGTCGCAGTGGGTGCGGCGGGTACGTTGCTCGTGTACGAATTCGGCGCCTGGCAGGATGGCGGAGTTATTACCGATGCCAGCCTCAACAACGTTATCGGGTTTGCACCCAACGACTACTACGTTGTGGGCGAGGGCGGCATAATACTCCACTATGATGGCCTCTGGTGGCAGCAGATCGAAACCGGAGATCCCCGGCCGTATTTCGGCATCTGGGGAGACGACGCGCAGTCGATGCTTACCATCGTCGGCCACCAGGTTGTGCTCAAAGGCTCTGCCAACGCGCTCGAGGAGGAGTATGTGCCGGTGACCAACACCTGGACTGGAGTATGGGGCAAGGGGGTGCATCGCTTCGTGGTCGGGTTTGGCGGCAAGGTGATGTACCACAACGGCATCAAGTGGAAGGAGCAGGATACTGGAACCGGCGCGGGACTGATGGACGTTTGGGGGTTCAGCGAAGAGGATGTCTGGGCCGTCGGTGAGGCGGGCACCCTGCTGCATTTTGACGGAGAGCAGTGGACCCAGTCCGACGTAGTCGCCAGCGAAGAAACCACCTATTTCGATGTGTGGGGTCCTGCGCCCAACGATGTCTATGTCATCGCGGCTGAAGCGGGCATGGCGTACGTGCTCCATTGGGATGGAGTCAAGTGGGAGATCGCCCTTTCCAGCCAGGCAGCCAACTTGCGCCACGTCCATGGCACCGCCAAGGATGATGTCTTTGCGGTCGGTCAGTGGGGCTCCATCATCCATTATGACGGAATGGGGTGGGGCCTGCAGCCCATCGAGCCCTACGAGGTTGAGGGCGAGGACCCCTACTTCGTCACCGACAAACTCTACGGGGTTTACGCACACACCTCAGACAACGCCTGGGCGGTGGGCGAGAACGGCGTCATGGTGCATTATGACGGTGCGGCGTGGTCGCTGTACAATTATGCCGATGCCACCTTGCGGGCGGTGTGGGGCCTCAATGAGGAGAACATTTGGGCCGTGGGCGCCAGCGGCACGATCCTGCATTTCAACGGTTCCACCTGGGAACCTGAAGAAACCGGCTCTGTCGCCACCCTGTATGGAATCTGGGGTGACGAGGTAGGCAACCTGTACGCTGTCGGCGACAAAGGGACGGTTCTTCGTTTCGTTAGCGACGACTCTCTGTAGCTCCTATCTGTCCCTCAATGTTGGGAATGCGCGATTTGTCCTTGAACGCGCCCTTTCAATATGGCAAATTATATGAGGGTCCCGCCTCCCTGGGCGTAGATTGCAGGTTGCCGCTAAGGCACCATAACTGGAAGTTGGCTTTATGACACCGCAACAGGACCACTCTGGTCTCGCCACTGGATACCGATTTCGGTGTTTTGTCGAAGGCACCGATATCAAGGCCCGATTCCTTCGCGTTTCCTCCGACGGGGCGATTTTCACTACCCAGGCGGATCTGAAGAAGGGGAGCCTGGTGCTGGCCTATCCCTATTCGGACGAGTCCGGGGCTGTGGCCGTGGTGCTGATCGGCAGCGTGGTGGCGCTCCTGGGCATTACCGGGCCTGCCTACAGCATGCAATGGCTGCGCTGCGTGGGCCAACACGGGTTGGGACCGGTGATGGAGATTCTGTGCCAGGGTTTGAAGCTCGACCGGGAGGTGCTGACGGTGTCGGCCTCCAAGGTGATGTTCAGCCCGGTGGTGGGCTATGAATTCCCCTCGAGCCGGTTCTACATTCCTCAAGCCAAGAAGCGGGCGAAGCGGGAGACGCCGTCGCCGGCGCCTTCAGCCTCAGAAACGTCCGGACCCTCGCTGGGCTCCGGTCAAATCTCAACCTCTTATTCCACCGGCCCGGGACGCAAAGAGGCCACCGGAGTGATCGGTGCCGCGGACGAGGTGCGCGCCGCGACGGATCGGCCCCAGCCCTCGCGCACTCCCTCTTCAACTGCCACCGAGGCGGTGCGAGTTACTGAGGCGGTCCGGACGCCCACTCCGGCCCCCTCGGCCCAGCCCGCGCCTCAGCCGGCCGCGCCGACTCCTCCGGCTCAGCCTGCCGCTCCGACTCCTCCGGCTCAGTCTGCTGCTCCGAGTCCTCCGGCAGCACAACCCCGGCCACAAACCGCCAGTTCACCCCAGTTGCCCGGAATGGGCGAGGTGACGCAGCGGCTGTTGGGCCAGGAGCGAGCACGGATACCGGTCAACCTGTCTGTGGAATATGCGGTGAACGGCAAGAAGAGCCCGGGGACGATCAAGGCCCTTGGCAGCAGTACTTTGTTCCTGGCCACCGACCCATCTCTCGAACCGGACGAAGGTGAGATGGGTGTGATCCTTCCGATCCCCAACCAGCGTGAGGCCACGTTCGTCAACTTGGAATGCAGAGTCGAATCCGTTGAGAAGGGTGATATTCTGGGCTACCCGGGAGTTGACCTGGTAATTGTGCGAACTCACCAGGGCAACAGGCCCGGGATATTCGAGCGGTACATAAAGACGCTGTACTACAAAATGACCCGAGAGCGTTCCCTGAGGTAGTGCGACTTCTGCACAGCCATCCTGAGCCACACAAGTAGCGCAAGAATCAGCAGGAGGCCGGGTCCACACTGGCCGTCTGTCCGTGGCGTTGCAGAACACCCGCCCGCCCTTTGCCCGGGGCACGAGTCCCCACTCCCGGCAGTGTCTGTGAAGTCAGGCACAGCAGCCACGTTTCCGGCAGGGTCTTCCACCTGCTCCCAGCCGAGTTCGGCGAGCCAGCCGGCATCGGCCGGCAAGGGTGCGGTGACCCGAACCACCAATCCAACTACCCCGGATTCGGCCGGGGTGAACTGCACCTGCTTGGGGTTGCCCGGTTCCGGTTCGACCGCGGGCTTGCCATCGAGAAGCACCGAAGTGCGAAAGAAGGCGCCGGGAAAAGACGATTGTGCGGTCAGCTGAGCGCTCGCGTCGTCCGCGATGGCAAACGGCTCGAAGAGTGCCATGCCCCCCGCCATTTCCCGCCCCAGGGCGCTCCAGTCTTCGTCGACGATAATCCGGAATTTACCGGGCCCTTTTTCAAAGTCAAAGCCTGCGCAGTCAGAGGTGAATTTCAGCGAGAATTGCTCCCCGGCCAGTTCCATGTTGCAGAATTTGATCTCCCACGGTTCCAGCGCCTCGCCGCCTCCCTTCGCCTCGATGGCGAACTCGTTTCCGCCCAACGGTGCGACCACCGGTTCCGGATCGTAGCTGCCGGTGGTTCCGAGCCAGGCGATCTTGTCCCCCACAAGCAGGGCGATTTCGGGGGCCCCGGGAGGCAACGTGCCGGTAACATCCATGGATAACTGTTGGAATCTGCCTCTGACGATCTGGCTCTCGATTCTCAGGCCGCCCGGCTCTCCCTCGCCGCCGGACAACGATACGCACGCTCCGGCGAGTCCGTTGTCGGGAAACGAAAGTGCGATTTCGTCGCCTTCGGCGTCAATCTTCCACAGTCCAACGTACTCCGTTCCGTCAGCCCGGGACGAGAGCAGCAGCACCGCCGCGGCCACGACCCAGAGGACGGGCAGACTTCTTGGCTGTTGGGCGGAGTAGAGGGAGTTCTTGTCACCGGCTTGCATGTAGGTAGCCCCTACGCCTGCGGCACGCGCCGTCCTTCGGCGCGGCCGGTATCGGCGTCCCGCTGCACCACTCCTGTTTGCCCCGGAGCGAGAGTCAGCACCTGTATCGGCTCACCCTGTTTTCGGGCCAGCTCTTCCAGCTCTTCCGGCGACCCCGGGTGAAGCGACAGCGGGGGAATGGGCAACCAGTCACCGCCGGGATGCGTGGGGATGACCACCGGCGCCTTGAGGTCAAGGGCGGCCTGCAGCGCTTGACCCGGGTCCATCACCGTTCTGCGGCCGAAGATGAGCGTGCCGCCCACCGGCAGAAGGGCCAGGTCGATGTCGGCTGCCCGGCCGATCTCGGCGAAGATGGGCGAGTACGCCGCGTCACCTGCAAAAAACAGGGAACATCCTTCCGATTCCACAAGGAAACCAAGTTCGTCCGGCGGCGGGAAGGTATGGACCATGGGGAATGCGGTAATCGTCATACCGTGTACTTCGAGGCGATGGTGGGGCTCCATCTCTTCCACCACACCGCCGGTGGCGGGTGCGACGGCCGCCGCAGTACCCACGGGGCCGGCGATTACGGTGCCGGGTCCGGCCAGAGTCTTCAGGGCGTGGCGGTCGAAATGGTCGGCGTGGAGGTGAGAACACAAGACCAGGTCGGGCCTTTGGACCGCGGCCAGCGGCACTCCCGGCTTCTTGAGCGCGGGCAGGAATCTCATGTGCATGGAGAACCAGGGGTCGGTGAGGATCCTCTTGCCCCCGGAACTGATGATGGTAGTGCAGGTCCGGACGTAGGTGACGGTCAACTTCCCCGGGCCGCCCATAACGTCAATCTCCGCCGTCGGTCTGGGCGTAGATCGTATCCCAGACGTTACGCACTTTCAAAACCCTGGTATCCAGTTCGTGCCGAACTTCAGTGCCCCAACTGTCGGCGTTGGTGTCCAGGGGCAGATACGCGCAAGGAATCAAACACATGGCGGTGAACCGCTTTTTCTCCGCCAACCTCTCTTCATCGGTTTCCCGGGTGAGGAAGAACTCCGGGTCGAGCCGTTTTTCAGGCGGCAACCCGTCGAGTTCGCTGGCGTTCACGGCAGCCTTGGGGAACCGCTGATACCACCGTTGATCCTGGGGAAACTCCAGGTAGAAACAGAATTTCAACCCCACGGTGAGGAGGATGAGCGCGGCGAGCAGGCTGATGACATTTCTGCGTACCCCGCCTATGGCGGTGAGCCGTTGGAGCCCGAAAGCCATAAGCAGTACGAGGGGGGGAAGTTGGAGCATCAGGAACGACATCTTCAACTCCTCCCAGTTTTCCTGGAAGGCCCAGAAGAAATAGCCTATCACCAGCCAGGCCAACACGTACCAGGCCCGCTTCCGGTCAGTGTTGAAAGCGACGCTCACGCCGAGGAAAGCGAGTGCGAAAAGGACCATTCCGAAAGAACGCAAGATTACGAGGGGTAACAACAGGAACACCGGGAACGAGAAGTGCGGCGTGCGGACGAACGAATCGATGAAGGGGTAGTTCAACAGCCCGTTGAAACGAAATTCAAGCCCCATGATGGAGTGGAGGAACGTGGGTCTGAAGCCCTGAAAATGGGCATACTGGGAAGGATGGGCAAAGGGTGAGCCGAAGGCAAACTCCTTCCAAAGCATGAAGGGCAGGATCGCCACAAACGCCCCCGCCCCGAAAAGGAGCGCGCCCCTCAGGCCGGCGGCCTTCTTCCGCAGCGGTTTTCCGGGGGCGTCCCGGCTGACCGAGAAGTAGACCCAGAGCAGGAAAATGGGGGCAAAGATGATGCCCATATTTCGCACTCCCCCGAGTACGCCCAGTAGCAGTCCGGCAAAGAAGGGCCTCACCGGATCGGTCTCCATGACCAGGAACAATGTGGTCAGCAGCAGCAAGGCTGTGAAGTTGGCGTTCATACGTTGAAACGAAAGCATGAAGGGGTTGAGCAGCAGCACCCCTGCGGCGAGGAAGGCGAGCCAGCGGCGGGTGGTGGCCCGATGCACTACGCTAAAGAAGATCAGTGCGGTGAGAGCGGGGATGAGCGCGTATAGCAGCCGGAAGCCGAAGACCCGGAACAGCTTGAAGAACGGGGCGGCCAGAATAGCTGCGCCGACTCGCTGGTCTTTGGTCGCGATGCCGAACGTGTCCTTTTGCACCAGGTCCTCGGGGAGTGTGCCGGCCAACCCGTACTCGTAGGCGGGCTCACCGTCTGAACCCCGGAAGTCCACCGCGACGCCGGCCGAGACTGCGGCGGGCACCGCGATGTACGTGTCCCAGTAGCCTTCAGCCGGTCCCTGGTAGATGAAAAGATAGACGGCGAAGACGATAAGTGCGATGGCAAACGCGGATTTCTTCCCCTTCTCTCGTTGCCCCAGGACTATTTCTTCGAAATCGCTCAAGCCGCGAGATCCCCCGTCATTCAGACGCTTCGCATGATAGACTGCGGCCGCCGATCTTGACAAGCACCAATTTGCTTGGGGAATACTCTTCCACAATTAGGTGTTGAAAAAAAAATGAGGTTGGCTATAACAGTAGGTCGATCTTGAAGTGACGAAGATATTGAACGAGTAAGCCACAGGAAGGAGGACATCATGAGGCTCGTTTCCATTCTTACCGCTGCGCTTTTAGCGTTTGCTCTCGCCGGTTGCGGCAAGCAGGAACAGAAGAAGGAAGAGAAGAAGGTGGAGAAGAAGGCTGCTCCCGCGGCAGAGAAGAAGGCTGAAGAGGCCGCGCCGGCTGAGGAGAAGACGGAAGAAGCAGCTCCTGCGGCCGAGGAGAAGACGGAAGAAGCCGCGCCTGCGGCGGAAGAGAAGGTTGAAGAAGCAGCTCCTGCGGCTGAGGAGAAGACGGAAGAAGCAGTTCCTGCGGCCGAGGAAAAGAAGGAAGAAGCCGCTCCTGCAGCCGAAGAGAAGAAGGAAGAAGCAGCCGTCAAGAAGGCCCCCGGAAAGGCCGGCAAGGAAGATATCCAGAAGCGCCGCCAGCGGATCCAGGAGATCTACAAGCTGGGCCGCAGCAAGACCGAAGATGACCTGGTTAAGCTCCAGGAGATCATCAGCGGTGAATTCGAAGCCTTTGAAAAGGCCACCGCGATCAGGGCGCTGGGAAATGCCAAGAAGGACGACCTCGTTCCCTCGCTGAAGACCCTCGCCGAGTCCAACGACCTGGCAGTCAAAAGCGAAGCTGCGATTTTGCTGTATCAGTGGGGCGAAAAGGACTTCTCACGCCCCCTGCTTGAGAAGCTCCTCACCCAGGGTGTGGCCCTGCGCCGCGCATTCTTCAAGGGGATCCAGGACGGCAAGTACGTGTATGAAGACGAAGCCAAGGACTTCTTCGAGAAAGCCATGGGCGCCAAGCAGGTTCACGTGCGTCTCGACGCCGCACTCGGTCTGCTCCACATGGAGAAGAGCGAATCGGCTCTCAAGGCGTTCAGCGATGCCCTCGCCGATCAGGACAAGGAATACGTCCGCCTCACGGCAGTGAGCTATCTGGCCAGCGCGAGAGACGTCCCCGAAGCCCGGGCGCTCCTCGAAAAGGCAGCCCAGGATTCCAGCGCCAAGGTCGCGACCCGAGCCAAGCAGATTCTGGGCACGAGCGTACCGAAAGCCCCCGCACCGAAGCCCGAAGCCAAGCCGGAAGAAAAACCTGCGGCCGAAGCCAAGCCTGCTGAAGCAGCATCCGGCGGCGCGGCGGAAGCCAAGACGGAAGAGAAGCCGGTTGAAGCGCCTGCGGAAGAAAAGAAGGCAGAAGAGAAGCCTGCCGAGGAAGCGAAGTAAGCTTAGCTAGTCCTTCCGGAATTTCTTGATCAAATACTCCAGCGACTTGCGGTGGATACCGCCGCGTCGAGCAGCTTCGGATACGTTGTTGTTGCACCCGTCCAATAACTTGGTCCAGTATTCTTCCTCAAAGGTGGAAACCAGGGTGTCCTTGGCCTCCTTGTAGGGCAACTCATACAGGTGCTCGAAGCCTGAGCCGTCCGCGTCAACGGGCATGCGGGTGGGGATCTCCACCTCCAATTCCACCCCCTCAGACAACAGGCAGGCACGCTCCAGCATATTGCGCAACTCGCGCACGTTACCCGGAAAGTTGTAGGTCATGAGCTTCGACATGAAAGTGTGAGGCACCGTGTACTGCCGATCGTCCCGCCTTGAGAAGTAGTCCAGGAAATGCTCCACCAGCGGCTCGATATCCTCCTTGCGCTCTCGAAGCGGCGGGATGCGCAGCTTGAAAACCGCCAGGCGGAAGTACAGGTCCTCCCTGAACGTTCCCTTGGCCACCTCTTCCTTGAGGTTCTTGTTGGTGGCGGCCACGATGCGGGCGTCTGCCCGGCGCAAAGTATCCCCGCCCACCGGCTTGATTTCCTTCTTCTCTATGAGCCGCAGCACTTTGCCCTGCAAGGTCAGTGGAAGTTCCCCGATCTCGTCAAGAAACAGGGTGCCGCCGGACGCGTTCTCCACCCCTCCTTTGCGGCTCGATACGGCCCCGGTGAATGCGCCCTTGATGTGTCCGAACAACTCGCTTTCGATGATCGACTCAGGAATCGCTGAACAGTCGAGAATTACGTACGGCCCTTTGGCCCGTGGCGAAAGGTCGTGGAGAGCTTCTGCAGTCAGCTCCTTACCGGTGCCGCTGGCGCCCTCGACCAGAACCGTCGCCTCGGTGCGGGCGACCCGCTGGATCAGCGCGAACATGTGCCGTATCTGCGCGCTTTTCCCAACCATCGCGCCCAAACGGTTGCCCGTGGCCACCTCGACGTCCACCACCTCTCTGGCCTGCTTGTATTTCAGCACCGTGTCGCCGACTGTGATCTTGCATGAGGGGGGCAGGTAGCCGTCAACGACGGAAACAGAATCGATGGTGACGCCGTTCTTCGAGTCGAGGTCTTTCAGCCGATATCCCTTGCGGTCCAACTCGATACGAAAGTGATTCCTGGATACGGTCTCGTCGTTGAGTTCCAGGTCGTTGTCCGGTGCGCTCCCGCCCCTCAGAATCAGGCTGTCCCATGAGATTTCCAGCCCTTTGTCAGGTCCTTTGACCACCGAGAGTTGGAACTTCGGCGCCTTGATGGTCTCCACCGGGGTGGAAAGATAGACAGTCTTGGTTCCCTCCCGATCCCCTACTTGCCCGCCTCGATCATCCCTTTCCATGTCTTGTCCTTCTCCACCGTTATTTTTCTTTCGCTGCGCAGGTCTCCATGTTCAACTCGTATCACATGTTCGCCTACAGGCAGCTCAACTTCAAGGAAGAACGAGTTGGCGCTTCTGGTTTGACGTTTTCCGTTTATGTAGATCTGGGCCACGGCCGGAACCGCGCGAAGCTTGATCGAACCGGCTTCTTTCCTGTTGAGCTTCTTGGCCACCTCCCGCAAGCAGTTCTCATCGTCCCGGCGAGACAGTTTGAACTCGGTGGGTTCCCAACCGTCGGCTACCAGGCGCACCTTGACGCTCCTGCCCGGCGGTGGAACCGATACCCACTGGGGTTGTGTCCCCAGGAGGTCCCCATCCGCGTAGATCTCGGCGTCGGCTGGAGTTCCTCTCACCTTGGTTCGGCATCGCCTGGGCGCCACCTTCGTTTCCTGGACGGCATGGGTGACCTCAGGGGCTGCCGGAACCAGTTCCGGCCGGATGTCCCCCGCCGGTTCGGGACGGGCATCCGCATCGTCGATGATTTCGTTGCGCAATTCGAGCTTGACGTCGCTCAATGCGGTCTTTGTCTCGGGAACCGCCTTCACCTCCGGCGCGGCGGGAGCAACATCCGGTGCTGCGCGTGTGTCTTCCACAACGTCGGGCACCGGGGGCGGCAGGTCCGCGGCTCGGGCGTCATGCTCCGTCAGCCCGGCCTGCTGTGGCAGCGGTCCCGGTTCCGACCTTGACTCCGTTGTTTCGACCGCCTTTTTGCCGAGGAATACGTGGAGTTGAAAATAGTCCAGCAACAGCACACCCGACACAAACAGCATGAACAGAGTCCAGGCGCCCCACAGGATGCGCTTTCTGCGCACTCTGGTGTTCCAGGTTTGCATCACCACGCTACGCGTGAACTGACCGTCGGAAGACTGGGTTGCCCTCAAATCCGAGGGGGGCGGCACGAACGGGCCCTTGAAATCGCTGGACGTCAGTGGCGAAGCATCTACCAGCCCCAGGGCCTCGTCCTGAGATTCGTCCGTCCCGGTCAGGGAATTCCTGTCTTCTTCGAAGAGCATGTCCAGGAAGTCGGCCACGTCACCTTCGGTTACCACCCAGCCATTGGTCTGCAGCACGGTGGCCAGCGCCCGTTCCAACTCGGCGCCGTTGGCGTAGCGCTCGCCAGGGTCTCCGGACAGACAGGTATGGACCACTTCTTGAAGTTCTTCCGGCAGGCCCTCCCGGTGCTCAGAGATGGGTGAGTACTCGGCGGTACGAACCCGCTCCAGAGTCTGGAGGTCAGAGGCGGCTTGAAAGGGCCTCACCTGGGATAAGAACTCGTAGGCGACCGACCCGAAGGAGAATACGTCGCTGCGCTGGTCCAGTTCCAACCCTTCCGCCTGCTCGGGCGACATGTACGGGAACTTGCCCTGGAGTACGCCGGTGAGGGTGTGGGTCAGGCGTTGGCTGGCTTTCGCAATGCCGAAATCACCCAGCTTCACCGCCCCTTCCCATGAAACCATGATGTTGGCTGGGGAGATGTCCCGGTGGATGATCTTCAGCGGTTCGCCCTCTTCGCTCTTCTTGTCGTGAGCGTAGGCCAGGGCCCTGGCCACTTGCCAAAGCATGTGAGTAGCGATGGGCACGGGCAGGCTGACCTCTCGTTCAACAGCTCGGGCCAGCGCCGCGCGCAAGTCGACTCCGTCGACGAACTCCATGGCGATGAAGTAGTCGGGCCCGATGCGGCCGAGGTCCAGAACCTGGACGATATTTGCATGGTGCAGCTTACTGGCCAGAAGACCTTCGTCGATGAGCCGCCGGGCGAATTCGGGTTCGTCCGCGTAACGGGGCAATATCTTCTTGATGATTATCCGCCGTTCAAACCCGGCCTCACCCTGGATCGCAGCCAGGAATATCTCGGCCATGCCACCGATGGCAAGGCGCCGGATCAGGCGATATTTGCCGACGTTCAGGCTCACTCTTCCGGGCCCTCCTTGACCGGGGTCGAAGATTTCCGGCGCAGTGACTTGAGTTGGCGCAGATCGGCGCCGGATAACTCACGGGTTGCCACCAGAATAACTATATAGGCGGCAAACAGGACGACCAGTCTCGCCGCGACCCAGACAATCCCGGGGGATGAAGGCAGCACATAGTGCGAGAGAGCGTAGACCCCGGCCAGACCAACTGCAATCCGCACCGGGGTTATCGGGGGAATGAAGGTGCCGAACTTCAGGTAGCACGCGGTGGCGAAGGCCACAAAGCCGGCGAACATCGCCCCGCACGTGGCCCAGGCGGCGCCTTCGCCGCCCCAGCGAGGAATGAACAGTGCGCACAGGCCTGCCGACAAAGCCAACGCGCCGCCGAACAGCGCGGCGGAAGTCATGGGGCGGCCGCTGCCGGTAAGCAGGTTTGCCCCTACCACCATGCCTGCAAAGAACAGATAGCCCACCGACAGAATGGCGAAAATGCTCGCACCTCCCCAGTATTCGTGGGGATAGATGGACTGGAGGATGTTTCCCGCTTCCAAGGCCACGGGAGCGACCACTCCGGCCAGCAACAGCAGAACATATCTGAACGTCGTGCTCACGTACTGCCGAGCGGTATCGAGGTCCTTGTCGAACGTGGCCCTCGAGATCAGCGGAAAGATGACGAAGGCTACCGATATTGTTGCGACGTAGGGAATCTGCCCAACTTGAAGAGCAGCCCCGTAGATTCCGGTCTGATGGCTGGTGGTTCCAAGCTCGGCCGGGGCCAGCGCCTTGAGGAACTGCAGATCGATTTGCATAAGGCCGTTGAGGAAGAACGCGAACAAGAGGGTCTTCCACTCGAAACTCAGGATGCTCTTCCAGGACACGGTTTCGCCCGGTGTCTGTCGTCCCAGGACCACTGCCGAGACCACCAGCATCACGCAGGCGGTGATGAGAAAGCCGCCCAGTGCACCGGCGATGGCGAAGCCGGCAGCTACCAGTGCAATGGTAAGCCCCACCTTCAACGTGGCGAACAGCATGTCCATCATCGCCTGGTGGCGGAAGCGCTTCAAGCCGTTGAGGCAGCCGATGATCACCGCGTAGAAGGAGTAAAGCAGCACTATGGGGGCTGCCAATCGCATGTAGAACGCCAGGTCCGGGTGACCGTAAAAACGCTCCGCTACCAGGTCTGCACCAAGGAACAGAGCGAGGCTGGCGCCGCCGCCGATCAGTGCCTGCAACTTCAAGGTCTGCCACTTGACGGAGTGAGTACGCTCTTCCCGCTCGGAAACGAACTTGGATACAGCCTGGATGGTGCCGCCGATGAGCACCATGTTGAACCAGTTTGCCAGTCCGGCGACGGTGCGGTAGTCACCGTAGAGGTCAACGTGTTGCTCACCTGCGAACCGCTTGAACAGGGCGGGTAGAATGAGCAGCAGAACGAGTCCGGTGCCCATGAAGTAGAACTTTGCCAGCGTCAGCCAGACAACTCCCATTCCAGCCTGGCGCGCAGTGGTGGATTTGCTGTCACTCAATCTTAGCCCCTACGGTGCCCGCCTCGTCGGTTCTCATCTTCTTCCAGGCGTGCTTGAGTACCCCCTCGGTGATTTTGCCCAGGGGGCTGTATTTGCTTTCGGTTTCGCCGGGAGCGGTAACTTCCCAGAGGAAATAGCCGGCAAAGAAGCTGCGCTTGTCCCGGTTGAAGGTCTTCAGAAAGGCGCGGTATGCTTCTGCCTGGCAAAGGTCGCTCGGGGCGCGCTTGTTCAGGTAGAGAGCAGGCTCCAGAGTGCAGCCTACAACTGCTCGATAACCCGGCGCCTCGGTGAGTATGATTCTCATCTTCACGCGGTCTGCGAATTTCTCCATTTCGCCGACGATGGGCTTCCACGCCTCCAGGAGTTGCGACTCCGTGGGATTAGGGTCGGCGGTGAGGGTGTACCATGGGGTGATGCCGATCGCGTCGCAACACGACTTCCAGAAGTGTTCTCCCAAGTACTCATACTCGGTGCGATCGGCAGCGTAGAGGATGGTGCCGAAATAGATGGAGTGTAAATCCAGGAACATGGCGCCCCAGGAGTCCCGGTCCTCCTGGTCCTCCATCAGCGACACCATTTCGGTGGCAGGAACGAAATACTCGACCCCGTGTTCCTGGGCCAGTCCGGCGAAGAACCTGGCCGTCTCGCCATAGGCTGCGATGAATTTGGCCCGGTCGTCCGGCTGTAGTGCTCCCCGCCAGCCGTCCCGCTTCGGGTCAACGTGCAGATTCCAACTGACCTCCAGGCCGAGTCGGTGAGCAGTCTCGGTGGCCTGCACCAGGCAATAGGCCCGGGGCGAGAAGAGGGCTGGGAAGATCGTCTTACTGTCGGTTTCGTGCACCGCCACATACTGCACCGCATCCGCACCGGAGGACTTGAGGCTCTTCAGCATGGTCTCCATCTCCGGAGAACAGTATCCGTCCACCGAGTAACTGGTGATGCTCACTCCTTGTGTGAAGCCGGGGTCCGGCGCCTGGTCAAATGTCATGACCTCGATATCCCAGTAGCCGGAGTTGTCCTCGTAGAGCGGGAGGTTGCTTTCGGAGAACGGCAACTCTTCACCGTCGGGCACATAGAACACCAGTGGGGTCTCTGATTCCACATTTAGGATGAGCCGGTCGCGAATCTGCACCAGGTCTCCTCCTACCTCGATGAACAGTCCCCACGCTTCGTGGCCGGGCAGGTCGTTGCCCCGGGGCGGACCACACCGCCGGTCAGGCTGAATGCAAACCGAGCCGCCCTGGTGCAGGAACATGTAGTAGGTTCCCGGCATAAGGGTGAAACCTGTGCGGGTGTAGGGCTCCTCCCCCTGAACCCGAAACAGCCCCACCGACTCGAGGGGCTTTGGCTTCATCTGTTCCTTGCAAGAGACTGCAAGGAAGGAAAACCCACAAATGACTGTCACGAGCATCCAGATTCTGTTCATCGCATACCGCTCCCGTTGGCAGCCGATTATACGGCATGTTAATACTTAGCTCAATTATGTTGAGGGATCGGTTTCCCTGGCGCTAGAAAGCGATACCGCCCCCGATCTCTGCGGAGACCGGGAAATTCATGTCGAAAGACCGATTGAACGGGACAAAGTAGGTGGAAACCGAGGCGCCCAGGCCGAGGAAAAGCTTGTTGGCGAAGAAGAACTGGGAGCCCATATAAACGTTGATACCACCGAGAAACTCCACCGGAAACTCCTTGATGTTCTCGGGTTTGCACATGGTCTGGTAACCGGGAGAGTCGTTGAGGAAGTGTTTGCAATCCGCATCCCGGGTGACGCTGAATGAGCCTATGTAGTGAAGTTCCGCTCCAGGTACGACGTACAGTCGCCACCAGGTGCCGGACACCGAGAAAGCGGGTCCGAAAATCAGCCGCGCCGACGTGAACCCCTCCAGCATATCGTTGAATCGGTCAGGCATCGATGACATGAGCTGCATCTTGCCTACCAGTGCGAAGGAATCAAGGAAGAAGAAGTCGCCTTCGAACGAAAAGCCCATGGTGTGGAGCAAGCTGCGAGTCGGATAAACCAGATAGGCCAGGTGCTGATACGCGGCCGACAAAACGTAGCGGTGGCGCTCTTCTACACGCCGGGTGGGACTCTTGAACGGCGTGCAGGTCGCCCAGCGACTCACCGAGCGATCGATCCTCGCCAGGGTGTCGGCCTCCTCGTCCGCAACCGGAATCTCGTCCCGGAAGGCGAGGGAGCGGGTGGTGCGCTCGAAAACCACCAGCAACATAGTCTTCTTACCGTTTTCTTTGATGAACACCGGGAAGAAGAGGGAATCCAACTTGTGCTTCGACATGAAGGCCACGGTGCGTTCCACGTTGGAAAGTGGGATCTCCTTCTCCATCGATTGCCTGAGATCCACGCACGCTACCAGCAGAGCTTTCTCAATGGGCTCCGCATAGTGGCCCTTTGGAATGCGCATGGTCGGATAAAGAGACAGGGCCCGCTTGAAAGCACCGTGTGCTTGCGCGGTGCGTCCTCCTTCCATCAAAGTCACACCAAGCAGGAGCAGAACGTCGGAGTGCTCTTCCGGCTCGACAACGTCGTAGAAGACGCTGTCCAGCAAGTCAACTGAGCGCCTCAGACTCTCCTCGGCCTCGTTCTGCCTCAAGTCCCGGTACAGCTCTTTTCCCAGCAGGTAGCGCTCCCTGCCGACGACCATCTTGTCGCGATATGAGGATTTGCCCGAGACCTTGCCCCGCAACGAGACGAATTCCCTGACCTTGATATCCGTCTGTCCGGCCAACGACTCCGCCACTTTCCCGGTTAGTCGTCGCGCCCACCCAAGGTCGGATTTCTCATTGGAGAAGAGCTGGTAGCAGCCGGAAGTCAGCACCCGGGGAGGCAATACGGCGACCCGCTTGGTCTTTCGCCTCGGCAGTTCAGCCCGGGCCTGGCGGCCGGCTCCGAGGAGCACGACTATGAACATGGCCGCCAACGTCAGGCTCGCGAGCCGTATGCCAACTACTCCGGGCATCCCAGATCCAGCTCCTCTTCATGGATGTTTTCGTCGCTCCCCACTTTCTCCAGCACCACCTCCCCGATGTCATTGCCCGACGCCGGGTCCAGAAAAGACCCTTCCAGCCGTTCTTTCCCGTCAACATCGGTCAGCTCGAGGGTGGCGACGATCTGCGCCCCGTCGCAACTCGTGAAGGAAAAAGCCAGAACACCGTTTCGCAACTCACCCTCGTTCACGTAAACACAGGGGCACGGGGCGAATCTGAAACTCTTGTGGAAATCTTCAGTATAGAACAGCATCACGCCGGAAACGTCCTTGGCGTATTGCCCTACGGCCAGTTGAAGTTTGCCGGCAAACTGGGAGTGGAACTGCGGCAGTTCCACATCGTCGGCGCCAGGCGGACTCTGCCACATGCCGGTGACGTCGTCCTCGGTGCTGCAGGCGGACGCACAGAAAAGGGTCGCAAGAACCAATATCGTCAGTCGCCGCATACCACTTTCGCTCCGTCCGGGTCCGACTCACTGAACACCTCGGCGCTGAAAATCTCGATGGTCGCGCCCTTGCGCCAGCTATCCACCGGTAACCCCGCCTTGGAGCAGGTGTGGTCCAGAAACTCGTCCCGGTCCCAGCCATATTCCACCGCCACCTGAGGCAGCAGGACTCCACTGTTGTATCCCTGGGTTATATAGATACCGTGAACACCCACTTCGATTTCGGTGACATCGGTGATCTGGCGCAAAGGTGTGAGCGCCGAAATTTCGAATTCGATGTCGCGCACTTCCTCCGCTCTGACATTGGGGAAGCGGGGATCGCCAAAGGCCGAGGAAAGCGCCATCTGCTGCACAACTTCGACTAGCGGCCGATCTCCTCTGAAGGTGCCGATGCATCCTCGCAGCCGCCCGCGCACCGTCAAAGTCACGAACGCGCCCCGGTGCTCGGCCAGAGGGCCCGTCGGGTCGGCAGGAAGTGGAGGCAGGTCCTCACCCGCCAGGTGCGCTTCCACCGAACTTCTGGCGGTGGCCAGCAGCAGCTTCTTCTCCTCCACGCTAAGCTGGGTGTCGCCCATTTGTTTCCCCTCACCGCGCTACCAGCATCACCGTAACGATAGACTTATACACCAAACGATGCTCATTGACCAGCGGTCAGGAGGTGAGTTACCCTCGCGTGCGAGGCGATGCCGGACCTTGGAGTATGCGATGACCAACAGGTTTCTTTGCCTGGGAAATTTCACTTTGGACATTCAGGGCGATGGAGTCACCCCGGGCGGCTCGGTCTTCTATAGCGGTAGCGCTGCGCGGGCTCTCGGAATGGATGTCAGGATTCTGGCGGGTGCGTCCCGCTCTTTCCCGCTGAGGGATGCCGCGGCTCTGCAGTCAGCGGACGTGCGGCTCATCGAGGGTCCGCACTGCACGACCATGGAGAATGTTTACTCGGACAGTGGCCGGGAGCAGTTTGTCCATGCCGAGGGGCCGAGCATTCCCTTTGGCGCGTTCCCTTCGGCCTGGCTCGAAGATTCCGTGGTTCTGCTGTGTCCCGTCTTCCGGGAGTTGGAACCCGAAACTTCGCGGCGGACGAGGGGACTTGTTACCGGTGCGTCCGTCCAGGGTTGGCTGCGGAAGAAAGGGGAAGGCGGCAGGGTCGAGTGTTATGCCGACACCGGTTTTCTGGACGACCTTCAAGGAATCGACGTGCTGTTCTACAGCGTTGAAGACCTCGGTGGGCATCCCGAACTGGTCGAGAAGTTCCGCCGCGTCGCACCCATCGTGGTGGAAACCCGCGGACCGGGCGGAGCATTTGTCACTATGGACAATGCTACAACGCATTTCCCCGCGCAGGATACCGTCGAGGTCGACCCGACGGGTGCGGGGGACACTTTTGCGGCCGCGTTTCTGGCTCACTACGTAAGGCACCGGTCGCCGCCGGACGCAGCTCGGTTCGCGACCCGTCTGGCAGAAGTGATGGTCGCGCACACCGGCCCTCTCACCAGGGACCAGGTGCGGCGAGTCGAAGGCTGTCCCATAGAATTCAGGCGATAGGGTTGAAAAAGGGCATGACCGGCAAACCGAACTGGCGAAAGCGGGCAGTAACCGCGTGGACGGCGAATTTCCTTGCCGCCCTGCCGGTTGCCATCCTCATCAAGCTCTCAATTCTGGCCAACAACATATGGGGAACCGAAGGGTACGAATCGGTCCACTCCGTCCTGTTGAAATCTCCGCTCTTCTTCGGGTCCGACATTCTGGCGGCCGCGGTTGTGGCTCTCGTGGCCAGCGCCGCGGCGTTGCCCTGGCTGATGCTCGAGAAGCGGCGGCTGGCGCTGGCCGCGGCCATTGCCGTTCAGGCGTTCCACGGTTCGTTCTCGGTGGTGAGCTGTTTTGCCTCCATGTATGAGGGAGGTTTCATCAACAAGCAGGCCATCGACGCAGCCCTGCTTGAGCAAGCGGGAGAGCTGGGCGACTGGGTGCCCGCGCTCGCCAAGTCGGTGGGCAGTTACGTCTCTTTCTGGTCGGTAACCTGGCTGTTGTTCCTCACCTTCCTCGGCGGGGTTGTGCTCGTTTTCGCCCCGAAGCTCGTCGCCCGCTGGCGGACCGTCAAGACGCGGGCGCTGCGCGCCAGGACTGTTGCCTGCATCCTCGCCGGTGAAACTGTGTTGACCATGGTTATCCTCCCCTTCCTCATGAGTGGCGAGATTGGTGGCATCCGCATCAGGACGTGGGAGATGGAGAAGAACCCGGTGGTGGAGTTGGGGGCCTCCTACCTGCGGCCGCTGATGAAGAGCTTCGGCCCGCAGCGGCAGCGCGACGGTGACCCTTTCATCATGGACATGACTTCGGTCTCGACGGAACTGGCGAGTCCGGCAACGCCTCTTCTTCCGGGGATTCCGAAGCGAACGAACGTGCTTCTAGTCGTTGCGGAGTCGGTGGGCCAGACATACCTGTCATGGGAGGAGGACCCGGTGCCGTTTCTGGCCCGCGGCTTCAAGTCCCGGAAAGGGGCCATGTTCGAGGGTCACAACGCCAGTTGGTCGCTGACGACTAAGGCCCATCTCGCGCTGCTCTGCTCCGAGTTGCCCTATCCCAGCTACAAGTCGATTACCAGCATCAATCCCGGCATGCCGTGCCGTTGCCTTCCGGAGGAGCTTGGCGAGCAGGGGTACTTCACCGCCTACATCACCAGCCAGGACCTGGCGTTCGACCGCCGTATGCGATTTCTGCGGCACCGGGGATTTGACCTGACTCTGGACATGAACAACATGCCGGGGCATGAGACTGCGTGGGAGGGACCGTGGGGAATTGACGACCGGGTGACGGTTGACGCAGTGCTGGATGTCATCCGAGAAGAGCGCGCTCAGCCTTTCTTCATCGTGGTCGAGACCTTCGCTGCCCACCATCCGTTCCTGGTCGCGCCGGAGCACAAGGAATACGAGCAAAGCGAACGGGTGCAGGTCTACCTGAGAGCCATCCGGTTTCTGGATGACCGTATTCGAGACCTCGTGGAGGGGGTTGAGGAGGCCGGGCTGGGAGACGAAACACTTATCGTGATCGTCGCCGACCACGGTGAGGCGCACGGCAATCATGCCGGGCGAAATGTGTACGACCCGGTGATCCGGGTGCCCATGATTATCCTGGGACCGCAGGTGGCCTCCGGCCCGTTGACCATACCCCATACCACGTCTCACATAGATGTGGCGCCCACCGTTCTTGGTCTCCTAGGCCTCGAGGTCCCTTGCACCATGAAAGGGCGTGACCTGACTCAGTCGACCGAGCAGCGCTTCTCCCTGTTTGGAGGCCGCCCGCCCAAGTTCCAGCTCGGGGTCGCTGATGGGCGGTGGAAGTTTATCCTCGAGGACGAAAGTCTGGAGAAGCTGTACGACATTTACGACGATCCCGGCGAGATGAACAACCTTGCCGGCGAGTTTCCCGACGTGTCGAGACGCTACCGCGACAAGGTGGAGGAGTGGCAACTCTACTCCGAGAACCTCATCGAAAACTACGCCGAGATTCTGGCGCAACACGAGTGTGGCCAGCAACGAAAACAGCAGTCCGAAGGCGAAAGTCGCCGGTGATCCTGCCTGGATTTGTGCACGGGCAGGACCTGCTATCCATTGGACATTGTCCCACGCATGCGTTATCAATGCCGAG